>NZ_LR881183.1:0-674176 GCF_904067545.1 Thermococcus camini | reverse complement strand
CGTTCCTGATGCTCGGAATCTACAACGAGGAAAAGGGGATAACCTACCCGCACCATCATCCAAGGTTCGACGTTGATGAAGAGGTTCTCCACCTCGGCACGGCGATGGAGGTTGCCCTTGCCATGGAGTTCCTCAGGTGAGCTCCTTCGCGAGGATCTTAATTTTTCCCACCTTTTCAGCGCCGAAGCTCTCAACGTCGCCCGGCAGGAGCGTCAGAACCCGCTCAAACCCGAGAACCTTTGCCCTGCCGAGAACAGCCTTCAAATCCTCAACCCTGCCCCAGAGAAGGAGTGCAGCGCCCTCCCTCCCGGGGAGACTCTTGAGGACATAGTACGAGCCGTCGCTCCTGCCGGATTCAACGGTATAGTGAATCCCGGCGATGTTGTCCTTAAAGGCCGAGAAGAACATGCTGTAGGAGCTCTGAAATCTACCAGCAACCAGTTCAAGGTTTTTAACGTCCTCCCAGCCGAACGCCGAAGGCTCCACGGTTCCTCCGCCCCTTGCCGGAACCCATACGGTTGTTCCCGTGAAAAGATCAGCGTCAAATCCGAGCTTTCTGTAGAATCCCTCTGCTCCTTCATCCGGCTGGACGGTCAGCATCTCGACCTTCCGCTCCTTGGCTACCTCCTCAACGAACTCCATCAGGAGCCTTCCGATTCCCCTGCCCCTGTAGTCGGGGTGAACCTCGATAACGTCCACATGCCCTATCTTCCTGAGCCCCCCACCAACGGGCTCCTCGGAGAACAGAACCTCGACCTCGCCCACGATTTCTCCGTTCAACTCCGCTACGGCAACCAGCTGGTTATCCAGCAGGAGGTTGTTCAGATGGATTGCGCAGGTCTCAACGCTCATCCAGGGACCGCCCCTGGTGTAGCGTTCGTAGAGGTTGCCGCTGAGCCTCTCGTTGGCAGTGTGGAGTGCAACTATTCCCCCAACGTCGTCAAGGGTCGCCAAGCGGATCATCATCGCCCTCACCCATGTAGCCGAATTCTTTAAGGATGTGAACTATGCCCTCCGCTCCACCGGCCCCGTAGGTCTTTTTTGTCACGTAGTCGGCTTCCCTTTTCAGGCTCTCCGGGGCCTGACCAACGGCGACGCGGTAGCCGACGACCCGGAAGGCGTCAAGGTCGTTTTCTCCATCCCCGACGTGGGCAACTTCCCTGGGACTTATCCCGAGTATCTCACAGGCCTTTTCGATCCCCGTACCCTTGTTGATCCAGGGCTTCTTGACGTGTATCGCGAAGCCGGAATCAACGGCGACGAGGTTCAGCCCGAGCTCCCCTATGATCTCCCTAACTGCCCCGACTGGAATCGTTCTCATAATCACAAGCCCTGCCTTTCTCTCCGGCATCGAGAAGCTCATGACGGCCTCCGGATAGCGCCTCTTTATCTCGCTCCAGAGAATCCACTCTTCGTCCATCTTCGTCAGGTAAACCCTCTTCCTCAGCCGTCCGTCCTTTATGGACAGCGCGCCCCCGTCCTCCGCGACAACAGGTCCGCTGGTGCCTATCATTATGGCCATGGCCTCCGCGAACGGTACCGAGTTGCCGGTGACGAGCATGACCGGAAGGCCCAGACTCTCGGCGAGCCGTATTGCCCTCAAAGCGTTCTCACTGAGCCGCCTGTCGGGATAGGTTATAGTACCGTCTATGTCAAGTGATATTGCCCTCACCCTCACTCACACCACCGAAAAAAGTTGAGAAAACCCGATAAAAGGGTTGCTGGACATCAGTGGTCCTTCATTATCTCCCTCAGGACGCTGGTTGCATAAACCCCCTTCGGCAGGAAGAAGCGGAAGCACATTCCCGTTCCAGGGATGTGACCGTAGGTGAGGCCCAGGGGCCGTATCAGAAGCTCCCTCCTTCCGCCTGGTTCAGCCATAGGTTTCGGAAGCTTTCTGAAGACTTCGAGGGATATCCCTTCCGCCTCAAGTATCTCCTCTTCCAGCCTTCCGGGAAGCCCCTTAGCACGCCTCACCGCAAAGCCGAAGAGCGGGCCGGAAACCATGGCCTCGCCGCGCCGTATCTTTTCGTTCACAAAATCGAGGTTCCCCTTGGTGACGCGGTACGTTCTATCGCGGTAGGGAATACCTCCCTTGACCTGAACAACGATATCGCCGACGAGGGCCTCGTTCAGAGGAATGCCCCTCTCAATCCTCCTGGAAATGTAGAGGTTGAATAGGTAGCTCTGGTAGGCGTGGATGAAGATACGCATTACTGGGAGGGGCAGCGAGAGGAAGGCCCTTCTCCAGCTCCCCGTCTCCTTGTAGCGGTAGAGGAGTGTCCTTTCATAGCGCAGGAAGTTCGGAAATTCCTCTAAGGCTCTCTCAACGTCGCCCGTCTCCCAGAAGCGCCTCCTAGCTTCGTCGCCCTCCATGTCCCCCCCGTGGGCACCCAGGAAAAGTCTCGCGGCACCCTCGAAGTCTCCACGGAGGAGGAGCTTTCCGATCAGGTGGTTCGTGACACGTTTCTCCCCGAAACGCTGGTAGCCAAAGTAGTTGGGAAAGCCACACTTTCTCTTCAGTTCTCTCACTATCTCTCTGGTTCTCTCAAAGGCATCCTCACCAACGTCGCGGACGATTATTCTGAACCGGTTCCCAAGGAGATGACCGAGTTTGATAAACCTGCCATGGGAGACGAAGCGGAGCTTTATGTCCCTTATCTGGACGTTCTCAACGGCCCCCCTCGCCTCGGCCGGCACGCTTATGTACTGATAGGTCACCGCGTGCCGGTCCTTCGTCCCGGCGAAGCCGATGTCCCTATAGTTAATCCCGGCGCGCTTCGCTATCTCCTTGACGGCGCTCATGGTGTCCCAGTTCCGCTTTTTGAGTAGGAAGATGGCGTGCTTCCTGCCCTCAAATATCTGGGGCAGGGGGTCTTCGATGACGACGAAGTCCTCCGGCTGAACCTTTATCCTGCCCCCAATGCCGGGTTCTTTGCTCAGATACCTGAACCGGGAAAAAAACTCGCGGTGATCCATCTCTCACACCAGCTTTAGATGGCCGGTAACCCTGTCCACAATCTCCTCCGGGGCCGGACCAATAGCGAGGACGGTTATCGTGCCAGGAGGTATCTCCGTCAGACCGGCGTCCCTGATGAGCGCAGTTGGGATGCCCAGCTTCTCTGCATGGGCCTTCAGTTCAAAAAGCTCCTTCTCGTTTTCAGCCTTAACGACGACCTTCTTCTGCCCCTCATGGAACCAGGCCTTGAACCATTCGGGTTTTTCCTTCTGAGCCTTCAGTGCAGCGGTAACCGCTCCGTGGGCAACCTGGACGGCGAACTTACCCTTGCTGAGCTTCAGATCCTTCCGGGAGACTATGACCTGCTTGTACCTGAACATGTCCCATCCCGAAGAAACTGCGAGAACCGATTTATAAAGTTAAGGAGAAAAAAGGCAAGAAGTTCATAGCTCAGCTATCTCAGAGCTCTCTCCCTCTTCCTCGCCCTCTTTCTTCGGCAGTCCTCCAGGGCGCCTCTGTTTCCTCCGCTCAAGCTTCTCCTTGAGCTTCTCTGCTTCGTCCCAGTACCTGTAGGCCACCCCTGCGAGTATGACGGTCAGCAGGATGAACACTATCGCCGCGGGCTTCCACGGGTTGCTCTCCGGCGGGAGGTATTCCGCGGAGATGCCCGCAAGCTCCTCCGCAAGCTGTTTGGGGTCGTCCATCTTGGCGAGGGTCTGGTTGACGTAGGAGGGAAGTTCCTCTGCCGTCGGCCACACTTTGACCTCTTCCGTTATTATCCTCGGGGGAATGCTGTTGATCGTGACGAGGCTGCCGAGGGTAAGCCGGTGCTCCCCACCGAGCGGATCGAGGTATACAAGGGTGGCTTTAATGTTGGTGAGATTCTCCTTGAGCACCGTGAGGTCGAGCTGAAGGGTCTTGGTCTCACCGGCCCTTATAGTGCCGATGTCAACCAGCGCCTGACCGTCAACGCTTGATGGGAGGTCAAGGAGCAGGGTGGCGTTCTTGACGAACTCGTAGTCGGGGTTGCCGTCGGAGGCGCGGAGGGTGAACCTGAGGCTGACCTTGTCCCCGACCTTGGCGGTCACGTAGTTACTCCAGGTGCCGTTGTATGCCTGAGCGCTGACGTCTATGGAGGGAACGTTGTAAACCTTAATGCCCGTGAGCGGCGCTGAGTGGATAACCCTCTTCTTGCCGGTTTCCAGGCTCTTGTCGTCGTAGAAGGTAACGGTCGCCTTTCCGATGTCGAACTCGCCGACCTTCGTGGGTTTGAGGACGTAGATGAGGGCCGGCATATTCGTGAAGGCCGGGAAGGCCTTAAGGTTCCACGTCTTGGTCATGCTGATGAGTTCGAAGTCGTTCGGTATCGGCGCGGCGACGCTCACGTCGTAGGCGTCTCCCCTGCCGAGGTTCTGGACATTGATTGTGACCACAATGCTGTCGGTCAGCATCATCTCCCTGGGAATCGCGCTTATATCGGCAACCAGGTTCGCCTGCCGGAGTATGGGGGTAACCTCTGCGCCCAGGGGTGCATACACCCTCAGGGTAGCGCGCTTGTAGTCTGGTTCGACTCCCTGGACGGACAGCCTGAGAGGTGTCTTTGGAACGTCCTTCGGGACGTCCCCAACTTCAAGGAGCATTGTCCCAAGACTCTGGCTGCCCCTAAGGATCTCCACCTTTGCCACGTCGGGAATTGCGGATACGAGCTTAACGTAGTAGGTGGTGTTTTCGACCTTGACCGGGAGTTTCTCGTTGACATAGATGAGCCCGTTGTAAACGAGTACGGTCTCCTGCGGGTTCTGCTCGGGAGGATTCGTATCCTGCCCCTCCTTAACGATCTTGAAGCTGGTGGAGGCTATCTTTGGTATGTAAACGTTGATCGTGGCCCCGTTGCTAACGGTGTTGGTGACCTCTATCGTAAGGTAGTTTGAGTATGAGTGTGTACCGTCCAGCTTGTATCTAACGGTTCCCGCGGAGCCCTTGTCCACGGTGAGGGTGTATGTGTCCCCGTACGGCATGGTGACCTTGAAAGACGCGGTATCACCGGAGACCGATGTCAGCTTTATCTTTATCTGGGGGAATCCCTCGGGAAGTGTGAGGGTGTTTCCAACCACCATGTTCCTGTTGGACAATATCTTCTGAAGGGGAGATTTTATCTCCAGCAGGACAGATTTGGTATCGTACCTAATCCACACAAGGCTCACGTTGAGGTAAACGTTCGCACTCGATGGGTATAGGAGGTATCCGTCCTGGCTAACGACGTACCTGAGCGATCCCTGCGGGCCGTCAACCTGGAGGTATATCTTGCTCCAGTTGGGGTTCACGTCGACAAACTGAACCTCAAACGGGCCGAGAACCGCCTTGTCTTTCAGACCCAGTGAAACGCCGGTTATGCTGGCGCTCTTGGGCACGGTGGCGGATTTCGCTAAATGCACCACAGGTGTTAGGGAGAAAACCATCAGTCCCAGCAGGATTAGAGCAACGGCCTTTTTCATGCCTCCAGCCTCCAAAGAGTATTAACTAATCACCAAAAGGAAAAGGTGGTATAAAGGCGTTACGGTGTAAGCCTTCTTCTGTCCCTGGGGAACAGTATGACCTCACGGATGTTACCGAGGTCGAGCATCTGCTTTATCAGGCGCTCAGCCCCGAGCCCGAACCCACCGTGGGGCGGCATTCCATAGCGGAAGGCTTTGAGGTAGAACTCAAAGCTCTCCGGGTTGAGGCCTTTCTCCTTTATCTGTTCTACGAGGACGTCGTAGCGGTGCTCCCTCTGACCGCCGGAGGTTATCTCAACACCCCTGTACTCGAGGTCGAAGGCCCTGCAGACTTCCGGCTTATCGTCGTATCTCATTATGTAGAAGGGCTTCGCCTCACTGGGGTAGCGGTAGAGGAAGTACAGCGGTGTCTCCTCGTTTTCCATCATGTACTTTCCAAGGAGTCTTTCACCCTCGGTGTCTATGTCCTCGCCCCACTCTATAGTTTTGCCGAGGTCGGCGAGTATCTCAAGGGCCCTGTCATAGGTAACGCGCGGGAACGGCAGTTTCGGCTCCTCGAGCTCGAAGTTGAGAACCTCAAGCTCCCTGGCGTTGTGCTCGCGGACGTAGTTGATGGTGTGGGCGACGAGCCTCTCGAGGAGCTCCATTACCTCCTCCTCGTTCTCTATGAAGGCCATCTCACTGTCGATGCTCCACGCCTCGTTGAGGTGTCTGGTCGTGTTGTGCTCCTCAGCGCGGAATATGGGGGCGATTTCGTAAACCCTGTCGAGGCCGCTCGCCATCATTATCTGCTTGTAGAGCTGGGGGCTCTGGGCGAGGAAAGCATCTTTCTCGAAGTACTTCATGGGGAAGAGCTCGGTTCCACCTTCGGTGGCGGTGGCGATGATCTTGGGGGTGTGAACCTCGACGAAACCGTTCTCATGGTAGAAGTCCCTGACGGCCTTGAAAACGCTGGACCTGATTTTGAAAATCGCCATTACCTCGGGGTTTCTGAGGTCCATGAAGCGGTTGTCCAGCCTGGTGTCCAGCTCGGCTTTCACCTTTCCGGTCGGGTCGAGCGGCAAAGGTGATTCCGCCCTGCTCAGTATTTCAAGCTTCTCCGGGAGGATTTCGAAGCCAAGCTTGGCCTTGGGCGTGAAGTTCACAGTTCCCTCAACCGCAACAACGTCCTCCGCGTTGAGCTTCGGGATAAGCTTGAACAGCTCAGGGTCAACCTTCTTCTTGGGGGCGGTTACCTGAACTATGCCTTCCCTGTCCCTTATCCAGAGGAACTTTATGCCTCCGAGGTCCTTGACCTCCCAGACCCAGCCGGCCACCCTGATGCGCTGGCCGTTGAGCTCCTCCGTAATCTGGCTCGAGTAGTGCGTCCGGTACATCCTATTTACCTCCAGTTCGTAAACCTGTAGGGAAGAAAAGGAAGTTCAAATAAAGTTTATCTTTACCTCGGCCCCGGTTATCTGGGAGAGGATGCTCTCCAGGACGTCGGCCTTTTCGGGGAGCTTCTTCCTGTCCCTCCCCATGACGAGGACCTTGTAGTAGGTTCCCCCGCCGGGCTTGTAAACGATGTTGACTCCGAAGACGCCCGCGGGGTAGAGTAGGTCTGTGGCAAGCTTCTTGACGTCGTCGGTTCCCGTGACCTCGACGGCCTCTATGACGCGTATCCTCTTTCCAAGCTCCCTCATGAGGGCCTTGATGTTCTTGCCGCCCTTGCCTATGGTTATCGGAACGTCTCCCTCGCCAACCACGATGACTATTATGTCGCCGGCCTCAACGGCCCTCTTAAACTCCATGTCAGCGTCCCCGATGAGCCTGTAAAGGAGTCTCGCAACCTTAACATCAAGCTCCGAGATGACCCCGTCCTGGAGCTTTTTCTCGTCAGCCGGGCACAGAATGTCGTCGGTCTTCAAACACACCTCACAGATTGGCGCCTTCATATCCTCACCTCCTCACCTAAGAATGACCTTAAACGGGCTAACCCTTAATTCTGGAAGTCCTTTAAAAACCTTATTATGGAAGAAAAAGCCGAAAGGAGGTTCAGATTTCGCCCTCTATCTCGCGCCTTATGCGCTCGATGAATTCCTCGGTGAAGCGATGCCTCTCCTCGGCCATTCTCCTCGCGGTTTCGGTGTACATCAAATCCTTCAGCTTCAGTATCTTTTCCTCGAAGTGCTCCAGGGAATCCTCTATGCTCCTTCCGTGCTCGCCGGAGTACATGAAGACCCTTGCAATCCCTATGGCACCGATGGCGTCGAGCTTGTCGGCGTCGCTGAGTATCTTGGCTTCAAGAGTTTCTGGCTCCGGACCGCGGGAGAAGCGGTGGGCCTCAATGGCGTGGGCAACCGCCTCCACCCTATCCTCGGGGTACCCGAGGCTTCTGAGGTAGTGCCTTGCTATCCTGGATCCCTCTACGGCGTGGTCTTCAACCCTTCCCTCGCTCTCAAGTGGCCTTGCCACGTCGTGGAGGAGGGCCGCAAGGGCCAGGATCTCCAGGTCCGCACCCTCCTCCCTCCCGATGTGGAGGCAGAGGTTGAGCACCCGCTCCACGTGGCTGAAGCCGTGGGTTCCCTCCCGTTCAAAGAAGTGCCTGGCGTAATCGCGGGTCCGTTCTATGAGTCTGATTGAATCCCCATCGCCGATGAACTCCTCAAGCCTCATCACATCACCTTAGGGCCTCCTTTACAACGGCGTTTAAAAGCTCAACGATTTTCTCGTGGACGTCGAGGCTTATCCCATCAACCGTCGGCGTCCGGGTTTTGGAGACCCCGTCTATCAGGCCGAGCTTTGAGATTACCCTAACTATCGTCTTCTCATCCCATCCCGGGAGGAGCTCCCGCCCAAACTCTATTGACGCCTGGGCCACGAGCCCGTAGGCCCCCCAGTTTGAGACGGCAGATAGGATCAGCTCATCAGTTTCAACAGTGCTCGCTATCCTCTCCCCGTGTGGCATGTATTTAGAGACGAGATCCCGTATGTTCCCCATGCCCGCCTCGTTGCCTCCATCGCCTATACCAATCGTCGGAACTCCGATGTCTCTTGCCCTGAGAACCGCCCAGTCAAAAGCTTCTCTCGTGATCTCCATGGCGCTCATTGAGTAGTACCTTCCATCCGCGGCCCCGCCGGGTGTCTCGACCGCTATCACGAGGGAGTAGTCTTCTATCTCCGGTTCGTCTGTGAACCTGATGCCGAAGGGTTCCAGGGCGGTCTTTACCCCAGGATAAGTAAGCACCTCTGCGGTGCCTCCCAGGGTCTCAACTGCCTTCGCCAGGGCCAGTGTTCCCGGCGGCCCGTCGGTCTCGGCGCGCATGGTGGGGGGTATGGGAAAGCCCGTGACGATGAGAACGCGTTCATAATTATCCAAAAACAGTTTTGCAGAATTATGTAAAAAATTGGGGTTCTCCCTGCGGTAGTCGAGGTATACCCCCAGAACCCCCCGGTTCCCAACGTCCGTGTTTATTAGATGTGCGATCATGCCTCATTCCTCGAGTTCGTAGACAACTATCCTAACCTTTCTGCCCTTTATCGCTTCTTTAAGCTTCCACCAGAGTTCCGTCGGCTCCTCACTCCTGTGGGTCAGTTCGTGGCCGTTCTCCAGCTTCACCATGCTCTCCCTGTACCTGACAAAAACTCCCTCGGCGTTGAATACCTCCCTCATTCCAATCCCCCCAGCACTTTTCTCAGCTCGTGAAGCGTTCTAATCTCGTAGTCCGCCATGTTGTAATCCTCGTCGCCATCCCGGTTTATCCAGACCGCCACCATACCCACGTTCTTGGCCCCGTAAACGTCCTGGCTCAGGGAATCACCCACCATAACGGCTTCCCCGGGCTCGACGCCCAGCTTCTCCAGGGCATAGAGGAATATTTTGGGCTCGGGCTTTATTGCCTTGACGTCCTCCCGAGTAACGACAGCGTCGAAGTAGTCCAGCAGACCGGTGAGCCTCAGCTTGAGCCGCTGGTACTCGGGTCCGCTGGTAACGGCCCCAAGCTTATAACCGCTCTCCCGCAGCCACTCAAGCACGGGGATCGTATCAGGATAGACGTGGAGCTTGTGAGGGTACCTTTCCATGAGTTCCTCGTAGTGGAGGTCGAGGTCAAAGAGCCTGAAGAAGAAGTTCCAGTCGTGCCAGTCATAGGTGTCTCTCCTCTCGAATATCTCACTCAGGAACCGCTCCCTGGCTTCATCCTTGCTGATTCCAAACCGTCTCGAGAGCGTGTCATAAACCTGCGGGAGGAACAGTTGAATCAGCGGCATTTCGGTCAGCAGAGTTCCGTCGATGTCGAAAAGAACCGCCCTCATTTTACCACCTACCACTTTTTGACGAGCAGGGAGAGTATCTCGACCCTGCCGGTGAGGTTCTCGTCCGTTATCACGCCCCAGATCACATCCTTCTCGGAGAGTATCTCCTGGAAACTGTGCAGTATGCTGTGGGCCCCCTTGAGGGGGAAGTCGTTCCCAACAAGGATGCCTATCAGCCCGCGCTCCCAGATGCCCCAGTGCCAGGTGAAGTCCACCTCACGGAGGAGGCGCAGGATTCCTACGTTGCCGCCGCGGATCATGTTGAACAGGTCGGCGTAGTCGATGTTCACCAGCATCTGGCTCTCCAGATAGTAGTAGAGCCGCGAGAACATCTCCGCTATGCCCGCGGAGGCCCCCTGGAACGCATCCTGGAGGGAGACACTCTCGTCGGTAAAGAAATCCCAGAGGGAATCGTAAAAAACTGTCTCAAAATCGCGTGCCCAAGGGGGTTTTTTCTCATCCACAAGCTCTTTTCTGGGGGTGAGAACGTAAGCGAGCCTTATTGTGTCCCGGGGTGCGCTCTCTACTATAATCTCCCTCAGTTCGTGATTTACGTCCTTATCCTCAAACACCAGCCAAAGGAACGTGTCCTTTGGAAGCCGGGAAAAGAAGTTCCGGAGCCTCTCCTCGTACATCTCGGAGTTCGAGAGAAGATAGTAAGCGGGGTTAACGGTCACCTTAACTATCCCATCCGCGGTTATGCTGTTGACTATCCGCGCGCCCGTGCCGCCTATTCCAACGAAAAGATGGGTAAAGGACTGCATGACGACCCCTAAAAAGGGAATAGGAAAGGCCGTTCATATCCTTTTCGGTCAGCCCTCACTCAAGGGTCGCGTGCTTCTTCTTCATGTCCTTCTCAGTCTTCTGGAAGGTGGCCATGAGGAGAGCTATGACTCCGTCGAGGAATATCATAGTTGAATCCTCGAAGAGCGTTCCCATCGGGGCTATCCACTTGTATTTGGTGAGCATCTGGCGCGCTATGTAGTCCGTCGGGATGTCGGTCTTGGCCCTTCCGGGTATCTCAACGACCACATCGGCGAGCTTTCCGAGGGTCGAGTTGGCGTAGGAGGTTATCGCGACCACTTTGCCCCCCTGCTTCTTGGCTATCTCAGCCGCATCGACGATGCTGTTGGTCTCACCGGAACCGCTGATGGCTATGAGCAGGTCCCCCTGGCCGAAGGCTGGGGTTATGGTCTCGCCGACGACGTAAACGTTGAAATCGAGGTGCATGAGCCTCATCGCGAAGGCCTTACCGACGAGGCCGCTCCTTCCAGCGCCGTAGATGAATATCTTGTTCGCCCCGATCATGGCATCGACGAAGCCGCGAACCTGCTCCAGCTTGAGGCTCTCCGAGACGTTGTGGATGTGGTCGATTATATCATCCATAGCTTTCTGTATGGTCATCATGTACTCGCCCCAGAAGAGGTCGATTATCTTTCTCGTAACTTCATCCGGCTTCTCGGCCTTGGTTATCGCGCCTCCAACGATTATTATCGTAGCTCCCAGTTCAATGACCTTCGGTATGGTCTGGAGGTTCAGTCCGCCGGCGACGGCAACGGGAACGCTGACGGCCTTGACAACCTTCTCAAGGTCCTCCAGCGGGCTCTTGCCCTGGACCTGCTCGTCTATGCCCGTGTGGACGAGTATGTAGTGAACGCCCATCTTTTCGAGTTCCTTGGCGCGCTTGACCTTGTCCTTAACGCCTATGAGGTCAACCATGACCCTGATTCCATAGCGCCTTGCAACATCAACCGCGTCCTTTATTGTCTTGTCATCGGCGACGCCGAGGATAGAAACGACATCGGCACCGTGTCGAGCAGCCATTTCGACCTCCAGGGCGCCGGTGTCCATGGTCTTGAGGTCGGCGACGATCTTCCTGTCCGGAAAGCGCCTCTTGAGAAGCTCCACAGCGCGCATGCCTTCCTTCTTGATGAGAGGAGTTCCAACCTCGAGCCAGTGGGCACCGCCGCGGGCGGCCTTCTCTGCGATAGAAATAGCCTGCTCAATGTCAGTCAGATCAAGGGCAACCTGAAGTATCATCTCCTCGCCTCCGAAGAGTTTTCGATTTAACCTCAGAATGCTACTTTTTAAACTTTGGCGTCGCGAATTAACATTTAAATGTCCAAACACATCGCCAAGGTTTAAAAGCCCGAGCGCCAACACGGGTCGGTGGAATCAAATGGTGACGTTTATCCCCTTCGGCGAAAAGCCCAACCGCGACGGTGTTCTCTACGTTCTTCAGCTCCTCAAAAGGAACAAACTCATCGAGGATTACATGATAGTCGAATCGAGCAGGGTCGAGCTTTTGGCCGAGAGGATTCCCCAGGACAGCGCGTACATAATAGGGGAGCACCTTGCCACGTACGGAATAGTTGAAAAGCTCAGGCCCCAGTCACTCATCAGCGTCGATGCCCACACCGACCTTATGCACGACTACCTCGACCACGGCTCGTGGCTGGCCTATACCCTTGAGGAGCGCCTCGTAAACCGGGCCGTCGTCCTCGCCCCAGTTCTGATGATACCAACCACCGAGCGGACGCAGCTCTGGACGCGGCGCGTCAAGATATTTCCCGCCCTCCTGAGGAGCAGAAAAGTCCGCGGTAAGTGGAGAGCTTATAAGAACCTCCAGACAAACGACCTGCTCGAGATACTCGACGAGGCGAAGAAGTACCTCGGTGACGAGGTTTACCTCACCGTGGACATGGATGTCCTCAGACCGGAATACAAAATCGCCCGCTTCCAGCACGGCGAGCTGACCCTCGATGAGCTCACAGAGGTGCTTGAAGAGGTGAAAAGGAATTTCAGGATAGCGGCTTTTGACATAGCAGAGGTGTCGGATAGAATAAGGCGTTCGAGACTCGGGAAGAAGGCCTTCGTCGAGGTGTTCCAGCTCCTGACGGGGTGATTGAATGAGCGCCAGGGGGCCCACGGAGGAGGAGATACGGAATATAATAATGCCCCTCATGCTCTCAGGGGCCAAGATGCTCGACAGGCACTGTCCCCAGTGCGGTTCACCGCTCTTTGAGAAGGATGGCAAGGTATTCTGCCCGGTCTGCGAGCACAGGAAGAAGCAGCAGAAGGCCGAAATGAAGGGCGTTGAAGAAAGGCTGATAGAAAAGCTGAACGAGCTCGCCAACTCCCTCCCAGAGGACATAGACGAACTGGAGAAACATTTAAGGGCAATGGAGAAGATAATAGAACTGTTGGGAAGATACCGGAAACTGGAGGGAGGAGAATGAAAAATGTAAAGGTTCTGGAGGCCCTCGGCGACGGCCCCAAGACCATCGAGGAGATAGCAGGAAAAACCGGCATCTCCTCAATGGAGGTGCGCCGCTACCTGCTCCGCTTCGTTGAACAGGGCAAGGTCGAGAGCTACCAGAAGGATGGAAAGATCTACTGGAAGCTGAAGGAGAAGGACGAGCTTGAGGATGAGTTCAAGTACGTTTGAGCCCCTGATTTTTGCTCTTTAGATTGGAGCCCGAGTAATCGTTTTTTACTCCCTATTTTTTGACTCATAATGTTGCAATTTTGACAGGTAAAAATTCAAATAGTCTTTTATGCATCCAAGCAGTATCATGATGCGAGAGAAAGAACCCAAACAAGGTGAGAACCATATGTCCCGACTGGTAACCCCTCTCTTTATTGCCCTCCTTTTCCTCACCCTTCAGGTTTCTGCAACGTACTACGTAAAAGAGCCCAGTTCCCTTTACGAGGTAAAATACTCGGTTCTCTCGAACGGAACCAATGCCTTAATTCATCTGGAAGTCCTTTAGTGGGGGATCAGCTGTGGCATGACCGACTGCTGGCCTGAGGTCTTTTACGGCCACGAGTACCTCCTGTTCTTCGATGGCGGCAGGCTTTACCTGCTGAACTTTACTCCCGCAGTAGGAGTTCCCACGGAGGGGATAATCTACAGGAGAGCAACGTTCATCAACGGGAGCTGGTACGTGGAGATGGAGTACTACCTCCCAGATTATTCTCAGGTCGATATGGCTTACAGGTTTGACACTCGGAACTTCTGCGTTGAGCCGGTAAACGTCAGCAGTTGGTTCTGGCTCCATCGAGGAAAAATTAGCAACGAGATTAACGGCTGGAAGATTGAACTGCAATCCTGGGGTCCTGGCGAGTGGGGCCATGCTAATGTGAGCGACCTCTGGATAGCTTCCAGCAAAAGCGCGAGTAGCTGGTCTCCAGGTCCGGCCATCGTTGTGAATTCGAGCGTTTTCCCGGTTTATTTCATTATCAAAAAAGACGAATTGGTCAGAAACGTCACCCTCATTTACCTGAACACAACTGGAAACAACAGTCTGATACAGGGTTTCTGGTTTCCAGGCAATGTTAAAATCGCCAACGTAACAGTCTGCAAGAAAACAAGCGCAGACACCTCAACCGGCACGCCCGCTGAAGTCAACCTCACATCCCCCACAGCAGAGACGCAGTCAAACAAAGCGGGAACAGCAGCCAACACGGAGAACACCGAAACGAGCATCTGCGGACCTGGATTTATCCTCTTGGCCGCTGCAATACCTGTCCTGCTGAGAAGAGCAAAGCGGTGAAAATGGATAAGAGAAAGAAAAATCAGGCCTTCTTGGCCTGCTCCCAGTACTCGTTGAACTTGCCCTCGAAGAGGGCCTTGACGCGGAAGTCCTTGATCCATATCTGGGTCTCGTAGTTGAAGTAGCGGGCGGCCATGTCCTCAAGGGCGAAGAAGACCTCGTCGTCGCAGATGAGCATCGGAAGCTCGAGCTTGTCGATGACCTTGAGCTCGAGCTTGCCGGCCTTGTAGTAGTCCATTATCTTCGAAGTGCCGAGCCTGTGGAGGACGTTCTCGGTGACGATTATCTTGGCCTTGGCTCCGTTGTCGATAGCCTTTATGATGTCGCTCTCGAGGTTGATGGCGATGTAGCCGTCGTCAGCCAGGAGGATCTGCTCCTTGACCTCCTCGAACATCTCCTTGGTCTTGAGGGTGGCATTCCTGATTCCCCTGACGACCCAGACCTTCTCAACGCCGTACTTCGGAATCTCGGTCTCGATGAGCGGGCTCATGAGCTCGAGGAGCTCCTCCTTCGCCTTCTTCTTGAGTTCAAGCTCTTCAGCAACCCTCTCCTGCCACTCCTCGATGAACTTCTCGAGGATGTTCTGCGGGTGGACGGGCCTGTACTTGTTCACCTTGCCGGGCTGGCTGATGGCGAAGCCCTTCTTCTCAAGGCTCCTGAGGACGTCGTAGGTCCTCGGCGCCGGAACCTCGGAGACGCTGGCCAGCTCCGCCGGGGTGAGGACGCCAAAACCGACTAATGCCACGTACGCCCTGGCCTCGTAGAGGTTCAACTCAAAGTGCTCCTGAAGGAGCTCAACCATCCTGTCCTTAACCATTCTTACCACCACATTTTCTATTCTGTCTTTCGATTTCATCACATATAAGTTTTTTCCAAATGTTGTTAGTGTCTTCGGTTATGTCCCGAAGATTACCCCGGGATGACTTCCCGGGATATTACTGCCGTTGCGTATGCATGCAAACTCATTACTACATCGGGATTTTAAAATTTTTGGTTTTACTTGGGAGCAAAATCACCCTGAAACCGTTTGTCGCCATGGGGCGCCCAAAATTTCGGAAAACCTGACCCCCTGTACCGGTGCGGTCCAAAATTGATATCACCAAAAGTGTTAGGACACAGAGTATCAAAAAGTAGTAAACAACCAACTGAAAGAAACATTATTGGGGCTTCCCATTCCCCAGATATCCCTGCAGCTCCCTGTAAAGTGTGTTTAGAACCTCCTGATAATCGATGCTGCCCTCCTCGATGCGGTCCATCAGTTCCTCGAGCCCCCGCGTCTTGTCCTCATTGACGAGATCCCTATACTTACTAATGAGATAGTGATAAACCTTGATGCCCTGATCCGTCGGCACCAGCTTCTTCCTGCCGCGGGTCTCGATGGCGTAGTAGCGCTGGAGGAGCGTCTGAACGATCTTCGCGTAGGTTGAGGGTCTTCCTATCTTGCGCTCCTTCATCAGGGCTATTATGTCTCCCTGGGTGTAGAGCGACACCTTCGGTGCCTTCCACTTCTTGGCCTCCACGACCTTCAGCCTGGCCCCCTCCTCCAGCCTCGGGAGCTGCCGCATCGGCGGGCTCCTCAGCCGCGTCCAGCCCTCCTCAACGACCTCGACATAGCCCTCTACCTCGGTCTTTCCGATGCCCGCGTCGATGACGGCCCTTTCATGGATTATCCTTGCAGCCTTCATCTGGCTCGTCATGAACTTCTTGAATATCATGTCGTAGAGCCTGTAGTGGTTGCGGGTGAGGTTCTTCGGAAGCTGAAGGATTCCATCGCGGATCAACTGCATCAGCCTGCCCGTGTCTATCGGCCTCGTCGGCCTTATGGCCTCGTGGGTCCCCTCCTCACCCCAGGGCCTGGGCTTGAAGTACTCCTCACCGAGTTCCTGGGTGATGTACTCTTTAGCGATCTCTATTCCCGTGTTGCTGACATGAGTGCTGTCGGAACGGTGATAGGTGATCAGTCCGAGCTCGAAAAGATCCTGGGCTAAGCGCATCGTTTCAGGTGCCGACAGCTTGAGGAAAGTTGAAGCGTCCTTGAGCATGGCATCGGTCGTGTACGGCGGCGAGGGCTTCAGCTCCCTTTCCTCAAGCTCGACCTTCTCAACCGTTACGAACTCCGGAGGCTCAACGCTTTTGCCGTCCTTTCCGAGTTCTATCGTGACCCGGAGGTCGTTCTCGAGGGTCAGCCCCATGAAGTATGTCTCGCTCTCGGTGAACTCCTTGTAGCGCTCAATTACCCAGCCGAGAACCGGCGTCTGGACCCTTCCTGCTGAGAGGTTGCGGTTCTCAAAGACGCGCTGGAGTTCCTGGCTGAGTTCAAAACCAATCCACCTGTCCTCTATGCGCCTCACTATCTGGGCATTGACGCGGCCCTCGTTCACATCCCTCGCCTCTTCGATGGCCCTCATTATAGCCGGCCTCGTCACCTCGTGGAACTCTATGCGCTTGATGTTCGGGGTGTACGGACTCAGGACGTTCATGATGTCCCAGGCTATCTTCTCACCCTCCGTATCGGGGTCGGTTGCTATGAGTATCTCATCGACCTCCTGGGCTAGCTCGCGCATCGCCTTGACGTTCTGAAGGGCGTCGCGGACGTTGGTCGAGCCGCAGCGCGGACAAATTCCTTTCTCCTCCCAGTCAACGAACTGATGACCGCAGTCGCGGCAGCGCTTTATGGTGTCGTAGACGGGGATGAACTTCAGCATGCCGTCCTTCTCCTCAACCAGAACGCCGTGGTAGCCCTCGTTCGTCACTAGGTCGAACATGTGCCCGCCGCTGGCAAGGATGGTCAGCATCATGTTCCCTATGCTCACCTCGTAGGCAACGAGGTCACCTATCCTCGTCTTGCTCGGCTGGCCGAAGAAGTTGGCTATCGTGCGCGCCTTGTTGGGGCTCTCCACTATCATAAGGGCGGATTTGACGAGGTCCTTGACCTTGGCGCTTATCTTGCCCTCCATCACGAGGCGGACCTTCTCCCTGTCCTCGTCTATCTGCCTCAGAACATCATCGAGGTCCAGCTCTTCGAAGGGCACCATCTTGAACTCGGTGAAGCGCCAGCGCATCTGTCTTAACAAGCCGTTGAAGACCTTCTCGTTGTCAACTATAAGCACGCTCAGTCCCTTGGTGATTCCACCGGCGAAGAGTCTGCTCGTTCTTCCAGTGGCCTGGATGTACGTTCTAACGTCGGGAATCTCGATGTACCACTTGCCACCTTCCTCCTTCAGGCTGATGAATGGATCCTCCGCGAGCCTCCTGAGAACCTCCTCATCCCTGAGAACCCGCCTCAGGAACTCCACCAGCTCTCGGAAAACACCAAGGACGTGGTTGTGGAAGCCGTTCTCTATTGGAAGTCCCTCAGCGAGGGCTTCTTCGATCTTGAGCAGTTCAAACTGAGGGATGTTCCTGATGAGCCTCCTCAGCCTTGCGTGCATTCTTTCGGCCTGCTTTCTGTCCTCATCGCTCAGGAACTCCATTATCTCACTGAGCAGGCCGAGGGCACGGTAGATGGTCGGCCTCTCAAGGTCTATTGAAAACCGGAACTTGGGAACGCCGGTAAAGACCGCGTAGCGGATGAGGTGGGGCATGTCGAGGCCCCTAACCAAGGAACCGTAGTAGGTTGCCGAACCTATGAGGTAGTCGGCCTCGCCGTTCTCAAAGCGTTCGAGGGCCTTCCTGTTCTTAGAGCTGACGAGCTCTATCCTGAAGCCCCTTTCACGGAGATAGTTGGCGAGCTCCTCGGCGTAGCCCAGACCCTGATCGATAGGGGTGAATATTATACCGCCCTTTCCGAGCATCGTTAAAAGGTCCTCGACGTGCTCCCTGATGTCCTTGCTCGGCTTTAGGTAGGTATCAGCGACGTTCCTGAGGGCGCTTCTCCCGCTTCCAACCTCGAAACCCAAGAGCTCGCGGTAAAGTTTTATCCTGTCTCCCCTTGCCGAGCCCGTGGCCGAGGCGATTATCATGATTCCGATCGGGTTTTCGCGCTTGAACTTCTCTATATCGCGCTGGAGCTCCGCTATCTGAGCGTTCAGCTCCTTAAGCCTCTCCTCCCTGTCCCTGGCGCGTCCGTTCAGGTATTTGGACATCTGCTTTTTCAGGCGGATTATCTCCCAGGCCTTTCCGATTACCTCGTCGTTGAAACCGAGGAGGTAAAGGGAGCGGTCTATGTTCTTGCTGGCCTTGAGAAACGCATCAACGTCATCGACGAATATGAAATCGAAGTGCCTGCCCTTCAGAACCTCATCGAACTTCCTGGCCATCCACTGGGCACTGGTAACGAGTATCCCGTAGTCCTCGTTCTCAATCTTGGCCAGCATCTCCTCCTTCTCCTTCTTCCGGAGGTTGCCGTGGTAGTAGGCGAGGTTGACCTCAACGCCCGCATTCTCCGCTATCTTCCGAATCTTTCTGACGGTCTGAACCACCAGCGGGGTTGTCGGGACGACTATGTAGCTCTTCTTCCCCCTCGTGGCATGCCACACGGCCATGAACGCACCGAAGGTGCTCTTACCCATTCCGGTCGGGGCTATGATCGAGAAGCTCCTGCCCTTCAGGAGTCTCTTTACCCAGGTTCTTTGCGCGCTCCAGAAGGTAAAGCCGGTGGCCTTTTCAAAGAACTCCTCAACTTCACGCAGCCCGTTCTCAAGGGAGTATATTCTTTCCCATTCCTTCAACGTGCCTCTGAGCTTCAGGGCACTTCTAACCGCGGTGATGAGGTCAAAATAAGAATCGGCGGTGACGTTTTTATCGAGACACTCGCTGCACGGGTTCTTATTGATCAGCCTCTCATCGGAGATTCTACCGAGGCAGTTCGGGCACATCTCCCGATAGATCGCCTTCATTTTCTCACCCTCTAAGTTTCTATTTGGTGCATGGGGGATTTATAAGGCTTTTTTAGAGGGCCGTCTCAAGCTCCCTCAGTTCGTTCTCGAGCCTCAGCGCCAGCTCATAGTCGCTGAAAACGTGCCGGTATTCCTCAATAACCTCTTCAAGGAAGTGCAGGGCTTCTCTTTTCCCGGTCATGCCCACAAGCTTAAGTGCCCGTCTGAAAAGTCTCGCGACTTCACTCCCGCTCTCGTCGGTGCTGAGGGCAAAGCGGAGTTCCTTAATGGTGACGTCGAGGGCCAGCTCCGGAACCTCAGCTAAGAACTCCATGGCGACCGCTTCAGGAAAGAGATCGGCGTGACGATCGAAGGCCTCAAAGTAGAACCCGTTCTCGTGGGCCTTCATAACGGCCGCAACGTGCTTGCAGTCACCGCCCAGAGGGCAGGTGCAGGTGTTTTCTCCCGTCGAAAGGTTCAGCTCCACGTAGTACGGGTAAGTGCCCAGGACCTTGGAAAAGAGCATGTCACCATACTTGACGACCCATAGGACCTTTCCCGCTCTGTAGTAGCGCTCGCCCTTCCGGAGGGTCTTCTCATCCATGGCTCTCACTCTCACCGCTTGGCCGGGATTGCTTTAAGCCTTTCGGACGAAAGCGTTTTATCCTCCGGGAGCATACTATAACCGGTGGTGACCATGGATGTTTTTGAGCTGGCCAGGCGCTATCACGACGAGCTGGGCGTAAAGGAGCCGAGCATGGCCACGATGGCGGCGGAGTTCTTCGGCGACCTGGGTCTAAAGATGGCGGAGTTCCTCAAGGAGGAGGGCTACGCAGTCGTGAACACCAAGTTCGTCGACTACGACAAGAGCCTCGTGCTGGACATAACAAAAGGAGAAAACATATTTGAGATAACCCTGCGGAAGAGCTAGTCTCAATACCGGTTCTCGTAGTCGAAGACTATCTCCTTCTTTTCTCCGGGCTTCAGGGTCACCCTGAAGTCGATGTAGTTGGCGGTCTCTTCGATCGGCTGGATGCTCGAGGTTAGGAGTTTCCCCCACTTGTGGTGCCTGACCACGACGGTCTTGGTCTCGTTTCCGAAGTTCTCGAGGGTTATCTTTATCTTGTAGTATGTGTAGCCCTCGCCGTTCCTCTGATCGAGCACGGTAGTTGTGCCTTTGAGGTCGTAGTCCCTGCCGATGCCTATCCTCAGCATCTCCCCCTTGGGGGTATGCTCGATGGCCCTCTCGCCCACGAGAAGGTTACCGTCACCGGTCTCCCTGTATATTTCAACGATTCCCGCCGGGAGAACCTTCTCCGTCCTGAATGATATCGACTCGTAGACTGGACCTTCCTTGGAATACGGCCAACTCTCGTAGAGATACTCCCTCTCGAAGGGGGCTTCGAAGTTGATGTACGGATACATCATCTTGCTCGCAGGGTTCAGGTCAACGACGCCGAGCTTGTAGAGGTAGAACGCCTCTATCTTCTCCGGCTGGCCGACCTCGATCTGGTCGGTTCCCTTCTCAGCCAGGGTGTAGAGAACCCTCGGCTGAGTAGCCTGATACAGCTGGACGTCACCCGCGACCAGGAGGACCTTCGCGTCCTTGAACTCCTGGGCAGTCGGGTTGTTGAGGACCATGTAGCCGTAGAGTCTGGCTTTATCGCCGATGTAGAGCTTGTACCTGCTCTCCCAGCTCATGTTGGAGACGCGGTAGACGATGCTTACGTTGTACTTTCCGGCTTCCTCCGCCTGAAGAACCGCGTAGACGCTCGCCTTCCCCTCAAGGTTTTTGGCCTTGAAGTACACGACCTCACTAGGGTTTATGAGGTAGTAGCCGTCGCCCTCGATGGCTATCTTCCCGTTCTTGAATCCAAGGAATTTACCAGTAACGGTGTCGCCGCTCCTCAGCTTGACCTCAACCTCGCTTCCGACGTTGGCGCTGTAAACGTCCCCGGTTGAGCCTTTGCTGAAGACCCCGAGAACCTTAACGCCCTCGTCGAGCGGCCTTATCGTGACTTCGGCTATGTCGAGGCCGGCCAGCTCCTCCAGAGGCACGTCGTTCATTCCCCCATCCAGCTCGACCTCCATGACCTTCTCCACAACCCCGATCTTCGCGGAGTTGTAGAGAACGACAGTGGTGTCACTCATGGAAGCCTTCTCCCCCTGGAACGAGAAAACCGCCAGGATTATAAGTGCAATTCCACCCACTGCAGCTATCGCCTTCTTTCTCATAAAAATCACCTGTGCTATATTCGGCGGCGGAGTATTTATACTCTCTCATCGCTTCAAACCGAGCCGAAACGAAAGAAACGATTGGTTGACGAATGGAAACCCTTTTAACCCCCCGGCCGGATTGAGAACTGTCAGGCTTATGAGGTGATTGGTATGGACAGGATCGAGAAGGCTAGGGCAATCATCGAGAAGGCCAAGGCCGAAAACAGGCCGCTCGTCGAGCCTGAGGCAAAGGAGATACTCAAGCTCTACGGCGTCCCCGTTCCGGACTTCAAAGTTGCAACCAACGAAGAGGAAGCCGTTCAGTTCGCCAGGGAGATCGGCTACCCGGTCGTTATGAAGATCGTTTCTCCGCAGATCATCCACAAGAGCGACGCCGGTGGTGTTAAGGTCAACATCAAGAGCGATGATGAGGCCAGGCAGGCCTTCAGGACCATCATGGAGAACGCCAGGAACTACAAGCCGGACGCCGACCTCTGGGGCGTTATCATCTACCGCATGCTCCCGCTCGGCAAAGAGGTCATAGTCGGTATGATCCGCGACCCGCAGTTCGGTCCGGCTATAATGTTCGGTCTCGGTGGAATCTTCGTCGAGATACTCAAGGACGTCTCCTTCCGCGTCGCCCCGATAACCAAGGACGAGGCCCTCGACATGATCAAGGAGATCAAGGCCTACCCGATTTTGGCGGGAGCCCGCGGTGAGAAGCCCGTTAACATCGAGGCCCTCGCCGAGATAATCACCAAGGTCGGCGAGCTCGCTCTTGAGCTTCCTGAGATCAAGGAGCTCGACATCAACCCGATCTTCGCCTACGAGGACAGCGCCGTTGCCGTCGACGCGAGGATGCTTCTCTGAGGGCTTTTGGCCCTTTTTCTCTCTTCTGCACTTAGGGCAGATTTCAAGTATAATTGTGGTTATTATAATGGCAGTTATACATCTTGATGCGCTGTAGACGCATGGGGAGCTGGGTTGTGTAGTTCTCGTAGGAATAAGTTACTACTGCATTACCATTGGATAGAACATAATGCTCATTTCATTCCATACTTTGGAGCATGGAAAGCCTTATAAAGTCCAAAGACGTACCATTTCCACCATATGTGCACAATGGGGTGGTACCTTGAGGTTTGCAATAAGACTCCGGCCGGAGAATGAGCCGTTCAAGGTTCCCTTCAACCACCAGCACAAACTCCAGGGGCTGATTTACCGAAGGATTCAGAGGGTTAACCCGGAGCTGAGCCTTCGCCTCCACAGCCCAAAGGTGCCGAAGCTCTTCACTTTCTCGCTATTCATGGCAGAAAGGCGGGACTTCGAAAAGGGACGGCCGTATTTCCTGGGATACGGAAGGGGCTTCTTCTACTTCTCAACGGCCGTTCCAGAGGTGGCGGAGGCCTTCATCACCGGCCTGCTCCAGAAACCGGAGGTCGAGCTCTGGGGGGAGATGTTTACCGTTGAGGGGGTAAAAGCTTTGGCAGAACCCGAGAGGCTGAGCGGGAGGAAGTTCGTGACGCTCTCGCCGATAGCGGTGACGACCAGGAGGCTTCAGTTTGGAAAGCCGAGGAGCTACGACCTAAGCCCATCGGAGCCGGAGTTCTACGGGCTTATCCGGGAGAACCTGAGGGAGAAGTACCTCCACATCTACGGAACCAATCCGCCGGAGGACTTCGAGATGAAAGTCCTCAACGCCAAGCCCAAGCGCTTCGAGGTGAAGCCGGGTATATTCCAGGTGGCGTGGCACCTTGTCTTCCGCGCCAAGGGCGCTGAGGGACTCCTAAGGGCGGGCTACTTGGCGGGCTTCGGGGAGAAGAACTCGATAGGCTTCGGGATGGTGAAGGTTGATGGGAGGAAAATGATATGGAAAAAGAAACCCGAAGGGAGGTGTGGATAATCGGAAGGATAAAACCACTTGACACGTTTCTGAGGGAACAACCCCAAAAGGATCCGTCACTCCACAAATCTTCAAATGAAAGCAACGGGAAAGTTTCCCTCTTTAACTGGACTGGGCACCCCTTCGTCGATGCCGGTCTCGCCGCGCTACTGCTACTGAGAAAGAAGCGTTTGCCCGAGGAGCTCACCGAGGAAGACGTCAAGGATGCGATAGACTTCGTCTCGAAGCTCTACGCGCGTAAGGAGTGGAGTTTAGGTTACATTCACGCTATGATAATGCCTAATAACGGTATAGTCCTTGCCAATCCTGGAACAACGGCACCTATAAGCAACACTCTCAAAAAGGCCATCAAGAAAGAGAAGGAGATTCCCTCCACGGCCAAAACCCTAGAAGAAGTAAAAACAAAGCTTGCAGAGAAATTCGACGAACAATTAGGAGAAGACATCGTGTGGTTTATACGTTCTACCCACTTTGAAGCCGATACTCTTGAAGAGCTAACTAAAAAAGTGATTTCCTCGGTTCTGAGCCAGGAATTCGTTGTGCAAGCATTAGAGAGAAGAATACAGAGAAATCTCTGGGAACTTTTCGAAGAAGCACAACAGGACAGCAACTCTACAAGTTTCTCCGAACCAATTTGTGTAATATGTGGCAAACATAGAGCATATTCCAAGAAAGAAAGGTATCGTTCAGTCTTTCCTCTGTTGGGTACAGGTGACGTTCCTAATTACTTCCCAGCAGGAAACCCGATGGGAGAATACATATGCTCCCACTGCCTCTTCCTCGTGCAGTTCCTCCCGCTGGTTGCTTACAAAGTCGGAGGAAGGGTTCTGGTGATGCACACCTATCCCTATGAGCTTATGCTCGAACTCCACGACGAGGCCATAAACGACGTCAGGAAGAGCTTCCTTGCCTCGAACGCGAGGGATTTCAAGAGGCCGGAGAACTTCCTCTTCCGCCTTCTCGGGGAGCTGACGAGAAAAACGGGGCGCGACGACCTCTGGGGTAAAGCATCTATAACGCTCTACCACTTCGTGAACAACAACCAGGGACAGGATCTCCAGATAATCCATGTTCCAACGCCCGTTCTTCGTTTCATCACCCACGCCAGCAGGGAGGATCCGAAGGGCTGGAAGAGAATCGTGGCGATGGGATGGAGAAAGAAGCCAAGCGAGGAGGAGTTTGAAAAGTACGAGCGGAGCTATGCCAACGAGGTTTACGCCAAGCTTTTGGCGGAGGAAAGCATCTTGCCCTACTTCATCGACATAAAAAACCGCCGTGCGAACGCGAAGTGGTCACTTTTATCTTTCTACTGCTCGGAGGTGTTGGGTTTGGATAAGAAGGCTTTGGAGTTTATTAAAGATGTGGGCGATAGGATTGTCGAAACGCTGGAGAAGCTCCCGGACAACCAGCTTTCAAGGCGCGTCAGGGAGCTTGAAAGAGCTGAAAAACTCTACCAGTTCGAGGCCTTCTTCGTGAACCTCGAAAAGCTCCGCCAGAGGCTCGGGATAGAGAAGCCTCTCATGACATTCGACGAGTTCGCGACGGTTCTCACCTCCTACGGGGAAGACCTGAACGTCTCGTGGAGGACGGTAAAGCACCTGCTTCTCTTCAGGGTCTATGAAAGGCTCCACGACCGCCTGATGAAGGCCTCTGAAGAGGAGGAAGAGGTTGAGGAGAATGAAGAAGTTGGAATCTTCGGAATGGGGGTGGAAGAATGAGGTTTGCGACCGGTATTGTGTTAATTGACGCACCGCACTCTGCCTTGAACATGCTGGGTATAGATGAGAGCTTAGCTGATAGGAACGTTACCCGTGTCAAGACCTTCAGGAGGGGTGGAAAGCGCTACCCATACGTCTCACCGCAGGCCTGGCGCTACTGGTGGCGCTTTACCCTGAAGGAGCACTTCAGCTGGGAGCTTTCCCCGCTCTACCGCGAGCAGAAGCAGGTCTTTACGGCAGCAAATCCCCTCAAATACCCTGACGACGACGTCTTTGGCTACATGAGGGCCTTCAAGAAGGGTGGCGTGAACGTCACCGTTACGAGGGTCTCTCCTCTTAAGAACACCCCGCTGATTTCTGTACTCCCCGATAGAAGCTCCATAACCGTTGATGAGGGCTACGCCTCAAGGCACGAAGGTGATCCAGTCCCCTACAGCCAGGAGTTCTACTCGACGGTTTTCAAAGGCGCTTTTTCCCTTGACCTCGACTCCGTTGGAAGGTTCACAATTATCAGCAAGGCAGGCTTCAAGAACCTCCTCACCTGGGACGACGTTCCAAGAGACAAAAAGGGCAACCCCAAGAAAGGCGCAGAGGACGTCGTTAATGAAATCAATGAAATGGAGCGCATAGCTGAGGAACTCGGCGTCCAGAGGACTGAAAAGGAGTGGCTCATGCCCCCAGAAATCAGAAAGAAGCGTGCCACTGAGACTATTAAGGCCCTCCGCTTCCTCACAGGAGGTGCCAAGCAGAGTCAGTACCACACCGACGTGACCCCGAAGTTCGTCCTGCTCCTCAATGTAGATGCCGGCATAAACCCCTTCATAAGCGACCTCGTCTTCGAGGAGAAGGGCGAAATTCGCTTCGACGCCGAGGCTCTTGCAAAGAGGCTCAAGGACCTCAAGGAGGTAATCCCCGAGGGCACAAAGCTCTACATTGGCTACGATGCTGGCTTCGTCCGCTCCCTTGGCTGGGACGTCGATGAAATAGCCGAGAGAGTGAAAGAAGCAGGCATCGCGGTCTTTACGGGTACCGTCGGAGAGGCGGTAGAAGAGTTCGCCAAGGAAATCGAGGCTTACTACGGGTGAGCCCATGATCAGGGTCAAACTGAGGGCGTGGACAGCTTCATTCCGCTATCCAACTTTCCAGTCGGGTTATCAGCCAACCTTACCAGTTCCACCGCCCTCAACGATTCAGGGAATCCTCTCGGCGGCGAAGGGCGAGCCTGTATATCTGACCGAGCTTCCATACGTCGGCTACGTCTTCAGGAGCGAAGGTAAAGGACTTGACCTCGAAAAAATCTACGCCCTCGGAAAGGTCGAGACCGACATAATGAGGCGAGAGTTCCTCTACAATGTTGAGCTTTACCTCTACCTCCCTGATGAGTGGGAAGAGCACTTCAGAAGACCCAGATACCAGCTCCTCCTTGGCCGTTCAAACGACGTGGCGACAGTTGAGGAGATAAAACGGGTTGAGCTAAAGAAGTCCGAAGCTCCCGTCGGTGGGACTGTAGTTCCCGTTAAGCTCGGGATTCCCGGCGTTGTTCACGCCTTGGTGGTTGAATACGACTATTCAGTAACTCCGAGGAAGGCAAGGCTCGTCAGGCCCTTTGTGGTTTTGCCGTTTCCAAAGGGCAAAGCACCGAAACTGAGGCTTCCTTACGACGATGAACTCGGTGTCGGAGTCTACCTCCACAGGTGGAGTCAATGAAGGTCTGCTACGCCAAGTTCATTCCGCACGATTTCCTTGAGTGCCACATCAACGACGCCATAAACGTGCTGAAGAGCATGAAAACCTCCTTCAAATGGCTTGAGGAGCTCTTCCCACGCGTCTGGGAACTTTCTTTTTATTCAGTTCTCCTTCACGACCTTGGCAAGTGCGCGAGTGGATTCCAGAGAGACCCTCGAAAGTGGGGCTATCGGCACGAGGTACTCTCGACACCGTTTACGGCTTTCCTCGACCTTCCCGAGGACGAGAGAAACCTCATTGCACTCTCAATCCTCACCCACCATCGAACCCTCGACGAGCTTGAAGAGATACTGCCCAGCGGGGAACACCGCGGGGAGTTCGAGGAGAAAGTTGAGGAACTCTTTCAGAACAGGGATTACATCGAGGAGATTTTCTTCGAGCGAGTTCCCTACTGGGAGCTGTATTTCTTCGGAAGGCGGAAGGATCTTTTTAATCCTCCCAACGATTGGGCCGAGCTAGTTGAAGGCTACGACTTCGACCCTCTGCTCAGCTGGTACGAGCGAAACGCTGGGAAGTACTGGAGCGAGCTTGTTTTCCTCCGAGGAATCCTCAACGCCTCTGATCATCTCGCTTCGGCGGGTGAGCTCGGAGTTCGCCTGCTGTCGGATATAAAGGCCGCCGTTGAGTCCCGGGTTCCGCCCGAGCGCTGGAGGCTCTTACAGAGACAGGCAGGCGAAATGGAGGGCAACCTAATCCTCCGCGCGCCGACCGGTTACGGCAAGACAGAGGCCTCCCTCCTCTGGGCCAACAGGAACGCGTCCCTAACCAAAAAGGGGGTGGCCAGCAGGATATTCTACGTTCTCCCCTACAAGGCCAGCATAAACGCCATGCACTCACGCCTTTTAGCTCTCTTCCGCGAGCCGGAGCTCGTGGGCGTTTTGCATAGCTCTTCCAGTTTTTACCTTTACTCTTCGGAGCTCGAATACAAACGTCTATCCTCCCTTTACAGGAAGATTTACACACCCCTCAAGGTCACGACACCTTTCCAGCTTATGAAGCCCTTCTTCGGCGTTGGCTTTCCAGAGATGGGACTCACCGAGCTAACTGGTTCGCTTCTCATCTTCGACGAAATCCACGCCTACGAGCCCAACGTTTTGGGCATAATCCTTGCCATGCTAGAACTGCTGATGAGAAAAAAGGCCAAAACCCTCGTAATGAGCGCGACTATGCCCGAATTCCTTGAGGAACTCCTGCGCGAGGTTCTTAAGCCCCACCTGCTGAGCACTCCGTCTGAAGAGGCTGACCGCTTTACGAGGCATAGGGTGAACGTCATAGACGGCTCGATGGATAGTATTGAGGAACTGCTCGCGGAAGTCAATGCCCACGGCCCCGTTCTGGTGGCCTGCAACACGGTATCAAGGGCGATGGAGGTCTACTCACACTTGCGCGATAGATACAACTCCATGCTCCTCCACAGTCGCTTTACCTACGGCGACAGGGAGGAAAAGGAGAAGAAGCTCCTTGCAAGTTTGGGGGACTACGACGTTGTCGTTGCTACCCAGGTGGTTGAGGTTTCGCTCGATATAAGCTTCTCGACGATAATAACGGAGCCAGCACCACTAGATGCTCTGATTCAGCGCTTCGGCAGGGTAAACAGACGGGGTTTCGGAAATCCAAGGGACGTTTACATCTTAACTACTGGTGGGGAGGGAGACAGAAGAATATACCCAATGGAAGTTATGAGGGAGAGCCTCAAGCTCCTGGAAGAACTCAACGGAAAGCCCCTCCTCGAATCGAGGGTTCCGGAACTCGTCACCCGTGCGTATGAACCCATAGCGGATAAGCTAACCGATGAAGTTCTGACCTACCGCGAGCAGGCCCTTGAGCTGTTCAATAGTTTAAAGCCGTTGAAAGGCAGTGAGAGCGAGAGAAGATTCCACGAGATGTTCCAAAGTCTTGAAGTGGTTCCAGGGGCCTATCAGGACAAGGTTCTGGAGCTGATTAACCGTGGAAGGGCAATCGAGATCCACCGCTATCTCGTTCCGGTTCCGCTGTGGCTCTTCAGGAGCGAAAGCGACGCCTTCCACAGGCTCTCAGACAGGGGGTCAGGAAAGTACGTACTGGTCGCAGAGCTTGAGTACAGCCCTGAGCTGGGCCTTCTGCGTGAGCCGGCAAGTGGAGGAGAGGTGCTGTGAGTTCTGAAGATTATCCCCTCGACCATATCCTCATCACCGGCACGGAAATCAACTACCTCTTCATCTGCTCCACCAAGCTCTGGTACTTTGCCAAGGGCATCACCATGGAGCAGGAAAGCGAGTGGGTTGACCTCGGCAGATTCCTCCACGAGCGGCGCTACGGCAGCGAGGAAAAGGAAGTGCAGGTCGGGAGAATAAAGATCGACTTCATCCGCAAGGGGGACATCATAGAGGTCCACGAGGTTAAAAAGAGCAAGTCCATGGAGAAGGCTCACGAGATGCAGGCTTTGTATTACCTTTACTACCTCAAAAAGCTCGGCATCAACGCCAAAGCGGTCCTCCATTATCCAAAGCTCAACGAGACGAAGGAGATAACGCTCGACGGCAGAGAGAATGAAATCAAGAAGGCTATAGCAGAAGTCAAGCGGATAAAATCCCTTCCAGTGCCGCCAGAGCCCGTTAAATCAAAGAAGTGCCTCAAATGCGCCTACTACGAACTCTGCTGGGTGTAAAAGATGAGGAAGCGCTCCATAACCCTGCTCTCGGACGGGACGCTTTTCCGGAGGGAGAACACACTCTACTTTGAAAACGAGCGGGGAAAGAAGCCGCTCGCGGTGGAGGGAATCTACGACATCTACATCTACGGCCACGTGAACATAAGCTCTCAAGCCCTCCACTTCCTCGCCCAGAAGGGTGTAGCGGTGCACTTCTTCAACCACTACGGCTACTACGACGGGAGCTTTTATCCAAGGGAAAGCCTCAACTCGGGGGATTTGGTCATCAGGCAGGCCGAGCACTACCTCGACTTGGAGAAAAGACTTGAACTGGCAAGGCTCTTCGTTAAAGGCTCAGCTCTCAACATGGAGAAGAACCTGAAACGCTGGAAAGTTAATGATGGCTTCTCAGGCCTGCTGGAGGAGCTGTTTGAAGAGCTTGAAGAGGCTCATAGAATAACCGAGGTCATGAACGTCGAGGCGAGGATAAGGCAGGAGTACTATTCGAGATGGGACGAGCACCTGCCAGAGGGCTTCAAGATAGTGAAGCGCTCAAGAAGACCCCCGGAGAACGAGATGAACGCCCTGATAAGCTTTCTCAACTCAAGGCTCTACGCGACGATAGTTTCCGAGCTCTACAACACCCAGCTCGTGCCAACTGTCAGCTACCTCCACGAGCCCGCTGAAAGGCGCTTTTCCCTGGCTTTAGATTTAAGCGAGATTTTCAAGCCGGTCATAGTGGACAGGCTCGCTACGAGGCTGGTCAAGAGAAGAGTTATAACGCGGGAAGACTTCAGGAGAGAACTCAACGGCGTTCTTTTGAGCAATGAAGGGATTAGGAAAGTCGTGAAGGAATACGAGAACGAGCTTACGAAGAGCGTCAGGCACCAGGAGCTTAAGAAGAACGTGACGAAGAAGAGGCTTATCCGCCTTGAGGCCTACAAGCTCATCAAGCACCTCTTTGGGGTGATGGAGTACGAGCCGCTGGTGGCGTGGTTCTGAGGTGGGGGAGGATGGAATATCCGGACGAGATTTCAGAATTTAACGAGCGTATAAAGAGCGCCGTCTCGGGGAAACCACTGCTGGAGAGAAGGATATGGGTGACATCTCTGAGCCACTGTCTGAGAAAGACGGCCCTCTCAATATACCTCAACACGTACAACCCCTCAAAGAGCTGGGAGGCCAGGATAGGTTCAGCGCTCCACGGATGGCTCGGCGAGGTCGTTAAGGGGGCGGAGTTTGAGGTTCCCGTGGAGTACAAACTCGGAAACGGCTGGACCCTCGTCGGAAAGGCGGACGCCGTTAAGGGCGACTATGTTCTGGAGTTCAAGTTCAAGGGCTTCGAGAAGAAGGGAGGCACCGAAAGCGAGTCAAGGAACAAGAAAAACCGAGACCTGGATCACGCAGAGCCCTCAAAGGAATGGGTGGAGCAGCTCAATGCGTATCTTGGAATGCTGGGGAAGGAGAGGGGATACATATACATCTTCGACAGGAACGGCCTTGAATTCAGAATATTCCCAGTGGATTTCGACGAGAGACTGTTCAGGAGGTTCATAAAACGGGCCGAGCGAGTCATCGAGTCCGTGGAGGAGCTTGAGGAGGGGAAGTTCCCGAAATGGATAGGAACCGTCGGGAACAGGAATTGGGTCTGCAACTCCTGCATTTTCAGGCCGATATGTGCCAGCATCGACCGGGAATGGCTGAAGCCTTAAATAACGTCCTCCAGCGGGTTCTTTTCCGTTCCTAAGATTTCCCTGAAGGGTCGGGAGCGGAGGCGGTAGATTACCACCGAATCCTCGTCCTCATCAATTATCTCCCTCAGCCCGGCCTTTATCCTCTCAAACTCTGCCCTCGTTACCTCCCCCTCGAAGACGCTGTTCTGCACCCAGTGAAGGTGCTGGCGCAGGAACTTTTTGACGTTATTGACGCGCCTCACGTTCACGTCGTAGACGATGACTATGTACACGCCACCACCAGCAATAAATTAGAGCACGGAAATTTAACGGTTTCGGCTCTATCACGTTCATACCCTTTTGATTGGACTTATAGTACCTATCCTCCCTTTCAATCCAAAAAACCGCCCCCCAATAGCCCGGGAAATCGATTTTTGGCCTTTTTATGTTGTTACGTCCTGTTTTATATTCTTTGTACTATTGTAACGAAATTTTTTCGAAGTTCTCAACGCTCCTGTCACCCAGCCTGGTTTACCCGGAATCCTGTTAAGAATACCCCCTCCAGGTTTTAGTCTGCTTTCAGACCTTTTTTCTGGTTTTAAAGGCTTTTTAAGTCCCGGGAAATCTTTTGTACTTTTTTGTTCATTGTGTTTTCGGGACTTTCTCGTGAGCTTTTTTGTTATGTTTTCCAATTAGAAGCCTAAAATTCGGGCTTTTCCGGAGCTTCTTTTTCAGCGGTTTCCAGAAAAGTTTAAATATTGAGGGGTTCTTAGGACTACACAGGCAAAACGGGGCAAAATCCCCGCCTGTTGCAATAAGACTCTAGGAGAATTGAAACATAATCGAAGTCAAACGCCTGGCTGTAGACGAGGTTGTTGCAATAAGACTCTAGGAGAATTGAAACAAGCTGTGGGGTCGACAGAATAGACGACGTTCAAGCGGTTGCAATAAGACTCTAGGAGAATTGAAACAGAGACGTTCTGGAAGAACTTGACAAGGCAAGAAAGTTGCAATAAGACTCTAGGAGAATTGAAACCAGTTATGGATGAGCTTGCGCTTAATAAGTCGAAATTCATGTTGCAATAAGACTCTAGGAGAATTGAAACAGTGATTATCGCGAGTTCTACCGCGTCGAAGTACCGGTTGCAATAAGACTCTAGGAGAATTGAAACTCACTCCAGTCGAAGCAACCACCCCGCCAGTCACCATAGGTTGCAATAAGACTCTAGGAGAATTGAAACACGTAAGAAAGCGCGGAAGTTCCCTCCAGTTCATTTTGAAGTTGCAATAAGACTCTAGGAGAATTGAAACCCACCTCACAGGGTCTTGGGAACGCGATATTCAATACTGTTGCAATAAGACTCTAGGAGAATTGAAACAAGACCTCCTCGACGTGCTCCATGCCTATCACTCCTGTTGCAATAAGACTCTAGGAGAATTGAAACTGGAAAATCCTCAAGCAAAATCGGCAAAACGCGTGGGAGTTGCAATAAGACTCTAGGAGAATTGAAACGAATACTCAACTCCGGGTCGCTGACGCTGAAGACCCAGTTGCAATAAGACTCTAGGAGAATTGAAACGAGCAAAAAGAAGGCACGAGAAGGCTTTTTTAGTGTACAAGTTGCAATAAGACTCTAGGAGAATTGAAACCACTCCTCGGACCCCAACTTTGGGAAATCAAGAGGGGGTTGCAATAAGACTCTAGGAGAATTGAAACTCGATATAAAAGTGTTTGACGCGGGCCGGCCTCTCGACATGTTGCAATAAGACTCCAGAGACTTCTAGAGGTTTCTCGTGCGTTTAAGTTCGAGGAGTATGGGGACAGAACGTCCCCCGGACAATAAGCTTCCGGAGAATTGAAAATAAAGGATCAGAAGCTACTCCCTCTGCGCAAGCTCCATCTCAAAGACCCTCTCGAAAACAGCCCTGTGGTTTCCGAAGGCCTCGAACATTCTGCCGGAGTAGTTCTCGGAGGCGGTTTCGAGGAACAGCCGCAGGTTTCTGCTTATCTCGTCGCTCATTGGGACGTGGAGGGGCGAAGGCTCGTAGTAGTCGAGGCCTTTCATGAGGGCCGTTGAGAAGTACCAGAGCGTTTTCCTGACCTTCCTGCCCTTTATCGTGGAGAAGCTTGCCTCCATGCAGTTGAAAGCCGCGTGAAGGAGGACTATCATGTCGATCTCGACGCCGCGCTCCAGGAGCCTCTTCCTGCCGGCGTCCTTTCTGAGGTCCGTTATCCTGTAACCGCTTCTCGTCTGCTCATCGTAGGGCACCTCAATGCCGTAGATGCCCTCCACTCGAGGGTCATAGACAAGGACCTCGGTTCCGCCGACGATGTAGAGCTTTCCGTCGCGAACCTCAACGACGGTGTTCTCCGTGCTGAGGACCGGCAGACCTTTGGCCATTGCAAGAACAGACATGGTGCTCTTCCCCGTGTGAGGATAGCCAACGAAGAGCACCGCCTTCCCGTTGGAGGCCATGACGCCCACGGAGTCAGTTATGAACATCCTGCCGGCCCTGGCCGCGGCCCTCGCGGATGCCTGGAGTATGAAGAAGATGGGCGCCTCGTTTCCGTAGGCGGACGGGACGCGTGATTCTATCTTGTATTCGTCGCGCCCCATGTGGTCATAGACCGCACTGAAGACCCTGAACTCGTCGCCCTTAAAGCGCTCCACCACGACGTGAGGCTCCCCTGAGCTCTCCCCGACATCTGGAAGATAACGCCGCGCAAAAACTACATTGAAAGCCCTCTCAAAACCATCGTCAAGTTCCCCGCTGAAATGAACGTTCACACCGCCGATTCTCATGCCCATTGGCTCCCCCGGTATGGGCTGGATGGGGGGATTTATAACTTTTCCGTGCGAAGCCGCACCCACTGAGCGACGCACATTAACACGGAGATGAAAAAACATCCCTGGAGGGATCTGGGAGGGCCAAAACGGAGAAAAGAACGGGACCCTCACTCGAGGGCCGCGAGGAGCTTCTCCATGAACATCTTCTCGGGATAGGCACCCTCGAACTGAACCTTGTCCTCACCATCAACGATTATGACGATCTTCGGCACGGCCATGACGCTGTACTTGTCGGCCCACTCGGGGTACTCGATGGCCTCGACCATGTCGCCGAGTATCTTGCCCTTGCCGGCGTTGGTGTTCTCGATGGCGAACTTGTGGGCCATCCTGACGGCGAGCGGGCAGTACGGGCAGGTCGGGGTGACGAAGACGAGTATCCTGACGTCCCTGTCAACCTTGGCCAGCTCCTCCTTACTGTCCGGCATCAGGTCGGTGGTCGCGTTGCTGACATCAACGATGCTCTCGAGGAAAGCGCCGAACTCGTGGCCGGCCGGAAGGCCGAAGAACCTGACGCCCATGTCCTTGCCGTCCTGAGTGAGTGTGATGGCCGGGGCGCGGTCGATCCTGTACTGCTCGGCTATCTTCCTGCCCTCCTCACTGTCGAAGTCGTGGAACTCGTAGGTGAGCTTGTCGCTGAGCTCGCTGAGCTCCTGAACCAGCTGCTTGAGCTGGTCGCAGTACTGGCAGTGCTCCTTGCCCGTGAATCCGATAATCTTAACGGGGTTCGTCATCTTGGAAAAGAACTCCTCCCTGATGACCTTCTTGTCAGCGTCGCTAATCAGTCCCATCTCCAAACACCTCCATAGCTAAAGGTTTATAACGTTTTGAGCACAATACCACGTGGAGTTTAATCTCCAGGTTTGCAACCTAAGGTTGAATGTTCACTATATAAGCTTTGCGTCACAGATCTGGGTGGTGTGGGTCATGACTGAACCGGACATCTTTTACATCCTGGGGAACAAGGTGAGGCGCGATCTGCTCAGCCACCTCACCTGCACTGAATGTTACTTCAGCTTCCTGAGCAGCAAGGTTAGCGTTTCTTCGACGGCCGTTGCAAAGCACCTTAAAATCATGGAGCGAGAGGGCATACTAAAGTCCTACGAGAGGGAGGGACCCTTCATCGGGCCTGCGAGGAAATACTACGACATAGCCATATCAAAGACGTACGTTGCCACCGTTACGCCGAACCTGTTCTGGTACCGGGGGCTCGATCTGGGGGGAGAATCCCCGGAGAAAACCACAATAGACCTGTCCCGCATTCCCCGGGAACACGATTCGCTCCTGGGCATGGTCTACTCCTTCCATGAACTGACTTCAGAGCTTGAAAAGGTTCTCAAGGCCCTTCAGGCAGTTGAGGGCAGACGCGAGGTGCTCATGAGGCAGATAAAGGAGCGCTACCTCAAGGAGATTGGCGATATGACCCAGCTCGCGATACTGCACTACATCCTCCTCGTCGGAGAGGCCACCGTTGACGAGCTCAGCGACAGACTCAACCTCAAGGAGAGAGAGGTCCTGGTCAAGGCCCAGGAGCTGGACAGGTTCGTACCGTTAATAATAAAAGACGGCACCATTAAAATTGACGAAGAAAGGCTCAAACAAAAACTTGGCGGTGAAAGCGATGCCAGAGAGGATTAAAGTCATCGTGAACGAGGACCGGTGCTACCTCTGCGGGGGCTGCGCCGGTGTCTGCCCCACCCTTGCAATTGAAGTGCACTCCAGCGGCTGGGAGTTCTTCCAGGACAAGTGCATAAGCTGCAGGATATGCATCAGCGCCTGCCCCGTTGGAGCGCTCAGCGCCGAACCCCTGGAGGTGAGCGAATGAGCTGGAAATACGACGTCGTCGTTGTCGGCGCCGGAATCGCCGGGCCGATAGTGGCGAGGAACGTTGCCAAATCAGGTTATTCGGTTCTGCTCATCGATAAGAAGTCCGCCATCGGCACGCCCAAGCAGTGCGCCGAGGGCATAAGCATAAAGGTCTTCGAAAAGTACGGCATCCCCTACGACAGGCGCTTCATAAACCGTGAGATTTATGGGGCAAAGCTCTACTCACCCAGCGGATACGAGCTTGAGCTCAGGTATAAAGAGGCCAGCGGCGTTATCCTTGAGAGGAAGGTCTTCGACAAGATGCTGGCCTACTACGCGGCAAAGGCCGGTGCCGACGTCTTAGCGAGAACCGAGGCTCTGGACGTCATCAGGAAGGACGGGAAGATAGCAGGCATCAAGGCCAAGCACGAGGATGAGACTGTTGAGATCCATGCAGATATCATAGTCGCGGCGGACGGCGTGGAGAGCACCATAGCCAGGAAGGCCGGCATAAACACCTATGCCCCCCCACATGAGTTCGATTCAAGCTACGAGTACGAGATGCTCATCGAGGGCTACGACCCGGACCTGATACACCTCTGGTTCGGCAACGAGATAGCGCCGAGGGGCTACGTCTGGGTCTTCCCGAAGGACGAGGACAGGGCCAACGTCGGCATAGGCATCAACTCAGACAACCCGCAGACGGCCAAGTACTACCTCGACAAGTGGTTGAGGGAGAACGAGATTCCGGCTAAGAAGATCCTCGAGGTGAACGTCGGCGTTGTCCCGGTCGGCGGCTTCGTCAAGGAGCTGGCTAAGGACAACGTGGTCGTCGTCGGTGATGCTGCCAGGCAGGTAAACCCGATGCACGGCGGTGGAATGGCCGAGGCCATGGAGGCAGGAACGATAGCGAGTAAGTGGATAGTCAAGGCCCTCGAAGAGGAGAACCTCGGACTGCTCAGGAACTACACGACCGAATGGTGGGAGACCGACGGAAAGAGGCTCGAAAAGGTTCTCAAGGTCAGGAAGGTCACGGAGAAGCTCAGCGACGAGGACCTGGACCTCTTCATCCAGGTACTCAGCGGCGCCGACGCAGAAAAGATAGCGGGAGGCGACTACGGAGAGGTTATCAGGGCACTCCTCAAGCACCCGAAGGTCATCCTCAGCCCGAGGAGAATAAAGCTCCTCAGGGAGCTTCTCTGATTACTTCTTTCCCTTCTTCCAATCCCGGCAGTTCATGTCAACGCATATCTCGTACTCACGGCCCTTCTCGCGTATCTTAACCACCGGCGCGCCGCCGCAGCAGGTCTTGTTGGTCGGGATTATCTCGCCGCGCTGGAGGAGTGGATATGTGACGTTGCATTTCGGCCAGTTGGAGCAGCCCACAAAGCGCTTACCGGTCTTTCTGTTGTAGCGCACCACGAGATCGCCGCCGCACTTGGGGCACTTGCCCAGCACGAGGTACTCCTTCCTCCTCTCTCCTTTGTCAACGGCCTTTTTAACCGCCTTCTCCTCTTCCTCGCTAAGCTCCTTCACGGCGCCAGCTTTTCTGGCGGCCGTTTTTGAGGTGGTCGCCCCAGTTCCGGTGGTCTCCATGAGCATCTTCCCTATGTCCATCTCTCTTTCCTTGAAGACCTTCAGGATTTTGATGAGCTGGCTCTTGCTCTCCTCGATGACGTTTTCTTTCTTTGCTTTCCCGGCCATTATCTCCTCCATCTTCTCCTCGAAGGCTTTCGTGAGTTCGACGCTCACTATGTCAGGCACGTTCTTCTCCAAGGCCTCAACGACGCGCATGCCGAGGGGAGTGACCTTTATCTTCCGCTTGCCCTCAATGTAACCGCGGCTGTAGAGGGTCTCCAGAATCTGGGCGCGGGTGGCCTTGGTTCCTATGCCGAGGTCCTCCATCCTCTTGATAACCGCCGCGGGCGAATAGCGGGCTGGAGGTTTCGTCTTCTTCTTCTCGCGCTTTATCTGGATGACTTTGACCGGCTCGTTCTCCTTAAACGCGGGAAGGATCACCTCGTCGAACTTGACGTACTTGCCGTAGACTTTCAACCAGCCCTCCTTAACCGTTCTTGCACCGCTCAGAATGAAGCGATGGGAGTTGGAGTTTATCACGACCTTCATAATCTCCCTCACCGCCGGCTCCATGAAGAGGGCCAGGAAGCGCCTGACAATGAGGTCGTAGAGGTTGGCCTCGTCCTTGGTAAGCTCGCCAGGCTTGGGTAGTTCACCCGTCGGGTAGATTGCCGGATGGGCGGGGTCGTCCTTCTTACCCTCAACGGGCTTGAGCTTATCCTTCCCCAAAAGCTCATGGGCGAATGGCTTGTACTCGGGTAACTTGGCGAGGTTCTGGAGAATGGAGCGGAAGTTGAGGTTCTTGGGTAGCTTCTGCGAGCTTGTCCTGGGATAGCTCGAGAGCCCGCGCTCATACAGCTTCTGTGCAAGCTCCAACGTCTTCTTCGGGCTGTATCCAAAGGCGGAGTAAGCTTCCCTCTGCAGGGTTCCAAGGTCGAAGGGAACCGGGGGATGCCTGTTCTGCTGCTTCACCTCGACATTCTCCACGAAGGCAGGGCCTTTTTTTGCCTCCTCAACGATGCGCTTCGCCTCGTTTTCATCGAGTATGCGCTCTTTCTCGTAAACGGCCGTGTACTGCCCCCCGTTCTTCTCGAGGAGCATCTTGATTACCCAGTACGGTGTGGGTTTGAAGTTCTGAATCTCCTTCTCCCTGTCAACCAGAAACTTAAGCGTCGGCCCCTGGACGCGGCCGGTGGAGAGAACCTGCCACTTGCCGCTGGCACGCTTTATGGCCGAGGTTAAAGCCCTGGAGAGGTTCACACCCCAGTACCAGTCGAGGACGTGGCGCGCTATTCCGGCATCGGCCATTCCGAAGTTTATAGTCGGTTCGAGATTGTACCAGGCTTTGAGGAGGTCCTTTTTGGTGAGGGCGGAGAACTTCATGCGCTTTGCCTTTGACGGGTCAACGCCGCAGGCGTACTTGAGGGCGGTGTAGCCAATAACTTCACCTTCGGTATCGTAGTCACATGCCACCACAAACTCGTCGGCGCGCTTGGCGAGCGTTGCCAATGCCTTGATGTAGTCCTTGGCGTAGCTTTTTCCCTTTTCGGCCACATAGACGGGAACCCACTCGATATCAAAGATTGGATAGCCGTAGATTTTAGTCTTCGGTGCGAGAGAGAAGAGGTGGCCAACTGCTGGAGCGACGATTATCCTCTTTCCGTCGCGCGTGAACTCGTAGTAGGGAACCTTGCCGATGGTCTTCCTCCCCGGCTTGCCCTCAGCTAAGGCGTAGGCTATCTTTCTGGCCACGTTAGGTTTCTCGGCTATGATGAGCGTTACCATGACGACACCTTGAGGCGATAGGCGGGTGGATTATAAAAATCCTGCGGAGCGAGCTTTTGGAAAAGCCTGACCAAAAGAGTGTAGCTCCTGTTGAAGATGCCAATTCAGGGTATGACCTCCATCCGCAACCTTGATGTGAAGTCCCTTAGGAAAAGCTTCCAGCGAAAAGCTTAATAAGGAACCTCCCCATGCACCTACCGCGGGCGGGGCCGTAGGGTAGCCTGGTCCATCCTGCGGGCTTTGGGAGCCCGTGACCCGGGTTCGAATCCCGGCGGCCCCACCATTCAAACTTCGCTTGCGCGAAGTTTGACCAAGGTTCGTAGCTCCTTTTTAAAGGTCAAATTCTGAGTGATTTTCTACCCGAACGGTGGTTTTAATGTGAAAACTTTTCAAGTTGCTCCTTGATAGGATTTAACTTTAAAATCGACGCCCGAAGGGCGTCAAAGAAGAGTAAACCCAGTGCCAAGGCCTGTTTAAGTGTGTTCTCCTGGGAAAACGAGTTTTCTGAGTGTAAAAATCTTTGTATTATGTTTCCTTTGGAGGGTGAGCTACGTGCTTTTGGTGGAGCTTTCCAAAAGCTCCAGCGCTGGCGGAAAATTAAGTGCTCTTTTAAAGTAGGCCCATTTAAGTAGGGGTTTCTTCTCAACGTGCTTTTTTTGGGAGTGTTTCACTCAAGAAGGCGTCCTTCGGACGCCAAGAGTAAAGTTGAAACTGGTTTGAAAGGCGTTATCTATGAGGTGAAACCCCTCTAAAGTTGTCGTTGGTTAGTGCACAGCTAATCACTGCTCATTTAATGAGAAGGGCACTGTTTTGGTCAAGCTTTTTCTAAAAGCTTGTTCGCCTGCGCAAAGTTTCATCAAAAAGTTCTGACTCCCCTAAGGAGAGTTTCTAAGTGCATGCACTGGTTAAGAGAGTGTTTTGCCAGGGTTTGTATTTTAATTGTCCTTTTGAGGAGGTTCCTTTCAAAAAGGCACCCTTTGGGTGCCGGAATGAATTTAGAACCCTCAAAAGAGATTATCATGGTACCAAACCCCCGTTAAGAGGCGTAGTAAGATGGCATGCAATATTTAGTGCCTGCTTAAGCCGCAATTCGAAAACTATTTGATCAAACTTTTCGCCAGAAAAGTTTGTTGTGGAGCCCCGGGCGGGGTTTGAACCCGCGGCCTGCCGCTTACCAAGCGGCCGCTCCACCAGGCTGAGCCACCGGGGCGTCGATGATACGATGCAGGTGAGGCTTTATAAATTTTTCCCTCCTCCCAGTTTGTCCACCAGACCCTCAAGGACCTCCCTGAAGTTGGCGGCGTCTATCCATTTAATACCCATCTTCTGCGCCCAGGTGAGTATGCCAACGTCGGCGGAAACTATAGTTGCGTCGAGCTCCTTTGCGAGAAGGATCAGCTCAAAGTCCTCCTTGCTGTCCACTATACCCTCGCGGAGGGCTTTGCGGTAGTTTCTGCGGAGTTTCTGGATTATCCTGTCCACGTTATCGGTCTCGATGACCCCCTCCCTTACCGCCCTCTCGGCGACGCGGAGGCCCTTGTCTATCCTCCGCCTTATGTCGTCTATCAGCTCGTAGACGACGAAGGCGGGGATTTTGATGTCGTGAACGTTCGGGGGCTTTTTGATTATGTACAGCTCGACCTCGGGAAGGAGCTCCTCCTCATCTACGAAATGCATAACCTCCCTGTAGATGCCAGGGGGCATGTAGAACTCTATTCTACCGAAGAGCTTCTCGGCATAGTCCAGAAAAGCGCGCATCGCCTCGGTCGGACTGTCGCCGAACTTTCCCCGTATCTCGGGGTTGACAAAGATGCTCGTGTCGAGGACGAACCGCATTGCCACGCTACCACCACAAGCTTATTTAAGCACGGAAGTTTAAAACGGTTAGGTGAAAGCATGAAGGTCGGAGTCGTTTTTGGAGTCAGCGAGCTTGCGAACCCGAAGGCCTTTGAGAAGAAAGCCTCGGAGTTCATAACGGGTCTCGCAAAGGAGTTTGAGGTTGTTGGAGGGTTCTTCATCTCAACACGGAAGGATTTCAGGGAAGCCAAAGAGGAGGTCAACTTCAACGAGGTTGATGCCATAGTCCTTTATCCCCTCACCGGCGGCACAGAAGGCCCGCTGAAGGAGTTTTTCGTTTACCGGCGGCCGATAGTCATCTACGGCGACCCGTTCAACAACTCCCTTGCCGCTGGAATCGAGCTCAGGGAGTACTTCAGGGACAGGCTCGTCCCTTCAACCCTGGTGAAGGACTTCAACGAGCTGAAGGCGGCGCTTCTGGGATACGAGGACATGAAGGAGACCCTCGATAAGTTCCTCCGCATGCGCATCGGCATAATCGGCAGGGTCTCGCCCTGGCTCATCAACGAGAAGTTCGAGCTCCCATACACAAAGATAAGCCTCAAGAAGTTCTACGAGTACTACGAGGCCACCACCGAGGCGGAAGGCTGGAAGGTGGTGGAGGAAATAGTCGGAAAGGCTATTGAGATAAAGGAGCCTGACAGGGAGGACCTGGTGAAGGCCGGAAGGATATACCTGGCGATAAAGAGAATACTGGAGGACTACAGGCTCGACGGCTTTACCATCGGCTGCTTCGACCTGATAGGCAAGCTCAAGGCGACGCCCTGCCTGGCTCTGGCAATGTTCAACGCGGAGGGAATTCCAGCGGCGTGCGAGGGCGAGCTGAACGCACTCATGGGCATGATGATAGCGAGGCGCTTCTTCGACAGGCCAGCGTTTATGGGCAACATCGCCGACTACGGGGAAAGCCACATAATCCTCGCCCACTGCACCGCACCGCTCATCGGAAAGTACATCATCAGGTCGCACTTTGAGAGCGGCATGGGCGTCGGCGTCGACGTCCAGCTGCCCAAAGGGAAGGCCAGCCTCCTGAAGATACGCGGAAGGAAGGCCGTCGTTGCCTCTGTGGAGGTCGTCGGCCAGGAGCACAGCAACTTTAGATGCAGAACCCAGCTGAAGCTCCGCATAGAGGACGCAATGGACTTCATAGACGGCACCCTCGGAAACCATCACCTGCTGGTCTACGTGGATAGCGAGGAGCTGGCGGACCTGCTCAGCGAGCTGGGCTTCGAGGTCATGCTCTACTGAGCTTTTTTCAATTTCCAGACTTTTTCAGAACAAGCGGCAAATGGAAAAGTAAAAACGAGAGGCTAGGAGGCGCTCTTCTCGAACCGTGCCCCGTAGAACTTCAGGCCGAGCCACGCCACGACCCCTGCCCCTATGACGATGGGGTTCAGGGTCACCCCTACCAGACCGAGGGCGCCGATTACTCCGCGCATCCAGGACTTAAGGCGGGTGCTGTAGAAGCCGGTCAGCGCTATCGCCAGGAGGTACATGACGAAGAGCGTTGCCACCAGGTAGTAGAGCACCCTCAGTATCATCGCTGGAGTCCACTCAGAGACCGTTATGAGGAACATCTCCGGGTGGGTGAAGTATATGTACGGACCTATGTAACCGGCGAGCGCGTACTTCACAGCATTCATAGCGGTCTTCCAGAAGTCGCCGCCTGCTATTGCCGAGCCGGCGTAGCTGGCAAGGGCCACCGGTGGGGTAACGTCTGCGAGGATTCCGAAGTAGAAGACGAAGAAGTGGGCCGCGAGCATGGCTATGAGGACGGTGTAGCCCGGAACCGGCTGGTTGTAGGGTTCGATGTTCCTGACCAGCATGTAAATTGCTGGAGCGGCGACGAGTGAGGTGATGATATAGTTGGCGGTCGTGGGGACACCCATTCCGAGGATGAGGCTGAAGACCATCGTGAGCAGGAGGAGAAGCCAGAGGTTTCCGTGGGTGAGGCTGATGAGGCGGTAGCCGATGTTTGTAAGCTCGCCGGTCATTGTGAGGACGCCCTGTATGAGGCCCGCGCTGGCGGCCGCGAGCATGACGCTGACGCTGGTTTTGCCGGCGTCTATCATCGCCTCGTAGGTCGCGCGGTACATCATCCTGCCGCTGTCGAGTGCCGAAGGGTAGCCGACGAGGATTGAGAAGACTATTCCAAATACGCCGGTCATGAGAACTATCTGCTCCTTGCCCATTCCAAGGTACTTGGTCAGGGCTATGAACAGCAGGAAGAGGGAGGTTATGTAGAACTTCTCGTTGAAGGTGACGCCCCTCTTCATTACCCCTAGCACGGCCAGCAGGAGGAACATGACCAGAAGAACCATGGAGGTCTGCTTTCCGACGTCCTTACCCAGGAACATCAGGAGCGTTGCCAGCAGTGCGACCGCGACGTAGAGCTTCTCATTTCCATATATCTCGTCCCTTGATATCCACGCAACCCATATGGCAACTCCGAGTGACGATATAGCAGCTATCTGCGGCGCTATTCCCCACACGAGAGCAACGGTGATGACGACTATCGGCAGGAGGATGTAGAGCTTGCGCAGGAAGTAGGCCATGGTCTTGAAGGCCTCGGCCGCCATGCCCTTAAGGCCCAGCCTCTTGGTCTCGAGGTCTATGAAGAGGTAGACCCCGCCGTAGTAGACCAGAGCAGGAAGGACGGCCGCGATGATAATCTTGTTATACGGTAAATTGAGGAACTCGGCCATGATGAAGGCCGCCGCGCCCATTATCGGTGGCATCAGCTGGCCGCCGGTTGAAGCGACCGGCTCAACGGCTCCGGCTATTTCCGGCGGATAGCCGGCCTTCTTCATGAGGGGAATCGTGAAGGTTCCCGTGGTGAGGACGTTTGCAACGCTCGAACCGCTGACCGTTCCCATGAGGGCGCTCGAGATGACCGCGGACTTCGCCGGGCCGCCGGGCCTCTTTCCGAAGAGGCTTATCATGAACTCGGTGATGTAATCGCTGACGCCTATCCTCAGCAGGAAAGCACCGAAGAATATGAAGGCGAAGACGTAGATGGTCATGACGAAGAACGGGATTCCGAAGATTCCCTCATCGAAGTAGAGCTGCTGGACGAAGCGCACCCAGTCGTAGTTGATAGCGTAGGCGCCGTAGAGAAGGAAAAGAACGACTATCATGGGCAGGACCCAACCGAGGACGCGCCGCGTCGCCTCGATGACCATTATTATGGCCAGCAGGCCGAAGATTACGTCGGTCTGGTTCAGGGAAGAGGTCAGTATGTAGCGCTGGTAGACCGCAAACAGGTAGAGCATCGAGACCACTCCGGCGGCTCCCATGACGTAGTCGTAGGAGAAAACCTTCCGGAGGTACTTCTCCCCCTTGCGTACAGGGTAGAGGAGGAAGGTTATCACCATGAGCATGGCCATGACGAAGGCCTCGCCCTGCTTGGGCTGGAAGGTTATCCTCAGGAATTCCAGCTCCACGCCGAGGCGCTGGAAGAGGTCGTAGAGCGTGTAGTTGAAGTTGAAGATGAACAGAATCTCGTACAGGCCGATGAGCACCGCCGCCACCTTGACCACGAGCTCCAGCCTCGGGGACAGGGTCCTCGTCCTCTCTATCACGACCTCCTCTATCTCAACAACGTCTATACTGGGTTCCTCTGCCACTTTACCACCTCCCAATGAGTTTCATTATGAGCGGAACACGCTTGATGCAGAAATCCACAATGATCCGCCTCCCGCCGTCGGAGTTCACGATGACGGGGGAACCGTCCACGGTGATGTTCGCGTGGTTTATCGGGATGAACCAGTATCGGAATTCCCTCCCAAGGTAATCGCGGGTCTTCTTGACGTAAAAGCCGTCCGTCAGGTTCTGAATGTCCTCGGGAAGGCCTGCCCCGAAGTCCTTCCATCTCATTTCAACGGCGTAGAAACCGGTGTCGTTGGCGACGAGCACCTCCACCACGGGGCTCCGCTCAACGCTGTGGACGTAGGATATCTCGATCGTGGAACCAAGAGGATAAATGTGGGATTCACCATCAACGGTTATCTCAACCGCTTTAACAGGAAGAAAGAGCAGGAAAAACGTGAGAACAACTGCAAAAAAAGAAAGAGTTTTCCGGCTCAAAGAGACCCTCCTCACGGCTTTAATTCGCTGGGGACTGTCTTGCCCTTCTCCTCGTAGTACTTGACTGCCCCGGGATGGAGCGGAATGCTCATACCGTCAAGGGCCGTGTCAAAGCTTATGTACTGGGCCTTGGCGTGAACCTGCCTTAGCTCGTCAACGTGGAGGAAGAGGAGCCTGGTCATGGCGTAAACAACGTCATCTGGAACGTCGGCGCTGACGACGAGGATGGCTTTAACGGCAAGGGTGGGTGTATCCTCGGTCATGCCCTTGTAGGTGTCCTTCGGGAGGGTCTGGCTGACGTAGAATATGTACCCCTTGTCCTTAAGCTTCTTGAGGATATCCTCCCCTATTGGGAGAACCCTGACAGGGGTCTGAACGGCTATCTGGTCGATGGCCGGAGTTGGGGCACCCGAGACTATAACCGCTGCGTCGATCTGACCGAGCTTGAGCTGCTGAGCAGCCTCGCTGAACTTGAGGTAGACCTTATCAACGTCGTTCCAGACCCCCGCCGCTTCCAGTATCTGCTGGGCAGCTACCGCAGTACCGCTTCCGGCGGCACCAACGGCAACCTTCTTGCCCTTGAGGTCAGCAAGGGTCTTTATGTTACTGTCCGCCTTAACAACGAACTGAATGGTCTCGGGGTAGAGCGCCGCAACACCGCGGATCTTGGTGACGGGCTTGCCTTTAAAGGCATCGAGAATAACTCCCTTGTAGGCATAAAAAGCAACGTCGTTCTGCAGTATAGCGGCCTGGGCCCTTCCTTCACCAATGGCCTGAGCGTTGGCAACGCTGGCGCCGCTGGTGACGGCCCTGGCATCAATCTTTATCCCGGTTTCCTCCCTGCTGTACTGGTTGAGGATGTTAGCGTAGGCAGAGCCGAGCGGGTAATAGACGCCGCTGGTTCCTCCGGTGTATATCTCCACCGAGTAGCTCTCGGTTGGGCCTGTGGAGGAGGTGGTTTCCCCTCCGGGGCTTATACAACCGGCAATAAAGACCGCAAAAAGCAAAACCACAACCAATCCTATTGAGACAAACTTTCTCATAGTCCTGCACACCTCCAAACTATAATGTTCGTTTATGGCCTAACGACCACATTAGGATATTGAAGCACATTGTATGTTATATAGTTTGCGTTACATTTTCGTAAATCTTTCATTGGATGCCAACGTGAAACGTAAGAATCTCGATATGAACTATACAAAGGTAGAATTTCGAACCCGGGCAAAGCCTTTTAATCAGAAGGGGGATCTCCCGTGGGGGTTGTAAAATGAAAGTTATAATGACAACCAGGATCGACCTGGCTTCCATGAACATAATGAAAAAGCTCATCGAGAACTTCGGATTCAAGGAGACGGAAGGGGAGTTCGACGGCAATCCCATCTATTCAAAGGATGACACCCTCATCCTCACGACGAACGATGAGATGATATACTACGACGGCCTCGATGGGGCCATAAAAGGGCAGCTTGGAATCACCCCGGATATCATAGTATTCGCCTCGCGTCACTCCAGCAGGCAGAAGCTTCCCTCCCTTACCACCCACGTCACCGGCAACTGGGGGAACGCGATGTACGGGGGGAAAGACGAGAGCCTCGCCATAGCCCAGCCGGCGGCCATGAAGCTTGCCCTCATGAAAATGGACGAGCTCAACGACCTCGGCTGGACCGTCTGCTACGAGGCAACGCACCACGGCCCCAGCGAGCTCGACGTGCCGAGCCTGTTTATTGAGATAGGCTCGAGTGAGGAGGAGTGGGTCAACGATAGGGCGGGGGAAATAATAGCCGAGACGATAATCCACGTGCTTGAAAACTATAAGACCACCAGGTTCCCTGTGGCCATAGGCATAGGCGGCGGACACTACGCCCCAAAGCAGACCAAGAGGGCACTTGAGACCGACATAGCTTTCAGCCACATAGCCCCGAAGTATGCACACCCAGTTAAAGAGGCGCTTCTCCTCAGCGCCATTGAGAGAACACAGGGGAGAGTCGATGCCATTTACGTTGACTGGAAGGGCAGCAGGGGTGAAACCAGGCAGCTGGCGAAGAGACTGGCCGAGGAACTGGGCTTGGAGTTCATAAGGGACTGAAGGGGCGAAATCTTTAAAGATGTTGAGCGGGATTTTAAAATCAACACTCGTCCTTAGCTAAATTTATATACTACCTGCGTACAAAGTGGAACAGATGTTAAATTGCCCGGAGGGTGAAAAGATGCTGAAGCTGATTGAAGATGCCATTGAAAGAACCTCCGCCGGCCTTAACAAGGTGCCGGAGGCCCAGGCCCCCCAGACTGACATCGATGAGGAGCTCAGGAGGATCCTTGAGCAGATTCAGGCTAAGATTAATGTCGTTGGTGTCGGCGGTGCCGGCTGTAACACCATTAACAGGATGATGCAGGTTGGTATTCAGGGCGCTAAGGTTGTCGCAATAAACACGGACGCCCAGGACCTCCTCAAGGTTCGCGCTCACAAGAAGATACTCATCGGTAAGGAACTCACCCGCGGCCTCGGAGCAGGGAACAACCCCAAGATGGGTGAGGAGGCCGCCAAGGAGAGCGAGCGCGAGATAAGGGAGGCTCTTGAAGGAGCGGACATGGTCTTCATCACCTGCGGTCTCGGTGGAGGTACCGGCACCGGTGCTGCTCCGGTCGTTGCCGAGATCGCCAAGAAGATGGGGGCCCTCACAGTCTCCGTCGTCACCCTCCCATTCACGGTTGAGGGCATCAGGAGGATAAAGAACGCCGAGTACGGCCTGGAAAGGCTCAGGAGGAACAGCGACACCGTCATAGTCATTCCGAACGACAAGCTCATGGAGGTTGCCCCGAACCTGCCGATCCACATGGCCTTCAAGGTCGCCGACGAGATACTCGTCCAGGCCGTTAAGGGCATCACCGAGCTCATCACCAAGCCCGGTCTCGTCAACCTCGATTTCAACGACGTTCGCGCCGTCATGAAGGACGGCGGCGTCGCCATGATCGGTATCGGCGAGAGCGACAGCGAGAAGAGGGCCCTCGAAGCTGCCCAGCAAGCTTTGAACAGCCCGCTCCTCGATGTTGACATAAGCGGTGCCAAGGGAGCTTTGATAAGCATCAGCGGAAGCGACGTCAAGCTCGAGGAGGCCCAGCAGATCATCGAACTCGTCACGAGCAAGCTCGACCCGGAGGCGCAGGTCATCTGGGGTATCCAGCTCGACGAGGAGCTGGAGAAGATGATCCGCATCCTCATCGTGGTCACCGGCGTCAGCTCACCCTACGCGGTGGCCGAGGAGGAACCGGGCTACTACGGTGAGGAGCAGGAGAGAAAAGTTATTAAGCTCGATCTTGAGGAGCTCTGAGTAACTTTCATTTTCAAAATTTAGCGAGGTGACGGGAGTGGCAACGACCACGGAAAAGCTTAAAAGCTTCTTCGCGGAGTCGCGGAGGGTTTTGATGGTCACTAAAAAGCCGGGAATGAAGGAATTTAAGATGGCAGCGAAGATAACCGGCATCGGAATGCTCCTGATAGGTACCATTGGCCTTATACTCCGCCTGATAGGCTACCTGATTACAGGGGCCTGAACTGTTCACGGGTGAGAGCGATGAGCGACGGCAAGATATTCACAGTGCGTGTCACGGTGGGACAGGAAGAGACCACCGCCAAGCTGATATACAGCAAGATTAAGACGTACAACCTTCCAGTTTACGCCATACTGGCGCCGTCGAAGGTTAAAGGCTACATCTTCATAGAGGCGCCGAGTAAAAGCGCCGTGGATGAGGCCATAAAGGGCATACGCCACGCCAAGGGGACCCTCCCCGGCGAGGTCAAGTTCGAGGAGATAGAGCACTTCCTCGAGGAGAAGCCCGCTGTGAGCGGCTTCGAGCCCGGCGACATCGTTGAGCTCATCTCCGGCCCGTTCAAGGGCGAGAAGGCCAAGGTCGTCAGGGTCGACGAAGCCAAGGACGAGATAGTAGTCGAACTCATAGGCTCGATCGTCCCGATTCCGGTCACGGTGAGGGGCGAATACGTTAGACTTATAAGCAAACGCCAGAAGGAGTGAACGGTCAACAGACAGAGGTGAGAAAAATGGCACAGGTTGTTGAGGTGCTCGTTGAGGGAGGAAAGGCTTCACCCGGACCCCCGCTCGGTCCTGCCATCGGTCCGCTCGGACTCAACGTCAAGCAGGTCGTTGACGAGATAAACAAGGCCACCAAGGACTTCGAGGGAATGCAGGTTCCCGTCAAGATCATCGTCACCGACCCGAAGAAGAAGACCTTCGAGATCGAGGTCGGTGTCCCACCGGTCAGCCAGCTCATCAAGAAAGAGATAGGCGCCCCGAAGGGCTCCAGTGAGGCTGGCCACAGCCCGGTCGGGAACCTGACAATGGAGCAGGTCATCAGAATAGCGAAGGCCAAGGTTGACCAGATGCTCGCGGCCGACATTAAGGCTGCGGCGAAGGAGGTCATCGGTACCGCCCTCAGCATGGGCGTTACCATCGAAGGCAAGGATCCCAGGGAAGTTCAGAGGGAGATTGACGAAGGCGTTTACGACGAGATTTTCGCCAACGCCGAGGAGTGAGGGAAAAGTTTAAAAATCCCTCTTTTTAGGCATCTTTGACTTTTTCCGGCTTAAATCAAAAACGAAAGGAGGGCTGTAAATGGCCTTTGACAGGCAGAAATTCGTGGAAGCGGTGAAGGAGGCGAAGGCCCGGGCTAAGCCGCGCAACTTCACACAGACCGTCGAAGTGGCAGTCAACCTCAAGGATATAGACCTCCGCAAGCCGGAGAACAGGTTTAAGCTTGAGGTTGTGCTGCCCCACGGTCGTGGGAAGGAGCCCAAGATCGCGGTCATCGCTGATGGTGCCGTTGCCGAGGCGGCTAAAAAGCTCGGGCTTGATGTGATTAGTGGAGAGCAGCTTGAGGAACTTGCCAAGAGCCCAAGGGAAGCCAGGAAGCTCGCGAAGAACTACGACTTCTTCCTAGCGGCGGCCCCGCTGATGCCGAAGATCGGTAGGTACCTCGGTAGGTACCTCGGTCCGAGGAACAAGATGCCGCAGGTAGTTCCGCCGACCATGACCAACCTCGAACCGATAGTTGCCAGGCTCAAGAGGACCGTCAGGCTGCAGCTCAAGAACAACCCCGTTGTGCACGCCAGGATAGGAACCGAGGACATGGACGACGAGAAGCTGGCAGAGAACGCAGAGGCCGTTCTCAACGCTATCATCAACAAGCTGGAGCGCGGCGAGAACCAAGTGAAGTCAGTGTACGTCAAGACCACCATGGGACCGGCAGTTAAGGTGGAGAGGTGAGGAAGATGGCCCACGTTGCCGAGTGGAAGAAGAAGGAAGTTGAAGAGCTCGCCAACATAATCAAGAGCTACCCAGTGATAGCGCTCGTTGACGTCGCCAACGTTCCAGCCTACCCGCTCAGCAAGATGCGTGAGAAGCTCAGGGGCAAGGCGCTCCTCAGGGTCAGCAGGAACACCCTCATAGAGCTCGCCATAAAGAGGGCCGCCCAGGAGCTCAACAACCCGGACCTCGAGAAGCTCATTGACCACATCCAGGGCGGAGCCGGAATCCTCGCCACCGAGATGAACCCGTTCAAGCTCTACAAGCTCCTTGAGGAGAGCAAGACCCCTGCCCCGGCCAAGCCGGGAGCGGTGGTTCCCAGGGACGTCGTGATCCCAGCCGGTCCGACCTCAATCTCGCCGGGCCCGCTCGTCGGTGAGATGCAGACCCTCGGAATCCCGGCGAGGATCGAGAAGGGTAAGGTCAGCATCCAGAAGGACTACACCGTCCTCAAGGCCGGTGAGGTCATAACCGACCAGCTCGCGAGAATCCTCAACGCGCTCGGAATCGAGCCGCTCGAGGTCGGTCTCAACCTGCTCGCGGCCTACGAGGACGGAATCGTCTACACTCCAGAAGTCCTGGCGATCGACGAGAGCGAGTACATCAACCTGCTCCAGCAGGCCTACATGCACGCGTTCAACCTGTCGGTCAACACCGCCTATCCGACGGGCCAGACCATCGAGGCCATCATCCAGAAGGCCTTCCTCGGAGCGAAGAACGTCGCTGTGGAGGCTGGCTACGTCACCCCAGAGACCGTCGAGGACATCTTTGGCAGGGCTCTGCGTGCAGTCCTGCTCATAGCCCAGGAACTGCCTGAAGAGTTACTCGACGAGAAGACCAAAGAGCTTTTAAACCAACAGGCACAAATAGCCGTTGCCGCTCAGCCTCAAGAGGAGAAGGTCGAGGAGGCTGAGGAAGAAGAGGAGGAAGAAGAGGAAGCCTCAGAGGAGGACGCGCTCGCAGGACTGGGCGCGCTCTTCGGCTGAACTTTCCATTTCCCTCGTATCCCTGAACAAATCCGTGTGAAATGAATGAAAAAATGAAGATGATTGGAGGTGCGAAAAATGGAGTACGTGTATGCCGCTCTGCTGCTCCACGCCGCTGGTAAGGAGATAACCGAGGAGAACCTCAAGGCCATCCTTGAGGCCGCTGGTGTCAGCCCGGACGAGGCCAGGATAAAGGCCCTCGTTGCCGCCCTTGAGGGCGTCAACATCGACGAGGTCATCGAGAAGGCCGCCATGCCGGTTGCCGCCCCGGTTGCCGTTGCCGCTGCTCCGGCTGCCGAGGCCCCGGCTGAGGCCGCTGCTGAGGAAGAGGAGGAAGAGGAAGAGGAGGCCAGCGAGGAGGAGGCCCTCGCCGGTCTCGGTGCCCTCTTCGGCTGAACTCCTTTTCCCTTTGTCCGCCCCTGGCGGACACCAACCACTTTTCTTTGAAGTTCTCAATCAAAGGGGTGATTCTTTGACTTTTTTCTTTTGCAATCAGCACCGCAAACTTTATTTTTGGGCCCCGTTACTTACCACGGGGGCCCGTGGCCTAGGGGATATGGCGCCGGCCTTCGGAGCCGGTAGTCGCGGGTTCGAATCCCGCCGGGCCCGCCATAAGAAACTTTTGCCAAGCAAAAGTTTCATCAAAGTTTGTGATTCTCGCCACAATGCGAAGTTAGGGTGCATTTCTCCTAAAAGGCCCCTCTGCATCGAACCAGTGGAAAGAGAACTATCAAAAAGATTCGCTCAAAACGGCACCCGAGGGGTGCCTGAAAAGACGAATCCCCACTAATGAACAATTTTAAAAGGGTTCACGCTCTAACGGGGCAAGCTCGCACGAAATGCCTCCGTTATAGGCTCTCCGAGAGGAATCACGACCTTTTGGTGAAGCTTCCTTTTTGCTGGCGGAATGTTGAGGACTATTCTACAGGGCTTATGTCCAGTCTGCCCTCATATCTCGCCAGTTCAAAGTGCGTTCTTCGCGATTGGGCGTCTGCTGGATACTGGCCGGATTCTTTTTATAGTTCTCACTCCAACGTTTGGCGGTGGTTGGTAATGATGCTCCCAGACTGGAAAATCAGGAAGGAAATTCTAATCGAGCCCTTCAACGAGAAGTCCCTTCAGTCAGCAGGCTACGACCTGCGCGTTGGGAGAGAGGCGTACATAAACGGAGAACTGATAGACGTTGAAGAGGCTGGTAAAGTGGTAATTCCCCCAAAGACATACGCCCTCATCCTTACCCTCGAGAGGATAGGACTCCCTGACGACGTCATGGGTGACATGAAGCTCAGGAGCAGCCTCGCCAGGGAGGGTTTACTCGGCTCCTTCGCATGGGTTGATCCCGGCTGGGACGGCAATCTTACCCTCGGAATCTACAACGCCTCCGATGAACCGGTCGAGCTCTCCTACGGAGAGCGCTTCGTGCAGATAGCCTTCATAAGGCTGGAGGGACCGGCCAAAGACCCCTACAGGGGCAACTACCAGGGAAGCCAGCACTTAGCGCTCTCAAAGAGAAAGAAGTGATTTCCCCTAGATGAGGGTTTTCCCCTTTCTTCTCCCTCTCGCCGCCCACGTTTGAATAATTTTCCGGTGCCGTTAGCAGTATCGACCAGTACCTTTTTCCAATCGTGCCCACGGCCGTTAAAAGGCTCCACCTGGGTGGACCCTCCAATGGGCCGTAGTGTCATGACGGCAGAACCGGAAGGAAAGCAGGTGTCAATGAACACCTAACTGGCCAAGTTAAATTTATTTAAGGGTGTATCCGGCGTTAAACCGGCGGAAAAGCCCCCTTTTACCGAAAGGTTTATATATCTCCAATTCCCTAAAGAATACCGAAGAACCCGTTAAGGAGGTGTTGCGAATGGCCGAGCTTCCGATTGCCCCGATTGACAGGCTTATAAGGAAGGCCGGCGCTGAGAGGGTCAGCGAGGACGCTGCCAAGGTTCTTGCCGAGTACCTCGAGGAGTACGCCATCGAGCTTGCCAGAAAGTCCGCCGACTTTGCTAGGCACGCCGGCAGGAAGACCGTCAAGGCCGAGGACATCAAGCTTGCCATCAAGGCCTGAAGGCCTTTCTGGCTTCTTTTACTTCTCCTTCCACAACCGTTAGCGTTTTAAGTTAATTCTCCAGGCTTCAAACATGCCAGAGATAGCGGTGAGGATGACAAAGCGCAATCACAACGCCTTTGTTCATCTGCTCGGAGCCCTGGAGAGCCAGGGATTTGACCTCAGTGAGCTGATAATAACCAAGGATTTCAGGGAGATACTGAAAGCCAGACCGAAGGTTGTTCTCTACTCCTTCTTCACCGAGGAGATATGGGGGCCCCTGACCGAGGAGGTACGCCTTCTGAAGGAGAAAGGGGCCCTCCTCGTTGCCGGAGGCTACCACGCGATAGCCATGCCGAAGCACACCCTGAACCAGCTCGGTTTTGACATCGCCGTTATAGGCGAAGGGGAGGAGGTTCTCTACAGGCTCCTCACCGTGCTGAAAAAGACTGGGTACCGGATCACAAAGGAGCTCCTCGACATAAGGGGGCTGGCATTCTACCTCAATGGTGAGTTCACCTTCACCGGTTTTGCAAAGGTGGAGGATTTCTGGCGCTTTCCGCCGTATCCCGAGAGCGTTCGCTTGATATCCCCCATCGAGATAACGAGGGGCTGCCCCTTCGGCTGCTACTACTGCCAGACGCCGTACATCAAGGGGCTCCGGATGAGACACAGGCCGATAGACCAGATCGTAAAGTACTCCCGCAGGATGAGGGACATGCGCTACATAACCCCCAACGCCTTCGCCTACGGCTCACCGGGGGCAATACTCAGGCTCAACAAGCTCGAGGCCCTTCTCAGGGCACTTCAGCCCCTCCGGAAAGAGAGTAGGAGACTCTACTACGGGACATTTCCGAGCGAGGTCAGGCCCGAGTTCGTCCTCCCGGAGACACTGGAGCTCCTCATTGACTATGCAGACAACAGGAGGTTGGCCATAGGCGCCCAGAGCGGGGACGATGCCATGCTCAGAGCCATGCACAGGATTCACAGGGTCGAGCACGTCCAGCGGGCGGTGGAATACATGCTTGAGTACGGCTTCGAGCCGGTCGTTGACTTCATCGTCGGCCTGCCGAACGAGAGTGAAGAAAGCCAGCGCAGAAGCATCGAGCTGATGAAATGGATAATGCGTAAGGGTGGCAAGGTCAGGGCCCACTACTTCATGCCGCTCCCCGGAACGCCGTGGGCAAAATGTAAACCTTCCCCGCTGAGCGATGAGATGAAAAAGTTCCTGGGGAGGATGGCAGCGAAGGGTAAGGTAGAGGGCTCGTGGGGCAACCAGATTGAGCTCTCCAGAAAACTCCAGAGGCTTATGGAGGAGTTCTATGAGGAGCCCATGAGCCACACGGTGCCCGTGCGTAACGTCTGCTGATTACCATTCACATGGACATGTCAAAGAGCCACCCAATAAGCTTATAACCTCATTCTTTCGTTATCCAACCGACGGCGAAATGTACGCCGAAAACTATAAAAGATTCCTGGAGCTTATAGATAAACTGCGAGAGTTTGAGGGTGCCCTCATAGTGGAGGGCATGCGAGACGAGGTGGCTCTGAGGAATCTGGGGGTCAGGGCGGAGATAATAAGGCTCTCCCGCCTGCCTTTAACGGAAGTTGCGCTCATCGCCTCATTGCATAAAGAGGTCATGATACTTACGGACTTCGACAGGAAGGGCGAGGAACTCGCAAGGAAGCTCCTCCGTTATCTGGAGGGCTATCCCTGCAGGGTCGATGCAGAGACGCGCAGGGAGCTCAGGAGAATCGCAAAGAAGGACATTAAAGGTATCGAGGATCTCTACGGCCTTTACCTTAAGGTCGTCTCCGTTTCTGACCCCCTGGCGGAGGGGATTCGATGAAGAGGAAGAAGACAGTGCTTCACCACATTTTGGCTGAAAAGCAGAAGTTTGAAAAACGGAAAGAGGGTGATGGTATGTCAGCCAAGGACGAATTCGGAACGACCAAGTATGTAATATACGCGGAGTTTGAAGCAAGCGGAATTGTTGAAAGGCCGGACGTTGTTGGTGCTATTTTTGGACAGACTGAGGGTCTTCTCGGTGACGATCTTGACCTCAGGGAGCTTCAGAAAACCGGAAGGATTGGAAGGATAAGGGTTGAAGTTCACACCAAGGCCGGAAAGACTTACGGAACGATAACCGTCCCTTCAAGCCTCGACAGGGTTGAGACCGCGATTCTGGCGGCAGCCCTCGAGACCATCGACCGCGTTGGCCCGGCGGAGGCCAACATAAAGGTCCTCCGCATCGAGGACGTCCGTGCAACCAAGAGGAAGTACATCATAGAGAGGGCCAAGGAGATACTCGAGGGGCTCATGGAGCAAGAGATACCGGAAACCCAGGAACTCACCGAGGAGGTTAAGAAAGCTGTCCGTGCCAAGGAGCTCATAGAGTACGGCCCCGAGAAGCTCCCAGCCGGACCCCACGTTCCGTTCTCTGACTCGATTATCGTCGTCGAGGGAAGGGCCGACGTCCTCAACCTGCTCAAGCACGGGATAAAGAACGCCATAGCAGTAGAGGGTACTTCGGTTCCCGAGACGATAATAAAACTCAGCAGGGAGCGCATCGTTACCGCCTTCACCGACGGCGACCGCGGCGGCGAGCTCATCCTGAAGGAGCTCCTTCAGGTTGCCGATGTGGACTACGTGGCAAGGGCACCGGAGGGCAAAGAAGTTGAAGAGCTTACCAAGAAGGAGATAGTCAAGTCCCTCAGGAGCAAGGTCCCGGCGGAGCAGGTTATAACCGAGATATTCTACAAGGGCAGGAACTTCTACGACGTCATCAAGGAAAAGGAGAAGGCAAAGGCAAGGGAAGAGAGGACGGAGGAGCGGAAACCCCCTGCCCACGCCCCCGGCCAGGTGCAGAAGAAGCCGGAAAAGCCCGAAAGGGCCGAGCCCAAGAGGGAGGAGAGGATAATAAAACCCATCCAGCAGCCGAAGCCAAGCGAGCTCGATGAGTTCGGCGAGCTCATAGAGAAGGTCAAGGCCTCCAAGGAGTCGATGGCGCTCCTCCTTGACAAGGACAAAAACGTCCTCGCGGAGATACCCGTCAGGGAGATGACCGGGCGGCTCAAGGAGCGCAAGGACGTCTACGCCGTCGTCTTTAACGGCGTCATCACCCAGAGGCTCATCGACACGGTGAGCGAGAGCGGCGTCAAATACCTCGTCGGCGCGAGGAAGTACAACGTCGTCAGGCGCCCGATAAACCTCAAGATAGTCACCTTCGCGGAGTGAGCTCCGCACCCCTTTTCTCCCAATTTCTGAGGACTAACTTTATAACCGCTCCCTCCATTCTCCCACCGGTGAGGAGAATGAACGTGGAGGAACTCATACTGAAGTACGCGCTCATCAATGCCTACACCCACAAGGGAAAGGCAAACCCGAAGGCGGTTATAGGAAAGGTTCTCGGCGAGAACCCTGAGCTCAGGCCAAAAGCAAAGGAGATAATCCCGCTCGTGAACGAGATAGTTGAAAAGGTGAACACACTCCAGCTCGAGGAGCAGGAGGCAAAGCTGAGGGAGCTTTACCCCGAGTTCTTTGAGGCAAAGAAGGAGAAAAAGGAGGAGAAAAAAGGCCTCCCGCCCCTGCCAAAGGCCGAGAGGGGGAAGGTAGTTACCCGCTTCGCCCCCAATCCGGACGGCGCGTTCCACCTCGGAAACGCGAGGGCCGCTATTCTGAGCCACGAGTACGCGAGGCTCTACGGCGGCAGGTTCATACTCCGCTTCGACGACACAGACCCCAAGGTCAAGAGGCCCGAACCGAAGTTCTATGAGTGGATCAAGGAGGACCTCGAGTGGCTTGGCTTCAAGGTCGATGAGGTTCACATCGCCAGCGACAGGCTGGAGATATACTACAGGTACGCGGAGGAGCTCATAAAGGGCGGAAAGGCCTACGTCTGCACCTGCCCGCCTGAGAAGTTCCGCGAGCTTCGTGACAAGGGCATCGCCTGTCCGCACAGAGAGGAGCCGCCGGAGGTCCAGCTCGAGCGCTGGAAGAAGATGCTGAACGGAGAGTACAGGGAAGGCGAAGCCGTCGTCAGGATAAAGACTGACCTTAAGCACCCCAACCCCGCCGTCCGAGACTGGCCGGCGCTGAGAATAATCGATAACGCGGACCACCCGCGCGTCGGCGACAGGTACCGCGTCTGGCCGCTCTACAACTTTGCCTCGGCCATAGACGACCACGAACTTGGCGTCACCCACATCTTCCGCGGACAGGAGCACGCGGAGAACGAGACAAGACAGCGCTACCTCTACGACTACTTCGGCTGGGAATACCCGCAGACGGTTCACCACGGAAGGCTCAGCATCGAGGGGGTCATCCTCAGCAAGTCCAAAACCAGAAAAGGAATAGAGGAGGGCAAGTACCTCGGCTGGGACGACCCCAGGCTCGGCACCATAAGGGCCCTCAGGAGGCGCGGCATAAGGCCGGAGGCAATAAGAGAGCTCATCATCGAGGTCGGCCTCAAGAGGAGCGACACCACGATAAGCTGGGACAATTTAGCCGCGATAAACAGGAGGATAATCGAGCCGATAGCAAACCGCTACTTCTTCGTCGCTGACCCGATTCCGATGTACATCGAGGGCTATGACGAGGAATTCATTGCCGAGATTCCGCTCCACCCGGATCACCCGGAGAGGGGCGTTAGAAGGCTCAAGTTCGTGCCCGGAAAACCCATCTACGTCTCGAAGGATGACATGGAGCTGTTCAAGCCAGGCAACTTCGTCCGCCTGAAGGACCTCTTCAACGTCGAGATAGCCGAGGTCTCAGAGGGGAGCATAAAAGCGAGGTTCCACAGCGTCGACTACGAAGTCGCCAGGGAGAACCGCTGGAGGATGGTGCACTGGGTCACAGAGGGGAAGCCCTGTGAGGTCCTTGTCCCGGAGGGGGACGAACTCGTGGTAAGGAAGGGCCTCCTGGAGAGCGATGCCAGGGTCAGCGTGGACGACGTTGTTCAGTTCGAGCGCTTTGGGTTCGTCAGAATAGACGAGGTTGGGGAGAAGGTCGTTGCGATATTCGCCCACAGATGATCCCGTTCTTACTACATTTTTCTTCTGAAAGCCTTATCCTACCGGCAGGGAATAGGACAGATCCAGGATAAAAGAGAGAAAGAATCAGGCGCTCCTCTGTGGGACCAGGCTGTCCCCAAAGAAGCCGAAGAGCACGACTATCGCCGCCAGGATTCCGGAAGCAATGTACACCCCACCCATCCTGAAGACTCCAAAGAAGGCGTAAAGGCCACCAACTGCCAGTATAATAGCGCTTATTGCAACCACTGCCATTGCCGGGGTCGAGAGCTTCTCCTTTGAGGACACCACTGGATACAGCTCGTATATGGCCGTGAAGAACGTCGCAGCGACGACGGCCTTAAGTACCATGTCCGCTATCGTCGGGGGGGAGTCAAAGATTCCTATGAGCAGCGATGTTCCGATCAGGTAGGTGGCGGCCCTGCTTCTGCCGACTCCGAATAGGGACTCGACTATCTGGAGGCCAACCTCCGCCGTCGGGAGCAGGCTGGTTACTCCCGCGAAGAACGCCGATACTCCTATCAGAATCAACAGAGTCTGGTAATCCACCAGTATGTCCGGGAGGTCCCCGAGCATCTGGATGGCTCCCTCTTCACCACCGTAGACGTACTGGAGAAGCCTGTCGGGGGTCGTGGGTGCGATGGCGTAGACGACTATCACCGTGGAGAAAATTCCGATTAGCAGCTGAATCAGGATTCCAGTTCCGATGATGACCTTGGCGTTGAAGCGCTCGTTGATGAAGCTGCCGAGCATCAGGTAGAAGGCAAACCCAAGGCCGACTCCATAGATGGCCCTCTCCGCGGCAGCCTTTATCATAGCGAGGCTTATTCCGTGCCTGGCAAACACCATGTGCTTGGCCATGCCAAGGAACGCGGCGTTCTCAGGTATCTGGGTCTTGAAAGCAATAGCGGTGATGAAAACCGCGACGACGAAGATTATCGAACCGAAGGCCATTATCGCAAAGGTCTTCTCCTTGGCCCTGGTGAGTATCAGAAAGATTATGGCGAACATTATTATCTTCGCTATGAGCCTTGCAACGGTTCCGGTGCCGAGAACCGGCGACAGTATGGAGAGCATAGTATTGGCGGTGTAGTATGACAGGAACATTGCCACAACCACGAAGATCGACAGCACCATCGCGGGTCTGCTGGAAACCTTGTTGTACAGCTCAACGAAGTAGTAGCCGGACTTCATTACAGTTTCCGCTTCAAGTATGGCGACATAGGTCAGTATCGTTAGGAACACTATGTACACTGCCATTCCGGTTATACCATACTGGAGCCAGAACTGCGGAAACAGTCCTATGCTGCCGATGCCTGTGGCAAATCCTGCAACCAGGAATATCAGATACAGGGTCCACTTCTTCACCTCATCCATTGATTTCACCCCCATGGGTTGTTCAGCTTTTACAATGAACGCTTCAGGTTAAAAAGATGTCCCTCCACTAAGAAAGTCTAAAAGTTCCAACTTGTATTCTAAGGCACAGTACCGCACAGGTATGAAACAAAAAGGAAAGTTCAGGCGTCGAGGTTCTTCCACTTCACCAGACCGAGGAGGAAGCGGTGGGGCAGCTTCTCGTGGTGCGGATAAACGCGGAGTGCGTAGTGCCAGCAGGGGTCGCCCAGATGCCTGAGAGCGTTGCCCTCGTAGGTGTAGAGCCACCTGCCGCCTTCGAGTTTCCTCGGATGTCTGAGCTCTATTATGTGGGCCCTCTCGACGCTGTAGCCCTCCGCCTTAACCCCATAGTAGAGCTCCACGCGGACGTCTTCCGGCTCAAGCCCGTCTAGGACGACCTCCACCTCCAGACCGGTTCCGTCTTCGCGAACCTTCGGATCGCAGAGCCGCACTTTGTCCCACGAGGCGGTGACGCGGTCCTTCCACGCGGCAATGTCCTTCGCACCGCGGTATCCGTCGCGGGTGAGCCAGATGTGGTTGCTCATGGCCTTGGAGTAAAAGCGGTCCATGTACTCCTTGACCATTCTGTGTGTGCTGAAGCGGGGGGCTATGCCCTTGATGCTCTCCTTCATCATGTAAATCCAGCGCTCGCGGTTGTCGTAGTAGGTCGGGATTATCTCCCTCTCAAGGAGTTCGTAGAGAGCCTGTGCATCCTTGAGGTCGTCAGCCTCAGTTTCAGGCTCCGTGCTCTCCTCGCCGATCACCCAGCCGTTCTTGCCATTGTAGCCTTCAACCCACCAACCGTCGAAGATGCTCGCGTTTAAGACACCGTTCAGGCCAGCCTTCATGCCGCTCGTTCCGCTCGCCTCCAGCGGTCTGCGCGGGTTGTTGAGCCAGACGTCAACGCCGGCAACCATTAGTCTGGCGCTTCCCATGTCGTAGTTCTCCATCACGAATATCTTGCCCCTGAACCCGGGCATCTGGCTGACCTCGTAAACGCGCTTAAGGAATTCCTTGCCCGCCTCGTCCATCGGGTGGGCCTTTCCACCGAAGACCAGGTACACCGGCCGCTCGGGGTCGTTGAGGATCCTCTTCAGCCGCTCGAGGTCAGTGAACAGGAGCGTCGCCCGCTTGTAGGTTGCAAAGCGTCTGGCGAAGCCGATTATGAGTGCGTTCTCGTCGATGTTCGGGAGGGGGTCGTCCGTACCGAGGCGCCCGTTCCTCTGCATTACCTTCCGCCTGAGCAGTTCAATGAACTGCCTCTTGGCTTCGAGGTGCGCCTCCCAGAGCTCCTCGTCGGGGATCCTTTCAACGGCGTACCAGATTCCCTCCAGGTTCGTGTGTTCACGCCAGACTTTTCCAATATAGCGGTCGAAGAGCTTCCTCATCTCGTTGTGGACCCACGTCATGGTGTGGATTCCGTTCGTGATGCCCTCTATCGGTATCTCGTCTATGGGGACGTCGGGCCACAGGTCCTTCCACATGCGCTTGCTGACCTCCGCGTGGAGCTGGCTCACGCCGTTGACGTAGCTCGACGTCCTTATGGCAAGAAGGGTCATGTTAAGCTGGTCACCTTCCCTGCCGAGCTCCAGAAGCTCTTCCCTGCCATCGAGGAACTTTGCCAGTCTCTTCCTGACCTCCTCTATCGGGAACCTGTCGTGGCCGGCCGGAACCGGGGTGTGCGTGGTGAAAACCGTCGTGCCTCTAACTATGCTGAGCGCCTCCGTGAAGGTAAGGCCCTCCTCCATGTACCAGGCCATCCTCTGGAGGTTCGCAAAGGCAGGATGCCCCTCGTTGAGGTGAACGACACCGGGTTCTATTCCGAGCCTTTTCAGGAGCCTCATCCCGCCGATTCCAAGGAGTATCTCCTGCTTTATGCGCTTGTCCATCTCAGCGTTGTAGAGGTAGTCGCATATCTTCCTATCGTCTTCGCTATTCTCGGGCACATCCGTGTCGAGGAGGTATATCCTGACCCTGCCGACCCTCACCTCGAAGGCCCTAGCGTGGACGATGCCATCCCCAATAGGAACCTCGACCAGGAGCGGTTTTCCATCGCTACCGAGAACCGGTGTGATCGGCATCTCTTCCGGCCGATACTCTGGGAATATTTCCCTCTGCCTGCCATCCCTGTCAATCTCCTGCCTGAAGTAGCCGTGCTTGTAGAGAAGGCCAACCGCTATGAACGGAAGCCCGAGGTCGCTCGCGGTCTTCACGTGGTCGCCGGCGAGAATTCCCAGACCACCGGAATAGATGGGCAGGCTTCTGCTTATGCCGTACTCCATGCACAGGTACACTATCGGCTTGTCCCACTTGGGATAGTTGGTCGAGAACCAGGTGCTCTCAGGATTCATATAAGCCTCAAACTGATCCATCACCAGCTCGTAGAGGTTCATGAAATCATCGTCACGGAGGAGCTCCCTGAAGCGGTCTTCCGGTGTGTCCAGCAGGAGCTTAACGGGGTTCTTGTGCTCGCGCCAGAGTTCCGGGTCTATCCGTTCCCAGAGCTTGGTAGCGCGTCTGTTCCAGCTCCACCAGTAGTTGTAGGCCAGGTCGGCCAGGCCCTTAAGCGGATGGGGAAGCTTCTCCCTGATTGTATCACACGTGCACGTATCTAACTCCGCCATGGCAACCACCCGTATATCATCCTGGGTGATACTTAGTCATTGATGTCCTTAAAAAGCCTTGCCGCTCGACGTTTGACGAAGGCTCACAAAAGGAGAAAACGGGAAGAAGTTCACTCTCCCTCAAAGGCAGAGGGACTGATGTAGTCCCCGTACTTCTCTCTGGCCTCAAGGAGGCGCTTCCTTTCCTCCTCAAGAACCTGGAAGAGCTCCTCCGGGACTTCCCCAACCTTCTCGCGGTAGATTGTCTCGATGCGCTCTATCTTGGCGAGAAGCTCCGGAACGCGGATGGTGAACTGCTTCTCGTAGTCCTCCCTGGTATAATCCTTGTCGAGAACTTCCCTGAAAAGCCTCGCCAGGTCCTCGTACTTCGGGATGTAGCCTATTGGCGTCTCAATGGCATCGACGTCGCCGTGAACCCTCAGCTCCATCCACTTGAGCCATACCGCTTTGTCGAGCTTGTGGTTGAGCCAGTTGCCGTTCTCGTCGCGGAGGAAGTAGTTCACTGCGAATATCTTTGGAGCCTTTCTGAGCTTCTTCTCGAAGTCCAGGTAGTTCCTGATGTACTCCCCGAGCGGGACGCTCATGAAGTCGAGTATGGCCATCGGGTTGAAGGCCCTGACACCCTCCTTGCCGAGGGTTGCCGCGGTGGTCTCGCTCTCAAGTGAGGCACCCATCGTTATGACACCGTGCTTCCAGTCGAAGGCCTCCCTGACCGGCGGCCAGGTGTCCTTGTCGCGGCCGCCGAATATCATTCCGCCGACCTCAACGCCGCATGGGTTCTCGAGAGCTTCAAGGTCAACGTTCGGGAAGTGCTCGAGCGAAACGGTGAAGCGCGCGTTCTTGTGGCTCGGGGGTATCTCGTTTCCTTCCTTGTCCTTCTTCCCGCGCCACCACCTTCCGCTGTGGTTCTCACCTTCCTCTGGAATCTCTATGCCCATCTCGTTCCAGTAGGGCTTTCCGTCCTTGACGAGGACGTTGGAGAAGATTATCTCGACCGGCGAGTGCAGGACCTTCCAGATAATCGGGTCGTCCTCGGGATTGACGCCCTGGATGATGCCGAAGACACCCTTCTCGACGTTCGCTCCCCTGGCGACGCCATTGACGGGCACTATGAAGCTGAGGTCATCTCCAACTATGTTCTCCCAGGGTATCATGGCCGTTGAGGTCTTTCCGCACATGCTCGGGTAGGCGCCGGTGAAGTAGGTCTTCCTTCCGTTCGGGCCGTTAACGCGCATAAGGAACATGTGCTCGCTGAGCCAGCCTTCCTTAACAGCCTTCTGGATGGTAAGGCGGAAGGCGAGTTTTTTCAGACCGATTGTGTTCCCTCCGTACTGGGTATTCACGGAGTAGACGGTATCGTCGAGAAGGTCTATATAGATACGCCTCTTATCGAGGTTCTTGCTCGTCTTCCTCTCGTCGAGCTCCCCAGCCGAGTGAACGAAGCGGAAGAATTTAGCATTCCTCCCGAGTCTCTTAAACTCCTCGTAGCCCTTCCTGTAGAGGATGAACTCCGAGTGGGCAACGTAGGCTGAATCTGTGAGCTGGACGGCGGGAATCGTGAAGACCGAGTTCCTGGGTCCGAGAGCAAAGAAGCACACAAAGAGCTCCTTGCCTTTCATAACGCCCTTCATGAGCTCGCGTATCTCCTTCAGCCCCTCATCCCTGTCCTTGGTATTCAGGAAGGGAATCTCCTTCCCGCCGGGAACGAGGAGCTTCGTGTTGGCCTTGTCGCGGGCCTGGTCGTAGTAATTATCGTAGTGAACCGTGTGATTCGGGGTCTCGAGCATCCTTTCTTCGCCGTAGTAGAGGGCCTTCCATTTGACATAGGCCTCGTCCTCGGGGCTGTCCGTGCAGACGAAGACCTTATCTGGCTCAAGCCACTCAATCCACTCCGCCAGAAACTCGTGGAGTTCGGGGTTGTTCAGAGCCTTGATTTTCTCAAACTGCTCTCTATCAAGGAGCTTTTCAAGCTTCTCAAGGGCGTTCATAATATCGCCTCCGTTGGGAGTTGGATTCAGGCTTAAAAATTCTTCGTCGTTGTGACCAGCAGATGGGGCAATTCCAGGGCGTGTTTTGGTTATTATCCAGAAAAGGGAGGACAGCTTGTCACAACGACAGGTACCCGATGTCCATATCCATCGACCGGTGTTCATCTGTCGGCATCAGGCGCAAAGTATATTAACTCGCGGTGATATAGACTATCGGTGCTTGTAATGAAAGCCGTGATTCTGGCCGGCGGTAGAGGCACGAGGTTGCTTCCACTAACGGTGTACCGGCCAAAGCCGATGATCCCGTTCTTCAACAGACCGCTTATGGAGTACGCCGTTCAAAACCTGGTGAAGGCTGGCGTGAACGAGATATACGTCCTGGTCGGATACCTCAAAGAGCGCATAATCGACTACTTTGGGGACGGAAGCAGCTGGGGCGTCAGGATGAGGTATTCCAACGGCGATAACATCAAGCTCGGAACGGCGGGGGCGACGAAGAAGGTGGTAAAGAACATGGCCGAAACGTTTTTCGTCGTCTCCAGCGACGTGCTGACGAACCTTGACCTGAAGGCGCTCTACGAGTACCACCGCAGGAAAAAAGCCCTCGCCACGATAGCCCTGTCAAGGGTCGAGGACCCCACCCAGTACGGCATAGCCGTGATCAACGACGATGGCAGGATACTCCGCTTCAAGGAGAAGCCGAAGCCAGAGGAAGCGTTCAGCAACCTCGTCAACGCCGGCATTTACGTCTTCGAGCCGGAGGCGTTCGACCTGGTTCCCAAGGGGAAGAACTTCGACTTTTCCAAGGATCTCTTTCCCAGGATGCTCGAAAACGATCTGGCCCTCTACGGTTTCCCGTTCAATGAGTACTGGAACGACGTGGGCAGACCCTCCAGCTACCTTCAGGCTACGGAGGACGTGTTTCACGGGCGGCTCCTGCTGCCCGAGCTGCGGACGGAGGGCCTCAAGGGAAACCTCGAACACGGGGGGGCGCTCGTCACGGGAAGGCGGTGCGTGCTGAGGCGGCCCGGGATAAGGGGGTTCGCGGTGCTTGGAGACGACGTTGAAATTGGCAGAAACGTTAAAATAGAGCGTTCGGTGATATTTTCAGGTGCCGTAATAGAGGACGGTGCCGAGATTCGGGAGGCCATAATAGGCGAAAACGTCCGCATCGGGAAGGGCGTTGTGATACAGCCCGGAAGCGTAATCGGCGACAACACGCTCATCGAAGACTTCAGCAAGATCGGCTCCAACGTTAAGATCTGGGTGGAGTCCCGGATTGGAAAGGAGAGTATAATACTGCCCGATTGAGGTGATGAAAGTGGAGGTGTATTATTCCCCCAGGTTCAACCCTGAGGAGCTCGCCCTCCTCGGAAGGGCAATAGGAACGATATCCCACGGCACGATAATAGTCGGAAGGGACGGAAGGGCCATCTCAAGGTACGGGAAGCGCGCCATGGTAGTCGGAATCGTCAGTACCGGCTCGACCATCATGGACGTCAGACTCATCCCCCTCATAGCCCTCAAGGACTTCGCAATGAGGAAGGGCCTGCCCCTGGCCTACGTGTACTACTACGGCGGCGTCCGCGTTTACGTCAGCGGCATCGATGGCGACGAAATAGGGGCCATACTGGAGAGCAGGAGCTTCATAGAGGCCCACCCCAACGACATCGGGGCGACGGTGTATTATCCCAACGCCCTCGACGACTTCCTTCATGAGGTCTTCAAGCACTACAACTTCCACATCGATGGAAAAGCCCTCGTCGATGCCATGAACACCCCCGCGGTGCTCTTCTTCCCGCGCATGAGCGACCACTTCGGCTTCGAGATCGAGCTGATCAACGATATGATGACCAGTTACCTCCCCCCGAAGCCCAAGGAGGTCTTCCTCCACAAGCTCGGGAAGGGTGACTACGACTTCGGACTGCGCTTCAGGCCCGAGGGGGTCGTCGAGTTCTACAGGGACGGGGAGGAGCTGGAGTTCGGCAGCATCTGGAAGCTGCTCGACCACATGAAAAAGAACCTTTGAATTTTTGGACTCTTTTTAAACCCCTCTCAAAAATTTTCACGGAAAAGCGTTAAAAAGGCCCGCGCCGTTATAATCCTCCGTTCATTTTGGGGGTGACCTCTGTGGGAATGTTCATTGTTATCGAAGGCATCGATGGTGCGGGAAAATCAACTCAGACAAAACTTCTGGCTGAGTGGTTTGAGGAGAAGGGCCACGAGGTCGTTCTCACAAAGGAGCCAACAGACACCGCTTTCGGGAAGCTCATCAGGAAGCTCGTGCTCACAGGCGGAAAGGAGGGCATCATAGACGGGGCGAGGATAAGCCACGAAGCGGAAGCGCTCCTGTTTGCCGCCGACAGGGCAGAACACGTCAGCAAGCTGATAAAACCTTCGATAGAGGCGGGTAAAATCGTCATATCCGACCGCTACTTCTACTCGTCACTCGCCTATCAGTGGGCGAGAGGGCTTGACCTTGAGTGGCTCATTGACCTCAACAGATTCGCCGTGAGGCCCGACCTCGTGATACTCCTTGACCTGCCCGTTAAGGAGAGCATGAAGCGTATAAACGGACGGAGCATAAAGACCGAGTTTGACAAGATAGTCGAGCTCCAGAAGAAGGTGCGCGAGAACTACCTCAAGTTAGCCGAGCGCTTCCCCGAGATAAGGATAGTCAATGCCCTGGCGAGCGTTGAGGACATCCACAACGACATAGTCGCGCTCGTGGAGCACGAGCTCTTCAAGAAGTGATGGGGTCTGCCAGTGCCAGTCTCATCATTCGGTAGCGAATCAGACCGGTAAACGCTCTTCATCCCCCTTCCCTTCTCGGCGGTTGCTTTTTAAAAGGTTCCCCCAAAATTCTCCCGGCCGATGACGAGCGTTAGCCACGCTGAGCGGTGAGGAGAAGAGGGTTAGCCGAGGCCGTTTCATGGATTCCGTTTTTCATGGGCCTTCAGAAAACCCAGGAACTCCCTGAGGAACTCCATCCCGGCATCGTTGTTCACCGCCCCGGGGTGGATGGACAGGAAAAAAGTTCCCCGGGTGTGGGCGTACGAGGCCCTGGCGCTCACCAGCTGGTAGTCGAGGAAGGGGCTGGGAAGATACCACGTGTACTCCCGGTTGCAGACGGGTTCAACGGTTCCATTGGGGAAGTACACGAAATCCTCCCCGATGACGGTTATGTTGCGGGACAGGAGAACCGCCAGTGCATCCTCCGAGAGAGAGTAGCGCGGGGCTATGAAGTATTCCGGCGTGACGTTGAGGAGTTTCAAGGCCCTCAGGCCGAGCTCAAGCTTTTCCTCGGCAGCCGTTGAGTTGCAGTCGAACTCGTCCCCGATGTGGGTGTAGCCGTGAAGCTCCACGTGATAGCCCTCTGCCTTCAGCCTCCCGAGGAAAGCCACGAAAGCGGGGTAATCCTCAAGCGGCATTCCTCCGCCGTGGTTCGGAATCACGAAGAGGTAAGTCACGTTCTGGAGGGAGTAGGCATCTATAAGGGCTGTTATCTCCTTCAGCTGCTCAAAGTATCCGGGGCCGACATCGTGTATGAGAATGGCGAAGTCCCCGAACCGGGGGATGTAGGCGGGCGCGGATATGGAGGACGACGCCGCGAAGACGAGGACGATGATGATAATGGCCGAGACTTCCGCTTTCATGCTCTCACAGGAAAAAATGGAAACCCGAGGCTAAAAGCCTAACCCATGCACCTTCTCAGGAACTCCCCGACCCGGGCTTTCCATTCCCCGGGATGGAACTTGAGCGTCCTCACGTGGGGGGCGTCGGTAACCCAGAGCTCAATGTCATCGTTCACGGCCCTGTTCCTCTCATAGAACTCCCTGATTTCCTCGACCGTGACCAGGGGGTCTTTTTCACCGGCTATAATTAGGAGCGGTTTTCTGACGTCATCGGCGTACTCTATGGGGTGAACCTCCTTCCCGCCACTGAAGAGCCTCGTGAAGGGTTTGACGAAGATGTGCAGCCACTCTGGTAGTTTGGCGAAATATTTCAGCCCCCTCGCGCCTGTCTTATCGAGGTCCATCGGCGGTGAATCTGCGACGCCGCAGCAGACTTCAGGAATCTCGGCGAGCGAGCGTATGGTCAGCATGGCACCCATCGAGAAACCTATCAACCCGATTCTACTGCTGCTCTCGGGGTGCTTCTCCCTCAGCCACCTTACGGCGGCCCTCACGTCGGCTATCTCCCTATCGCCGACTGTCGTGTACTTCCCTTCGCTCTTCCCGTGGGCCCTGAAGTCAAAGACAAGGACGTTGTAGCCCTCCCTGAGAAGGAACTCGATCGTGGGCTTTATGTAGAGGTCGTTCCACCTGCTCGCCGTGTAGCCGTGCAGCGGAACGACAGTTCTGTCGCTCCCGTTCGGAATCCACCAGCCGCTCAGCTTGATCCCGTCCTCCGTTTCGATGGTGACATCCTCGTAGTCGTAGCCGAGATCCCTGGGCGTCCAGTCCCCAATGAGGCGCGGCGGCTTCACCATTTTGTAACCCACGAAGGCCGAAAAGGCCAGAAAAGCCACTGCAATGAGGAGAATCAAAACGCCTATCATTTTCCATCACCCATCTCGTCTAAAATCAACTTCAGCTTTTCTTTTAGTGGTGGCAAGTCCCTAACGACGGTAATCCACACGATTTCGGGGTTAACTCCGAAGTAGCCATGTATTAGCCTGTCCCTCATTCCGGCCATTGCTCTCCAGGGAACCTCCGGATACTTCTCGCGAATTTCCGTTGGAATAGCCTTTGCAGCCTCGCCGATTACCTCTATGCACCTTATCACAGCATAGACGGTTTTTTCGTCCTCCAGAAAGTTTTCAAAGCTCATTCCCTCCACAAATCGTTGGGCCTTTTCAATATGCTCAATGATATCCTTCAGGTACATGTCATACCGTCTCATACTTTAACTGCCTCCCTGCTGACGTCGTCCCAGAGCTCCTTCCGGAGGGAATTCTTTGGGATAACGTCGACTTCGATTCCGAGAAGTTCTGATAGATAAATTTGGAGCATGGAGATGGTTAGAAGTCCTACCGGTTTTTCAAACTCTACAAGGATGTCAAGGTCACTGTTTTCACTCTGTTCTCCCCTCGCGTAGGAACCGAAAATTTCAACTTCCCGAACACAGTAGTTCCGCTGTAGTTCTCCCATGTGTGCTCTGAGGATTTCTCTAATTTCCTCCAAAGACTTCACGCTCTCACCTGCAAAAAATTGTAGGGTGGGAATATTTAACTTTTCTCAACATCAAGCTCCTTCATGCTCCATATAAGGGGCATCGCAAGGAATACGAGGATGGCCCCTATCGGGAAGAGAATGCGGTAGTTGCCGCCCGCTAGGTCAACGATGGCCCCGCCCACGGTGCCCGCGAGCAGTACAGGGATCGACTTGGTGGCCTCGTAGACACCGTAGTAGCGCCCCGTGAAGGCCTCCTTCTCGAACTTGGTGAGAAGGTCTCCGACCACGGGGTAGGATGCCGCTATGAGCGCCCCCCACCCGATTCCTGCCAGGAACAGTGCCATGTAAATCTGGGTCTCCGTGTGGATGAACCACCCCCACAGGAGCGGCAGGGCGAAGATAAAGCCCCCCATGATTATACTGAGCCTTCTGCCAACCCTGTCGTAGATGTAGCCACCCGGGAGAGAGCCAACGAGCACGGCAACGTTGAAGAGCGCCATCAGGTAGAGGCCCATCGAGGTCACCGCATCGATGTTCTCGGGTGTCGCACTGCCCTTGAGTATGAACGCTATGATGCCGTACAGGAATATGGCTATGAACTCGAAGCTCATCCACCAGAGAATCTGGGCCGTGTAGAACTTCAGAAAGTCCCTCGTGGCAAATATGCTCTTCACATATCCCGAAAGACTCTCGTTTTCCTCTATCTCCGGAGCCTCCGGCTCCCTGACCTTGTGGTAGACAAAAGCCGCCGCGATGAAGAGGAAAAGTGCAGTGAGCCCGAACGGACCGATGTAGCCCTTCCCGTACTTTGCAACCAGGAAGCCCCCAAGGCCGAATAGGAAGAGGTTGCCGGCCCACTCGAGGAGCGTTATAACTCCGCTCGCCTTTCCTCGCTGGCCGCTCTCAACCGTGTCCGGCATCAAAGCCCTGAACTGGGCGGTGTAGAGGTGAAGTGAGAAGTACAGGAAGCCCAGCGTGAGGGCAAAGGCCCAGAGGGGCGCGCCCATCCTGTAGGCAGTCCATATCATGAGTGTCGCCAGCGCCGCGAGGATGCCTCCTATGAATATGAAGGGTCTCCTCCTCCCATGCCTTGACCTAAGGGTGTCGCTGTAATAGCCGAGGAGCGGCGGGATTATTAAGCCTATAAACCCCTCGAGCGCCAGAATGCTTCCCTTCACAAAGGCGGAACTGGTGTAATCGGAGAGCAGGGGAAAAGAGAACCCCTTGTTGAGGGCCCATCCCATGCTCCTGCTGAATCCCAGGAGAGCCAGACCGAGAACAACACCCCAGTTGAACTTCCGTTCCATGGTACCACCCCCTTATCTCTGCCAGTCCATAACAATCCAAGCGGGATTTAAAGATTAAAATTGGGAAAACTGAACTCAATCCATATCCGGGACGTAGTCGAGGGCGTCGCCCTTCCTCCGAACGATGTCGCCCCTCCGGACGAACTGCATCGCCACGGCCGCGAGTATGAAGAAGAGCGTCGCGAAGGGGAGCAAGGTTCTGTAGCCGATAACGTCGAGGAAGGCTCCAGCAAATGGCGGGGCAACGAGGTTTGCCGCCTGGCTGAAGAAGTAGTAGAGCCCGGTGTAGCCTCCGAGCTTCTCCTCGGTCGTCATGTCCACGACCATCGGCAGGGAATTGACGTTGACCATTGCCCATCCCATACCGCCCACGAAGAACAGGCCCATGAACGTCATGACGACGGGGTCGCTCAGGGAGCTGGATTCGGGTTTCGAGCCCTCGCCGACGAGATACGCAGCGAGCATTATCCCAATCACTATTATGAGACCCAGGGTTATCGTCCTCCGCCTTCCGAAGCGACCGCCGATGAACCCGGCAGGGATTGCGAAGAGCATGAAGCTCAGGCTGAAGACGCCGAGCATGAAGGCTCCCGTGCTCTCATCTATCCCAAGGTAGTACTTGGCGTAGCTGGTGAAGAAAGTCTCCAGCGAGTTGAAGGCTACGAACCAGAGGAATATCGCGAGGAGGACCGCCAGGAGGCTCCTCTCGTGACTCGTGAACACGTCCCTGAGGTTGTCCTTCAGCTCACCGAAGCTCCTGTGGGATGTCTCAGAGAGCAGCTTTCTTACGCTTATCTTCTTCCCGGGAACGCGGTACTCTTCGGGCTCCGGAACAACGAGAACGACGAGTATGTTGGCGAGGAGCATTATCGCGGCACCAAAGTAGAAGGGATACGCATAGTTCATGTCGTAGAGCGCCTTGCCCCCGAAGTACGCCAGCAGGGCGCCAAGGCCACCCATGAAGTTAATTATTCCGTTGGCCTGGCTCCTCTTTTCGCTTGGCGTTATATCCGGCATGAACGCAACGACCGGGGAGCGGAACAGCGCCATAAAGAAGTTCATCAGGATAATCGTTCCCATGAAGAGGGCCAGATTTTCGTGGGTCCTCGCCACCGGGATGAGCGCGAACATCAGGGCCGCCGACGGTGCACCCAGAAGGATGTACGGCTTACGCCGCCCGATCCGCGTTCTCGTCATGTCACTGAGTGCGCCCAGGAACGGGAGCAGGAGAACCGCGAAGAGATTGTCGATGGTCATGATGAAGCCCGTCACTGTCTTGCTGAGGTGGAACGTATCCTGGAGAAAAATCGGAATGTATGCGTTGTAGAGGGCCCAGATGATACTTATTCCGAAAAATCCAAAACCGAGTATGAATATCCTGCTGTACTTAAACTCCAATCCGTACACCCCCTAGATTATATGGTTTTAATTAACGGGGAAAATACATGGATGAAACTTTTAAGACTTGTGAGCCCATTTTTGAGCGGTTGGAGAGGTGACAACTATGGACAGTGAGAGACCCCTCATCCTTGGACACAGAGGGGTCAGGGGGAGGCTCGAGAACACACTCCCATCCTTCGAGAGGGTGCTTAAATACGCGGATGGAGTGGAGTTCGATGTGAGGCTGACCCGCGACGGAAAGCTCCTGACCTCCTCCCCCGCCCTGAAGGGCGAGCTTTCAGAAGAAAAATGTAACCCACCACGACGCGGGCTTTTATTCCAACGGGGCTTTCTACTCCCTCAAAAATCTAACCTTCGTCGAGCTGAGAAGGCTGCACCCAATGGGGAGGATAATACCACGGGTGGGGGATGTTTTCACACGGCTTAACGGTGCGGTATTCAACGCCGACGTTAAAGAAGCCAGGGCCGTTGAACCCCTGCTAAGGGAGGCGGAGCTGGAGGCCCTCGAGAGAACCGTCTTTTCCTCGGAGAGACCGGAGATAGTGGAGGCCGTTCTGAAGGCATGCCCGAACTGCAGGGTGGGTTTTTCCATAGTGGGCTACTCCTCCCTCATGTGGGTTCCGCGGTTGAAGGGCATCTACTCCCTCCACGTGCCAATAGATGCCGTTTCGTACGTTGGATACGGGGCGTTCAGGAGCCTTCTCCAATCCTTCAGAAAGCGTGGACTTAAAATCTACCTCTGGAACCACGGTATGGACGAACTCCACTGGATTCCAAGGCTGCTCTCCCTCGCGGACGCGGTCATCTCCGACGACCCTGCCAGGTTGAGGAAAGGTTTTTACGGGGAGGGGGTATTTTCATGGGGCGATTCCAATGTGGGAAAGGGATAAGGTTATAGTGCTCGGCCACAGGGGTTACTCCGCCAGGTACCCAGAGAACACGCTTCTTGCTTTCAAAAAGGCGGTTGAAGCAGGTGCCAATGGAATTGAGCTGGACGTGTGGCTGACAAAGGACGGGGAGGTCGTGGTGATCCACGACGATACGGTTGACAGGACGAGCAACGGGAGCGGTAAGGTCAAGGACATGACGCTGAACGAGCTGAAGTCCCTGGACTTCGGGAACGGAGAGATGATTCCAACACTCGAAGAGACCTTTGAAGCCCTCCCGGAGGATATTTTAATCAACGTGGAGATAAAGGATGTAGAAGCGGTTAAAAAGACGGCCGCAATAATCGGGGCAAACAACCCGTCGAGGGTTATGGTGTCCTCGTTCCTAATCGATGCCCTCAGGGAGTACAGGAAATACGACAGGGAGACAAGGATGGGGCTCCTCGTGGATAGGGAAGAGACGCTCGCACGGCTCCCCGCCCTCATCGGCGAGCTATCCTTGTGGTCAATAAATCCCCCGGTGGAGGCGCTTGAATTCATCGGTGTGGAAAAAACAGTGGGTGCCCTCCAGATGGCCAGGGGAACGGGTCTTAAGGTCGTTCTGTGGTCCCTCAAAGACGAGACATACTACACCAACGATAACCTCGTCCGCCTCGGCGGACTCTTCGATGGAGTCATAGTCAACGATGTTGAGAAAATGGTTGAGTACCTGTCCCGGTTAGGGTTGAAGTAAAGACCGAATCCCTAATATACCTCCTTGCTCTTTCTTCCTCTTTGGTGGGCATCAATGGAAAGGTTCATCCTCTCCCTCGACGAGGGAACTACCTCGGCTAGAGCAATAATCTTTGACAGAGAGAGCAACGTTCTAAGCGTCGGCCAGTACGAGTTTCCCCAGCACTATCCCAAACCGGGCTGGGTCGAGCACAACCCGGAAGAAATCTGGGACGCCCAGTTCAGGGCGATAAAGACCGCCCTGGAGAGGGCCAGGGTCGAGCCAAGCCAAATAGCAGCGATAGGTGTTACCAACCAGCGCGAAACGACGATAGTCTGGGACAGGAGCGGAAGACCGCTCTACAACGCGATAGTCTGGCAGTGCCGGAGAACGGCTGAGATGGTGGAGGAGATAAAGAGGGAATACGGCAATGTAATCAAGGAGAAGACGGGCCTCGTGCCGGATGCCTACTTCTCGGCCAGCAAGCTGAAGTGGCTCCTCGACAACGTTCCCGGTTTGAGGGAGAAGGCCGAGAGGGGGGAGGTTCTCTTCGGAACGGTCGATACGTTCCTAATCTACCGCCTGACCGGGGAGCACGTCACAGACTACTCCAACGCCTCAAGAACGATGCTTTTCAACATCAGGAGGCTCGAATGGGATGATGAGCTGCTCGAAATCTTCAACATCCCCGAGGAGGTTCTGCCCGAGGTCAGGGAATCGAGCGGGGTCTACGGCCACACTAAGAGGGAACTCCTCGGTGCAGAGATACCCGTCAGCGGCGACGCGGGTGACCAGCAAGCTGCTTTGTTCGGCCAGGCGGGATTCGAGGCAGGAATGGTGAAGGCCACCTACGGAACGGGAAGCTTTATACTGGCCAACACGGGCAAGACCGTCCGCTACTCCAACAACCTGCTCACGACGATAGCCTGGGGGCTCAACGGAAGGGTCACCTATGCCTTAGAAGGGAGCGTCTTCATAACCGGGGCCGCTGTGCAGTGGCTCCGCGACGGAATCAGGATAATACAGAGCGCGCCCGAGACCGAGGAACTCGCAAGGAAGCTTGAGAGCAACGAGGGCCTTTACTTCGTCCCGGCCTTCGTTGGACTCGGTTCCCCTTACTGGGACCAGTTCGCAAGGGGACTGATAATTGGTATAACGCGCGGAACCGGCAGGGAGCACCTCGCGAGGGCGACTTTAGAGGCCATAGCATATCTGACGCGCGACGTGGTCGAGGAGATGGAGAGGCTCGTCGGAATAAAGGAGCTCCGCGTCGATGGGGGAGCAACGGCGAACGACTTCCTGATGCAGTTCCAGGCGGACATACTCAACAGGAGGGTCGTCAGGCCCGTCGTGAAGGAGACCACAGCTTTGGGAGCGGCCTATCTGGCGGGACTGGCCGTCGATTACTGGGAGAGCCTCGAGGAGATAAAGAACCTGTGGAGGGCAGAGAGGGTCTTCGAGCCAAAGATGGACGAAGAAACGAGGGAGAGGCTCTACCGCGGCTGGAAGGAAGCTGTAAAGAGGGCGATGGGCTGGGCGAAGATCGTTGGGGTCTGACAAACTCACGACTCCGGCCCATCTCTTTCTTTAACGTACATGCAAAACCTGAAGTTGCCTGCAGGGCGAACGCCATATCTGTTCATTCTATGAGTGTCCACCCATGTCCTTCCCCTTCATGCCCAGAACTGTTCTCTCCTCCCTTTTCAGGCAAACTTAAGGTTAAGGAAAGCTTTAAAACGATGAAAGTCCTTTCTCAAGTTAAATCGGAGGGAGAAAAGATGAAGACCAAGGTCGCCATAATAGGCGCGGGGATTAGTGGGGCCAGCATAGCGAGGATTTTAAGCAAATACGAGAACCTTGAAGTTCACCTAATCGAGAAAGCTCCAGACGTCGGCTGGGGGGTGAGCAAGGCCAACACGGCTTTGATTCACGGCGGTTACGATGACGACCCTGACTGGTATCCGACGAGGGCCAGGCTGTGCATAAGGGGAAACAGGCTCTGGCACCAGTGGGTGAAAGAGCTCCAGATTCCCCACATCTGGAACGGGGCCCTGATAGTCGCAACCAGGGAGGAAGACTTTGACGAGCTTGAAAAACTGTTGGAGCGCGGAAGGAGGAACAACGTGCCAGAGATGAGGCTCGTTGATAGGGAAGAGCTCTTCCACCTCGAACCGAACCTGACTCAGGAAGCGATAGGTGCCCTGTGGGTTCCGATAGTGGGGCAGATTGGGCCGATTCCAGCCGTCATAGCAATAACAGAGAACGCGGTGGCGAACGGCGTCAAAACTCACCTCGAGACGGAAGTTAGGGGCATAAAGGTTGAGAACGGCGAGGTAAAAGGAGTTGAGACAAACAACGGCTTCATCGAGGCGGATATAATAATCAACGCCGCCGGTCTCTACGCCGACAGGATAGCGAGAATGGCCGGGATAGACTACTTCGAGATACACCCGAGGAAAGGCGAGTACTGGATTTTTGACGACGACGTTCCAGGGCCGAGGAGAGTCCTCTTCCCGACTCCAACTCCGATAAGCAAGGGAATAGTCGTGACCACAGAGATTTCCGGGCACTTGATGATAGGGCCAAACGCCCAGGATCTGCCGCAGGAGGAGAAGGATAACCTCGCCACAACCAGAGAGGGGCTTGAAGAAGTCTGGGAAGGGGCAAAGAAGCTCTGGCCGCAGCTACCGCCGAGGAGCAAAGTCATCAGAACCTTCGCCGGCTTAAGGCCCGAACCAACGGGAGGGGACTTCATAATTAAGGCCGAAGAAGAAGTCTGGGGCTTCATCAACGTCGCTGGCATTCGCTCGCCCGGGCTGACAAGCGCTCCGGCCATTGCGGAGGAAGTGGCGGAGTTAATCCAGCGCGACCTCGGGATAAAACTGGTCGAGAAGTCCAAGTGGAACCCATACCGGAAAGAGATAAGCCACTTCTTCATGATGAGTCCAGAGCAGATTAACGAGGCGGTCAAGAGGAACCCCTCCTACGGAAAGATCGTCTGCAGGTGCAACAACGTCAGCGAGGGGGACGTGCTTGAAGCCATCGAGAGAATGAAGTTCATAGGCGTTAAAACGCCGAGCGTTGACTCTGTCAAGTTCAGGACGAAGGCCACAACCGGAACATGCCAGGGGAGCTTCTGCAGGCCGAGGATAGTCCAGCTTTTGGCGAGGGAGTACGGCGTTGAGCCGTGGAAGGTTACCCTGAAAGGTAGGGGAAGCGAGATTGGAGTGGGCGACGTCAAGGCCCTTCTCAGGGGTGATGCCTGATGTTCCCAAGGATTCCGATGCTGAACTACGACGTCGTCGTCATCGGCGGTGGGCCTGCTGGAATGGCCGCCGCCATAAGGGCGAAGGAGCTCGGACTAAAGGTTTTGCTCCTCGACGAGAACGACTACCTCGGTGGAATCCTTCCACAGTGCATTCACCCGGGCTTCGGGCTTCACTACTTCAGGGAAGAGCTGACCGGCCCGGAGTTCGCGTCGAGGCTCGCGAAGAGGCTGGTTGAGCTTGGGGTGGAATACAGAACCGCCGCGAGGGTTATGGAAATCAGAAACTACTCCGACCTGGAGAAGGTCGTAATCTTCACCTCCCCGAGCGGTGCCTACGGGGTCTGGACTAAGGCTATTATCTACGCCGCCGGCGCTCGCGAGAGGCACGCCTTCGAGATAGGAATAGTCGGCGACAGAGTCGCCGGAGTCTACACCGCCGGAGAGGCCCAGACGCTGATGGACATCTACGGAGTCCTGCCCGGGAAGGAAGTCGTCATCGTTGGTTCCGGTGACGTTGGCCTGATAATGGCGCGCCGCTTCGCCCTTGAAGGAGCGAAGGTGAAGGCCGTCATCGAGCTGATGCCCTATCCGGGTGGCCTGGCAAGGAACGTCATGATTCTGAGGGACTTCGACATACCGCTCTACCTGGGCCACAAGGTCGTGGAAGTCCGTGGTAAGGGACGGGTCGAGAGGGTGAAGGTCGTAAAGGTGGACGAGAACCTCAACGAAATCCCTGGAAGTGAGTTCTGGATTGAGGCAGACACACTGATTGTTTCCGCTGGATTAGTGCCGAGCGTCAAGAAGCTGAAAGCCATAGGCGTTGAGATCGACCCGTCCACCGGCGGGCCGGTTGTCAACGACAGGCTTGAGACGAGCGTTCCGGGGATTTTCGTTGCCGGAAACGCGCTCCTCATCAACGACCTCGTTGACTACGTTGCCGAGCAGGGTGAGTTAGCGGCGGAGAGCGCAAAGGAGTTCATCGAGAAGGGCGGAATAGAGAGCAGGAAGTGGATTAAGGTTGAGAAGGGCCAAAACGTCCGCATCCTCGCTCCCCACTACCTCAGCGGTGACAGAGACGTTTACCTCTACCTCAGGGTCGCGAGACCGATGGAGGAAGTGGAGCTTAGAATTCCCGAAATCGGCAAGAGGATAAAGCTCCCGGTTGTTAAGCCAGCCGAGATGCTCAGGGTGAAGCTGAAGGCGGAGGAGATCAGGGATGCAGAGAAGCTCACCGTAGAGGTGGTGAGAGAATGACGAAGACGTACCGCTTCACGTGCATCGTCTGTCCCCTTGGGTGCTCCATCGAGGTAAGGATTGAGGACGGAAAGGTCCTAGGCGTCACCGGGCACACCTGCCCCAGGGGGCAGGAATGGGCGGTGGAGGAGGCCACCAGCCCAAAAAGGGTCGTCATGAGCGTCGTTCCCGTGGAAGGCGGCGCACTGCCAACGGTGAGCGTTAAAACCGCGGAACCGGTGCCGAAGGAGCTGATTCCGGAGCTGATGAAATTCCTGACGGAGCTGAAGCTCGAGGCACCCGTTGAGATTGAGGAAGTCGTTGCCGAGTGGAACGGAATAAAAATAGTGGCTACGAGGGGGGCTTAGGCCCCTCACCAGAATATTTCCTCGAAGTCTCCAGCGTTCTCTATCCCCTCAGGGGCCTTTATCTCAACGGGCTCGTTGATGTTGGAGAGGGCAACGGTTTCGTGGAGGGTCATGTGGATATCGGTCGTCTCCCCGCTGTAGTTCTTTATCGTAATTATGAGGTCCATGTGGGTTTCAATGAATGTTGGCATTCCGTCCTTCGTCAGGTGAACCTCCACCCAGCCCGTGTTGGTCGTGACGTTCACCCGCCTCTCGCCATCGACGCTCCAAAGCTCGTTGAGGTATCCGCTCTGGTTTGTGGCGTTCGCGAACTCCCAGAATGTCACGTTCACGCGGAAGGAGTAGCCGTCGGAGAGCTTCTTTATGGTAACGTTCTTGGTCCTGAGGAGGTTTCTGATGTAGTCCACGTTGAGCGAGCCCTTGGCCTGGGAATAAAAGTCATCGTCGGGGGAGACGTTGTACCACTTCCCATCGACCATGAAGTAGACGCTGGAGTTATTGACGAAGTAGGGCCAGTTCATGTTGACGTCCATTCCCATCATGTGCATCGTTATGCTCATGTTACCTCTCTCCAGTCCGGCCGTGTTGTTGAAGACGCCAAGGACGCGACCCGACATCGTGAAGTTTATCGTCTTGTTGCCCTCCGGATCGGTGAAGTGCATGCTCATTGAAAAGTTCTGGTCGTAGCTGGCCGTTTCTATGCTCTGAAGGGCCTCGAGAACCTTCTCCTCGGTGAGGCCAACGCTGTTCCCGATGCATCCGCTTGCCAGCACCACAACTGCCATCAGAAGGAGGGCTATCGCCCGCTTCATCGTACTACCCCCAGTTGTTCTCATCTGTAGAGAGCAGGGCAGGTTTAAATACTTTTTCTATTCAAATTTTGCACACTACTGACAAAAGTTCGCAAAAAGTGGAAACGATCACCAGGGTTCCCGCTCCCAGGGCTTTGGGTAGGGTATCTCCCCAAGCTGGTCGCGTAGGTACCTCTTGAGTAGGGGCTTCAACCAGCCTATGAGAACCTGCCAGCAGCGGGTCTCCTCAATTTCGTAGGTCTCGTAGGTATCCACGTAATCCACCAGAACGCTGCTGTTCCTCGGGTCGTAGTTGAGGGAGTGGGTGAGGTTGAAGGAGACCCACCTCAGAGCGTCTCCCTCATAAACCGCCTTAAGCCGGAGGTGGGTATTCAACGGCCACCCTTTCGCGTCCCTGGAGAGCACCAGGGTTGAGTACTCGTCTTTACTGACGAGCCGCCTCGACCGGGCCTTTTTCTCGAACTCGTCTATTATTGCGTGGGGGTCGTTGAACCTCTTGGTGTTTTCCTCCGATGGAAGATAGGAGCTAATGAACCTCACCCTCCATTCGTCGTCCACCTGGTAGTAGGCCCTGAAGACGCCCGGGCACGCTACCCCGTAGCCCATCTCCGAGAACGACATGAAACCCCGGCTTTCAAGCTCGTAGCGGTAGGTGTAGCCCTCCAGGGACATCGGGACGAGGAGCAGAATTGAGAGCAGAAGAAGGATAACAACGAGCACCTTTCTCCGCCTTGACATGCAGACCACCCGGGTCAGTTATTCCACGGCCCAAGCATCTCAAAGCTCCCGCGGATTTCCATGACCTCATCCCTGCTCCAATCAGTGTAGTGCATCTCACGCCTCCATGTGAAGTGTCCACCCTTAAGCTTGCCCTCTCCGTCCACCCTGAGAAAGGCGATTATCTCGTGCCTCTCCTCGACCCTGCTCCCGTTCTCGAGGGTCCCAACGGCGTAGCTATCGGTCCCCCTGAGAACGACGCGGATTTCGTATTCATCCCTCCCGACCTTCTCGATTCCTTCAGCCGTGCCTTCCTTTAGAACCCAGCTCGCGAAGTTCATGACGTTCCACTCAACACCTTTGCTATGGAGCGCAAGGTCCCAGTTGAGGTCGTAGAAATCCTCGCCGGGAAAAGCCCTGGTCAGAGAGGTTCCATTCCCTGAAGTCACCTTCCAGAAGGCACTCCCGTTGTTATAGTTCACGCAGGCAAAGATTTCTTCCTTCGTGAGATTGTCAGTAAGCTCCGCCCTCCAGCAGAAGGAGCTCTGGCCCCCAATGGCATCGAGAACGTCCTCCGCAGATGGTCCCCCCAGCGTTGCATTTACCACGGCCCAGACCGCCAGCACTACGAGAACAGCCACCGCGGCCGCAACAGCCGTTTTTCTCATCACGTCCACCGAAAAAAGTTTGAAATGGAAGGCTATAAAGGTTACCATCAAGGATGGAATCTCATAGCGCCTCAAACTTCTGCAGGAATATCCTGAGGTCCGTTCTGAAGGGTTCCTCGGCCCGCTCCAGCTCCTCGTTCAGCAGCTGGAGGAAGTTCTCCCTGTCGGTAGCCTCCTCCCAGAGGCGCTTTACCAGATTCTCCAGCCGATCATAATACTCCACGTAAGGCCTGGCCTCAAATAGGGCCTTCTCTAGCTCATTCACAGTCCGTCCCTCCTCTTGAACCAGTAGTACCACAGCCTGCTCCTGTCCTCCGCCTGTCCCAGGAGGAGGAAGTAGCGGAGCAGGGCAAGGCTCAGGATTATGAAGAATATCAGCAGGATGTTGTACGCCGGAACCGCGGCACTCATGAACGCGTAGTAGTCCCAGATGAAGTGCAGAAACATCGCCAGCAGGAAGTACGGGGCAGGGGAGGTCATTTTGCCCTCCGCCTTCATGCCGTAGGCCACTCCTATCACAGCACTCCACGTGGCATGGGCGAGGGGGGTGAGGAACGCGCGCATCACCGTTACCCCAAGACCCCAGCCGAGGCCGTAGAGGAAGTTCTCCGTCGCGGCGAAACCGAGGCCAGCAGCCACGCCGTAGACGAGGCCGTCCATTATTCCGTCCATCTGACCGGCATTGAATGGCCAGCGTATGGCCAGCGCCTTGGCGGGTTCTTCCACTATTCCGGCCACGAGGGCGACGTAGAATGCAGACGCGGGCAGGAGGGGCTGAATGGCTCCGCCGAGAGTCAGAAAGCTCTCCAGAATGAAAGCTATGCCAACCGAGAGCGTCCCTCCCAGGATGAACGTGCCCAGGACGTACCTCCTCGGCTCGGGCTCGTACCTGTCGGCGTGATAGAAGTACCAGAGTATCGCCAGTGCTGGCCCGTACGCAAAGAATACCAGACCGCTGAACGCATCCACCGCAGATCCACCAAAAGAAAATGGGGGAAGTGGGATTTAAAGGTTTAGCATCCACTCAGGAAGTCCTCCAGGTCGATACCCTGTGCCTTGAGGTACCCGACGAGCTCCTTGGGCGGCTTCACCACGGCGGCGTTGGGGTTCCTGACGTCTATTGTGATCACGTCAACCCACTTGGAACCACCCTTCTCGTAATAGACGGTTTTCTTTATCTCCACCGGAATCAGATCCCTGGTGAGCCTGACTTCGATCCTGGTCTTGTATGCGTTCGTCACGTTGGGCCCAATAGCGGTGCCGCCGGTCTCGTTGGCGTAGATAACGTAGTAATCTCCATCCTCGACGACCCTGACGTTATCGATGTTAAGGACCTCCCAGAGCCCGCTGAGGATCGTGGAGTTGAAATCCGGCCCTTCGCCCGGTCCGTAGCACGAGGCCTCCCATGTCACGGTGCCGTTCCGGTCGAAATAGCTTGCGTAGCCGCTGGAGGTGGTGTAGTAGTAGCTCTTATAATACGAGCCACCCCCTACGGTGCTGTTCGAGAATGTGGAGACGGATTTGAGCTTCCTTTCAAAGTCTATCGCACCCTCGTTCGAGAGCTGGGCCACGAGTTTTGTTCCGTTGTAGCTGTCCACGTGCATGGTGTACTCGTAGCTCTTGAGGGATTTTATGGCGTTCTCCATATCATCGGGGGTAAAAGGAAGGTTCGCGGTGGTTGTCGTGGTTGGAGCCGGGGTCGTCCCGCCACCGGAGATGCAGCCCGCGGCAAAGACCACCAGAACAATGAACAGGCCAATGTAAAGCTTCCTCATTCCATCACCCGAGATAACTCTCCCACGGGGTATTAAAAGGTTAGCATCGCCTCCCGGGGTGTTCCGGTGCCAGTGAAGTTTCTTCTTCGCAGCTCAAATTTTGTTAGGGAAACCGAAAAGGTTTTAAATCCGTCCACCAATGGAACATCGGTGAGTAGAAATGCCCTACATTGGTTTCGCCAAGAGCCCCCACGGCCCCGGAAGAACCTACGAAATGGTGCTCGAAGAGCTGGGGAAGATGGGCTTCAGAGTAGAGTTCGCAAAGCACCACTGGGCGGGAGACCTTCCCTTCGGCCTCATCGTCGCCGAGACCGATCGGGGGCCCGTTGCCGTGAGATGGTCACTCGGAAGGGAATTCTCGCTCCGGCTGGAAGAAGTCGATAGGGAAAACTACGACGAGTTTGTGGAGGACACGATAGAGTACACCAACGCGGACTCAGGCTGATTAAATCATGCCCCTCTCCTGCTTTACTCGCTCAATGACGTCGAATATGCTCCACAGGTCCCTTATGACGTGGAGGTGAGGTATCAGGGCCAGTTTTTCGGGGTTCTTCTCCACGAACTTTGCTGTGAACGGGAAGTAGTACCAGACGTACTCGGTGTTCTCGTCGCCGTGACCGATGAAGCGCCAGGGCTTGTCGTCCACCCAGATGAAAGTCTCGTTCCCGTACTTCTCGCGAACCAGCTTAAAGGCCTCGTCTATGGTCATGTCGTGGCCAAAGACGATGACGTCGTCGAAGAGGTCGTAGATGCCCATTCTCCTCAACCTCTTCACCTTCATGCCATCGATGAAATCCTCCGCCGAGAAGGAGAGGACCACGTGGCCGTCCTCCCTGAGCTTCTTCAGCAGTTCAATGGAGTCGTCGATGGGCTTCGTGAGCTCTGCCCGCTCCTCGAACCATGCCTCAAAGAACTTTGTGCGGAGGAAGAAAGGTGGCCTGCTCTTCTTCCTGTGCTTTCCAAAGGTAGGCCTCTCAAACTGGAGCTCGATTTTAGTCAGGAGCTTCGCCCAGATGGCCTTTCCGGGAAGCCATCGGTAGCGCCTCTCGAGCGCACGCTGAAACGCCTCCTCGATGCACGAGTAGGTGTCCGCTAGAGTTCCATCGAAGTCGAAAGCGATTATCATGACGACCCCCTAACTGGGGAGGAAGATGGGCATTTAAGCGTTGTCCCGGGTGACTTTTTCCATGTCGGATGATACGGCATGACCTGGAGGGCTCCAAAAGCCATAACCCCAGTAACTCGAAAAAGTTTTAACCCCGCGTCACCTCACAAGCCACGCATACACCTGGGGTGATAAAATGAAGAGGGCTGGAGCCATAGTTCTCGTCCTTATAGTCCTCGGCGGCCTGGGCTTCGTGAGCGCCTGGCCGACCGACGGGCCGACCCTCAGCAATCCCATGAACGTCCACCAGAAGCTGACCTACAAGGCCATACAGGCGGTGTACAAGGACAACCCGACCCTTGGCTCGATACTCATGCAGTACCAGGACAAGCTCCTCTATGGAGCCTACGACGAGGACTGGCGCGGCGGGAGCATCGAGTTCAACGGGAAGACCTACACCCTCCAGAGCCAGTACCACTTCCTCGACCCGATGGACCACTCCGAGCTTATAACCGTCGATCTCTTCGGAGACCGTGACAGCTCCGGCGCAGACATGGCCCAGAAGCTCTACGAGCAGGCGGTTCAGCTCTGGAAGCAGGGCAACAGGGAGGAGGCCATGCTCTACCTCGGCAGGGCCGTTCACATACTCGAGGACATGAGCATGCTGATCGCTCACACCACCCCGGCGCTCTTCGAGGATCTTGAGCAGTTCAGCTACATCGAAGATGCCCACGACTTCGTTGAGAACGATATCTCCCCCACCGTCGCCGACGACATACTCAACGACCGCGTCCCCCTCGACCTCACTCCGATAAAGTGGTGGCAGATTCCGCAGGAGAAGCAGAGGTTCATCTACGGCTACGACATCTACATAGCCGACAACGAGAACGGCCACATGAGCCTTGCCAACGGCGTCGCCTGGGCCTACGCCGACCTAATCGCCCACAACTCCTGGCGCTACATGCTCTACTCGACCGGCAAGGACATCAACCTCTGGAGCGAGCGCGGCCACCTTGGAAGCTACTTCTGGACGAGAACCCTCAAGAAGGGAGACTGGAGCGTACTCAAGCTCGAGTTCAAGGGGGCAAGCTCAATAACCCTCGTCTTTAAGGACATCGACATGCAGAACGCATACTTCAGGACCCTCGGATACGTTGAGGTCTATGATAAGAACTGGAACCTTATAGCTCGCTATGACCAGGACCCGAACCCGCTCGTCGATACCAGCGTCACCGTTCCGGGCGACACGGTCTACATCTACACCCACGTCGATAAGGATGACTGGCTCGACGATGATGTGGACGGCTGGGCGGTAAGGAACATCGAGCTCCACGCCAACTTCGACGTGAACGCCCCTAGCGGCTTCAAGACCCTCGACGGCAGGACCTACAGCAAGGTTCAGTGGGCGGTCTACGAGACCATGCAGTACGACATAAGGGCCGTTGCTGGCCTGATGGAGAAGTTCTTCGAGGACGTCGGCGTTACCGGCTGAGGCCTTTTATCCCCCTATTTTTTCCTCCGGCATTTTCACCCGCGGCACAAAACATATATTCTCAGCCCCCAACTTTCAACGAGCATCTTAAAGCTCAGAAGGTGATAGGCATGGGAAGGCACTACCTCCCGAACCTGGCGCACAGGGATGAAATGCTGAAAGAGATCGGGTTCAATTCGATTGACGACCTCTTCTCCGATGTCCCGAAGGGCATGGTCCAGAAGTTCAACCTGGCTGAGGGGAAGAGCGAGTATGAGGTCTTCATGGAGCTTAACGAAGTCCTGGGTCAGAACAGGACCGCCCTTGAGATGCCCAGCTTCCTCGGCGCTGGAACCTACTTCCACTACGTTCCCGCGCACGTGAAGTACCTCATCGAAAGGAGCGAATTTTTGACGGCTTACACGCCATACCAGCCGGAGGTAAGCCAGGGGATGCTCCAGGCCCTCTTCGAGTACCAGAGCATGATAGCCGAGCTCGTGGGTCTCCCAATAGTCAATTCATCGATGTACGACTGGGGCACGGCGATGGCAGAGGCGGCGCTGATGAGCGCCCGCGTTACCAGAAGGAAGAAGTTCGTCATCCCCAGGGCCCTGAGCCCCGAGAAGAAGGCAGTCCTCAGAACCTATACCGCGGGCCCGGGTATGGAGATAACCGAGGTGCCCTGGGACGAGAGGGGACAGGTCGATATGGAGAAGCTCAAGGAAGCCGCCGACGGTGCGGCAGGTGTTTACGTTGAGGTACCCAACTTCCTCGGGCTGATCGAGGAGAACCTCAGGGAAATCGGCGAAATAGCTCACGAGGCAGGGGCGCTCTTCGTGGTGGGTGTGGACCCAACGATCCTCGGCATAGTGGAGGCGCCGGGAGAGCTCGGGGCCGACATAGCAGTTGGTGAGGCCGCTTACTTTGGAAACCCGATGAACTTCGGAGGCCCGAGGGCGGGAATCTTTGCGGTCAGGAACGACAAAAAGCTCATCCGCCAGATGCCCGGAAGGATAATCGGAATGAGCAGAGACTCGGACGGAAAGAGGGCCTTCGTGATGACGCTCCAGACCAGGGAGCAGCACATAAGGCGCGCAAAGGCAACCTCAAACATATGCTCAAACGAGGCCCTGGTGGCTGTTGCCTCGGCAATACACCTCGCAACCCTCGGGCCGAAGGGTTTAACGGAGCTCGGAGAGGTCATCCTCAAGAACACCGCCTACCTCAAGAAAAGGCTCTCGGAGGTGGCGGAGGTTCCGTTCGATGGCGTGAACTTCAAGGACGTACTCGTCCGCTTTGAGAAACCCTACAGCGAGGTACACGAGATGCTCCTGGCAAGAAACATCCACGGCGGCTACTACATAGGGCAGCACTTCCCGGAGCTGGGAGAGAGCTCTCTCTTCGCCGCAACTGAGACCACGCGAAAAGAATGGGTCGATGCACTAATAGAGGCCCTCAAGGAGGTGGCCTGAATGTTCCGTCAGGCTAAATGGAGCGAACCTCTCATCTTTGAGCTCTCAAGGCCGGGAAGGGTTGGCTACACGATGCCGGCCCCCATAGAGGACGTGGCAGTTGAAATTCCAGAGAAGATCAAAAGAAAAAGCCCATTGAACCTTCCGGAGCTGAGCGAGCCGGAGGTTGTGAAGCACTACACCCGCCTCAGCGAGATGAACTACGGCGTCGATTCCGGCATCTATCCGCTCGGCTCGTGCACCATGAAGTACAACCCCAAGATAAACGAGGAGATTGCCGCCCATCCGGGTGTCGCCTACATCCATCCGTACCAGGACGAGAGGACCGTTCAAGGCGCGCTGAGGATAATGTGGGAGCTTGAGCAGTGGCTCAAGGAGATAACCGGCATGGACCGCTTCACACTCCAGCCGGCGGCCGGAGCCAACGGCGAGTTCACAGGCGTTTCGATAATTCGCGCCTACCACCTCGATAACGGTGAACCGCAGAGGGACGAGATGCTGGTAGCTGATTCTGCCCACGGAACCAATCCCGCCTCTGCAGCAATGGCCGGCTTTAAGGTCATTGAAATCCCCTCGACCGAGGAGGGAACGATGGACCTTGAGGCCCTTGAGAACGCCGTCGGTGAAAGGACCGCCGGTTTAATGCTCACCAACCCCAACACCCTCGGCATCTTCGAGGACGAGATACTCGAGATAGCGAAAATAGTCCACAAAGCCGGTGGCCTGCTCTACTACGACGGCGCCAACCTCAACGCCGTTCTCGGAAAGATAAGGCCCGGCGATATGGGCTTCGACGTCGTCCACCTCAACCTGCACAAGACTTTCTCAACCCCGCACGGCGGCGGCGGACCGGGAAGCGGGCCGGTCGGCGTTAAGGACTTCCTCAGGGACTACCTGCCGGTTCCGCTCGTGGGCTACGACGAGGAGAACGATCGCTATTACCTCGACTACAACGTGCCCAAGAGCATCGGCAAAGTCAAGGAGCTCTACGGCAACTTCGCGGTGATGGTCAGGGCCCTGACCTATCTCAAGATAATGGGCAGGGAAGGCCTCAGGGAGGTCAGCGAAATAGCGGTTCTCAACGCCAACTACCTCACCCAGAAGCTGAAGGGAACGAGGGGCTACGAGCTGCCCCACAAGGAGCTCAGGAAGCATGAGGTGGTGTTCAGCGCCGAGCCCATGAAGAAGGAAACGGGAGTTAAGGCCCTTGACGTGGCGAAGAGGCTCCTCGACTTCGGACTGCACGCTCCGACCATATACTTCCCGCTGATAGTCCATGAGGCTCTAATGATAGAGCCCACCGAGACCGTCAGCAAAGAGGAACTCGACGCGTACGTCGAGGCTCTGAAGAAGATAAGTGAGGAAGCCTACAGCAACCCGGAGGTCGTCAAGAACGCACCCCACAACACAGCGGTGAAGAGGGTGGACGACGTTCTGGCGGCGAAGAGGCCGATCATCACCTGGAGAATGTACAGGGAGCTGAAGGAGAAGGGAGAGGTCGATATTTAGGCCCGCTCCCTTTAATTTTCAAAAAGGAAGTGCCGTTTGGGGACGTTTCTCAACTCCGGCCCATGTTCAAGGCTAAGAACGTTTCTGTTGGGGCTTCAAAAAACGTCCCGTTGTGCAGGTATTTTATGGCTGCCCGTGTTAAACGCCCCGATAATGAGAAACCACTTGAAGAATCATAAACTTTTGATCAAACTTTTGCCAGAAAAGTTTGTAGTGGAGCCCCGGGCGGGATTTGAACCCGCGACCGGCGGATTACAAGTCCGCCGCCCCGCCAGGCTAGGCTACCGGGGCACGGTTTAAAGACTCCCAGGGGAAAATATAAAGTTTTCGCAGCCGGTTCTCGTACCATGTTTCGCAAAAATGACTGACATTCCCCCATCGGGAGGCACCGTAAGATTTATAAATCCACTCCATATTCCCTACATTGGGTCGTGCCGCCGTAGCTTAGTCGGTAGAGCGCCGGACTGTTAATCCGGCGGTCCCCGGTTCGAGTCCGGGCGGCGGCGCCATCCCGTGGGCCCGTAGCTCAGCCTGGTCAGAGCGCGCGGCTCATAACCGCGTGGTCGGGGGTTCAAAGCCCCCCGGGCCCACCACAAGAAACTTTGCCTGCGCAAAGTTTCATCAAAGTTGGTAGCTCCTTCTTAGAGTGCAAGTTCTTGAGGGAGTTTTCTTATATGTGCGCTGGGGATGAGGAATCTTTGTAAGTTAGTCTTTTGTGAGGGTTTAACTTTAGAATCGACGCCCGAAGGGCGTCACCAGAGAATAAACCCCTCTCAAAGGACTTGCCATAACGCATTCCACGTTTGAAGGGGGATATCTGAGTACGAAACCCAACTTGTGAGCATTCTTTTGGAGGAGAGCTACTAACTCTTTGATGAAACTTTTCCAAAAGCTTCTTAAGAGCGCAAACATTCCCCAAGTTGCATTTTGAAAGGAATCACGAACTTTGATGAAACTTTTCGCCAGAAAAGTTTCTTGGTGAGGCTTTTCCAAAAGCTTCCCTCACAAACAAAACACCTGTTTCTCAAGCGGTTCGCATGGTTGAGCGGTAAAAACATTCTGATCCAAACTACTGAGCCTTTCAAGGTCGTATTGGACATTTAAAAGCGTCAGTGGGCATTGTTTCGCACAAAAAACTGACCAAATTTTACCCGTATTTTGGCCAGATATGACAGATGAACCCGTTAATCAGCCACGTTATGCCATTATTCTGGCATAAATCATGTCAAAATTACAGCAGATTTCGAGCACATGGCCGCTTTTTAGAAAGTTCGAACATCGAACCGACGGCAGACATTTATAAGTCTTTCCCCATACTGATGGACATAGAAGTGCATCATAGTAGCTTTTCGGCATGGAAAACGGTTCTTAAACTTTGCGCAACCGATATAAACCCCTACGAGCCAGATACCACTCGAAAAGCTTATATACCGAAACCCGCAGGTGTGAGGTAGTGATAATCGTTCTTAAAAAATGTTAAAGGGGGCAATTCTCGGTGGCGACGAAAAAAGAGTTTGATATATTCACGCATGAGCTGGTTCCCGAGCACAGAATACTGAGCGAAGAGGAGAAGGAGGAGCTCCTCAGGAAGTACAGGATCAGAATCTCCCAGCTTCCGCAGATCAAGGCTTCAGACCCCGCTGTTGTGGCCCTTGGGGCAAAGCCTGGCGATATCCTTGAGATCAAAAGAAAAAGCCCGACGGCGGGTTACTACAACTACTACCGCCTTGTGGTGGAGGACTGATTCTGCGAGGTGAGATTATGGCATCGAGAGGACCAACCGTTGTGGATGTTACCCCTGACGACCTCTGGCTTGTTATGGACGCCTACTGGAAGGAGAGGGGACTCGTAAGGCAGCACCTTGATTCTTACAACGCTTTCATTGAGGGCGGCATGCAGCAGGTCATATACGAGTTCGGCGGACTGAAGCCGGATATCCCGGACTTCGAGGTTAAGTTCGGTAAAATACGCCTGGGTGAACCCGAATTCCAGGAGGCCCAGGGACAGAGGAAGCCGCTCTACCCGATGGACGCCAGGATAAGGAACCTGACCTACTCTGCCCCGCTCTACCTCGAGCTCATCCCCATCATCAAGGGCATCGAGCAGGAACCAGTCGAGGTCCGCATCGGCGAGCTCCCGATAATGCTCAAGTCCAAGGCCTGCAGACTTTACGGCCTCAGCGACGAGGAGCTCATCAAGCTCGGCGAGGATCCAAAGGACCCGGGAGGATACTTCATCATAAACGGTTCCGAGAGGGTTATAGTCTCTATCGAGGATCTCGCCCCGAACAAGACTCTCGTTGAGCGTGACGAGAGACAGAACAGGATAATCGCCAAGGTCTTCTCCTACAGACACGGTTACAGGGCGCTGATAACCGTCGAGAGGAGGAAGGACGGCATCCTCTACGTGAACATACCAAACGTCCCCAGGCCGGTTAAGTTCGTCTACGTCATGCGCGCCCTTGGTCTTCTGAGTGATAAAGAGATCGTCGAGGCCGTGAGCGACGATCCGAGGATACAGCAGGTTCTCTTCGACAACCTCGAAGATGCGAGCGACATAATGAACCAGGAGGACGCACTCGACTACATAGGAAAGCTCTCCCTGCCCGGCCAGCCGAAGGAGTACAGGCTCAGGAGGGCCGAGCACATAATAGACAACAACCTCCTTCCGCACATGGGTGTCGAGCCCGAGAGGAGAAAGGCCAAGGCCTACTACCTCGGCATGATGGCCCTTAAGGTTCTCGAGCTTTCCCTCGGCCTCCGCGGTGAGGACGACAAGGACCACTACGCCAACAAGAGACTCAAGTTAGCGGGAGACCTCCTCAGGGACCTCTTCCGCGTCGCCTTCGGCCAGCTAGTCAAGGACATGCAGTACCAGATGACCAAGACCTACCAGAGGAAGGGCGAGCGCTACACCTTCGAGAACATCCAGAGGTTTGTGAGAAACTCCATAAGACCCGATGTCCTCAGCGAGAGGATCGAGCATGCTTTAGCGACCGGTGCCTGGCCCGGCGGAAGGACCGGTGTGAGCCAGCTTCTCGATAGAACGAACTACATGAGCACTCTTTCACACCTCAGGCGCGTCACTTCTCCGCTCAGCAGGGATCAGCCCCATTTCGAGGCGCGTGATCTTCACGGAACCCACTGGGGAAGAATCTGCCCGACGGAGACTCCGGAAGGTCCGAACTGTGGTCTCGTTAAGAACCTGTCCCTGATGTCCCAGATAACCACCGGCATTCCCGAGGAGGAGGTCAGGGAGTACCTGAACAAGCTCGGCGTCGTTTCCATCGAGGAGCGCCGCCCGAGCCCCGAACTCTGGCGCCTCTACCTCAACGGAGTTCTCATCGGGACCATAGAGGATGGAGAGTCCCTCGTCCGCAGGATAAGGAGCGACAGGAGAAGCGGAAAGATAAGCGACGTCATCAACGTGGCTATATACCAGGACGAGGAGGTTCGGGAGGTATACGTCAACAGCGACGACGGCAGGGTTAGAAGACCGCTCATCATCGTCGAGAACGGCAAGCCGAAGCTCACCAAGGAGCACGTCGATGCGATAAAGAACGGAACCCTCACCTGGAACGATCTGGTGAAGATGGGCATCATAGAGTACCTCGACGCGGAAGAGGAGGAGAACGCCTACGTTGCCACCTGGCCGTGGGAGGTCACGGAGGAGCACACCCACCTCGAGCTCATGCCGGCCGCGATACTCGGTATTCCTGCTTCGCTCGTTCCGTATCCGGAGCACAACGCCGCCCCGCGTAACACCTACGGAGCGGGTATGGCCAAGCAGAGCCTCGGCTTTGGTGCCGCCAACTTCAGGATAAGGGTGGACACGCGCGGGCATCTCATGCACTACCCGCAGGTTCCGCTCGTCAACTCACGCATCATGAAGGCCGTCGGTTTCGAGGAGAGGCCAGCAGGCCAGAACTTCGTGGTCGCGGTTCTCAGCTACTCGGGATACAACATGGAGGACGCAATCATCATGAACAAGGCCTCCATCGAGCGCGGTCTCGGAAGGAGCACGTTCTTCAGGACCTATGAGGCCGAGGAGAAGCGCTACCTCGGCGGTCAGACCGACCGCTTTGAGGTCCCCGACCCGACTATACAGGGCTATCTCGGCGAGAAGTACTACAGGCACCTCGATGAGGACGGCATAATCTTCCCGGAGTCAAAGGTCACGGGTAAGGACGTTCTCGTCGGCAGGACCTCACCGCCGAGGTTCCTTGAGGAGCAGAGCGGCCTCGGAGGAATAATACTCCAGGAGAGAAGGGAGACGAGCGTCACCGTCAGGCCGAGCGAGAGGGGCATAGTTGACAAGGTCATCATTACCGAGACCGGCGACGGAACCAAGCTCGTCAAGGTGACCACCAGGGACCTCCGCATCCCGGAGTTCGGAGACAAGTTCGCATCGAGGCATGGTCAGAAGGGTGTCGTGGGCCTCATCGTTCCGCAGGAGGACATGCCCTGGACCGAGAGTGGAATCGTTCCCGACCTCATCGTCAACCCACACGGTATCCCGAGCCGTATGACCGTCGGACAGCTCATTGAGGCCATAGGCGGAAAGGTCGCCGCCCTCACCGGAAGGAGGGTCGATGGAACCGCGTTCATTGGTGAGCCAGAGGAGAAGCTCAGGAAGGAGCTCGAGGAGCTTGGATTCAAGCACAGCGGCAGGGAAGTCATGTACGACGGCATAACCGGAAGAAGACTGGAGGCCGACATATTCGTGGGCGTCATCTACTACCAGAGGCTCCACCACATGGTCGCCGACAAGATGCACGCGAGGAGCAGGGGTCCGGTGCAGGTACTCACCAAGCAGCCAACCGAGGGTAGGGCCAGGGAAGGCGGTCTCAGGTTCGGTGAGATGGAGCGTGACGTTCTCATCGGACACGGCGCCGCGATGCTGCTCATTGAGCGTCTCCTCGAGGAGAGCGACAAGACAGAGGTATGGGTCTGCGAGAGCTGTGGGCATCTGGCACTCGAGGACAAGCGCAGAGGAAAGGTCTACTGCCCGGTCTGTGGAGAGGAAGAGAAGATCAGCAAAGTGGAGATGAGCTACGCCTTCAAGCTGCTGCTCGACGAGCTGAAGGCTATGGGAATAAGGCCGTCCCTCAAGATAACGGATAGGGTGTGATAGCATGCAGTCGATGAAGAAGATCATCGGGAGTATTGAATTCGGTATCCTCTCACCCCAGGAAATCAGAAAGATGAGCGCGGCCGAGATAACCGTCCCCGACACCTACGACGACGACGGCTACCCAATCGAAGGCGGTCTCATGGACAAAAGACTGGGTGTTGTTGACCCTGGACTTCGCTGTGAGACCTGCGGAGCGAGAGCTGGAGACTGTCCGGGTCACTTCGGCCACGTTGAGCTCGCCAGACCTATAGTCCACGTCGGCTTCGCCAAGACCATTCACAGGGTCCTCGAGAGCACCTGCCGCGAGTGCGGAAGGATAAAGCTCACCGACGAGGAGATAGAGGAGTACACCCACAAGTTCACCGTTATGGGCGACAGGAAGAAGGCCAAGGACAGGCTCATCAAGGAGATCCACAAGAAGGCCAAGGAGAGAATGGTCTGCCCTCACTGTGGAGCGCCGCAGTTCCCGATCAAGTTCGAGAGGCCGACCATCTACTGGGAGCTCAGGAAGGATGAGGAGGGCAACGAGTACAGGCACAGAATGATGCCGAGTGAAGTTCGCGACAGGCTCGAGAAGATACCCGACAAGGACTTACCGCTCCTCGGACTTCACCCTGAGAAGGCCAGGCCGGAGTGGATGATACTGACGGTCCTCCCGGTTCCGCCGGTTACCATGAGGCCCTCCATCACCCTCGAGAGCGGCATCAGAGCGGAGGACGACCTCACCCACAAGCTGGTCGATATTATCCGTATCAACAACAGGCTCAAGTCCAACATCGAGGCCGGTGCACCGCAGCTCATCATAGAGGACCTCTGGGACCTCCTCCAGTACCACGTCACCACCTACATCAACAATGAGACCTCGGGCATTCCGCCGGCCAAGCACAAGAGCGGAAGGCCCCTCAAGACCCTCTCCCAGAGGCTCAAGGGTAAAGAAGGCCGCTTCCGTGGAAACCTCAGCGGTAAGCGTGTCAACTTCTCGGCAAGAACCGTCATCAGCCCCGACCCGATGATAAGCATCAACGAGGTCGGCGTTCCGATGGCTGTGGCAATGGAACTCACCGTTCCGGAGAAGGTCACTGAGTTCAACTTCGAGAAGCTCAAGAGGATGGTCCTCAACGGGCCGGAGAAGTATCCAGGAGCCAACTACGTCATCGACCCCGAGGGAAGGAGAATCCGCCTCATGGAGAACAACCTCGAGATAATAGCCGAGAAGCTCGACCTTGGCTGGACGGTCGAGAGGCACCTCATGGACGGAGACATAGTGCTCTTCAACAGGCAGCCCTCACTCCACAGGATGTCCATCATGGCCCACCGCGTTCGTGTTATGCCGTACAGAACATTCCGTCTCAACCTCTCGGTCTGCCCGCCGTACAACGCCGACTTCGACGGTGACGAGATGAACCTCCACGTGCCGCAGACCGAGGAGGCGCAGGCTGAAGCGAGGATACTCATGGAGGTCCAGAACCACATCATCTCGCCGAGGTATGGAGGCCCGCTCATCGCCGGAATCCAGGACCACATCTCCGGCGGCTACCTGCTCACCCGTGAGGGTGCCTACTTCACCCGCTCAGAGGTCGAGCAGATGCTCATGTTCGCGGGAATCGACATCCGCGAGCTTCCTGAGCCGGACAAGGTGGAGAACGGCGTCGAACTCTGGAGCGGAAAGACCATCTTCTCGCTCGTCCTGCCGGAGGACCTCACAATCTGGTACCGCAACAAGCTCTGCGACGAGCCGGAGCGCTGTGAGGCCCTGGAGAAGCTCATCGAGGAGAAGCTCGTCCCCGACCCGGAGGAAGTCAAAAAGCTCGCCTACGACGGCTTCGTCTACATTCAGAACGGGAAGCTCCTCAGCGGCGCCATAGACAAGAAGGCCTACGGAAGGGAGGATGGAAAGCTCCTCGACCTCATAGTGAGGGAGTACGGGGTCGAGAGGGCGAGGCAGTTCCTCGACCAGGTCACCAAGCTCGCCATCTGGACCATCACCCACAAGGGCTTCACCACCGCCATAGACGATGAGGACCTTCCGAGCGAGGCCCTCGACAGGATTCACGAGATAATCCGCGAGGCGGAGGAGAGGGTCAACAGGCTCATAGAGGCATATAAGAACGGTGAGCTTGAGCCGCTGCCGGGTAAGACCCTTGAGGAGACCCTCGAGAGCAACATCATGGCGGTCTTAGCTGAGGCGCGTGACAACGCCGGTAAGGTCGCTGAAAAGTACCTCGGTATGGGCAACCACGCGGTCATCATGGCCAAGACCGGAGCAAGGGGTAAGATGCTCAACATCACCCAGATGGCCGCTATGCTCGGCCAGCAGTCCATCCGTGGAAAGCGCCTCTACCGCGGCTACCGCGGAAGAGTCCTGACCCACTTCAAGCCGGAAGACCTCGGCGCGAGGGCAAAGGGATTCGTCACCAACTCCTACAAGAGCGGGCTTACGCCGCAGGAGTACTTCTTCCACGCAATGGGTGGACGTGAGGGACTGGTTGATACGGCCGTTAGAACAGCTCAGAGCGGTTACATGCAGAGAAGGCTCATCAACGCCCTCCAGGACCTCAAGGTGGACTACGACGGAACCGTGAGAGACCCGACCGGAATTATCGTCCAGTTCAAGTACGGTGAGGACGGCATCGACCCGATGAAGAGCTGGCAGGGCAAGACCGTTGATGTTGACAGGGTCATCCTTAGAACCCTCGTCAAGATGAGGGGAGGTGAGTGAAATGGTCGCAGCGAAGACCATCAAGAGCCTGGTGGACAAGGCCGACCTCCCGGAGAACCTCAGGGAGGAGCTCTACAACAAGCTGGTCGAGTACAACAAGAAGTACAAGCTCAAGAAGGCCGAGATAGAGGCCATCATCGAGGAGACTGTCCGCGAGTATCAGAGAGCCTTAGTCGAGCCAGGAGAGGCCATAGGAACCGTTGCCGCACAGTCCATAGGTGAGCCCTCAACGCAGATGACCCTCAACACCTTCCACTACGCAGGAGTTGCTGAAATCAACGTCACCCTCGGTCTGCCGAGAATCATCGAGATCGTCGATGCGAGGAAGAACCCGTCAACGCCAATCATGACCGTTTACCTCGACGAGAAGCACCGCCACGACAGGGAGAAGGCCCTTGAGGTCGCGAGGAGGATCGAAGGTACCACCCTGGAAAACCTAGCCCGCGAGATGAGCATCGACATACTCAACTACGAGTTCGTCGTTGACATAGACCTGGAGAGGCTTGAGAAGGCAGGTCTGGACATGGAGAAGGTCCAGAGGAAGCTCGAGGGCTCTTTCAAGAGCGCTGAGTTCGAGGTTGATGGATACACGCTCATAATGAGGCCCAAGAAGGTCGGCAAACTCTCAGACCTCAGGAGACTTGCCGAAAAGGTTAAAAAGCACCGCCTTAAAGGCCTCTCGGGCGTCGGGAAGACCATCATAAGGAAGGAAGGCGACGAGTACGTCATCTATACCGAGGGCTCGAACTTCAAGCAGGTGCTCAAGGTCCCGGGCGTTGACCCCACGAGAACCAGAACGAACAACATCTGGGAGATCGCTGATGTGCTCGGCATTGAAGCGGCAAGGAACGCCATCATAGAGGAAATCGTCAACACGATGCGCGAGCAGGGTCTCGAGGTTGACGTCAGGCACATCATGCTCGTCGCCGACATGATGACGCTCGACGGTGTGATACTGCCCATAGGCCGGCACGGTATAGTTGGGGAGAAGGCCAGCGTGCTTGCCAGGGCCGCCTTCGAGATAACCACCCAGCACCTCTTCGAGGCCGCTGAGAGGGGCGATGAGGACCCCCTCAACGGTGTCGTGGAGAACGTGCTGATAGGACAGCCGGTTCCAGTCGGAACCGGAATGGTCAAACTGGCAATGAATCTCCCCCTGAGACCGAAAAGGGAGTAGGGAGGTGTGATGTATGGTTGATTTCGCATTCGAACTTAGGAAGGCAGAGGACACCGGAAAGATAATCATGGGAGCGAAGAAGGCCATCCAGTACGCCAAGATGGGCGGCGCCAAGATGATTATCGTTGCCAGGAACGCGAGGCCGGACATAAAGGAGGACATACTCTACTACGCCAAGCTCAGCGGCATACCGATTTACGAGTTCGAGGGAACCAGCGTCGAGCTCGGAACCCTCCTCGGAAGGCCGCACACCGTTTCGGCCCTCGCGATAATCGACCCCGGTGAGAGCAGGATACTGGCCTTGGCTGGGGGTAAGGAGTAATGCCGCTCAAGCTCAACACCGACCAGATCAAGTTCATAGCGCTCTTCGAGAGCATGACCGGAGCGACAGTGATGGACTGCCTCATTGACACCAACAGGAACAGGCTCATATACGTCATTAAGAAGGGCGAGATGGGACTGGCCCTCGGAAAGAAGGGAGCCAACGTCAAGCGCGTCCAGAACATGCTCGGGAAAGAGATAGAGCTCATCGAGCACTCGGAGAACCCTGAGGAGTTCCTGAGGAACATTTATAAGAGCCTCGGGGTTAAGGTTAAAAAGGTCCACATCACTGAGAAGCGTGATGGTAAGAAGGTCGCCCTCCTCGACATCGGGCCCCGCGACAAGGCCAGGGCTATCGGAAAGGGCGGCCAGAACATCAACCTCGTGAAAGAGTTGATGGAGAGACACCACGGCATTCACGATGTGGTCATAATTTGAGGTGATGATCATGGCTGGAAAGAAGGCCCCGTATGGAGAGTTTGCCGGAAGGAAGCTCAAGCTCAAGAGGAAGAAGTTCCGCTGGAGCGACATCAGGTACAAGAGGAGAGTCCTCAGGCTCAAGGAGAAGAGCGACCCGCTTGGAGGTGCCCCGCAGGCCAAGGGCATCGTCCTCGAGAAGATAGCCGTCGAGGCAAAGCAGCCGAACTCGGCTATGCGTAAGGCCGTCAGGGTTCAGCTCATCAAGAACGGTAAGGTCGTTACCGCCTTCACCCCCGGTGACGGAGCTATAAACCACATCGACGAGCACGACGAGGTCATCATCGAGGGAATTGGTGGTCCAAAGGGTGGTTCCGTCGGTGATATCCCGGGAATCAGGTACAAGGTCGTCAAGGTCAACAGGGTCTCCCTCAAGGAGCTCGTCAAGGGAAGGAAGGAGAAGCCGAGGAGGTGAAGTGAATGGCCAAGGCAATCACTGAGCGCTTTTACCAGCCTAAGGAGCTCAAGGTCATGGGCAGGTGGAGCGTTGAGGACGTCGTCGTGAACGACCCGTCCCTCAGGCCCTACATCAACCTGGAGCCGAGAATCCTCCCGCACAGCCACGGAAGGCACGCCAAGAAGTCCTTCGGCAAGGCCAACGTTCACATCGTTGAGCGCTTGATTAACAAGGTCATGCGCAGCGGTGCCAGCGGCCACAAGGTCGGTGGCCACTTCATGAGGAGAGAGCACCGCTCCCTCATGAGCAAGAAGATGAAAGCTTATGAGGTCGTTAAGGAGGCCTTCATGATCATCGAGCGCAGAACCAAGCAGAACCCGATACAGGTTCTCGTCAGGGCCCTTGAGAACTCCTCCCCGAGGGAAGACACCACCACCATCGCCTTCGGTGGAATCCGCTACCACATGGCCGTTGACGTTGCCCCGCTCAGGAGGCTCGACATAGCCCTCAAGAACCTCGCCCTCGGTGCGAGCGCCAAGTGCTACCGCAACAAGACCAGCTATGCCCAGGCCCTCGCCGAGGAGATAATCGCTGCCGCCAACAGGGACCCGAAGAGCTTCGCCTACAGCAAGAAGGAAGAGATCGAGAGGATCGCCCAGTCCTCACGCTGAGGGCTGGCTGGTTTCTCCTTTCCTATTCTCCTGGCTTTTGTCCAAAAATTAAAGGTCAGTGGGCTAGCGCTTTTCCGAGCCACTTGGCGAGGGCCACTATCGTCAGTATCGGCGGCATTCCCGGAGAATGCGGCAGAACGCTGGCGTCACAGACGTGAAGGTTTCTGACCCTTGTCTCAAGGTAGCCATCAACCACGGTTCCGATGGTCGCGGTTCCACCCACGTGGGCTCCCTCTGGCTTGGAAACGACGAAGGAACTTGGATCAGCCCCTATGCCCTCGAGTATCTCCTTGGCCACAGCGACACCATCGTCGATCCTTTTCCTGTCGTCCCTTGTAATCGCCTTCGAGACCTTGCCGCTTGGGTAAACCCTCCCAGAAGGATCGTCTGAGGTCTTCACCATGATGCCGACCAGTTTGTCCGTGGGCATCATAAAGCCCCTCCTGCCGGCCTCCATGAACCTAACCGTCCTGCTCGCGTTTATGTAGGGGGAGAGTATGAAGCCTCCATCGTCGTGGAACTCGTGGTCAACGAGCGCCATGGCCGGTTCCATCACTTGGTGCATGCCCTCAGCCCTTCCGTAAACGTTCACAAAGGCATCGATGAAGAGACCCTTTCCCGCGCACTCCAGACCGGAGTTCTGGAGTATTACCGGCGTTGCCAGCGCCCCGGCTGCGAGAATGACGTGGTCTGCCCCCACCTCAACGTAGCCGTTTTTACCGCGCCCCCTGACTCCAGCAACCTTTCCATCTTCTATCACTACTTCCTCAACGGTGGTTTCGTAGATTACCTCGGTACCGTGAGAAAGGGCATCGTTCAGGTACTCAAGGGCAGTCCATTTTGCCCCCTGGGCACACCCAAATACGCAGCAGCCGCAGCGGATGCACCTCGAAAAGTCAACGAACTTCGGCATGGGCTCCATCGTATAGCCGAGGTCTGTGGAGGCCTCGAGCATGTTCAGTGATGCCTCCGAGAGAACCTCCCTGGGCGTGGGGGTGATCTTCATCTCCTCCTCCGCCTCCCGGAACTCGGTCTCCAGGTCTATTCCAAGGTCCTTGAAATCCTCCTGGAGACAGCGGGTTCCGTTTCCGCACGATACCACTGTGGAGCCCCCAGCCATTATAGTCCTCCAGAGAATGACACCCTCCCTGGACGTGCTCGGAGTCTTATAGGGGGTCATGTCAAAGTAACCAAGAGAGTCTCTGAGGGTCCCCAGGTGCTCCTCGCGTCTGCCGGCCTCAACGATCAGAACCTCCTTCCCGGCATTACTCAGCTCCCTCGCAAGGGTAGCCCCACCGGCCCCAGAACCAACAATCAAGTACTCAGAGTGCTTTTTCATAAAACCAGCTCCCGGCTTCAATTGATTGAAGAAGAGTTATTCTCACTTAACCCTACACGCCCAAAGTATATATGGCTTTGGATTCATATTTAAGCCGGTTCGATTTCAGTTTACGAGTTACGAAAGAGGGTTTGTCTACATAAAGCCGACAAGGGCAAATATCGCATCCATACCTTTTTAAAAGGCATTGGTAAGATAGATATAGGTGAGAGTAAGATGACTACTGTAAAAGTTTCCTCAAAGGGCCAGATAGTCTTACCTAAATCCATTCGAGAGAAGTTCGGCATCAAAGAGGGGGACGAGCTGGAGGTTCTCGACTTCGGGGACGAGATAGTGATAGTTCCAATAAAGAAAGGAATGAAACTTAGAGGCCTTGTGAAGTTCGAAAAACCAGCTAAGGAGATTCTAAGGGAGATTAGAGCGGAAGAGGAGCCGGAGGACTAACTATGAAAGCTGTTTTGGACAGCCACGCAATTCTTGTTTATATAAACGACGAGCCTGCGGCCGAGAAGGTTCAAGAATACCTTGACCTCGGAAAGGAAGGAAAGGTTGAGCTGTACATGAACGTTGTTAATATAGGAGAAGTTTACTACGTCCTTTCAAGGCAAAAAGGTGTTGATGTGGCCAATATTGCGATGGCCCTTTTAAAGAAGGAGCCAATAACGTTCATCATCGCAGATGAAAGGCTCGCTTTAATGGCTGGCCGGATAAAGGCCTTTCACAAGTTGAGCTATGCAGATGCCTTCGCGGTAGCTACCGCAATAGATCTTGATGCGGTTCTTTTGACTGGCGACGATGAGTTCAGGAGCGTCGAGGACAGGGTTAAGATTGAGTGGCTCTGACCTCCTCCTGGCTAAGGGCAAGTCTCTCAAAAGAAAAAGGTAATCATTCCAATTTACCTTTGCTGAACCTCACCGTGAATGAGTCCCTGTATTCGTCGATTCCCGGCAAAAAGCTGGCATAATAACTGTCGTAGGCAAAGTCACCGAAGACCATGTGGCCACCGCCTCCTACCTCCAAGATTTTTCCTTTCCCCGTAACCTCAACTCTTAGTATCCCACCATTCCCGGGCAATGGTCTGAATCCCCTGATAATGCCTTTAAAGGGCCTCACGGTGATGGCGCTCTCCCAGAAGTCCAGAAACACAGGGGAGAGCCGACCGGTTATTTCTATGTACTCACCTCGTTTAAAAGTCATTTCTTCGGTAAGCTTCTCATCAATGGGGACGTAGGCGAACGATTCCCGGCCCACTCTACAAAGCCGGCAGAGGACTGGAAAATTTATGACCACCCTGGAGAGAAGGCCGAAGTCCACCGCTAAATGCACAGTTCCCCAATAGGTCTCCTCATTCCAATCGTTGCACTGAATTTCTTGTCCTGCTTTTGGCATTATGGTTCGAGCGTAGCCGCCAAGAATCTTAGCGACTATTCTGTACGTCCCTTTGTCGTCCAAGGGTTCGATTGATGAAGTTGCGTCCTTCAGTACTTCCACCTTGTCTATAAAAGTCTCGATAACGGGTTCTACCTCAATCTCCTGCCCCACCCTGAAGATTTCGAAAGGGTCATTTCTACCACCGGAGATGATGTCCGAAAGCGTTGTATCGTCAATGCGGAGGTTCAGCTCCATTCCTTCCCACCGGAGAGCTTGTTAAACTAGACTTTTTCCCACCATATTCCCCGGCTTTTCTAAGCCAAAAAACTTCAAAACCGTCGGTGCTATATCTATGAGGCTCGGTTCGTCAAGCTTCACCCTCTCAAAGCCCCAAAGGATGAGCGGAACCTTCATTACCGGCTCGTTCATCGAACCGTGCATTCCCTTAACCCAGTGGCTTACCCCCTTTATTCCCCTGCACATCCTGTGGGAACAGAACCAGTAGCCCGGCTTGGCAGAAACTATCAGCTCGCCGCTGTTCTGAGTGTTGAGGTGCTCCAAATCCTCGCGGAAGAAAACCGCACCAACGCCGGGTGCTCTCCTCAGAACCTGAAAGGCTTCCTCGGCCTGGTTCGGATCTCTGAGATAAACGTGAACCCCACCGCCAGAGGAAACGCGGAGCGTCTCGATTCCGTGCTTTCTCAGGTAAACCCTGAGGTTCACCCACGTGTGAACCTCTTCCTGCCCGTGGTCGGCGAAAATGATGAAGGCGTACTCTTCCTTCAGCCTTTCCCAGAGGGCTCTTACTTCAGTATCGACTGTCTCGAGGGCCTTTAGAGAACCCTCACTCAGGGGGCCATGGTCATGGCTCATGCCGTCAATCGAGGCGAAATGGACGAGGAGCAGATCCGGTCTGCACTCCTCGTAGAGGTAGAGGGCAGAGTTGAGAACCCAGAGGTCTTTTCGCCAGTCCCTTCCGTGCTGGCGGTACATCTTATCATTTGCGAAGAATGGGGGAAAGATCCTCACGTCGGTTCCGCTGAAGGGTGGCATGGTGTAACCGGAGACACTGGCGGTTCTAACACCCTTCTGCCGCAACAGGTCAACGATGGTCGGGGCCTTAATGACCCTGTGGGGGTTGAAGGCCACCTCGTAGTCGTAGAAGTTAACCTTCCTGTCCGTTAAGCGGTCGTAGTAGCCGTTCTCCACCACGCCGTGGTTTTTCGGCCAGACACCCGTCATCACGCTGGTGTGGACGAGGTCGGTCAGCGTTGGAAAGATGGAGTCAACCACACTAAAACTTCCACTCTCAGCTAACTCGCTCAGGAATGGCATGTGCTTTAGGTTGTAGACTCCATTCCCGTCGAGGCTTATCAGCGAGAGCTTCTTTCTCATGGCTCAGACCCCAGAAGAGAGCATATCTTCTGGTTTATCTCATCCTAAGGTCTTTCTCCGAGTACATGTCCGGCTCGTTCTCAGGGAACTCCTTTAGTGATTCCTCCGAGAGTTTCATCGGGGCGTAGCTCTCCTCCCTTTCGAGCAACTCCCTCAAGAGTTTCTCTATGTTCTCAAGCTTTTTCTCAATCCTCATGAGCTCCCCAATAACATCAACTCCCTCCACGTTATCACCCCCAACCGGTGTCAGCCTGACGTGCACTCGTCACCGCTCAGTGGGATGGAGTGGTCATCATCCACCGTTCCTATTTCTCAACCCGGTATAAATTCTTTCCGAGCCACTCGTCTAAAGTCTTCTGCCTCGCGAGGCTTCCGAGGATGTAGCTCTTCCGCAGGTACTCCTCGAACGGGTGCTCAAGGCGACGCTTTATGGCATCGAGGGCCTCGTTGAGCGTCTCGAAGCGTCCGATTAAATTGCTCATCGCCTTCTTGACGCCAAGGCGAATCTGCCACACGCCGACTGGGGCGTAGTATTCCGGGGTGACCTCGCGGAAGACTACCGCTCTAGCCTGTCTCCGCCTTGCTCTCAGGGCCTCCAGAACGCTCAAGCGGGCGGCGTGGTAGGCTCCGGCCGTTTCCTTGACGTACTCCCTCCTCCCGCGGAAGTCCTCGTAGTCGTGGATTACACTCGGCTCACTCGCACCGAAGAGAGAGCCCTTAAGCCAGACCTCCAAAAGCTCAAAGGCGTAGCTCTCGGGCATGAGCAGAACGGCGTAGCGGTTGCCAAGGAATCGGTAGAAGTAGACCTCGTAGTCGTTTATTTCAGGGTAATGAAGGATTTCACGCCTGAGGTTTTTTCCTATCGTGTCCTGAACGGCGGTGATGCTCCACCTCGTCGGGACGAGCCTCTTGTCCAGGCCCAGAAGACCAGCGGAGAGAAGCCTTATGATATAGTACTCGTCGAAGCCCCAATTGTACAGGCGCATTATAGCTTGCTCGGCCTTCAGCTCGTCACTAACGACGTAGTCTGTCCTCCTCGGAATGCGAGGATTCTCCGTGAGTTCAAAATCTAAAAGTTCCGCCTTCGGCCCTACCGGCGGGGCGAACTCGCTCGGTAGAATCTTTAGAACGGGCTTTTTCTTCAGCAAAATCTCGCTGTCAACTGGCTTTACTGACATGGCCAGCTCCTGGACTTCTCCCAAGATTCTGCCGCTCCTCCTCACGTGAATATCAGCTTTGGTCTCACCCATAACCAAAAGCGAGCGGTAGTATAGAATATCCCGAATCGTTTTGTCCTCCCACTTCAGGGGATTATCGAGGTAGCTCGTGTTTCCCTCGATCGGTGGCACGAGCGGACCTATGCGAACCTTGGGATAGCCGTACTCACCGACGAAGATACTCGGTGGGGAAGAGCCGAAGAGATGGCGTTTGTTCAGTTTTCTTTCGACGGTGCGGGCTACACTGAAGCGCTCAAGAATAGGGCAGGTTGGCCTGCCACAGAGGAGCTTCCTGCCTTTGCATACCGCACAGAGTTTTGAGTTGAAGAGCTCGACCATCGAAGGTAGGTAAGAGGGAGGGTATTTATGGTTTGTTCCCCCAAGAAACTTTTCTTGCAAAAAGTTTCATCAAATATTCAGGCTCTTCTTTAGGAGTCGTGAATAGCTGCATGCCTTCCAAGTAGGCAAGAATTTGGGGTTTTACGTTTAAATAAACTGTTGAAAGGTGTTTTACCTCAAACCAGCGCCCGAAGGGCGCTAAAAGCAGAAAAACACAACACAAGAACAAGCAAGAATAGCAAACCATGCAAAAATTAGCCCACTTAAAGGGCATGCCCGTTTTGATGAAACTTTGCACAAGCAAAGTTTCTTTGATCAAACTTTTGCCCTGCAAAAGTTTGTTGTGGAGCCGGGAGGGGGATTTGAACCCCCGTAAAGCGGATCTGCAGTCCACCGCCTCGCCTCTAGGCTATCCCGGCATTCGACCCGGAGAAAGATTTTGGCGCCGCGGAGGGGATTTGAACCCCTGTGGCCAACGGCCACCGGCTTAGCAGGCCGGCGCCCTACCAGGCTAGGCTACCGCGGCACTCCGTGCCCAGGTTATATGAGCCGGGGAGGGTTTTTAAGTTTTTTGGCTTCCGGCGGATTTATAAAAGACTCCCTCGGAGTTCATGGGGGTGGTGAGAGATGATCAGGGTCAAGGTCCTGGGAAGGGGAATCGAGAAAGAGATTGAATGGACGAAGGGCATGAAAATCGCGGACGTTCTCCGCGGGGTCGGCTTCAACACAGAAAGCGCGATAGCAAAGCTCAACGGAAGGGTCGCACTTGAAGACGAGAACGTGAAGGATGGCGACTACGTTGAGGTTATCCCGGTAGTTTCCGGCGGCTGATCTCTCTTTTTAATGACCAGCCAGAAGGGAAAGGAAAGATGTGCCAAGAATTCACTCCGCAAGCCTCTTCCTCATGAATGCCTCGAAGTTGTCCATGGCCTCTTCGAGTATCTCGACCGGCGGTAGGAAAACTATCCTGAAGTGCCACTCGCCGGCGTAGCCGAAGCCGGAGCCGTGGACAAAGAGCACGTGGGCCTCATGGAGGGCATCCAGAACGAAGTCCTTGTCGCTCTTCCACTTCGAGCGCTCTTCAATCTTCGGGAAGATGTAGAACGCCCCCTGGGGCTTGGTAGTGCTTATCCCCGGAATCTCACTTAGGCGCTTGTAGATGTAGTCCCTCCTCCCCTTAAGCTTGGCCATGTACTCCTCAAGGTAATCCATCGGGCCCGTTAGGCCTGCTATGGCAGCGAACTGGGCCGGGGTGTTGGGGCACAGCCTTATCCTGGCCATCTTGTCTATAGCCTCTCTGACCTCGGCGAGCCTGTTCTCGGGGTCGACGTAGTAGAAGTAGCCGAGACGCCACCCTGTGGCGAAGTAAACCTTGGAGAGACCGTTCATCACTATAACCGGGACGTCCTTGGTGAGGGAGCCCGGAGAGACGTGTTTTCCTTCGTAGGTCATGAGGTCGTATATCTCATCGCTTATCACAGGCAGGTCGTATTCACCGGCAAGGTCGAGTATCGCCCTAATCGTCTTCTTCTCGTAGAGCGCTCCTGTTGGGTTGTTCGGGTTGATAACCGCTATTGCCCTAGTTCTCTCGTTGATTTTCTTCCTCATGTCGTCTATGTCGGGCTGCCAGCCGTTCTCCTCCACGGTAAGGTACTCGTTGGCAATGCCGCCGTAGAACTTGACGAGGCCAGTGTAAGGCGGATAGCTTGGACTCGGAACAAGGATGTTGTCCCCGGGGTTGAGGAGGGCCCCGAATATGAACTGCAGCGCCTCTGTAACAGCTGCGGTAACGCGAACATCCTCGGGAGTTACCTCAACGCCGTTCTTCTTCCTCTCCCTCTCAACTATAGCCTCCCTAAGCTCTGGAAGTCCCTCGCTCGGTCCATAGTAGTTGTGGCCGTCCTGAATGGCCTTACAGTAAGCGTCCCTCATGTGCTTCGGCGGTTGGAAGTCGTATTTGCCCGGATCGCCTATGTTGAGGCGGATGACCTTTATTCCCTTCTTCTCAAGCTCCCTGGCAGGGAGAACAACATCTCTGATGGCGTACTCAATTCCCATAGCCCTTTCGGATGCACGAATCATGTGAATCACCATTTGAATGGTGAGAGGTTTGTGGTAAAAAGCTTTGCCCACATAGGTTTAAAAAGAAGCGAGGATAACGGATTACGGGCGATGACGATTAGCAAGCAAACTGAAAGCTCACGGATGATGAAGTGAACACCCTCCGAGCCCCTCGATACGTTTATTAACCTTCAGAGGAAGGTTTTTACATGAACATCTTCATCCCACTCATTGCGGGTGTTATCATCGGGTACGTTCTCCGCAGGAAAGAGCGCAGGGTGAACGTTGATCTTCCAATGAGCGCCGCACTGCTGCTCCTGATATTCTTCATGGGTGTCGAGGCAGGGAAAGTAAGGATAGACGCATTCTGGCTCCTCAGCTCGTCCGTTGTCTTCGCCGCTCTGACCATAGCCGGAAGCGTTGGTATTGCTCTTCTCATGGGGGGAAGGGAATGAGGTTTCTAGTCTACGTTCTGGTAGCTTTGATTTCAGGCATACTCACAGGCCACTTCTACGCCCCGGAATTCGGCAACCTCTACGAGGTCATGCTATATCTGCTTATACTGATAATCGGAATTGACTTGGGGCAGAGCTTTCGTCTAGGGGAGATCAGGAAACTCGGAAAGCTCGCCATAAAGCTGCCCCTCGGCACACTCCTGGGCTCAATCCTGGGCGGCCTCGTCGCTTCCCTGATTCTGGGGATAGAACTCAGGTGGGGGCTGGCCGTGGCGGCCGGCTGCGGCTGGTACAGCCTCGCCGGACCGCTGATCGCCCAGTACTCAGCAGTCTACGGCACCCTCGGCTTCCTTGCCAACCTCACCAGGGAGATATTCACTGTCCTGCTGTACCCCGTTGCTATCAAAAGGGTCCGAAGGGAGCTGGCGGTCTCCATGGGTGGCGCCACAACCATGGACACGACGCTGCCAATAATGACGAAGTTTGGAGGCGGCGAGGTCGCGCTTATAGCCTTCGTTCACGGCTTCGTCCTCACCGCACTGGTGCCCTTCGTTGTCCCATTTATCCTTCAATTCTAACCAATAACTTTTTAAGTTCAAACATTTTAGGTTCTATGAACAAACTCAGAGGGTGAGGAAGATGGCAGAGGTTGAACTCGTTTTCAAAGTCCTAAAGGAAGCTGGAAAGCCCCTCAAGAGCAAGGAGATAGCCGAGCTCGCTGGAATCGATAAAAAGGAAGTGGACAAGGCCATAAAAGTGCTCAAAAAGGAGGGCAAGATAATATCTCCAAAGCGCTGCTACTATGCACCCGCCGAGTGATGCGTTCCCCGTCTCCACTAATTTATACCCACCTTCCACCCACCAAGGCAAAAACTTTTTTAAAGCCTCACCCCTACCGATGCCTGCAGGCACTATCATGCCTCACGGCTCGGGGGTGTCCGAGGCTGGGGCGAGTAGGAACCCACCGGGCCTCTGCGTGGAGGTGAGAGAATGAAGTATCCGAAGCAGATAAGGACTTACTGCCCCTACTGTAAGAAGCACACGATCCACAAGGTCGAGAAGGTCAAGAAGAGACCGAGGAGCGAGCTCAGCCAGGGTCAGAGGCGCTTCCGCAGGATCATGAAGGGTTACCGCGGTTTCCCGAGGCCGAACCCGGCCGGAAGGGAGAAGCCGGTCAAGAAGCTCGACCTCCGCTTCCGCTGCACCGTCTGCGGCAAGGCCCACACCAGGGGACAGGGCTTCCGCGTTAAGAAGTTCGAGCTGGTGGAGGTGTGAAGCATGGCGCTCCCGAAGAACCTCATCCCGATGCCCAGGAGCAGGTTCCTCCGCGTCAAGTGCATAGACTGCGGCAACGAGCAGATAGTCTTCAGCAACCCGGCCACCACCGTCAGGTGCCTCGTCTGCGGTGCAACGCTCGTCGAGCCGACCGGAGGCAAGGGCGTCATCAAGGCCAAGATACTCGAGGTTCTCGAGTGAACCTTTCCCTTTCCTTTGCCTCCGTGCCCGGAGGCTTCTGCTAAACTTTAAATACCTCTTTTCGTAACTTACCCAGGCAGAGAAAATTAGAGGTGGTTGTAATGCCGAGGAAAGCCAAAGAGTACCCCGAAGAGGGAGAGTTCGTGGTTGCTACCGTCAAGAGCATTCACCCTTACGGTGCATTTCTCAAGCTCGACGAGTACCCCGGAAAGGAGGGATTCATGCACATAAGCGAGGTCGCATCAACATGGGTCAAGAACATCAGGGACCACGTTAAAGAGGGCCAGAAGATAGTCGCCAAGGTTATACGCGTTGACCCGAGCAAGGGGCACATTGACCTTAGCCTCAAGAGGGTGAACCAGCAGCAGAGGAAGGCCAAGCTCCAGGAGTACAAGCGCGCCCAGAAAGCGGAGAACCTCCTCAAGATGGCGGCGGAGAAGATAGGAAAGGACTTCGACACTGCATGGAAAGAGGTCTGGGTCCCCCTCGAGGAGGAGTACGGAGAAGTCTATGCCGCCTTTGAAGACGCCGCCCAGAACGGCATGGACGTCCTCAAGGGCATCATCAGCGACGAGTGGGTGGAGGCCCTGAAGCCGATAATCGAGGCCTACGTCGAGATTCCGACCGTCACGATCGACGCGGAGTTCGAGATAACGGTTCCGAAGCCCGACGGCATCGAGATAATCAGGGAAGCCCTCATAAGGGCCCGCGACAGGGCCAACGAGGAGAAGGAGATAGACGTCAAGTTTTCCTATCAGGGAGCGCCGAGATACAGGATAGACATCACCGCCCCGGACTACTACAAGGCCGAGGAGGTCCTTGAGAACATAGCCGAGGAGATACTTCGCGTCATAAAGGAAGCGGGCGGCGAAGCGACGCTCATCAGGAAGGAGAAGCGCATTAAGAAGGTCAAAAAGAGGGGTTCATGATGCACTTCCGCATAAGGAAGTGCCCAGAGTGCGGGCGCTACACCCTCAAGGAAACCTGCCCCCTCTGCGGGGCTAAAACAAAGGTAGCCCACCCGCCGCGCTTCTCACCGGAGGATCCGTACGGTGAGTACAGGAGAAGGCTGAAGCGCGAGCAGCTGGGCATTACCGGGAGGGATTGAGATGAAAGAATCCGTTATCCACGTGTATGAGAGGCCCCATCTCAGGGATCCCGTATTCATCGAAGGGCTCCCCGGTATAGGCCTCGTCGGGAAATTGGCTGCCGAACACCTGATCCAGGAGCTCAACGCGGTCAAGTTCGCGGAACTCTACTCGCCGCACTTTATGCACCAGGTTCTCATCAAGAAGAACTCCGTGGTTGAGCTTATGAAGAACGAGTTCTACTGCTGGAAGAACCCAGACGAAAACGGCAGGGACATCATAATCATCACCGGCGACCAGCAGGTTCCGCCCACGGACAGTCCCGGCCACTTCGAGGTCGTCGGAAAGATGCTGGACTTCGTCAACGAGTTCGGTGTCCGCGAAATAATCACGATGGGCGGCTACCAGGTGCCCGAGCTCCAGGGGGAGCCGAGGGTTTTAGCGGCGGTAACCCACGAGGAGCTGGTAGAGTATTACCAGAGAAAGCTGGAAGGCTGTGGCATCGAGGTTATCTGGCGCGAGGACGAAGGGGGGGCAATAGTCGGCGCCGCTGGACTGCTCCTCGGCATGGGTAAGCTCCGCTCGATGTACGGGATAAGCCTTCTCGGCGAGAGCCTTGGTTACATCGTTGATGCCAAAGCCGCAAAGTCTGTCCTTCTGGCGGTAACCAAAATCCTCGGTCTTGAGCTGGACATGACTGCCCTCGAAGAGCGCGCCAAGGAGACGGAGGAAATACTCAGGAAGGTCCAGGAGATGCAGAGGGCCATGCTGGAGCAGCAGATGCCTCCCGCCCCGGAGGAGGAAGACAGGGGCTACCTCTGAGCCCATCCCATTTCTTTTCTGTAACGAGGCCGCACAATCACTGTTCTCAACCTTTGGTTGGTAATACGCGGTTTAAAAAACGCTTTTATTTCGTGTTACTCTTTATTCAATTGATAGCACAACAAAACCACCGGAGGTGTTTAGGTTGCATATCCCGGATGGACTGTTGAGTACACCCGTTATAGTCATAACCTACGCAATAACGATAGCCGGGATAGCCTACGCGGTGAGGAAGCTCAGGAACTTCCCGGAGGAGAAGATACCGCTCCTGGGCCTCTTCGCGGCCGGAATCTTCGCGGCTCAGATGGTCAACTTCCCGATAATAGGAGGAGTAAGCGGACATCTGCTAGGAGCAACGCTGGTTGCCATAATGCTCGGACCCTACGCGGCGGTAATAGTCATGACGGCAGTTCTGCTCATACAAACGCTCCTCTTCGGGGACGGAGGAATAACGGCAATCGGCGCAAACATCCTCAACATGGGGCTTATTGGAGCGTTCATAGGCTACGGGGTTTACACGAAGCTCAAGGACATCAGCGAGACCTTTGCAATGAGCTTTGCCGCATGGCTCTCCGTTGTTTTGGGGGCGAGTCTCGCCTCGCTCGAGATAGGCCTCAGCCACAGCCTTCCGTTCTTCAAAGTCCTCACCCTGATGATTGCCTATCACTCGATAATCGGAATTGGCGAGGCGATACTCACCGTCCTGATAGTCCACGCCGTAAGGGCAAAGCTTCCATCGATTGAGGGGGTGCCTGCATGAGGACGATTTTTAAAGGCCTGATAATCATAGCAGTCGTGCTGGCGGTAGTGCTGCCCCTCGCATCGAGCAACCCGGACGGGTTGGAAGCAACGATGGAAAAGGTCGGCCTTGAGGAGAAACCCGTTTATCAAGCGCCCCTTGACTACGGTGAAACCTGGGGCCAGAGCCTCATTATGGGGCTGGTCGGCATTGGACTGACCTTTGCGGTTGGCTACGGTCTGGCAAAGCTCGCCAAGGGTGCCTGAGGTGTACCTGCCCTTCATTTTCCTTTATGCAACAGGGGTTGTGACGAGAAAGAGCCTAACGGAGCTGACCTATTTCGGACTCCTTTTCCTAGTCGTTATGCTCGCCATGAGGCCAGAGAGGAGTGTTTTCAAAAAGCTCGGCTTCCTCCTCGGCTTTGAGGGGCTTCTTTTCATCATGGCGCTATTTAATCCCGGAAGACCTCTCCTGGAGACACCGATTGGCCCCATAACCCACGAGGGATTCCACTCTTTTTTCATGCTCCTCGGAAAGGCCTTCCTCTCCGCCGGAACGGCCGTCGTCGTGACAAGCTCGGTGGGCTTCTCCAGAATTCTCGCTGAGATGGAAGCCCTGAGGTTCCCCAGGATACTAACATTAACCCTGGCCTTCACCTACCGCTACCTCGACCTATTTACTGACGAGGCAACGAGAATGAAGCGCGCCCTGGACTCAAGGGCGTTTGGTGTTGGAAAGGGAGAGTACTACAGAAAGCTCGGCTCCCTCATAGGGGAGGTGTTTGTACGGGCATACCTCAGAAACGGAAGGATATACAGGGCCATGCTAGCCAGGGGTTTTGGGGAGTTTCCCAGTCTTGAAGAGCCCAGACCCAACGCGAAGACCACGATGCTGGCCCTGCTCGCGTTAGGGGGTCTGCTGGTATGATAGAACTGAAGGATATTCACTTCTCTTACTCCGGCCGAGAAGTGCTCAGGAGGATAAACCTCACGGTTGAGAGGGGGGAGCTGTTTGGCCTCCTCGGGCCGAACGGAGCGGGAAAAAGCACACTGCTCCTCCACCTCAACGGAATTCTCAGGCCAAAGAGAGGCAAAGTTCTTGTGGACGGCCTTGATCCGGCAAAACAGCCGAAGGAAGTACGGAGAAAGGTCGGGATAGTTTTTCAGGACCCCAACGACCAGCTCTTTTCTCCGACTGTGTTCGAGGATGTGGCCTTCGGCCCTTACAATTTGGGCTTGAGGGGGAAGGAGCTGAGGGAGCGCGTCCTGTGGGCGTTGGAGATGGTTGGAATGGAGGACTACGCCGAGAGGGAAACCCGGGAGCTGAGCTTCGGTGAGAAGAAGAGGACAGCGATAGCAACAGTCTTAGCTATGGAGCCGGAAGTTATAGCCTTCGACGAGCCATTCGCCAACCTCGACTTTAAAGGCAAAAAGATTATGAGGAGACTGATAACGGAGCTGAGGGCGGAGGGGAAGACAATAATACTGGCATCTCACGAGGCGGACTACTTGGCCCTGTGCGACAGAATAGCCCTGATGGACGGGGGAAGAATAGTTACCGTGGGAACGCCCGAGGAGATACTCGGGAATCCGGAGCTTCTGAGGGAGCACAACCTTGACGTACCTCCCATGGCAGAACTCTTCCTGGGCCTTGGCCTGCCGGTTCCGAGGAGTGTGGAGGAAGGGAGAAAACTGCTGGAAGAGTGGAAGGCCGGAGAGTTTAACCAGAGCTATTGACTTTTTTATGTTAAAATTAAATCTTCCAGCTGATTAGGTTGCCGCAAATTTTAAAAATACCATTGGCATAAGTTATTATGGTGACATTCAATGATAAAGCAAATAAGAACTCTTCTAGTGTTGGCAGTAATAACACTCTTGATAGCAACGTCGGTATCGGCGGAATGGATACCGCCCAAAGACGGAATGGCAATAGTTCTGACAGATGAGAAGGGAAGAACCCTCAAGGGCTTCTCTGGAGATTATGAAATTCAGGTTCAGGTTGACGTTGCCACTCCTTCCGGCATCAAAACCCTCGGCCACTACAGGATCAAACGCTCCGGATTCTGGAAGCTTGACACTACAAGGAGCATCGTGAAGGTGGCAAACCTGCGGAAACTCCTCCCAAGCATAAGCGAGGAGAAACGCTACGGAGTCAGGGTCTCCGTCTGGATTATAGACAGGGAGAACGGCGTTCTTTACAGGGGCATGGGTTCAACCCTCCTATCGGAGAAGGATTTGCAGGGAACCTCCAAGCGGGTAAAGATAGAACTCCTTGAGAAGGAATCCCTACCAAAGCCCAACCACGCGGGCTGGTACCACTATGAATGGCGCCCGGCAGAAGACTCCTGGGAAGCAGAAGACTACGTTGAGGTTCCCCTGCTGATCATCGATAACAAAGATGGAAAAGGAAAGCTACAGGGCTCAATTTCTTTAAGAGCAGATTACAGGACGGAGTTCTCGGCGACTTTAGCGTATGGAACTGACCTGGAGGCAAAGTTCAGGAGTGGCGATCCGGTTAAGGTTCTGTCATCGTCAGTGACGATATACGGAAAGAAGTGGGTTCCAGTTGAAGGCCACTATTACTTTGGAGACATCGTGGACGTTCCCAAGGGCAAGATGGGTTACATATACATCAAAGCCAAGCCGTACTACAGACACGAAAAAGAATACATCTGTGCCTGGGGGATGGGTGCTTATGGCTGCAGTGAGACTGGCAGGGAGAGAATAGACGTCGGGATATATGATGTAAAGGCAAGTAAAGGTGTCAACGGATACATAATTGACGGTGGAATCTCCCTCGGCAGTCCGGATTTTGACCGAACGTTCTTTAGATTCACTAAAGAGAGCCTACAGCATCCACTTGCAACGAACAAAGGTATAACTCTGGCGTATATGTTCCAGGCGATTGGTGGAAAGTGCGGCGTCAAGTTTGGCATTGGAATTCCTGTGGGAGCAATTGCAGTTGCCTTTGGTGCACCAGCGCCCGTCGCAGGATTAGCGGCATCGGTTCAGTATGAGAAAGCCGGAAGTGTGACAGTAGATGGAACCATAAAAGAGAACGGTCCTTCAGTGATTATTCACGCCTTCAAGAGTTCCCAGAAGTACAAGTTCAAGACGGGCTGGTTCAGCTCGTGCTCGGTGGAGATTCCAATGGGATTCTACGTGAAGAGCAGTTAGGCCGCTTTTCCCCCACCTTTCTATTCCCTCTCTTCCCCCAAATGACGAGACTTTCAGAAAAAAGTAAGGATAACCAGGAATCAGTCTCCAATCGCCCTCTCCAGAAGCCCAAGTCCCAGCTCAAGGTAATCTTTAGCTTTCTCCTCGCCCTTCGCCTCGCTGAAGACCCTGATTATCGGTTCGGTCCCGCTGGCCCTGACCAGAACCCAGCCGTCAGGGAAGAGAATCTTCGTCCCGTCCGTTGTGTCCACATCGTAGTCCTTCTCCCTGGCAAGCCCCGCAACCTTCTCGACTATCGCCTTCCTGTCGCCCTCCACCTTTCTTTTCGTTTTGAACTGGTAGTACTTTGGAAGCTCATCGATCAGCTCGCTGAACTTCTTGCCCGATTTCGCGAAGATTTCGACTATCTTTGCTGTGGTCATCGCCCCGTCCCTGCCGAGGACAAAGTCCGGGAAGATAACGCCGCCGTTCTCCTCGCCACCGATTGTTCCGTTGTGCTCAAGGAGCGCGCGAGCAACGATGAGGTCGCCGACTCTGGTTCTCATAACCTCCGCGTTGTTCCTCTTTGCTATATCGTCGAGCAGGTTGGAGGTGGCTATGGTTGTAACCAAAAGTCCACCGCCGTTCTCCCTCAGAACGGCATCGGCAACGAGCGCGAAGGTCTTGTCACCCTGAATAAAGCGTCCGTTCTCGTCTATGAACACCGCCCTGTCGGCGTCGCCGTCCTGGGCAACCCCAAAGTCTGCACCGAGGGCTTTTACAATCTTCATAAAGCCCTTAAGATTTTCCTCGTTCGGCTCGGGGTTTCTGGCCGGGAAGTGGCCGTCAGGATGGGCGTTGACGCTAACCACTTTGCACCCAAGCTCGCGCAGGAGGTATGGGAGCGTAAGTGAACCAGCGCCGTTGGATGTGTCAACGACGACGAATGGCTTCCTTTTCCTGATCGCCTCGACGTCAATCCTGGCTTTTATCGCCTCGATGTAGGGCCCGATGATGTCCTCCTCCCTGACTTCACCTATCCCGTCCCATCTTGCCCTGTCAAAGTCCTCGCTGAAGAAAACCTCCTCAACTATTGCCTCCCTCTCTTTCTTCAGCCCCATGCCGTTGGGTTCAAGCAGCTTTATGCCGTTGTACTCAGGTGGATTGTGGGAAGCTGTTATAACTGCCCCGCCATCGGCATTGAAGTGAGCAGTCGCGAACTGTATCGCGGGGGTTGGGGCTATTCCGACGTCTATGACGTCACAGCCAGTACTTAAAAGCCCGCTTATAAGGGCGTTCTTTAGCATCTCCCCGCTGATGCGGGTGTCCATGCCGACCACTACGAGGGGCTTCTCCCTTCCCTCGCGTTTGAGCATCGTTCCGAAGGCCATACCCATCCTGAGGGCAAACTCTGGGGTTATCATCTCGTTCGCTATTCCCCTGACGCCGAAGGTACCGAACAGCCTTCCCATTGCAATCACCTCACATTAGAGCACTGGCGAAGTTGATTATCATCATCACGAAGATGTAGAGCCCGTAGACGAACGCTCCGGCCTGAATCAGGGAGACGAGTATCTTCAGCGGCTTCCACTTGCCGGAAAGCAGGGGAACGGGCATGCCTATCAGTATCGCGGCAAACAGGTAAACCACCGCGTTCTTTATGGCCGAATAGTCCACGGGTATGTTTATTTGCGGATAGGTTATGGTGACCTCCTGTCCCTGGACCGTGAAGGTTATATCGGCGTTCTGCAGACCAACGACGATTATGTAGGACATTATGAGCACGAAGAGCAGCGTGGGCAGAAGGCTGAGCGAAAGGGAGGATAGGGAGCTGCTGAACCGCTCCCACCCGTCTCCGCAGTTCTTGACCTTCTCATCCTCAGCCATTATCACTCCCTCCCGAAATCGTCCTCAAAACGAACTATATCGTCCTCACCCAGGTATTCCCCTATTTGGGTCTCGATGACCTCAAGAACCACCTTTCCAGGATTCTCAAGCCTGTGAACGACGCCGGCTGGAATAAAAGTGCTCTCGCCCGGCCGGAGGAGGATTTCCTTCTCCCCGACGCGAACCTTTGCCGTGCCTCTAACCACCACCCAGTGCTCGCTCCTGTGGTAGTGCATCTGGAGGGAGAGCTTCTTGCCCGGCAGAACGGTGAGGCGCTTTATCTTGTAGCGTTCGTTCTCCTCAAGGACTGTGTAGCTTCCCCAGGGACGATATGCAGTCCTGTGGACAAAGACCCTCTCGTCGCCGCGCTCCTTGAGCAGTTTGTAAACCTCCTTAACGCGCTGGCTCTCCCCACGGTGCGCGATGAGAAGGGCGTCGTCCGTGTCTATTATTATGAGGTCCTCAACACCGACCGTCGCAGTCAGGCGCTCCGTCATCACGAGGTTGTTCCGGGAGTTCAGGGGAATGTACTCCGACTTCCTGCTGCCAATCTTTACGGCATTTCCGCTCTCGTCCTTTCCCATTACCTCGTAAATGGCGTCGAAGCTGCCCAGGTCGTTCCAGTAGACGTTGAGGGGAACAACAGCCGCTCTGTCCGTTTTCTCCATGACTCCGTAGTCTATGCTGATGTCAGGGGCGACGCGGTAGGCTTCATCCACACTCTCCGCGTTCTCAAAGGCCTCATACACGTCGGGAGCGTGTTGGCGGATCTCCTCAATGAAGACCTCAGTATCAAACATGAACATGCCGCTGTTCCAGTAGTAGCCGTTCTCAACGTAGCGCTTGGCAGTTTCGAAGTCCGGCTTCTCCTTGAACTCATCGACGCGGTAGCCGAGGAGCTCGTCACCCTCCTGCAGGGCCTCGCCCGGCTTTATGTAGCCGTAGCCGGTGTGAGGCTTGGTCGGCTTTACCCCGAAGGTAACCAGATAGTTTTTGGCGAGCCTCTCCGCGTTCCTGAAAGCCCTTTCATAGGCTTCGTTGGCCTCTATCAGGTGGTCGCTTGGAAGAACGGCGACGATTGAATCCCCAAAGGTTTCCTCAACCTGCTTTATGCCCCAGTAGATGGCCGGCAGGGTGTTCCTTCCCTCCGGTTCGAGCAGGATATTCTCCTTCGGAAGCTCCAGGCCGAGCTCCCTGATGTCGTCGAGAACCCTGAACTTGTATGCCTTATTGGTCACGACGAATATTTCATCCGGCTTTGAGAACCCGAGATTGAGCACCCTTTCCACGGTTCTCTGGAAGAGAGAACGATCGTCCAGGAACCGAACGAACTGCTTCGGCATCAGCTCCCTGCTCAGCGGCCAGAGGCGCGTTCCCTTGCCCCCCGCAAGAATAAGCGTCTTCATGGTAACCACCCCTGATTTCTGCACAATACTTGGGCCCATTTGTTTTTTAACCTTGGCGAAGGAAAAAATCAGCGGAGGGCAAACTCACCGACGAAGGCGGAGCTGGATATGGTGTCACCGATTCCGACGGTGCTCCTTGGCCTCGCCACTATCTTCGTGGGGACGAAGGAGAGCTGGTAGCCGTCGATCTCAGCGATGCCGTTCTTCATGCCGTATTCCCTGGCAAGCCTCTCCTCCACCGCTCCAGCCTTCTCGTTCACCGGGACGTCCATGGCCTTGACCACGTCATCTATCGAACGGACGTCGCCGAGCTTCGCCTTGGCTGCAGCAGCTAAAGCCGCAAAGAGCAGAGCATCTCTAACGAACTCGCCCTTGTAGTCGGTCAGTGCCAGATAGTAGCCGTAGGTGTGGAAGTGAATCCTCCTCACGCCGGTCCTCTCGGCAAGCCTTAGCATGGCCTCGGTGACCGCGATTGGGTCCACAGGGTCATCTGCGAGGAGCTTCTCGGCGAGGCCCTTCTCTTCCATGACCTCCATTATCGATGCCAGCTCGACCTCGTTGAGACCGACGCTATGGAAGGAGCCGAGAATCTCAACGAGGGCCTTTCTGACTTTCTCATCGGCCGTAAAGGCGAACTCAAGGTGAACAGGGACGTTCCTCTCGCCCAGGATTTCAAGGTGCCTCTTCATTTCCCCAAAAGGCTCACGGTAGTTTTCTCTCGTCAGGGTCTGAAGGCCGCTGATTATTGCCAGCCTCGCCCTTCCGGCTATCTCCCCGAAGTGCTCCCTGAACTCGGGCCTTATGTAGACGTTCGGGTTGTAGTCATCGGCCGCGCCGATGAAGCGGTTCTCCCTTGGAGATTCGAAGTCAAGGACCCTGAACCCGCGAGGGAACTCGTAGATGTAGTGGATGCAGTTCTCCTCGTCGGCCTGGAACTCCTTCGGGTGGACGAGCCTGAGCTTTCCGTCTTCAACTTTGGGGACGTAGATCGGCCCGTCCTTGAAGAGGTCCGCCTGAAGCCTCGAAACCTGGGGAACGTGGGCTATTACCGGAACGTTGTAAACGCCGCCGAGGAGATTGGCCATTATCCCAACCTGTCCTCCCATCCTGAGTTCGTCCCAGCCCCAGCGCCTCATGTAGAACCTAACGGTGCAGCTCTCGACGAAGAGCTCCGCCGCCTTGCCCCGCTTAACGCTCCAGAGGATTCCGCCGAGAAGCTGTTCAACGGAGGTTATCTTCTCCGGAAGCTCCTCGGAGTACCTCATGATCTCATCTTTTCTCACACTGTTTATCCGCCGCTCCAGATCTGCGGAGTCCAGGTACTTTATGGCGTCGATGTTCGTGTTGTACGCGAGGAGAACCCCACCGATTTTCCCGATGTTTCTTCGAACTTTATCGAAGGCCGATGAGTAGAGAGCGTCCCAGAGCATTATATCACCGGGAGTGATGTAACTGCTGAAAGTTAATAAGGGTTGCGGTGAGAAGAAGAAAAATCAAGGGTTCACTCCTTCCACTTCGGGTTGTCCACAACCCTGACTTCTCCGTTCTCCTCGATGACCAGTTTGGAGAAGCCCTTTTCTTTTATACTCCCGTAGTCGTGGCCGGCATCGGCCGGATATATCGCCAGGAAGATGAACGGCTCGTCGCCCGTGTTAACCGTCCTGTGGGCCCAGTATGGCGGGACGTAGACGACCGTCCCGGGCCTCATCTCTATCCATTCGGCCTTTCCTTCGGGGGTCTGGAGGAGCATTCCGCCCTTCCCCTTGATGCCGTAGTATATCTCCGCCCTGTCAGCTTTGGAGTGGTAGTGGCCCTTGGTGAAGAAGAACTCCTTTCCAACCTTGCCCGGGTAGAGAACCGTCGTGGCGAAGTTCAGGTCTCCATCCTTCTCTTCCTGCTCAATTGCGTAAACCTCGTAAACGACCGGGTTCTCCTTGAGAAGCTCTTCGTAGGCTTTTTCATCGACGAAGTATCCCTTCAGATCGCCGAGCCTTCTGACGAGCTTTTTGGCCCCGGGAATGACACCGGTTTCGAGGTCAATATCAACACCCAGCGGGTTCTTGTACTCCATTGGAATCACCGTGATAGAAGTGAGGGTGGGCCTATTTAACCTTTCCCTTCTGTATCACCGAAAGTGTTACAGCAGTCTGAAGAGGAGGTAGGCGACGCCGATGGAAACCGCCCATGCCCCGGCGTTCCAGCGAACGACCTTGGAGCCGTCCAGCGGCGGGAACGGGAGCAGGTTGAAGAAGGCCAGCCACAGATTGACCGTTGCCGTCGTCCTGAAAATCCACCAGAGGGTGGTGAATGGGTGAGTGGTTCTTAAAACAACCAGAGCTACTATGCCAACGGCTATGTTGGTAAGCGGACCCGCGAGGGCTATCTTTCCAAAGGCCTCCCTGGAATCAACGGCGTAGGGAGCGTAGACCTGAACGGCACCGAGGGCGGCGAATATCCAGGTGCTCCCCGTGAGAAGGCGCGTCGCTACACCCATGAGAAGCGCCAGAAGTATGCCGGTGTCCCATCTGCGGTAGTACGCCCTGTAGCCGTAGTGCCGCGCAATCTGCCTGTGGGCGAGCTCGTGGAAGAGGAACGCCGTCAGAACTGCCACGGCCGCGTAGGGGAGGGCGTAGGGGTCAAAGTTGGAAAACAGCAGAGCGAGGACTAGAAAAGAAATCAGCAAATCCTCGATCTCCTTTCTTCCCATGCCGCCCCTGTGAACTCCTTTCCACGGTTCGTAGCCCATCGGAACGCCCCGAGAATTTACCTGCCCTTTACTTCAATCTTCTTGCCGATTACGAGCTCGGCGGCTTTAACGGCGGCGCCACCGCTCCCAACGGCTATCCTCACCTGATCCTCCGGGACGTAAACGACTATCTTGTCCTCAAGCTCCTCGATTTCAAGGATCTTAACGTTGAGCATCTTTTCGAGTCTGTCCTTCATGGCGAATCCCCAAGAATGCTGTGGCGGTTCTAAATATAAAAGTAACGAATCAGTCAAAGTCCCAGATGGTTCTGCCCTTGTAGAACATCATGACGTAGCCGCAGTTCCTGCAGATGACTATCTTCACCTTGTGGGCGGTGAACCCCCATTTGCTGTCTATCTTCCCTCATCAACGCTGAAATCCGTCCCCCCGCAGAGCGGGCAGACCAGATGCCTCCTTTCCATCATACCGCCCCCGTAGTCCAGTAGGGCGAGAGAAACCTTCTCTCCTTCGCCCTATCGAGGAGGTGCTCTATCCCGGGCTTGTGGCCGAGGCCGACAACGGCTACAACCCTGGGCCTCTTAACCCCCCAGAGCTTGAGGTTCTCCACGATTGAGATCAAATTCCTCGCCATGACCTCGTTGCGCTCCTCGACCAAGACGCGGTAGAGGTAGGGGTATCTCCTCCGAAACTGAATCATCATGACCCTGTACTCCGCCATCGGGTCGGCTATTTCACCGGACTTAACCGGCAGGAATATTCCAAGCGCCTCCAGGGCCATGAGGAGCTTCTCCCTTCCCGGTGCGGCGAGAATCTTTGAGAGTATGAGGTTTATGTCCTCGTCTATGAGGTAGAGGGGAACGCCAAGGGTTTGAGCGGCGTTTATGGCAGCTTTCATCTCCTCTCCGGGCTTCATGCCAAACTCCTCACCGAGCTTCTCCTCGACCTTGGCTAAAACGTAGTTTATCAGCCCCTTCCTGCCGAAGCGCAGTGATTCCTCCAGAGTGAGTTTTTTCTCCTCGTTCATGGCCAGGAAGCGCGCCCTGTCGAGCTCTATAGCAACAGCATGGGGTCTCTCACTAAGTATCGTCCTGAGGACCTCCTCCCTGCTCCTCGGCGAAACATGCATCGTGCCTATGAGCCTGACGTAACGAAGGTAGCTCATCCTCTCTCCTCCAGAAGGTTTCTCACACTGAATTCGCCGGATTTAAACTCCAGGACATCAAAATCCCTCGGAACTACGAAATCCACTCCAAAATCACGGCATATTCGCGAGGCCCCGCTCGTGTATTCGTCGTAGGTGTAGCGGAAGGCCCTGTGGAATAACGCCAGAAGCTTCACCTTGGCCCTCTTAGCGACCTCACAGGCTTCCTCCACCGTTGAGTGGTAGCTGTCGCCCCTATGGGCCGGATCCAGATAGGTGGCCTCATGGATTAGAAGATCCGCCCTCTCGGCGAAGAGCCTGACCCTTTCAGCGGGCTCGGTGTCGCCGGTGTAGGCTATCTTGAGTCCCTTTCTCCTCGGCCCGGTGACGTCCTCAAGGTAAATCGTTTTTCCGTTCCACTCGATTTTACCTTCACGCTCAAGCTTCCCAAGTATCGGGCCCTCGCTCAGGCCGTATTTCCTCAGCTTCTCCGGCAGGAACTTCCCGCGCCGGTCTTTTTCCCTAAAAACGTAGCCCAAAGCCGGAATCCCATGCTCGACCTTGAATGACCAGATTTCATATCCATTGAACTTCAAGCGGGTTTCCCCAATCTCGTGGACGTGTATCTCAAAGCCCGGCCTGAAGAAGCCGCTCTGGAGGAAGTGCTGGACGAACTCGAAGGTGTATTTGGGGCCGTAGATATGGAGCGGTTTTTCCCTGTCCCACAGGTTCATCGTCTGGATCAGCGCGGCTAAACCGAGGTAGTGGTCGCCGTGGAAGTGGGTGATGAAAATCTTTTCCACCTTCATTGGGCTGAGTTTAGCGGTGTTCATCTGCCTCATAGTGCCCTCCCCGACGTCGAAGAGTATAATCTCACCATTGTAGCGGAGCGCTATGGCCGGGACGTTTCTCTCCCTGGTGGGCATTATGCCGCCCGTGCCGAGGAAAATCACTTCGAGCATGTTACATCATAGGAAGGGGGACTTAAAAAGCTCTCCCAAGAGTTATAACCGATAATCGTAACACGATGGGTGAAAAACCTTTTATATTTCAAAGTCCAATGGTATCATGAGTTTACTTAGGTCTGCTCTTTTGCAGGTCTTTGTAAACTCCTATCGAAAGGGGGCGAATTTATGAAAAAAGGAACTGCCCTTCTGGTTTGGTTATTTCTTATCATCTCCCTACTTGCCGTGCCCTCCCATTCAGTGAAGGCTGGAGAGGCCGACCTTCTCTATGGTTCCGGGGGAATGGTGATAGCGAACGAAGAGATCATCATAGGCGACAGGGGAGACTACATCTGGGGCTATGAAAACGAGACCGGTGGCTACGTCGTCCAGTTCCACACCGGCTATGAAAAGTGGGACGAGCTCGTCTCGTGCGATGTCAACGGCGACGGAAAGGCGGAGATAATCCAGGGAGACAGGAGCACCGATAAGATATACATCTACACCATGACCGGCGATGAGCTTGGGAAGCACGACGTGAACTTTGAGGAAGGGGACGATCTGGCATGCGGCGACGTTGACGGGGACGGAAAGGAGGAGATAATCTTCGCCGACAGGAACAACTGGATAAAGGTCTTTGACGGGAACTTCAACGTCCTGGGCAAGTTCAAGGTGGATGATTTTGAGATAGGCGATTCGATAGGGGCCGGCGATTTTGACGGCGACGGGAAAGCGGAGATAGTCCATGCCGACTACGACGAGGATACCGTGAGGATATACGACACAAGCGGCAACGTCATGGGGAGCTTCTCAACCGAGGACTACTTCAACCTCAAGGACAGGGACGAACTCGCAACCGGCGATGTGAACCTCGACGGACTGGACGAGATAGTCATAGCGAGCCGGGACACCCCGACGGTAGGGATACACGTTTTCTCCCTGGGCAAGAACGGCGGTCAGTACAAAGCTTCGGAGATAGCCAAGTTCACGGTCCCCTTCAAGAAGGGAGACAGGATAGCGGTTGGCGACGTCAACACCGACGGCGTTGATGAGATACTCTGGGCATCGCAAGATGGATACGTCAAGGCCTACAACATGGGGGGAGAACTGCTCAACGGACCGAAGGGCCTGAAGACGGAGTTCACCTACGGGGCCGGACTGGCGGTTGGAGATGTGAACGGCGATTCCATAATCGTCGGACCGCCAAACAAAGCAACTATGAGCGTCGTTGACGAGGTGATAGCGGTCATCAACGCACCGCCGGTGGACTTTGATGTGATAAACGATACCGGGGTTTTCTACGCGGAGTACAAGAACAAGAAGGGAGAGAAGCAGGTGGCATCGGTCAAGGCCACCCACGACGTCAAGATGACGATAGGACTCACCGTGAAGACTGGCAGCATGAAGCTCGGGGGCGGGAGTGAGTTTTCCCTAAAAACCTCCCTTGGCTTCAAGATGCAGAGGGAAACCGGGAAGTCCTATGAGACTGCGATAACCTACAAGATGCTCTCGGACATGGCCGATGGAGCGCTCTACGTGAGCACTGACTACGACATCTACGAATTCCCGATAATAAGCCCTCCCGAGCTTGCCATCATCAACGGCGAGCAGCAGTACATCCTCGTCAGCATCCCCAAGGGGCCGCCCAACGTCCACTTCGTGAACTACGACTCCCAGCTGCACGAAATAGGGGACATCAACACATACCCCACGAAGATAACCGAGCTGAAGAACTATGAGGTCGGGAACGTCCTCGGAGTTTTCACAATCGAAGCTGGAAAGGTTGGAAGCTCCTACGAGCAGTACACGAAGCAGCTGAACTGGAAGAAGAGCAAGAACACCTTCACCGTCGGTGTCTCCCTGAGCGCCAAGGGAGGCGGAGGCGTCTCGGGGATCACGACCGTCGAGGGCAGTATGGAGGGGAACTACGGATATGAGAGGGTCAGCACCCACGAAGTGACCTTCTCCGACGAAACGAGCATCCTGGTCGCGTATGAAGGCAGGATAGATGAGGGGGACAAGTGGTACAACGCCACCGGCGTTATCTACACGGACAGCGAGGACGGGCATTTAGTTCTCGACTTCTACGTGCCGAGCAAGGGAGACTACTACAAGAACCGTGAAAACAGCCCGATAGTGTTTAACTTTGGGTTCCTCCACTTCAACTACAACGTCCTCCTGGCAATGGACAATCCCCCCGAGTGCACCATGGAGGTAACTCCCACAGCCGGGAAGAGACCACTAAAGGCGAACTTCCAGCTCCACCTGAACGATCCCGACAACGACACCATGCGCTGGGAGCTCGATTTCGGGGACGGCTTCAGCGTTGAGGGCAACGGGAGTGAACTGGACCACGTCTACGACAGAGAAGGAGTTTACAACGCACTCCTCACGGTCTACGACTCATGGGGCAAGAACTCGACGTGCAGCGCAACCATCAACGTCCAGCAGAACAAAGAACCCACGGCACTCTTCAGCTACTCCCCCGCGGAGCTGAAGGTCGGTGAAGAGGTAAGATTCATAGACAGCTCTACCGACCCCGATGGAAAAGTTGCAGGCTGGAACTGGAACTTCGGAGACGGAAGCACCTCGACCGAGAGGAACCCCAGGCATACCTATTCTCAGCCGGGCAAATACACCGTCCTGCTGACGGTCGAGGATGAGAGCGGCCTTAAGAATGCCTACTTCAAGGAGATAACCGTTGAACCAAGGAACTACCTGCCCACCGCGGACTTCACATTCCTACCGAAGGAGCCGAAGGCCGGGGAGGAGGTAAGCTTTGCAGACAAGTCCCACGACAGGGATGGGGAAGTGGTGAGCTGGAGCTGGGACTTTGGAGACGGAAGCACCTCAAGCAAGGCCGAGCCTGTTCACGCCTTCGAGAAGGCCGGCAACTACACTGTAACGCTGACGGTAACGGACGACGCAGGAGGGGAGGACGTCAAGAAGATCACCATAACCGTAAAGCCTCCAGAAATCTCAACAACGACGGAAACGACTTCAACCGAGTCCCCAACTCCAACCCCGTCAGAAACGACTTCAAAAACCACCTCAAGCACTCCTGGCGGAACTGCCGGTTCCCCAGAACCCAGTTCCTCCAGTGCGAGTCCATCTCCAACCAGCCCAGGTGGTACCTGCGGCCCGGGACTGATGGCGGTTCTGGCGATCCTGGTTGCCCTCTGGAGGAGGCGCTGACTCCTCCATTTAATTTTGACCAAAGCGTTAAATACCTCCTGACGGCTAATTATTCTGAGGTGTTCTGAGATGGAGGAGATTCTGAAGGCAATCGAGGAAAAGGACTGCAAAAAGGTTGCAACCCTTCTGTACCACAGGGTTGACGAGCTGGGCGACGAGGAGCTTAAGGAAGTCCTCGAAAAGGCCGAAAAGCTCGCCCTGGAGTGTGGAGATTTCGAACTGTACAAGCTCACCGTTTACTACTTCCACGAGCTTCTGGGCATAGACAAGCTGAGCGAGTTTGAAAAGATGGCCGAGGAGAAGGACACCTTTGAGGTAAAGTTCGAGCTTGCCGACCTCTATTACCTGATAGGGGAGCTTGAAAAGGGCCTCGACCTTTACAGGGCACTGCTTGAAGAGGAGACCGAGAAGGGGAACAGGGAGAACATAGCGAAAATCTACTACGCCATGGCACTCATCCACGAGGAACTCCAGGAGTACGAGAAGGCCATAGGGCTCATGGAAAAGGCGGAGGAGATATACCGCGAGCTCGAAAACGAGGACGAGGTTCTGAGGATAGCCATCCACAAGGCGTACGTTCTCTTCGAATCCGGGGAAACCTACGAGGCAAAGGCAATGCTCGCCGGTCTTCTACCAAGGGTCTTAGACAAGAGCGACCTCCTCGTTGAGATACACCTCAGCTTCGAGGAGATATTTGAGGAGGACGAGAACTACGATGCCGCTTTGCAGGAGTGCCTCTACGCACTGATTCATGCCAGAGGAAGCGACTACGAGGATATCGCCTTCGGTTCGCTGATGGACGTCCTCTGGCAGCTGTTCCTTGAGGACGACTTCGAGACGGTTTACCTGCACATGGATATGTTCGCCAAAGCAATGCCGGAGCTGGCGGACTTCTTCGAGGCCGTGAAGGCGATAGCCCTCTACAAGGACGGCAAAATAGAGGGAGAGGAAGCAAGCAAAGCCCTGGAAAAGGTCAAGGACCAGCGCCTGCTTGACCTCCTGGAGTTCCTCGGTGAGGCGGAGCTCTGATTCCCCTTTTATCTTCTCTCAGGACAGGTGTGTGCATATGCACAAACTTTATATTTGAAGATTTTTTCATAGTATTGGTGGTTCCATGAGAATCGCGGTCCCCCTTAAGGATGATAGAGGGCTGGAGAGCGAGGTCTGTGAGCACTTTGGCAGGGCAAAATATTTCGCGTTCGTTGAGGTCGATGATGCCACCATCAAAGGTTTCGAGGTCGTCGAGGTTCCCTTCGAAGAGCACGGCCCAGGTGACATCCCAAACTTCGTGAAGGAGCACGGTGGGGAAGTTGTGCTTGCCTACGGGATGGGGGGAAAGGCCATGGCATACTTCGAGGGCCTTGGAATAACCGTCGTCACCGGGGCCTACGGGAGGGTTAAAGACGTCGTTGAGGCCTTCATACACCAGGTTCTTGAGGTCGACCCCCACTGGAGGGAGAGGATAGAGGCGACGAAGCACCAGTGAAAAAGTTTTTAAATGAAATTTTTTTCATTTAATTTGGTGGTCGTATGGGAATCAAAGACTTCGCACCGAGCTGGTTCGCGAGCGTTATGGGAACCGGTGCTCTAGCGCTCGTGAGCGAGGCATACTCGGGGAAACTCCCACCCCTCGGAAAATTCGCAGAGCTTCTGACTTACATCAACACCGTTCTGTTCTTCGTCCTGCTGGTGCCCTGGGTTCTGAGGTGGCTAAGATATAGAGAAGACGCCCTCGGTGACTTGAGGCATCCCGTCATATGCCACTTCTACGGCACAATAGCGGTGGCAATGCTCGTCCTCTCAGCGGACTACCTTTTCATCCTCCGGAGGGAATTCGTTGCAGTGGTATTCTGGGCCACAGGAACAGTTCTCACGGTGTTCTTTGCCCTGCTGATTCCATACCTGATGTTTATCGAGGGGGAAATAGACATCAGAACCGTGACCCCCGCGTGGTTTATTCCCCCGGTCGGATTGATAGTGATTCCACTCAGCGGCTCGGTGATAGCCTCAACACTCGCTGGAGCCGCCAGGGAGGCCACATATGCGATAAACTACTTTGCCTGGGGCTCCGGCTTCTTTCTCTACCTGGCGCTCTTTGCGATAGTCATGCACAGGTTCATAGCCCACGAACCCCTGCCATGCGGTATGGCGCCCGCAGTATGGATAAACCTCGGACCCATCGGAGCCGGAACTTCAACCCTCTACGCGCTAATAAAGGCGAGCGACTTCGTAACGGTAAAGGAGCCTTTCTTAGTCTTTGGACTGCTCCTCTGGGGTTTTGGAATATGGTGGCTTCTCATGGCGATTCTGATGACGCTCCACTACCTCAGGAAGCTCAACCTCCCCTACAGCCTCGCCTGGTGGGCCTTCATATTCCCGCTTGGAGCCTACGTCAGCGCGACCTTCAACGTAGGGACAACCTTCGGGATAAACGCCATCACAGACTTTGGATTCGTCCTCTACTGGCTCCTCCTGGCGATATGGCTGGTCACTGGAGGTCTTACGCTCAGAAACTTCGCCTTCAGAGGTTCAGAGCAACGAGAAGCGTCTTAAGGGCTATGAGGTACATTATGACCCCTATCATCTTTTTCACCTGGTCGGAGCTCATCTTAAAGTGCATCAGGTGCGTTCCAAGCCAGCCCCCGACTATTGCAGGAACGGAGACCCAGAGGAGCAGTTTTAAGTCCAAAGTTCCCATACCCCAGTATGTTAAGAAACCGCTGAGGGAGGAAAAGAAGACGATTAAAGCCGTTGTCGAGGCAACTTTCTTTGGCTCGTAGCCGAGAAGTATCAATGCGGGACTGATTATTCCGCCTCCCCCAACACCGAGGAGTCCACCCAGAAAGCCTGCTATTCCACCGATGAGCGAGCCTTCAATGACGTGGTTTCCCCCTCCCCTCCGCTTTCTGGGCCGGAAAAAGAGCATCATCGTGCCCGAGTAAAGCAGGAAGAGCACGAAAACGACAAGGACAATGCGATGAGGTATGAACTTCCCGGAGTATGCACCAATCGGAGACATAGCCGTGGCCATGATGAGGATTGGCAGGCCGAATCGAACGTCGAGCTTGCCATGTCTGATGTTCTTCAGCGTTGCGGAGAGCATTGAGAGTGTGTTGATGAACAGACCGGTTGGTTTCGCGGTCATGAGAGGAACCCCAAGCCAGCCCATGACCGGGACTATGGCTATTGCAGAACCAACACCCCCTATCGAGAAGACGATACTGAGGATAAAGGCAATCAGTGCGAGTTCAGGGTAGTTCGTTTTAGGTCACCCAAACAAAATGAGAAGAACCTCATTTAAAAATTTTCTCATCCAAAAAGGTGTTAAACAGGAGAGTCGAGTTCAATACATGAACCCCAAAACCAGGGTCGCTTTAGTCCTCTCGCTAATCTCGCCCTTCTTCGCAGAGGTGCTGAGCGGTTCTACCCCACCCCTAGAAGTCCTCACGAATCCCCTCTCGTTTCCGTTTCTGTGGGCCTACTACGGTGCTGGCGTTCTCCTCGTCCGCGAGGCCTGGATCAGGTGGGGGAGGAACTACGTTAGGCTCATGCTCCTCGGCTTTGTCTATGGAATCGTGGAGGAGGGGCTCGTCATAAAGTCGTGGTTCAATCCGAAATGGCCAGACCTGGACGTTTTCAGCGTTTATGGGAGGGTATGGGGAGTTAACGCAGTCTGGGCGGTGTGGCTGACGATGTTTCACTCCCTGATGAGCATAGCGATGCCGATAATGGTTGTCGATGCCCTCTATCCAGAGTTCTCCAATGAAACACTCCTTGGAACGCGGGGGATAACCGTGGCGGCACTCTCTTTCGGAGCCTCCGCTGCGGTGTTCTCAGCGTTCCTGGCCCAGTACCGCCCGCCGGCAGTTCAGTATTCCCTCACCATTCTCCTCACGGTGCTCCTGCTGATCCTTGCAAGGAAGGTAAAAAGGGAGACTCTCTTCAAGCGCGGCATTCCAAGGAGACATCCCTTCGTCTATGGCTTCACTGTCTCCTTCGCGTTGTTCTTTATCTTCACAGCCTTCCCCCATTCCTCAGTACACCCCGTTGTGCCCTCTGTCCTCGGACTTCTGGTAACCCTCCACTTCTACTCCACACCCTCCCATCTGGACGAGAGGAGAAAGTATGCCCTGGCCCTGGGCTTCCTGGCCTTCTGGCTCGTGCCCTACGATGTAATCCTAGAGCTCAACGGCGTGAGGGGTGAGGCCCTCCTAGGCGTGGTCACCTTTGCGGTTCTCGCGTGGAAGCTTAGGGGAGTGTCTGTCATCGGGCATTTTCGGTGAACGTGAACTTCAACGCTCAGAAGAACTTCCCGAACATGTACTGGGGGATAGGGCACTGAACGATCCTTCTGGCCCAAAGACAGTCGGCACAGCTCGGCTCGTTGCCCCAGCAGTCGATGTCGCTCGTTTTCACGAAGTCACAGGAGTCCTGAAGGGGACAGTCAGTACACGAGGGGTACATGTAGTTCTTCATTGTAAAGCGGAACCATGTGTATCTTTCGCTGGTCCATATCTCGGCGAGGCTCTTCTCGCGGACGTTTCCAAAAGAGTACGCGTTCACCTTCTTCTTTCTGCCAAAGATGTACTCGTAGTAGGTGTGAAGGAAGCGGTAGCAGGGGGCAACCTCCCCATCCCACCTGATAACGGCCACGTTGTTCTCGTCGAAATCACACTGCCGCTCGGTCTTCAGCTCGAAGTATGGTATCTTCACATAGAGGCCCTCGTGGGCGACCTTGTAGAGTTCGTCCACTATGGGTTCAATCTCAACGCTCCCGTCATATATGATGTCATCGACCTGCTCCTCGGTCATTGGAAGAAGGTTCGAAACAAGCAGGGCATCGACGCCAAGGTCTTTAAGGTACCTCGCAAGATCCGGCAGTTCCCTGTAGTTCTCCTTCGTCAGGACGACCTCGACGCCTATGCTAGGCCTGTGGGTTCCAGCCTCCGCCCGGTATTTCACGAGCTTTTTTATCTTATCCGCGGTAACAGCAGCCGCGATATGCCCCAGGGTTATTGCGTTCTGAACCGTTGGGACGGTGTCCATGGAGAAGTATATCAGCTCAACGCCGAGTTCGGCGAATTCCCGAAGCATGCTGTCCGTAAGGAGTGTTCCGTTGCTGCTCATGCCGAGGGCAAAGCCGCGCCTCTTGACCTCACGCACCATGTCCATGAAACGCGGATGAACCGAGGGTTCACCGATTCCACCGAAGTATATCATTCTAAGCTCAGGAAACTCCTCGGCATCGTCGAGTATCTTGATAAAAAGCTCCCAGTCCATGTCACCCTCGCTGTCCTCCCAGTACTGCTTGAAGCACATCTCGCACTTCAGATTGCATCGGCTTGTAGTCTCTATGTAGAGATACTTCATATCGAGCTTCGGCCTGACTATGACCTTTCCGTCCCACAGGGTGAAAGTGTACTCCTTATCGAGTTTTATTCCCATCTCAACCGCCTCCGGCGAGACTGCCGGACATCATGTTACCACCTTAAAGCATCATCTCAGTAGAAGGCGCTAAAAACCTTACTGGATAAAAGTGTGTAAAAGATAAAAGAATTCACAGGAATTCCTCAATGCCAAGCTCCTTCGCTTTCTCCGGTGGAACCTTTCCGTCCGGGGTCCAGCCGCGGAGAGCGTAGTAGCGCGGCAGCATCTCCTTGAGCCTGACGACGTGGCCCTTGTTCGGACCCTCTGGCATGGGCTCCTCAAGGAAGCGCTTCGGCAGGCTGTCGTCCCTCTCCGGGTCGAGACCAGCCTTGAGGTTGAATATTCTCTCGGCGTTCCAGATGCGCTCGCCTATCTTGAGGTACTCCTCCGTCGAGAAGTCCCAGCCAAGGGCCGCGTTGAGGAGGTCTCTGAAGTCATCCGCGCCGAGGCCAAAGGTCGTGAAGAGACACAGGCCGGCGGCATCGATGACCGCGCTGAGGTTCTGGAAGACTATCAGCATGTTGACCTTATCGTCACTTATGTCGTGCGGATCCATCTTGTATGGGTAGCCGAGTATCTCAGGGCTTATCATGTAGTTCTTTATGTGACAGCCGCCGCGGTTGTTGGTGGCGTAGCCAAGACCGTGTCCCTCTGCTCCCCTTGGGTCATAAGCAGGGAGCTCGAGCTTCTTAACGCCCATAAAGTACGCGGTTCCGTTGAACATCTCAGCCAGGCGGTAGCCGCCCTCGGCGAGCTTGTCGCCGAAGTCCTTCCTGTAAGCGATCTTCTCGATGTAGTAGTGAAGAACCTCCGTGTTGCCCCATCTGAAGGGCGGCGCGTCCTCCCCAACGTCCTCGGGCTTGAGAAGGCCCTTATCCCATAGCTCCATGGCCGTGGCCAGCGTTCCACCCGTCGAGATCGTGTCGAGACCGTATTCATCACAGAAGTGGTTGGCCTCGATTATGCTGGCCAGGTCGTTTATGCCCAGGTTGGCTCCCAGGGCCCAGATGCTCTCGTACTCCGGCCCCTCGGTAACACCAACGCTCGGTAGCTTGTTGACCCTGCCACATCCAATGGGGCAGGCATAGCACGGCTGGTTTCTGATCAGATACTTGGCGGTCATGCCCTCGCCGCTCTGCTCTTCCGCGTACTCAAAGACACCGGTCTGGAAGTTGCGGACGGGATAAAGGCCGTTGGAGTTTATGATGTTAACGAGAACCGCGGTTCCGTACTTTGGAAGGCCTCCGCCGGCAACGGGGTCGTTCCTCAGCTTGTTAACCTTCTCCTTAACGACCAGCATGAACTTCTGCTTGTCCGCAATGGGAACCCTCTTGCTTCCTTCCACCGCTATAGCCTTGAGGTTCTTGCTTCCCATAACGGCTCCAACACCTGCCCTTCCCGCGGCACGGTGGCCGTCATTGACGATGGCCGCGAACTTGACAAGATTCTCTCCCGCAGGCCCTATGCTGGTGATGCGGAGCCTCTTACTTCCGATTTCCTTTCTAAGCGCTTCCTCCGTCTCGCTGACAATCTTGCCCCATAGATGGCTCGCATCACGTATCTCAACGTTCTCATCTTTGATATATATGTAGACAGGCTTCTCCGCCTTGCCCTCAATGACTATGGCATCCCAGCCGGCGAACTTCAGCTCGGCGCCGAAGTAACCGCCAGAGTTTGACATCGTTATGAACCCAGTCTGAGGACTCTTGGTAACAACGTTGTACCTTCCACCCGTTGGGGCACTGGTTCCGCTCAGCGGTCCGGGTGTAATTATCAGCTTGTTCTCGGGGCTCAGGGGGTCCACCTTCGGATCCATCTCTTTCAGAAGAAGGTATATTGCCAGTCCCCTGCTGCCAAGCCACTTCTTGGCCAGTTCCTCGTCGTACTCCTCAACCTTAACCTCTCCCGTGGAGAGGTTTACACGCAGAAACTTACCCCAGTTGCCATACATGGACATCGCCAAAGAATAAATGGACATTAATGCCTATAAATATTGGCGAAAATAAAGGAGGTTGCGAAAACAAATGTGTTAAACAGGTATGTTGACATCGACGGGGAATAATGAGCAAATAACCGTTGTAAACCCTCAGATCTTCCCCGTGTTTAAACCTCCGCAGGATTCACAGAATGCGGAGAAGACATCGAGACCACGGGACAGGATCAACCTCGATGTTCACCTATGGTTTATAACGCAGCCACTTATAAATGACGAAGAGAACATTCTAGCGGTGGTGTCATGCACGAGTGGGCACTGGCAGATGGTATAGTTAGAACTGCCTTAGATTACGCTGAAAGGGAAGGCGCGTCAAAGCTCCTCGCGATCCAGGTCGTTCTCGGCGAACTCCAGGACGTCAACGCCGAGATAGTCGAGTTCGCAATGAAGGAGCTCCTCAAGGGGACGATAGGAGAGGGGGCAGAGATAGAGTTCATCGAGGAAGAGGCGGTTTTTAAGTGCCGCAACTGCGGTCACGAGTGGAAGCTGAAGGAGGTCAAAGGAAACTTCGACGAGCGCATAAAGGAGGACATACACTTCATCCCCGAAGTTGTTCACGCCTTCCTCGCCTGTCCGAAGTGCGGTAGCAGGGACTTCGAGGTCGTCCAGGGTAGGGGAGTTTACATAAGCGGCATAAAGATCGAGAAGGAGGGAGAGGCATGATAAGCATAGACCCCCGCGTCAAGGGCATAGAGGGCAGGCTTGAAAAGGTGAAGCGCATAATCCCCGTCGTCAGCGGGAAGGGCGGCGTTGGAAAGTCGCTCGTCTCAACAACCCTCGCCCTTGTTCTGGCGGAGAAGGGTTACAAGGTTGGACTGCTTGACCTCGACTTCCACGGCGCGAGCGACCACGTGATTCTCGGCTTCGAGCCCAAGGAGTTCCCCGAGGAGGAGTACGGTGTAATCCCGCCGACGGTTCACGGAATAAAGTTCATGAGCATCGTCTACTACTCCGAGGACAAACCCACACCCATGAGGGGCATGGAGATAAGCGATGCCCTCATCGAGCTCCTCGCCATAACGCGCTGGGACGAGCTGGACTACCTCATCATAGACATGCCCCCCGGCCTCGGCGACCAGTTCCTCGACGTGCTGAGGTTCCTCAAGAGGGGCGAGTTCCTCGTCGTTGCAACGCCGTCAAAGCTCTCCATGAACGTTGTTGAGAAGCTTTTGACCCTGCTCAGGGAGAGGGAGCACAGAATCATAGGAGTCGTCGAGAACATGGTTCTCCGTCCGGGGCAACTCGACGAAAAGGATGTTAAAAAGCTCGCGGAGCGCTACAACGTCCCATACCTTGCCGGAATACCCTTTTATCCGGACCTCGAATCCAAGATTGGGAACGTTGAAGAGCTCCTGAAGACCGAGTTCGCGGAGAAGATAAGGAAAGTCGCGGAGAAGATTTAGCGAAGGGTTTTTCTTTTCTTCATTGCAAAGGCTTAATGGGTGAAAGCATGGAAGTGCGAAAGCTGATTCATGACACAGTAATCAACGTCTGCAGGGAACAGGGAGTTAATGTAGTTGAGATAATACTCTTTGGGTCGAGGGCCAAGGGCACCTCCAGAGAAGGCAGCGACTGGGACATTCTGCTCGTCACGGAGAACCAAGTGAAATGGAGAAAAAGAGTGCATCTTACCGGGGAAATAAGGAAAAGACTTGCGAAGAAGGGCCTAGCCATGGACATCCTCGTTGTATCCAAGGAGGAGCTTGAAAGGCTTAGGGACTCTAAGGAGTACATATACTACTATGCCATTAGGGAGGGTATCCCAGTATGAGTTATCTCGATTGGATACGAAAGGGAGAAGACGACCTCAGGTTAGCCGAACTCGCATTGGAGAATGATATTCCTGACTATGCTGCATTTCATGCCCAACAGGCCGTTGAAAAGTTTCTAAAGGCATTCCTTCTCAAAAACAACAAACCGCTGGTAAGAACTCATGAGATAGCTTACCTTATTGAGAAATGTAAAGAGATAGACCCCTCTTTTGAAGAACTCTACAACTTAGGAGCTCATTACCTCTCGGACTTTGCCGTTGAGGTTAGATATCCTGGTTACTACCCTGTGCCAAAAGAACTAGCAGAGGAAGCAATAAAAACTGCAAAACAGGTTCTGGATTTTATCATTCGACGGCTGGGGGAATAAATTTATGAAACTCTCCGAACTCCTCAGAAAGGCGAAACGTGTCGTCGTCTGCGGAATAGGGAACGAGGTTAGGGGTGACGATGCATTCGGCGTCCTCGTTGCCGAGAGGCTGAAGGAGCTGGTGAAAAGCCCAAACGTTCTCATCCTCAACTGCGGGGAGGTTCCGGAGAGCTACACCGGGAAGATAACAAAATTCGAGCCGGATCTGGTGGTCTTCGTTGATGCAGTTGACTTCGGCGGGGAGCACGGTGAAGTCATACTCGCCGACCCAGAAGGAACGCTCGGAGAGGCGGTCTCGACCCACAGCCTGCCGCTCAAGGTTCTGGTGGGCTACCTGAAGACGCGCCTCAACGCGGAGTTCGTCCTCATCGGTTGCCAGCCGGCCGTTCTGGGCCTCTTCCAGGAGCCGAGCGAGGTAATAATCGAACGGGCGAAAACACTCGCAGAATCGCTAGCCAGGCCCCTTGGAGGTGGTTGAGTGGATTGGAGGACTCTGTATCTCATCGCGGGAGCGCTGTTTATCCTCGCCTTCCTCCTGGACATCAGGGCCGAAGAAAATCGAAGCGAGACCCTGAAGGACCTGTTTCTCGGGCTGGCGTTTCTAGCGTGGTACGCTGAGATGTCCCTTCCGGCGCTCGTATTCGTCGCTGCCTCCGTCATAGTGTACTATCCGGAGATGCGGAAGCAGTGGATCAGACGGAGGTATGGCTAACCTTCAGTCAGCGGCGTCCCACTGAGAAGCTTCCCCTTGAAAACTTTTCTCGGTGCAGCATGCTTTAGATCCGCGGTTGAAAACCAGAGGTTTAAAAAATCCCTAAAAAGGCCTGTGAGAACTAATCACAGGTGAGAGAAAATGTGCCTAGCGATTCCAGGAAGGATAATCGAAATCACAGGAAAAACCGCGGTTGTAGACTTTGGGGGCGTGAGGAGGGAGGTTCGCCTCGATCTGCTCCCTGAGGTAGGGGTCGGGGACTACGTCATAGTTCACACGGGTTTCGCAATAGAGAGGCTCGACGAGGAAAGGGCACTGGAGATACTCGAAGCATGGGCCGAAGTGGAGAGAGCCCTGGAGGGATGAACGTGGCCGACGTCCTGAACGCCTTCAAGGACAAGGAGCTGGCCCAGAAGGTCGTGAGGAAGATACGTGAGGAGGCGAAGGGCCTCGATGAGCTCCGGTTCATGCACGTCTGCGGAACGCACGAAGACACTGTAACCCGCTCCGGGATACGCTCCCTCCTTCCGGAGAACGTCAAGATAGTCAGCGGGCCGGGCTGTCCCGTCTGCATAACTCCGGTCGAGGACATCGCCAAGATGCGCGAGATTATGAAGGAGGCCTACGCGGAGGGAGACAGGATAATCCTGACCACCTTTGGGGACATGTACAAAATACCAACTCCCCTCGGGAGCTTCGCGGATTTGAGGGGCGAGGGTTACGACGTGCGCGTTGTTTACTCAATATTCGACACCTACAAGATAGCCAAAGAGAACCCGGAGAGAACCGTCGTCCACTTCAGTCCCGGTTTTGAGACGACAACGGCTCCCGCCGCTGGAATGCTGAACGCCGTCGTTGAAGAAGGCCTAGAGAACTTCAAGATATACTCCGTCCACCGCCTAACTCCCCCGGCCGTTGAGGCCCTCGTGAAGGCCGGAACGCGCTTCCACGGGCTAATAGATCCGGGTCACGTCTCAACGATAATAGGCGTCAAAGGCTGGGAGTACATAACGACCGACTACGGCATACCTCAGGTCATAGCGGGCTTTGAACCTGTGGACATGCTGATGGCCATTCTGCTCCTCATACGGATGGTTAAGAACGGCGAAGTCAGGATACTCAATGAGTACACGAGGGTTGTAAAGTACGAGGGCAACGTAACGGCTCAGAGGCTCATCGAGAAGTTCTTCGAAGTCAAGGACGCCAGGTGGCGCGCCCTTGGGATAATGCCGAAGAGCGGCCTCGAACTGAGAAAGGGGTGGAAGGAGTTCGAGATAAGGACGTACTACGATCCAGAGGTTCCGGAGCTTCCAGACCTCGAAAAGGGCTGCATCTGCGGCGCCATCCTTCGCGGTCTGGCGCTGCCCCCACAGTGCCCGCACTTCGGCAAGACCTGCACGCCGAGGAGTCCAATAGGGCCGTGCATGGTCTCCTACGAGGGAACATGCAGCATCTTCTACAAGTACGGAGCTTTGTTCTGACACCAAAGGTTGAAAACTCCTCTCCGGTTTTTAACTTTTGGTTTTAGAAACCTATAAAGGCCCGAATTACGAAGAAGAAACCGGTGAGAGGAATGAAAGCTTACAGGCTTCACGTTCAGGGCATCGTTCAGGCCGTCGGCTTCCGGCCCTTCGTCTACAGGATAGCCCACGAGCACAGCCTGAGGGGCTACGTCAAGAACCTCGGCGATGCCGGCGTTGAGATCGTCGTTGAGGGCAGGGAGGAGGACATAGAGTCTTTTCTGCGAGACCTCAGGGAGAAGCTTCCCCCACTCGCGCGGATAGAGACGATAAAGAAGAAGGAGCTCCCTCCACAGGGCTTCGACCGCTTTTACATCGAGAAGAGCTCCCTGGGCGGGGAGGGTGGGGATTCAATAATCCCGCCGGACATAGCGATATGTGACGACTGTCTGAGAGAGCTATTTGACCCAACCGACAAGCGCTACATGTACCCATTCATAGTCTGCACCAACTGCGGACCCAGGTTTACAATCATCGAAGACCTCCCCTACGATAGAATCAACACGACGATGAGAGAGTTCCCGATGTGCGACTACTGCGAGAGCGAGTACCGAGACCCGCTCAACAGGCGCTACCATGCGGAACCAGTCTGCTGTCCGGTCTGCGGGCCATCTTACAGGCTCTACACGAACGACGGAGAGGAAATCATTGGAGACCCGCTGAAGAGGGCGGCGGAGCTGATAGATAGGGGATACATCGTCGCCATCAAGGGGATAGGCGGAATCCACCTTGCCTGTGACGCCGCCAACGAGGAGGCAGTCGCGGAGCTGAGGCGGAGAACCTTTAGGAAAGCCAAGCCCTTCGCGATAATGGCGAAGGACGTCGAAACGGTTGAGGAGTTCGCCTTCTTAAGCAGGGAAGAACTTGAGGAGCTGACCTCCTACAGGAGACCGATAATAACCCTCCGCAAGAAGGAGCCGTTTCCCCTGCCTGAAAACCTCGCACCGGGACTGCACACCATAGGCGTCATGCTCCCCTACGCGGGAACTCATTACATACTCTTCCACTGGAGCAGGAGCAGGGTTTACGTCATGACTTCAGCCAACTACCCGGGCATGCCCATGGTGAAGGACAACGACCGGGCCTTCGAGGAGTTAAAGGACGTTGCCGACTACTTCCTCCTCCACAACAGGGAGATACTCAACCGCGCGGATGACAGCGTCGTCAGGTTCGTCAACGGGAGAAGGGCGGTGATAAGGCGCTCCCGCGGCTTCGTGCCGCTACCCATAGAGATACCCTTCAACTACCGCGGTTTAGCAGTGGGAGCCGAGCTTCTCAACGCCTTTGGCGTCGCCAAGAACGGGAAGGTCTACCCCAGCCAGTACATCGGGAATACCTCGAAGATCGAAGTCCTTGAGTTCATGGAGAAGGCCATAGAACACTTCAAGAGAATTCTCCGCGTGAACGAGTTCGACCTCATCGTTTCAGACCTGCACCCGAGCTACAACACCACTAAACTCGCCATGGAGATGGCAAACGAGCTAAACGTGGAGTTCCTCCAGGTGCAGCACCACTACGCACACATAGCGAGCGTTTTGGCCGAGAGGAAGCTGGACGAGATGATAGGTATAGCCGTTGACGGCGTCGGCTACGGGACGGACGGCCACACCTGGGGAGGAGAGGTTCTCTACCTGAGCTACGAGGACGTTGAAAGATTGGCCCACATAGACTACTACCCGCTCCCGGGCGGAGATCTGGCCAGCTACTACCCACTAAGGGCCCTGATGGGAATTCTGAGCAAGGTCTATAGCATAGATGAGCTCGAGGGGATAATAGAGGGATGCTGCCCAAAGGCCATCGAGAGCCTCCGCTATGGAAAGGTGGAGTTCAACGTCGTGCTGACCCAGCTGGCGAAGGAGGTCAACACGAGCTACGCGTCCTCAACCGGCAGGGTCCTCGACGCCCTCTCGGTTCTCCTCAACGTTGCCTACAGGCGCCACTACGAGGGCGAGCCGGCAATGAAGCTGGAAAGCTTCGCGATGCGCGGCAAGAACGACCTGAAGTTTGAGGTTCCGGTGGAGGGAGAGCTGATAAAGGTTGAGGAGCTATTCTCGCAGGCACTCGACGTCATTGACACCGCCAGTCCCGCGGACATAGCCTACTCGGCACATCTCGCCCTTGGAAGGGCCTTCGCTGAAACAGCTGTGAAGAGAGCAAGAGAGTTCGGTGTCAAGAACGTCGGAATAAGCGGCGGCGTTGCCTACAACGAGCTCATAGTCAAGACCGTCAGGAAAATAGTAGAGGCCGCTGGCCTGAAGTTCCACACAACACACGAGGTCCCGCGCGGCGACAACGGAATAAACGTCGGTCAAGCCTTTCTCGGGGGGCTTTACCTTGAGGGCTACCTGACGAGGGAGGATTTGATGCTGTGAGATAAGGATTTAACTAAAAAACACAACTATTTAAATGGGTGTGGTTGATGCCGGTAATCCAGAGAGACGAACTGGGAAAGATCCTCCGCGAGGTTAAGGAAAAGCTGGAGGAAATCCTCGGAGATGACCTGGTGGAGGTCATACTCTTCGGCTCATACGCGAGGGGAGAGGCAAGGGAAGACAGCGACGTTGACGTTCTGATCGTGGTGAAGAAATGGCCGGATCGGGAAAAAGAATGGAAAATCGGCGAGCTCATGACGGACTTGGTGCTAAGGTATGGAGTAGTCTTCTCACTGATCACGTATCCTGAGAAACCCGAAATGGTCTATGATCCACTGATCATAAACGCAAGGAGGGAAGGTGTGGAGATATGAGCCACAGGGAGTACAAGAGGATGCTTGAAAAGGCAGAAAAAAGCCTGCTTGCAGCGAAAAAGTTACTCGAAGAGAACATGCCTGAGTTCGCGGTGTCTCGGGCTTACTACACCATGTTCTACTGCGTGGAGGCGTTTCTCAGAACAAAGGGCATAGAGGTTTCAAAGCATTCATCGGCGATAGCACTCTTCGGCAGGGATTTCGTCAAGGGTGGAGAGGTTCCCAGAAAGTACCTCACGTACATTAACCTCGCGTTTAGAACAAGACAGGTTGCGGATTATTCCTTTGAGGTGAATGTCTCAAAGGAGGAAGCCGCCGAAGAAATAAGGCGCGCCGAGGAGTTCCTTGACTTCACAAGGGAATACCTCTTATCCAAGGGTTTTCTGGGGGAATGAGTATGGTGGAGAAGATAAAGCTCGAACACGGAGCGGGCGGGGAAATAATGGAGGAGCTCCTGAGGGACGTCATACTCAAAAATCTGAGCCTGAAATCCGCCGGTGGAATCGGACTTGACCAGCTCGACGATGGTGCAACTATACCCTTCGGCGATAAGCACCTCGTCTTTACAATAGACGGCCACACGGTCAGGCCTCTATTCTTCCCCGGCGGAGACATCGGAAGGTTAGCCGTCAGCGGAACCGTGAACGACTTGGCGGTAATGGGGGCCAGACCGCTCGCTCTGGCCAATTCCATGATAATCGGCGAAGGCTTCGACGGCGAAGACCTGAAGAAAATCCTCCGCTCAATGGACGAGACGGCTAAAGAGGTTCCGGTGCCGATAGTTACGGGCGACACCAAAGTTGTTGAGGACGGGATAGGAATCTTCGTCATAACAGCGGGGATTGGAATAGCCGAGAGGCCGATAAGCGACGCCGGGGCAAAAGTCGGCGACTTGGTTTTAATCAGTGGAACGGTAGGCGACCATGGCATCGCCTTGATGAGCCACAGGGAGGGGATAGCCTTCGAGACACAGCTGGAAAGCGACGTGGCTCCAATCTGGGAGGTGGTTGAGGCAGTTGCCAAAGCCATTGGGTGGGAGAACATCCATGCGATGAAGGATCCCACGAGGGGAGGTTTAAGCAACGCCCTCAACGAGATGGCTAAGAAGGCCAACGTGGGAATACTCATAAGGGAAGCCGATGTGCCGGTCAGGCCAGAAGTCAGGGCAGCGAGCGACATGCTGGGCATAAGCCCCTTCGACGTCGCCAACGAGGGCAAGGTCGTGATTATTGTTGCCAGAGAGCACGCGGAAGAGGCGCTGGAGGCGATGAGGAGCACAGAGAGGGGGAAGAACGCGGCGATAATCGGTGAGGTCATAGGAGACTACAGGGGCAAGGTTCTGGTCAAGACTGGCATAGGCGGAAAACGCTTTTTGGAGCCTCCTGCTGGGGATCCTGTTCCAAGGGTCTGCTGAGCCCTTTTCCCGATTCCCACTTTTGTCCTTAACCTTCGGTTTGGGAAAGTTGTATAAGGCCCTTTTTCCAATTTCGAACCGGTGAGAACATGATAATCGCAAAACCCTGCGTAACGATGAAGGGCATCGTCATAAGCGGTTACTCCTGGGAGCGCCAGGTAAAGGTCGATCTGACCAGAACAGCCCAGTGCTTGAAGGAGAAGGGTTACACCGTGAAGAAGCTCCTGCCGGGGATGATGCTGATCCTCGAGATGGAGGGCTACGAAACGAGCGTCTATCCGAGCGGCAAGATAATAATCAAGCTCCTCGAGGATCCAAAAAAAGGTGAGGAGCTCGCTCGAATCATATACGACTGCGCTGGAGTTCTGGAGGTGGTTTCATGAGGATTCCGGAGGATGTTAGGAAGGACATCCCGCTGACAGGGGAAGTCATATACTTCGACAACACGGCCACTTCGCTCACGCCGAGGCCGGTTGTAGAGGCGATGGACGAGTACTATCTTAGATACCGCGCCAACGTCCACAGGGGAATACACAGGCTCTCCCAGATGGCGACCCACAGGTACGAGGAGAGCAGGAAAATCGTTGCGGATTTTCTCAACGCGCGCTTTGAAGAGATCGTCTTCACCAAGAACACGAGCGAGAGTTTAAACCTCGTCGCCCTCGGCCTTGAGCACCTCTTCAAGCCCGGAGACAAGATAGTGACGACTCCCTACGAGCACCACTCGGATTTACTCCCCTGGCAGAGGTTGGCTAAAAAGCTCGGCCTTAAGCTGGAGTTCATTGAGGGGGACAACGAGGGCAACCTGGATTTGAGCGATGCTGAGAGGAAGATCAGGGGGGCAAAGCTCGTCGCCGTTCAGCACGTCTCCAACGCCCTGGGCGTTATCCATGAGGTCGAGGAGCTCGGGAAGATGGCAAAGGAAGAGGGGGCCATCTTCGTAGTTGATGCCGCCCAGAGTGCTGGACATATGGAGGTGGATGTCAGAAAGATGAACGCTGACTTCCTCGGGCTTTCAGGCCACAAGGGGCCGATGGGACCGACCGGAATAGGCGTCCTCTACATCAGCGAGGAGTTCTTCGATACCTTCGAGCCCCCGCTGATAGGCGGTGGAACTATAGAGGACGTTGAGCTTGACTCTTACAAGCTGACAGAGCCACCTGAGAGGTTCGAGGCGGGGACCCCAAACATAGGCGGTGCGATAGGCCTCGCCGCCGGAATAAGGTACATCGAGAGAATAGGGCTGGACAGAATCGAGAGGCAGGAGCACAAGCTGGTCAAGAGGATAACGGAAGGTCTAGATGAGCTTGGCGTCCCCTGGTACGGGCCAAGAAACCTGAAGAAGCACGCCGGTGTGGTGAGCTTCAACGTTCCTGGTCTTCACCCGCACGACGTTGCGGCAATACTCGACGAGAACAATATAATGGTCCGTTCCGGCCATCACTGCGCGTTACCGGTGATGAAGAAGCTCGGAATAAACGGCACGGTGAGGGCCTCGTTCCACGTCTACAACAGCATTGAGGAGGTCGAGACTTTCCTCGGCGTCATGGAGGAGCTGGTGAGAAGCCTGAAGTGATTTCCCTCTTTTCCCTTTGAAAGACTGCCGTTCAAGAAAAAGGTAAATCAGCGGGGCAGCTCCCCCCATTCCACGTTTATCGTCTCCGGAGTGCGGTAGATAAAGGCCGCCTCTCCCTTGTGGACGTGCTTCCTCATCGGGCCGGGTGGAACTCCGTTCGTCTCGTAGATAACGCTCTGAGTGTCGGGGTCATGGTAGAGAACAAGAGTAGGGCCGGCCAGGTTCATTATCGAGTCTATCGCGTACTGAGTTGCGAGAACCGTCACCCTTGCCCTTATGGGCCTCGTTATTAACGGTATTGCCGCACCGCCGGCTGTTGTGTAGGCCAAAACGGCCGCATCGTTGACACCTATCATGGTGTTCCTCCTGTGTCTAATCACCGCGCTCACAACCAGAAACGCTATTCCAGCAAGGGTTATGCTGTAGGTCTCCCCCAGCTCCACCAGGATGTTCTTTCCGAACTCAGGGAGCTTTCCAGAGTAGAATGCCTCGTCCAGGGGCGTGTAGCTTTCCCTTATAACCTCGGCGTATTTTCCGTCCGACTTCATGGCCTCTGGAACGCTCCTCACCTTCCCGGCAAGGAAGTCAGCGTAGAGCCTTTCCGTCAGGGTTCTGTCCAACCCATAGACGGTCTGGACTATCGTTGCAGCTGTGTAGCCGTCCAAAAGGCCCTCCCTGGCAAGGGCTATCGGGTCAAGGCCCGTTCCCTCGCCGTCCTTCACCCGGATGATAGTGTCAAACCCATCCTCCGGAAAGTCCCCCTCAGTGTCGAAGATAACTGTCCCGTAATCAATCTCCCGGTATCTATCCACCAGGTACTTAAGGGCCTTTCCCGGCCATTCGTCCATTCCGAAAACCTTGAGAGTCCTGCCGTGGTAAACGGGGTCGTAGAACGTGTCCTCCCCCTCCCTCTCAAAGAGCCTAACCGCTATACGGCTGTACTTCATACGGTTCACCGACTGAAAATAGGGAAAGGTCCTATAAACGGCTTCTGGTTTGGCTTAGATTACCCTCACCATACGCTCCATCCAGGGGCCCACGCGGACTCGGATATAGCCACGTAACTTGTCATCAACCTCCTTATTTCCTGTGTAAACCCTGACAAAGCCATTCCTGAGCTTGGAAGGCGTCGCCACGACGATTATGTTCTCCTTCGGAATCCTCCTAAGGACTTCCGCCGAGAACTGCTGGTTTCCTCTACCGAAGAGAAATCCAAGGCCCCCGATTACGGTTACAACTATCCTTGTATTCTCCCCCGCGAACCTCAGCAGGTCTTTCTCCGCGGCGTCTTTAACGAGGAGCCTGGCCTCACCGTTCTTAATCTCGACGATGTCAACGCCCAGGAGAGTTCCGTTTATCCCAAGCAGATCTTTGAGCTTCTTGAGGGTCGAGCCAGCGCCGAGGAAATATATCCCATCCTCAAGCTCCTCGGCCAGGGCCTCTATTATGGCATCCACATCCTCGGCCTCGTCCGTCTTCGTGGGCTCCTTCGCACCCTGAAGGAGGAGCTCGGCGTAGGGGGTTAGGGCCTTTCCGTAGTGCTTCGGCCTCACCTCGTCGTGCCTGAAGGCGTTCTCGTCCAAGTCCATGACGTCCCGCTCCACCAGCTCGGCGTTCCCTTTGAGGAACTCAGCAACGAGCCTTGCCGCGTCCTCGGGGGATGCCGCAAAGACCCCCGAAAACATCTTAACGCCCGTCGGAACGCCGAGTATTGGAACCTTCCTCCTGGCGACGCTGAAAACGTCCCTCGCGGTTCCGTCGCCGCCGGCAAAGACTATCAGCTCAACCTGGTCGAGCATTCTCTTCACAAGTTCCTTCGTGTCCTCGCTATCCGTATCCGGAATCCTAACGCCGAGGACTTCGCGGTAACGTACATCCCTGTGTCTGATGACCTCGTAGGGGAAATCGAACTCCGCCAGAACCTCTTCCCCCAAACCATCGGGGCCGGTTAAAAACTCGACCCCCCTTCCCTCCGCGTAGTTGTTCAGCTCGTGGAGGAAAAGCCTCGCAACGTCAGCCGCGATGGGCTTTGCACCCCTCTGTATCGCCTCCTCAACAACACCGTCAGTACCTTTGAGCGCCACTCTGCCCCCCATTCCCGCTATGGGGTTGATTATGAGCCCTATCCTCATGGTATCACCTCATGTACTTCCTCGCGAACACCGTCAGGAACACCGCCCACATGAACATGCCAAAGAGGGCCTCGACCGACGCTATAACCCTGCCGACGCCTATCGGATGGTAGTCGCCGTAGCCAAGGGTTGTGGCGGTAACAACGCTGAAGTACTCGTAGTCAAGGAAGCCCATACTTCCAGAGAGGCCTTCAACGCTTTTCGTCAGGAAAAAGAGAACCGGGAAGAAGACGTTCACCGCCCCAAGCCATATCAGTATCGGCCTCTTCCAGTCGGTACCGTACTTGCAGGTCAAATCCGCGAAGAGCCACTCAAAGGCAGACTCCATTCTCATGAAGAGCCTTTTGACTCCCTTTCTCCTGCCGCTCAGCCGGGAGTTCCTCTTGGCCACCATCTCCAGGTAGTAGTAGCGGTCGGCCCTCTCGAAGTCCCCGTTCCGCTCCCAGCTTATTCTTGCCAGGCGGTAGAGAACCTCCGCCGCGCGGTGGCTGTTGAACTTACAGTCCTCGACTTCAACGAAGCCTTCAACGCTTAGTTCCACCGGGATGTTGGGCAGAACCGTGGAGTTCCAAGCGAAGTCGCCGTGGAAAGACACCTTCCGGAATATCAGGTTGCCCATGACCCTCGTGTGCACGAACTCGGGATTCCTGAGCCAGCTTCCCAGGACCTCGGCGTGGCCGAAGACGTTGAGGTTCTCAAGGACGAGGTTGCCGTGGAACCGCCTTATGCTGAGCCTGACCTGTCTCTTGAAGCGCGCCGACTGGTCGAAGTCTATGTCCCGGAGAACAAGGGCCGTGGCCTTAACGGCCCTCTCACGCGATTCAGATGGTTTTACCCCATGCTCCTCAAGGATTTTCCGCAGAAGGGGATAACGGACGTTTATTCCAATCCTGCGGACTTCATTCAGGCCGCTCAGCTCTATCCTCCCCGTGGCGGTTCTTTTTTCTCCGTACTCCCTCTCCCCCTCCTCCCCTTTGCCGGTGTACTCGGTCGAGTTTATCATGACGTAGCGAACGCTCGAATTCCTGATGTAGACCGAGTTAGAGAAGCTAACGCGAAGCAGGTTCAGGCCGAAAACGCGGGAGCCGTGAACCGTGAATGTCCCCATCCTGCTCTCAAAGACGACCAGCCTGCCCACGGTGGAGTTGTAGACGGTCACACCCGGCACGTTAAGGCCGTCGAAGAGCACCGTCCTGATCTGCGAGTTTTTAAAGACTATCGGCTTCTCGGCTTTGAAATCGCTTATTTTGACATCGTAAAGGTAGACTCCCTCAAAATAGGTCTGGCCGGCCTTGAGCCTTTTGAGAAAGGTCTCTTCCTTCACCCTCTTTATTTCATTCCCCAAAAGCTTCTCGCCCTCGTCGTAGGGGATATGGAGGGGACAGTAGGCGGAGCCCTCGATGGGCTTCAGTCTGCACCTCTGCCCGTTCTCGTAGGTGTACTCGCACATGGCTCTCCCCGCTAAACTAGTTTCCCAAATAATTAAGGTTTTCTCCTGCTCGGTAGGGCGCGCATGTAGAAGCGCCTTCCCCTGTATTCGAGTTCGATCAGCTTTCCGTCCCGGAGGAGTCTCTCCACCACGTCCCAGTCGGCCCCGGCTTTTCTCAGAAGCTCCCTAACCGCTTCTTCCCTCATCGGGTGAACTGCAGTAATGCTCAGCAGATCCTCCTCAACGTTCCCGGTTGAGGCGAAGGCGTTTCCCTCGTAACCTATGAGGTACTCGACCCTCCCACCGAGCCTCTCCGAGAACAGCTGGTAGGCGAGGTGTATCGTCTCCTCCGAAGGGGGTTCCACCCACGGCTCGGCAGGAGGCCTGGTGGGAACGGCTATGTAGGCTTTCTCCGGTTTGAGCTCACCCAGGAAGTCGGCGATCTTTTCAAGCTCCCCGCCGTAATCAACGTTTACCAGCATGGTCTCTGTGATGAGCCTTCCCCCGAAACCTTCCGCGAAGGCCAGCATGCCGTCGAGGATTTTCTCAAGCGAGAGGCTCTTGTGGGGTCTGTCAATTCTTCTCCAGAGGGGCTCGCTGACCGCGTCGAGCTTCAGGGAGACAAAGTCGAACTCAAACAGGTCTACCCTGACGTCCTCCCTCCAGATCAGGGAGGAGTTCGTGAGTATCGCCAAGGGTATTCCGAGGGTTTTCAGCATCTCAACCTCTCTGGACAGGTTCACGTCGAGCGTCGGCTCCCCGTCGGGAACGAATGTGATGTAGTCTATCCTCTCCCCGGCAGCTTCAGCCTCCTCGACCTTCTTCGAAACCTCCTCAAAGATCAGTTCTGGCTCGTAAAAAGCCCTCCTCTCAACCTCCATCTTTAACGTTCTGCCTATCTGACAGTAAAGACAGGCGTAGGAGCAGACCTTGTCGGGTATGTTGTTTATCCCAAGACTCCTACCGAGTCTCCTCGACGGAACCGGACCGAAGGCTATCATATCACCACCGGAATTAGGTTAACCTAAAAGCGTATAAGGTTTGCCCAACCCAAACGGAAGGTTAAAATTGAAATGGGATCAGATTAATCAAGACGGGAGAGGGGTGTTTCCATGCTGCTGGCTAAGCTCAAGAAAAAGACCCTGGGGCTCATCGATGAAGATTTCAAGCTCCTAGACTTCTCCTTCGGCCTGCCCTACACCTACGTGCTGATTGAAGGGAAGATGGGAAAAGCCCTCGGCGTTGCCATGACCCTCCCCGAGGAGATAGGGAGGTTCGACAACTCCATCGAGGAGCCCACGCTGGAGGCGTTCATTGAACGGGCCGACAGCCTCAACATCATCGAGCGAACCATTGGTTTAGCCGCGATAAACGCGGTTTCACAGTACTACATCGACCTCGACAGTGCAAAGTGGATCGACGCCGTGGAACTTCTTGAGAAGGACATCGAGAAGGTAGCGGTCATCGGAAACATGCCGCCGATAGTCGGAAATCTTAGGGAGCGGGGCTTTAAGCTCTACGTCTTCGAGAGAAACCCGAAGCTCTGGGACAGGGAAACGCTGAGCGATTCCCTGGAGTACTGGCTCCTGCCGGAGGTTGAGGCTGTTATAGCGAGTGCCTCATGCATGCTCAATGGGACCCTTGACATGCTTCTCGAGAGGTCAAAGAACGCCAAGATTTTTCTCCTGACCGGCCCCACTGGACAGATCCTCCCGGAGTTGCTCAAAGGCACCAGGGTAACACATGTGGCCTCAATGAAGGTCATGAAGGTTGAAAGGGCGATACTCCACCTGAAGCTCGGCCGCTTCAGGGGCTTCTCCGACGAGAGCAGAAAGTACGTTCTCGAAGTTTGAGGTTCCATTTCTTTCATCCCTACTACATGGCCATTTTTGGACTTTGAAGTATCACTAACGTCACGAATCTTTTTAAACCAAACTGGCCTCCTGAAGGCCTCAAGGTGAGAAAAATGAGTCAGAGAGTTGCCATCGCGGTGAGGAACGCATCGGTAGCAAACCGCTACCGCTACATCCCCAAGATGCCGGGGTGGTTCTACTCCTTCGTGCCCTTCAAAGTAGCCACGGGCGGAAGCTCCGCCCTGGTGAGCCTCTACCTCCTGGAACTCGGGGGAAACGCCTCAACCGTTGGAATTGCCTTTGCCCTTGCGAGTTTGGCTTCAATGCTCGGCGCACTGTTCTGGGGAAGGCTGAGCGACAAAACGCTGAGAAGAAAGCCGTTCATACTCCTTGGCTTTGCCAGCGTTCCGCTCTTCCTCACGGCGATGGCCTTTGTGAAGACCCCCGTCCAGCTCATCGCGGTAAACACGGTATACGCATTTTTCCTCGCCTCTACTCTATCGGTTCCCATAGCGCTTGTTTTAAGGAGCGTCAGGAAGCACAGCTGGGACCACGCCATTGGAAAGTTCAACGAGATAAGCGGCTGGGGGTGGGTCCTCGGACTGGTTCTCGGTTTCGGCCTGTCGAGGTTCCTGAGCATACCACAGCTCTTCATGGCATTCGCAATCCTGGGCTTGCCCTCGGTCTTCATGGGGAAGCGGATGATACGGGAGGCTCCGATATACATCAACAGGAAAGCTATCAGGGCGTTCGGGAACTACGTCGTTGAAAAGGCCAGATACATGCCGTCCTTCATCTTGCACACCAACTTCAGCTTTCCCGATGGCTTAGGGAGGTTCTACGTAGCCTTCCTGCTCTTCTGGATAGCGGCTGGACTCTACTTCCCCCAGATGCCGGTGCTCCTTACGAGTGAGGGATACACGAGGGAAGTCGTGTACCTGGCGCTCATAGCAAACTCCGCGGTCTCGGCGATGAACTACACCCGCGTCGGGGCCGCAATGGGGAGAAGAAAGGAAGGGATCCTGAGAAAGGGACTGCTCCTCCGTGCCGGAGCCTTCGCTACGATGATTCTCGGAACCCTAATCGCTCCAGCGCTGCTTCCACTGGCCTTTGCCTCCTACATCCTGGCAGGCTACTCATGGGCTTTCATCGGGGTCTCTTCCACCGCAATAGTGAGTGAAAAGGCTGGAGAAAAGAAGAAGGGCAGCGCAATGGGGACCTACAACGTCGTGGGCTCAGCCGGATACATCACGGGCAGCGCCATAAGCGGGGCACTCATATCATCGGCGGGATTTGGTGCGGCGTTTGGCCTCGGGCTTGTCCTGATCGGGGGGAGCATCGCCCTGCTGAAAAAGTGAGGGAAGTCAGAACTTGAGAACCCTGACAAGAACTATGAGCGGGTCCCAGACCGGGGCAAAGGGTGGCGCGTAAGCTAAGTCCGTGAAGAAGGCATCCTTCGTGGTGAAACCCGCAGTGAGCATTGCAGCAGCGGTGTCTATTCTGGGCAGTATCTCTGCACCTACAGCCTGGACGCCGAGGAGTTTATTGGTCTCGTTATCAACGACGCCCTTCAGCCATATCGGTCTTGAGCCTGGGTAGTAGTGCGGCCTGGTGCCTGCTTTTATGAAGGCCGTTCTGACATCGTAGCCCTCCCTTATCACCTCGGTCTCCGTCAGACCAGTCTTGCCTATTTCCACGTCGAAGAACTTCGTTACGCTCGTTCCAAGAACCCCTGGGAAGTGAAGCTCTTTGCCCGCTATGTTGCTTCCGGCGACGTAGCCCATCTTGTTGCCGGCCGGGGCGAGGGGAACCCAGACGCGCCTGCCGGTTATCAGGTGCCTCGTCTCAGCGACGTCACCGGCGGCGTAGACGTTCTCGACACTGGTTTCCATCTTCTCGTTTGTCCATATCGCGCCGGTCTCACCCATCCTAACGCCGAGCTCCCTGGCCAGCTCGACGTTGGGCCTTATGCCAGTCGCGAGGATAACGAGGTCGGCTTTGTACTCGCCGGCGTCGGTGATAACCCTTTCGACCCGTTCCTTACCCTCTATCCTCAGGACTATCTCCTGAGGGTGGAGGTTGATCCTCCGCCTCATCTCCTCCTCAAGGACATCGGTGACTTCCTTATCGAAGGCCTTGGCCATGACCCTCTCGTTCCTCTCAATGAGGGTGACCTTCTTTCCCTGGGCGGAGAATGCTTCCGCCATCTCAACGCCGATGTAGCCCCCACCTATTATGACGACGTTTTCAACGCTGTTTTTCTCCATGTAATCTCTTATCGCCACTGCATCCGGGGGCAGATCGGCAGTAAAGACGCCGGGCAAATCAACGCCCTCCACCGCGGGAACCCTCGGCGATGCACCGTTGGCGAAGACGAGGTAGTCCCACTCATAGGTGTGTTCCCCGTTTTCCTCGCGAACCCGCACGGTGCCCTGACTGACCTCAACCACCTCCGCCTTCATGTGGAGGTCTATGCCGCGCTTCTTGATAAAGACCTCAGGGGGATAATGCATCAGCTTTTCCTTCGGGGAGATACCCTCAACAACGTAGGGAACTCCACAGGGAGCGTGGCTGACCCACTCGGTAGCCTCGAAGACCTTGACGTCCCATTCAGGTTTGAGCCTCTTAACGCGCGAAGCCGCGCTCATTCCTGCAGCTCCACCGCCTATGATAACCACCGTCTTCCTCATGAGCATCACCAGGAAAGGTTCAAAACCTAAGGTTAAAAAGATTGGTGGGACAGAAACGGGTTATTCCTTTCTGCCGAGAAAGTACTTCCTGCCCTTGACCTCCACCATGCGGTAGACCTCGCCTTCTCTGAGCTCCATGGGAGGTCTTTCGAGTTCGTAGGTCTCGTAGGTCTCCATGTCCATGAGCTGGACCTCGGTCGGAGTTATACTGGTTACCATGGCTTCCTTTCTTTCGCCCTCCACCGCATCTATGCCCTCCCGCTTCACGGTCTTCCAGTCGCGGCGCTCCGTCTCACGGGTGACTAGGTTGGTGAGCGTCATACCCTTCCCGTCCACGTTCTCCACGGTGTAAACGGTGCCGCGCCTGTCCGCTACGATATCCCCTCTCTGGAACTTTGGAATCCTGATGCTCACGCTCGCGCGGTGAACCTCTCTGCTGGTTTGTCTGTCAACGCCGACCAGCTCGTAGGCCTCACTTATCGTTCCGCCAAAACGCTCCTTTATCGCCTGGGCGAGCTTTCTGGCACTTGCAGTCGAGCCCATATAGAAGTCCAAGCCCTCCTCCTTCTCTATGGTATCCTGGATGAAGCCCATCCTGTCCCTGCGCATTATCTCGTCCACTTTCTCCTCGACGAGCTTTCCTATGGCCTTCCGTTCCTCCTCAGTCAGCGGCCTGCCCTCGGCACGGACCTGGAGTATGGCCTCGAAGTAGCCGCCGAGGAACTTGGAACAGCGCGGACAGACGGTCTGGCGGACATAGACTGTGACGTATCTGGTCTCGTCGTGGAGCTCGCGCTGGAGCTCGTGAATCCTGGCCTTTACACGGACCGCATAGGCCACTATTGCCGGAAAGTGTTCAAGATGAAAATCAGCGGGTTCAAAGGCCACGGCGGCCCGTCCAACCGGAAGCTCGTCAAGCTCGTCAAGCTCCCCCGGGGAGACCACCACATACTCCACGATTTTCTCGCTGAAGGAATCCTCGAGGGCCTCAAGGAGGGCGTTTTCGGCCACCTCGAATATCAGCCCCTCGAGGTCGTAGCTGTGGGGATCTACCCAAACACTCCTGCGCTTGTAGCTCCCGCAGTTCTGGCAGAGCTCGGTATTTATCTCTCCCTCTATGAGCAGGACGGGGTTTTCTTTTCGGTAACATACCTGACAGAGACCATCTATCAGCGGTCCTCCCTCGCTCTCGCTTATCCCGCAGCGGTAACAGAATCTCTCGCTCATCTCTCTCACCGGAAGGTAGTGAGGAAGGAAGTTTAAAAACCTAATCTCAGAGAAAGAGCTTCGCCATCTGAGCGTGGGGGACCCCTTGAATCCTGAGTACCCTCGCCTCATCAACGTAGCCGAGCTCTATTGCCTTGGAGACGCAGCGTTCGCCGGTGAGGTTGGCTATCGTGGCTTCGTGAAGCAGGGAGTCAAGGGCATCTTCCTCAACAAGTTCTCCCCTGTAAAACCGCTCCTTGACCTCGAGCTTCAGCTCGCCTTCCCTGAAGGTCTTTCCGAGGAGTTCCTCATCGCAGGCCGCGAGGAGAACTTCACCCTGGACTCGGTATACTTTAACGTATATCATGAGCGCCACCGGAGTGAGAAACGCGGACAGGTTTAAAAGAGTTGGTGCAACTGACAAAAATCGAGAAAGGAAGAAGATTGAGGGCATCAGCCCTCGGAGTTTCCAATATCCTCCACGGCCTGTTCAAGGATCTTATATGCCTCGAGTATGTTGATGTACGCCTTGCGCATGTACGGCAGCGCCGCTATCGCCAGGCTGTCTCTGCCCGGAGTGATGTACTTCTCTGCCTCCTCATAGTACTGGTCCGCGAGCTCCTTGTAGTGCATGGCCTCCTGAAGGGTCTCATTGTCAACACCGAGCTCTACGGCTTTCTGGTAGAGCGGGTCGAACTTCTGGTCGTACCTCCAGTAGAGCATGTACCAGACGTAGTTCATGGTGGAGAGCCTGGTATAGTCAGAGTGTGTTCTGTAGTCAACCCTGATCGTTCCAGGGGAGTTGAGGCGCATCGTCACGTAGAGCAGCAGACCATCGGAGACTTTTCTCGCGCTCACATTCAGGATGTCGGCGTCCTCGCTGTTAACGTGATAGTAGGTCGTATCTGCAGGCAGTTTGAGGAGCACCGTAACCTTGGTGCCGTGTTCTCCGTTCACGGTGATGTAGTATATCCTGCCGGCGTCGATGACCTTGGCAATGGAGGCTTCTCCGATGCTCTCGCCTATTGAGTAGACCCAAGGCACATTGTTCTCATCAACGGCCCTGGCGTACACGGTCATTTCGTTGTTGTCCGGATTGACGTCCTGCGGAGCGGAGAGCACGATGTTGTAGGAGTGCATGGTGATGTCCGCCACGGGGATGCTAAACGTCACCGCGTAAACGTCTCCCGGCTGCACAAGCGGGATCGTTACCTGGACATCGGTCGGCAGACCGTCTCTGAAGAGCGTTACCTGAACGTTTGTGGCGTTGTAGGGTCCATCGTTGGTAACGTAGGTTGTGATCTCGTAGTTGCCGTTGATGTCCGGAACGCTGCTGGTCTCGATGCTAGTGAGCCTGACATCGTACGGCACCGGAGTTATGGTCACAGGAATCTGGAACAGTATCGGGTTCTTGCTGGTTCCCATCAGTATTATTCCGTTAAGGGGTGCGCTGGCGCTGAGATGCTCATCCGTGAGGTTGTACATCATGTCGACAGTGTATCCCGTGTCAGTCTTGGTGACGTTCTTGACGATGAGCTCGTTGCCCTCTATCGTGGTTATCATAAGGTCGTAAGTGGCGTTTCCTGGGGCGGGGTTGCTGTAGGAGTAGACCTCAATCACATACTGGCCGGGGTACGGGAAGTTCAGTGAGACGTGCTCGTCGGCAGTTGAAGTCAGTGAGCTTCCAACCTCGATCAGGGTGCCGCTGGCGTTGTAATAGACGTACAGGTCAAGGTCAACTCCCGCGAGGTCGTCCCAGATGCTAGTGAGCTGTACATCGAGGACCGGGGAAGTGGTGACGTTCACCGTGTAATAGTCGGAGTCTCCAGTCGGCGGGGCCACTATGTTCTGATAGACTGATGGTGCGCTGAAGCCGGTAGCCACCACCGAGAGGTTTCCGGCCCACTCCGGCAGGTCCACAGTAAAGGTCTTCTCGCCAACCTTTGAGCCGAGAACCTCAACCCAGCTCTCCGGGTAAAGCCTAGCCATGCCCACGCGGCCGTAGAACGTCCTGTAGCTAGCGTTGCCGTCGAAGAGGACGTTGTGGAGCCATAGTGCGTGGAGTCCCTCCGAGGCCTCACCAGCTATAAGCTCCTCGTTGGTGCCACTGGAGGTCTGGTAGACGAATAGTCCCGCTCCCACGTATCCGTCATCGCTCCTACCGACTTCCTTCAGGGAGTACGGTCCCATGACATCCGGGTATTTCATGCTCCACACATCAACGCTCGGACCGAGGAGGTGCAGGTTGATGTCGGTCATTGTGCCGTCCCATGCGACGTCGGCGAGCACATAGCTGCCCTCCTTGACCTCCGGCACGTTGAAGTAGAACAACCTCCAGTCACCGCTCTCGTACCTCCAGCCCCAGTCAAAGTATCCATAGACGTTGTCGTTATCGTAGAGGCCGTTTGATTCGTTGTTGCCTCCGAATTCAAACTCAGAGGTGGGTGACGCCACAACAACGCTGACCGGTATGGTCGTTTCCTTGCCATCGTGCTTGAGGTATATGGCACCCTCGTAGATGCCGTACGGTGTGTCCTGTGGGACTGTTATCATGGCAGTGAACGTACCGGTTCCATCCGGCTTTATAGTGATGCTGTCCCTGTCAATGGTGACCCAATCCCAGGGGACCCTCTTGTAGAACTCCAGCTTAACCTTGGCCGGGTACACGCTTGTCTTGCCATAGATGCGCATTATGTCCCTTATCTGGATGAACATCATGTCGTGGTACTTCTGGAGCGGGTTGCCGAGCATTGCAGAGGCCACGTCACCCTCCTTTGAAGCCTGCTGGAGCAGGTTGAGGGTGGCGTTGCCGTCCACAAAGGTCAGGTCCCAGATCCTGAACCACAGATAGGCATCTGCGACGTAGTCGCTGTTGTTGTCAAAGTTATCGTAGGAAGTGTACAGTGTTACCTTCATGAGATCGGTGTCGTTCGGAATGAACTGGTCTATTCTGTAGTAGCCCCATGAGTTTCCGACAACGTCAAACTCAACCTCACCTATCTTCTGGAAGACCTCTGCGGAAACGTTGACCTCCTTGGAGCTGTTGGGGTTCATGTTCTTAACGGTAAACGTCTGGGAGTCGCTCTGTCCCGGATACAGAACGTTGGCAAACCCCTCATAGTCCGTCTTTCCTGCGGCCCACTCGGTCGGTGAGACCACTATGCCGTCCATGTTCTTCGCGGCCTCAACAGCGCTGTAAGCGTCGAGGAATCCAGCACCCTGGGTGAAGACATCGTGGTTGACGTTCTTGGCGGTGCTCATGAGTATCTCCTTGACCTCCTTAGCAGTTGGCCAGGAGCCGTGAGTCTCGTAGTAGGCCTGGTACACGAGTGCAGCTATTCCCGATGCCATCGGGGTGGCGAGACTGGTTCCACTCCAGAGGTCACTGGCCCAGAATCCATCTCCAACCGAGTTAAGAGCCAGGCTACCCAGTGCGAACTCACCTACTGCAAGGACATCCGGGTCGGGCTGTCCCAGGGCGTTCGGTCCCTTGTTGGAGAAGTCCGCTGCGTCACCGTAGTTCGCGCCGAATTGCTGCCACGGGCCATCGTCATATCCAAAGAGGCCCCTGTATCCCCACTCAACAGACGCACCCACCGTTATCACGAACGGGGAAGCGCCCTCACTCGTGACGGTTCCATAGCCGGGTCCACCGTTACCTGCCGCGAAGAAGAAGGTTGTCGTTGGGGCGTAGATGTTCGTTATGTAATAAAGGAACCTGTCCTCCCAGGTGTATCCTTTGTTTATGGTCGCAGACGCGCCGTAGCTGTTGCTGACTATCTGAGCCTCGTCACCGGTTCCGGGTTTTCCATCGTAGCCCTCAACGGCGAAGTACACGTAGTCAATCCAGCTTCCACCCTGGTACATCGATCCCTCGGCGATTATCTTGGCGTCTATGGCGTTACCAAAGGTCAGCCCGTAGAATGTCCTACCCCTGGCCCCAACGGCAGCGGCACAGAGGGTTCCATGGTCTCCTCCTCCGGTGTATACGTTGCCAATCATGAACGCGACGAGCTCACCGTTGGCGGGTATGGTGAGGGGTATGCCCCACCTCTCAGCGACCACGTCAGAGTACGGTATCGGAGTCTTTCCATCGGCTATGTAGTAGATCATGCCTCCCGAAAGGTCGGCGTAGCCGTCCTGACCGAACTCTCCATTCATGGAATCCCAGAAGTCGAGCTGTATCACGGGGTTATCCTTGGTGTGGCCAACGTCTTTGTTGAAGTCAATGACGGTGGCCGGAGCTATGTCCGCATAAACCGTGTCGTAGGTCTGGTTAGCATTAGGGTCGGTGACAAGTATGTATCCTCCAAACCAGTCGGCCCAGAGCGCTATGTCCGGGTGAAGGCCGAGCTTCATTATTCCGCTGGTGGTGGGAACGCTGAGGTCATCGTTTAGAGGTAGCTTAATGTCAGCATAAAATCTTCCGAGGAGAGTATCGTATGCATAAGCGGTGTATCCGACAAGGAGCGGTGTGGCACTATCGTCGGGGAAGATGTAGTCGGCGAACATGTCGGTTGGGCTCTGGTAGAGTCCCCAGTAGACCTCACCGCCGTGATACGGGCCGCCGGCGTAGTCGTAGAGAATCGTGGGGACTGGGAAGTCCTGAATGGCGTCGGCAACGTGCAGATAGTTCATGGTGAAGTTGTACTTGATGGTTGTGTTGTCGAAACCGCCGTCATAGAGGTAGTCCTCGCTTATGAGCCAGAGCTTTCCACCGCCATTGAGGTAAGCGGTGAGGTTTCCAACGTCAGAGTCAGTAAGGGTGCTGTCCCAAGCGGCACCCGTGAACCATATAACAAGGCTGTAGTTGCTGAGGACTGTCAAGTTGGGACCGTTGGAGGTCTCGTTCGGAACCTCGTAGTAGGTGTAGTTGACTCCGATTGCATTCAGCGCGGTCTCGTAGAAGACTTCAAAGGAGTCCCCACCGTCATCGTCAACGAGGAGGACGTTGCTAACATTTCCAATCCACTGGAGGGTGTTGTACACAACCTGGGTCCTCTCACTGTCGTCCGGTATGTTTGCGAGACTCATCGAGGTAAACACCGTGGTGAAGTTGCCATTATAGCCTATGCCAAAGTATCCCGGAATGATGTAAGGTGTAACATTGACTATGGTCGGGGAGTACCAGGAGTATAGGTACCCCTCGTAGGTGTACATATCGGGGAAGGTCGCTCCAAGGATCAGGTAGTACAGCAGCGAGTTGTCATCAAAGGCTATCGGCCAGCCGTAGTACGGGGAGGAGGGGTTCGTGTCCACAGCATAGGCATCCTGGAGGTCCGGGTTACCAAAGTCAACGCCACTGTCGATGACAGCAACCTTTACGCCCTCTCCGGTGACGTTGAGGTTGAACCATGTGTTGTATGAGCCGTGGTGGTAGACGGCAAAGATGTCCTCCGGCTCGGGCTCAGCGGCCGCCGGGTTAACGTCCGGAACCGCGATGGTTGCCATGCCGTTAACCGCGGGGCTGTTCATCTGGAGTTCCTTCAGCTTTCCTTCAACGAGTCCGTGGAAAGTCGCGACTTTCTTCCCATCCAGCATCTCGCTTCCTGGCTTCCAGTTCCTGACCCTGCCCGCGAACTTTGAGTGTGGGATGGGCACTGACTTGATGGATGACTCGTCATTTTTCTCTATGTCAATCGGATCGAAGGGTGAGCTCCTGGTTATCCCGTCAACCTCGGGAATCGAGGCTATTTTCATGAGCGCGTTAATGCTGTCCTCCTTGACAGGGATTAGAGCGAGATAGATGAAGTTGCCCATGAACTCGGTCTTGCCAACAACATTAATGCCCCTGAGAGAAGCTTCAATGTCCTTGGTGGCAGAGATGTGGATCATGATCCACTTCTGTCCGTGTATCTCAACGATACCCTGAGAGTCTTTTCCCTTTAGAATATTGAGCAATTTTGGTTCAATCTTTTCAAGAGGGGACACCGAGGACTCACTGCTAACTTTCGCCGTTGTCCCAACCTTCTGGACGGTTGCTGTTATGCCAGCAATAGAAGTATTCCCTGCTGCTACCCCGTGGAAAGCCACTGGCACTACTGAAAGCAGCATCACTACCGCGATCAAAAGGCTCAAGGCCCTTTTATTCATCCTGACACCTCCTAATCGTAATGTTCATCTATACTGTAAAGGTCGCATGGATATAAAGATTTCGTTCTTCAGAGTGACCTCACAGCCCTAGTCACCCATGTAACACCGCTGGTGGCTATTTGTGAACATCAAAGACCGTGTCATACCGCACCAATTGCCCCGAGAGAACACTATACCCGGTGATTTGAAGAATACCGCACCAATGAAGGATGTGAAATCCACCAAAACATATAAAACCGGGCAGAACAGCACATGAATTTAGCGGGTAGCGTGGTGAGAACGTATGAACAGAGAGAAGGTTTTGGCCGCTGTTGTGATCGTGGCGATCCTCGGATTGGCCCTCAACTACTACACACAGCACTATCAGGGCGGCGAAATATACGAGGCCGCCAACCATGCCTTCGGACTCCTGACAAAGGGGTTCAACGTAACGATAACCGTGGAGACCGTTGAAGGGGAGACTGTTGCCGGAACACTTCTGAGCGTTAGGGGATCGACTATAAACATCGTATCCAATGGGAATGTGTTGAGCGTGGGAGGTCCAAGTGCCACGAAGGAGGACCTCAGGGCCAGGCTCATAAAGGTTGACTACCACGGAAAGGTCTACGTCTACGAGCTTCCCCCCCGGCTGGGAGAGCTGAACGGCATAATCGATAACATAACCGTTGACGCCTACTCCGAGAGGTTCAGCGGCATAATCTACATAGAGGGAGAGATAAGTCCAATACAGCTCGGGATGCTCAAGTACCGGGCTGACTACCTCTCATACGGCTCCGTCACGATAAACCAGGTGAGCGGCAACGGGGCGGTTATAAGCACCAACATGGTGCCGATAGAGTTTCTCAGGGAGTACCTTGGCGACTACAGGGTGTACCTCTACGGAACGCTCTACGTGAACTCGGAGGAGAGAAACCTGCCCCTGAAGATCATTGAGGTGAGGACTGGATGAAGGGACTGCCCCTTCTCATCCCCCTGCTGTTCATCGGATTCATATCCCTCGGCCTGGCAGAGCCGAAGACGATGGCGATGGGTGTGGCGTTTGCAGTTTCAATAATTCTAGGGATTTACAGGGGAGCAGAGATAGGATGGGACGACCGGGGGCTGGATATCGATGAGAGGTACATAGTATGGGCGTTCTGGATCTCGATAGCGATAATAGGGCTGCAGATTCTGATGCTCCGCAGCGTCCCGCTGCTCCACCCTGCCGTGAGGACCAGCCTCAACCCCAGGCTCACCGCACTGACTTATTTCCTAGGCGTGCCCTCCAGCGTATACCTGTTCCTGAGGGGGAGGAGATACGCTCTGGTGTATCCCGTTGCGGTTGCGCTCTACGCCTACAGAACCCCCGTCCTCGTCAGCGTTATAGCCCTCGGCGCCGCGTACTACGATGGGATGAGGAAAGAGGGAAAGATCAAACCCTACCACATTGCCGCGGCAGTAGCGGCCCTCGTCATCCTTGGACTCGGGATAACTTTCCTCAGGGGCGAGACACTGGAGAGCCTGTGGATCAGGGTTCAGAGTTCCACCTCAGTACTGGATATAATAGTGTGGAGGGCAGGGTGGAACGGCCTCTACCACGGCTACCTCCAGTGGTCGGGAATAAAATCATACCTTGCGGGTGGATATTCGCCCAGGGGACTTGTGGCTAAGTTCCTCTACATACACACGGGCGTCACCATAACTCCCACCCTTCTCGGCGGAATGTACCTGGACTTTGGAGTGTTCGCGGTCATCGAGGGATTCCTGCTCGGCGTTTACTACGGGATGATCGGGAGGGCGGTTCATCCTGTTACAATGACCCTCTACTACTCAACCCTGGCCTACGGTATCATCGGTGTCGAGACCGGGATACTCGACCTCCCGGTGTACCTTCTCTTCGGCCTCGGGGCGTACATAATCATCACAGGGTGGAGAGGCGCCAAGGGGAAGCCCGGTGGGATTGGGTCATGAGGCTCAGTACTGTCTTCTGGGCGTCGGCAATCCTTTACCTCATCACTGCCCTGATTTCAAAAACCGTGTACTCAGACCTCCTGCCTGGGCCTGGGACGGCGCCCCTGGCATACGCGCTGGCGTTTCTCGGGGTCATCGCGGTTTCGTATCGCCTAAGCGGAAAGCTGGATGATAGTTACAAGACCAAGCTCTACCTGGCGGTGCTGGTTGTCGTCCTGTTCCCCCTCGGATGGTGGGGCCTCATCCTGGCACTGGCCATAATCGGAGCCACGGAGGTGATTATACACTACGAAGCGCGCGGCATTGAGAGTAACCCCGAGAACGCCCGCAGGGAGCTCCGGATCATCTTAACCATCACCGTGCTCGTGCTTTTCGCAATACCCATAGCCGTGGGGGCCGTGCCCGTTCTCAGACCGGAGGCAAGGTACTCCGTTTTCAGGCTGTTCTACCTGGCAGCGGGTTATTTCACGGTTGTGGTGCTGTCCCTGAAGCCGGACTTCAGGATGTTCCTCCTGGGGGAGGCGATAGCGATAGTCTCGACCTTCCGAACGGTGGGACTGGCGGTGGCATTGGCCTACTTCCTGCGGATGGTGCAGCTGGGAAATCCAACGACGGGCATCCAGAAGAGGAGGCGCTACTTCATAATCGGGGCCGTGCTCATAACCCTCCTTGCGGTGTTTGTGATAAGATACTACACCACCGTTCAGACGTATCCTGGATGGAGCCTGGGATTCTTTGAGACCCTTCTATACAGACCCGGGGTGACGTACACGGTTTACGAAAGGCTCCTTCACCTAGGAATGCCCTGGGGGAAGAGGGGGATACTGTTCTCAACCGATCCCAAGGGCTATGTCGGCTCCCTTTTTGGACGGAACGTCGGGTACACATACACGATTTTCGGCCAGCCCGCCTACGATTTCGGGATCCTTGGACTGGTTGAGGGGGCCTTCCTTGGGATGGCACTCGCGGACGCGGAGAGGAGAAGACCCACCGCGGTCCTGTCGGTGACCCTCATGACCCTGATGGTTCCCATAGGGGTGGACGCATTCTTCCTCTCAGCCATGGCTTTCCTGGCGTACCTGTCAGTGGAGGTGGACGTATGGAAAAGAAGTCACTGATATTCCTGATTCCATTCCTCCTGGCCCTGTGCGTCAGCCTGCCGACGATGCCCCCGTCAAACACCATAACATACGACGGCGCGCTCTACATAGACATCGCAAGGAACCTCGCGGAGGACATCACGGACTTCACCTACCAGGGGATCTACATGATGTACCGGCCGCCGCTTTACCCGTACACCCTCTCGCTTCCATACCACTTCATCCATGAGCCATACGCACAGCTCACCGTTGCCCGGACAGTCTCGATGCTGTTTTTTGCATTAACCGCAGTGCTGACCTACCTGCTCACTGTGGAGATGTTCGGGAACCCCCTCAAAGGCATCGTCGCGAGTCTGTTCTACATCTTCAACCCCCTGGCGTTCACCATGGCAACTCGGGAGCTCGTGCACAGCGAGTTTACATTCTTCTACACCCTGGCGGTCTATCTGCTCTACACGGGCAGAAAGAGAGGCATTCCATACAGGATATACCTGTCCTTCGTATCCGCGGGCCTCGCCATCCTAACACGCTACACCGGGCTCTCCATACTCGGGGTATTTATAGCGTATCTGTGGCTCACAGACCACTGGGGATGGGTCAAAAAGGGGGAGTACTGGCTCGGCTTCATCCTCCTCGGCCTCACCCTCGCCCCCTGGTTTTACATGGGCCACCTTCACTACGGCGGTCCCTTCAGGCCGTTTAGCGTGGCATCGAGGGTGGTGACGCTTGACAGGCCCGTTTCGGTGTCGGACTACCTGCACCTGCTCCGCGAGGACGTTGGCCTTCTGCTCCCGGTACTCGCCGTTCTGGGCTTCATCAGGCTCAAAAAGGATGATGAGGGCTGGCTGCTCATAAGCTGGCTTTTCGTAGGACTCATAGGAATACTGACGGTCACCCACAAGGAGACGCGCTTCATAACATTCCTCTCACCGGCGATTGGGATACTTGCAGCGGAGGGAGTGTGGCTGGCCGGGGATATCATCACGGCAGTCTCCGAGAGAACAGGAAGAAGAATCGGGGCAGGTCACACGGCCCTTATCGTTCTCATCCTGGCGCTGATACTAACGGTGTCAATAGCGGCCAGGGCGGGGGGACTGAAGGAGACGTGGAACGAATTCGGGAGACACGAATCCGAGGTCGTAGGTCACGCCGTGACAGCCTATGGAGGCGAAAGAATCCTCGTCTCACCCAGTATGTACACGGTGGCGGGCTTCTACTACCCCCACGCCGCCGTGGAGATGCTGCTCGACAGGAAGAGCGTCCGAGACAAAATCTCGCAGGGGTACTACGACACCATCATACTGAAGGAGCCAACGGACCATCTAAACATCGAGGAGAGCGGAAATTACAACCTGGCAGTAGAGTTCTACGACGGAAAGTTCAAGATATACGTCAAAAAGGAGAATTAGGGTACCTTAAAGCGCCAATGGACACATTAGCTTTCCCTTTCATTCCTGTACGCTGGAGAACACCTCTGGATAGTTAATTTTAAATATGGGCCTTCGATATATCACCCGCAGTAAACGATTGTGGAGGGATTCGCATGAGCGAATACAAGTTTATAAGATGGTTTGAGGACCTCAGGAAGACCGACGTTCCCCTCGTCGGTGGAAAGGGTGCCAACCTCGGAGAAATGACCAACGCGGGAATACCCGTCCCGCCCGGATTCTGTGTTACCGCCGAGGCCTACAAGTACTTCGTCGAGAACGTTAAGCTTGAGGACGGTACCGTTCTCCAGGACTGGATTATGGGCGTCATCGCCGAGACCAACGTCGATGACAGCAAGCAGCTCCAGGAGAACACCGCCAAGATCAGGCAGAAGATAATCGAACTCCCGATGCTCCCGGAGATAGCCAAGGAGATTGAGGACGCTTACAAGAAGCTCAGCGCAAGGTACAACAAGGACGCCGTTTACGTTGCCGTTAGGAGCTCCGCTACCGCCGAGGACCTCCCAGAGGCTTCCTTCGCCGGCCAGCAGGAGACCTACCTCGACGTCTACGGCGTTGATGACGTCATAGACAAGGTCAAGAAGTGCTGGGCCAGCCTCTGGACTGCCAGGGCTACCTTCTACCGGGCCAAGCAGGGCTTCGACCACAGCAAGGTCTACCTCAGCGCCGTCGTCCAGAAGATGGTCAACAGCGAGACCAGCGGTGTCATGTTCACCGCCAACCCGGTCACCAACGACAGGAGCGAGATTATGATCAACGCCGCCTGGGGCCTCGGTGAGGCCGTCGTCAGCGGCAGCGTTTCCCCGGACGAGTACATCGTCGAGAAGGGCACCTGGAAGATAAAGGAGAAGTACATCGCTAAGAAGGAAGTCATGGTCGTCCGCAACCCGGAGACCGGCAAGGGCACCGTTTACGTCAAGGTCGCCGACCACCTCGGCCCCGAGTGGGTTGAGAAGCAGGTTCTCACCGAGGAGCAGATCATCGAGGTCGCCAAGATCGGTGCCAAGATCGAGGAGCACTACGGCTGGCCGCAGGACATCGAGTGGGCCTACGACAAGGACGACGGCAAGCTCTACATCGTCCAGTCCAGGCCGATCACCACCCTTAAGGATGAGGTTAAGACGGAGGAGGCTGAGATGACCGAGGAGATGAACGTCCTTCTCAAGGGTCTTGGAGCTTCACCCGGCGTTGGTGCCGGTAAGGTTGTCGTCATATTCGAGGCGAGCGAGATCGACAAGGTCAAGGAGGGCGACGTCCTCGTCACCACCATGACCAACCCGGACATGGTTCCGGCCATGAAGAGGGCTGCCGCTATCGTTACCGACGAGGGCGGAAGGACCTGCCACGCTGCCATCGTTAGTAGGGAGCTCGGCATCCCGGCCGTCGTCGGTACCAAGGAGGCCACCAAGCTCCTCAAGGACGGTATGCTCGTCACCGTCGACGGTACCAGGGGTGTCGTCTACGAGGGCATAGTCAAGAGCCTCGTCAAGAAGGAGGAGGAAGAGAAGGCCGAGGGCAAGGTCGTAGTTGCCGGTGCCCCGCTCGTCACCGCCACCGAGGTCAAGGTCAACGTCTCCATGCCCGAGGTTGCCGAGCGCGCTGCAGCCACCGGCGCCGACGGTGTCGGTCTCCTCAGGGCTGAGCACATGATCCTCGGCATAGGCGCCCACCCGATCAAGTTCATCAGGGAGGGCAAGGAGGAGGAGCTCGTCGAGAAGCTCGTCGAGGGAATCAGGACCGTCGTCGAGGCCTTCTACCCGAGGCGCGTCTGGTACAGGACCCTCGACGCCCCGACCAACGAGTTCCGCGAGCTTCCGGGCGGAGAGGAGGAGCCCGACGAGAGGAACCCGATGCTCGGCTGGAGAGGAATCAGGCGCGGTCTCGACCAGCCGGAGCTCCTCAGGGCCGAGTTCAAGGCCATCAAGAGGCTCGTTGACGAGGGCTACGACAACATCGGCGTCATGCTCCCGCTCGTCAGCCACCCCGAGCAGGTCAGGAAGGCCAAGGAGATCGCCCTTGAGGTCGGCCTCGTTCCGCACAAGGACGTCGAGTGGGGTGTCATGATCGAGACTCCAGCGAGTGCCCTCATCATCGAGGACCTCATTAAGGAGGGCCTTGACTTCGTCAGCTTCGGTACCAACGACCTCACCCAGTACACCCTCGCCATCGACAGGGACAATGAGAGGGTCTTCAAGCTCTACGACGAGAAGCACCCGGCAGTGCTCAAGCTCATCGAGAACGTCATCAAGACCTGCAAGAAGTACGGCGTCGAGACCAGCATCTGCGGCCAGGCCGGCAGCGACCCGAGGATGGTCAAGCTCCTAGTCAGGCTCGGCATCGACAGCGTCAGCGCCAACCCGGACGCCGTCGAGCTCGTCAGGAAGACCGTCGCCAGGGAAGAGGCCAGGCTCAGGCTCGAGGCCGCCAGGAAGGCCCTCCGCGAGTGAGCTTTCTTCTCTTTTCTATTCCGTTTTCCTCATGGTGTACTGTACCTAAAAGCTTATTAATTCCAGTTAGGACTCTTTAATGGTGGTTCAATGGCTGTTGTGGAAGTTAAAAGAATTGATCCCCAGGGAAGACTCGTCATACCAAAATCCTGGCGTGAGAGGTGGGGAAATGAAGTAATAGTTATCGAGCTTGAGGACAAGATCGAGATAATCCCCCGAAAGAGACCAAGACTCTCTAGATTCTTCGATATAATAGACGCGGAAATAAAAGGAACCGACCTGGAAAAGGAACTACTGGAAAGCCTTTACTGAGGTGTCATTATGAGGTTCATAGATGCCAACGTTTTCTTGTATGCCCTGATTAGACCAAGGCCCGGTATTCCAGATGAAGTCATAGAAAGAAAAAAGAAGGCACAGGAGATTTTGAGGAGAATAGAAAAAGGTGAAAAAGTCGTCACTACCGTTGTTCATTTAAGCGAGGTCGCTAACATCATCAAGGCGAAGGTAAATTTAACCACCGCAATTGAGTTCGTAGAAGAACTGCTAACCGCCCAAAACGTCAAGGTTTTAGCAGTTACTCCTGAGGAATATTTAAAAGCCAATATAATAGCGTCCGAAAAAAGGATAAGCGTAAATGACGCCCTTGCATACCTGAAGATGAAAGAGCTAGGATTGGAGGAGATATATACCTTCGACAGACACTTTGTACACCTCGATGTCAAAGTCTTGCCGTGAAATGGCTCTTTTATCCACAATAAACTTTTTATACCAACGTTTCGACAGTCATCTCAATGAGGCGTGAAGTAGAGGCGATGCGGGAGCAGATCATCAGCGGGCCCATAGCCAAGACCCTCATCGTGCTAGCCTATCCTCTAATCGTAAACCAGCTCGTTCAGGTTCTTTACAACCTCACCGACACGTTCTGGCTTGGAAAGCTCGGAAGGGAGGAGCTGGCGGCACCGGGGACGGCGTGGCCCCTGGTGTGGTTCTTCATGGCCATAGGGATGGGCTTTGCAACGGCAGGCTTCGCCTTCGTCAGCCAGTACGTCGGTGCAAGGGAGTATGAAAAAGCGAACAGGGCCGCGGGGGCGCTCTACTCTCTTATGATGTTCTTTGCCCTCGGGGTTGGAATATTCGGTGTCCTCTCCGCCCCGTACCTCCTCGGGTTCATGAACGTTAGTGACACCGTCTATCCCTACGCACTCAACTACACCCGCGTCATCTTCGCCGGGATACCGTTTTCCTTCACTCTCTTCGCCTTCAACTTCCTCTTGAGGGCTATAGGCGACACCAAAACACCGGTTAAGATAAACATAGCCACCGTGCTTCTCAATCTGATCCTGGACCCCTTCCTGATATTCGGCTGGGGGCCGTTTCCGGAACTTGGAGTCGTCGGTGCCGCGGTAGCCACGATGTTCTCCAACAGCCTCGGCTCGCTCGTCGGCGGATACCTCCTCTTCAGGGGGAAGGTCGGGATACACCTCACGGTGGAAGGCCTGAGGCCAGACTGGCCATTCTACAAGCGCATCTTCCGCGTTGGTATACCCTCAAGCGTTGGTTCGTCAACCACAGCCCTCGGCTTCGTCATACTCACGAGGATAATCTTCACCCTGGGCGGTCAGTTCGGCGAGGCCGATGTGGCCTTCGCGACCTACTCCATAACCAACAGGCTGACCAACTTCATGTTCGCCTTCTCGGACGGCATGAGCATGGCGATGGGAACGATGGTCGGTCAGACCGTTGGGGCAAAGCTCTACGAGAGGGCCAAGACCATAGCCGAGAAGACGATGGCAATAAACTTTGCCATCCTGAGCGTCGGGACGCTGCTCTTCGCCTTCTTCCGTGTGGAGATATTCAGCTTTTTCATCAACGACCCGGCGATAATAGCCGAGAGCGCTAAGGTCGTTAAGTATTTCTCCGCATCGCTGCCTTTCTTCGGAATTTTCTCCGCGGTAAACAACGTCTTCCAGAGCTCCGGCCACACCAAGAAGAGCATGCTCCTCAGCATGCTCCGCCTCTGGGGGCTGAGGCTTCCCCTCAGCTACGGCCTCGGAATCCTTGTGAAGGACACCGCCGGAATGTGGCTCGGGATGGGTCTGAGCAACGTTCTCGGCGCGGTTGTTGCTCTCGCCTGGTTCATGACCGGGAGCTGGATGAGCCGCATCATAGAGGAGGACCACTCCCAGGAACAGTAAACTTTTTATCATTCGGATGCAGAGTATCACCCGGTGAACCCCTTGGGGACCAGGCACCTCGCACTCATGCTCATCACACTGACCATCCTGGCGGTTGTAGCCGGGAGCGTCACCCGTGACGCTCCGTATACCCCACCCCGAGACGGAGGGTTTTTCCACCGCACAGACCAAAACGAGAGCGCCCCGGGAATCACGGCCGGAAGAGAGGAACGGAAAACCCCAAATGAGAGGCCATTAATCCTCGTCCACGACGTCACCCCGTACTACTTCGACGACATCAGACAGATTATAGCGGTTCTCGATGAGTACAACTGCTCCAACAGAACCGTTCTTTTCGTGATTCCGGTCTTTGACACCACCCACTACGGGGACGAGTGGAGCCTCCGGAACCACCCAGATTTTGTGAACTATCTCCATGAACTTCAGCGGAGGGGCTACCGGGTGGAGCTCCACGGCTACGGGCACACCTACCACGAGTTTAACTGCTCCTACGAGACCGCGAACGAGAAGCTCGACAACGCCACCGCCCTGATGAGCTCCCTCGGGTTCAGCAACCTCACCCTTTTCCTCCCGCCCGCGTGGGCGCTCAACAACGAATCCCTCCGGGCCGTTCTGGAGCACAACCTCACCGTCGTCATGCCCAACTGGCTTATACTCCCGAACGGGATCAAGAAGAGGATATGGAACCGTGAGTACACGTGGTACATAGGCGAAGACCAGGTGGCCGGCAGACTGTCCGTCGCCCTCCATGACTACAGGAAGGCCTCTGAGGATGGGATTCCTTTCTACCTGTCGGTTCATCCCGGAGTGGTCAACTATGGGGGCGGACTTGACTTCCTGAGGGCGTTTTTAAGGATAATCTGTGGCCAGAAATCATAAACCTTTTATAGCAGCGTTTCGATTGCGGTCTGAGTGAAGATGAAGGGCGAGAAAATCCAGAGAATGAGGGAGCAAATACTGAACGGCCCTATAGAGAGAACCCTCCTAATACTCGCGGGCCCGCTCATAGTAAACAACCTGGTCCAGGTGGTGTACAACATAACGGACACCTTCTGGCTGGGCAGGCTTGGGAGGGAAGCCCTGTCAGCGCCTGGAACGGTCTGGCCGATAATAGGAACGTTGATGGCCCTCGGGATGGGCTTCACGACGGCGGGCTTTGCCTTCGTGGGGCAGTACATAGGCGCAGAGGAGTACGAGAAGGCAAACCGCTCCGCGGGCGCACTCTACTCACTCATGACGTTCTTCTCGGTCGCGACGGCCGTGACGGCTCTACTGATCCTCCCCTACGCCCTCCACTTTATGCGCGTGAGCGAGAACGTCTATCCATACTCCCTGACCTACGCCACCATAGTCTTCCTTGGACTGCCGTTCTCCTTTGCGTTCATGGCCTTTGGTGCCCTCATGAGGGCCGCAGGTGACACAAAGACACCCGTCAAGATAACGCTCCTCACAGTGATGATAAACATAATCCTAGACCCCCTCTTCATCTTCGGCTGGCTGGGCTTTCCGGAGCTTGGAGTGGCCGGGGCGGCGCTGGCGACGGTTATAGCCAACGTCGTGGGAGCGGCCATTGGACTCTACCTCCTCTTCACGGATCGCGTCGGGATAAGCCTGAGCCTTGAGAGCCTCAAGCCAGACTTCGAATTTTACGGAAAGCTCTTCCGCGTGGGCCTGCCCTCGAGCGTAGGCCAGTCTGCCAACAGCTTCGGCTTCGTTATACTCACTAGGATAATCTTCGGCTTCGGCGACGTCACCTACGCGGCCTACACCATAACCACCCGCCTCGTGAACTTCCTGACCGGCATATCGAGGGGTATAAGTATGGCGATGGGAACCATGATAGCCCAGAACGTCGGGGCGGAGAACTACGGGAGGGCAAAGAAGATAGCGGAGAGAACGATGGTCATAAACTTCGCGATAGCCAGCCTTGCCATAGCCGTCATCGGACTCTTCCGCGTCGAGATATTCCGCTTCTTCCTGAACGATCCGGCGGTCATAAGGGAAAGCGAGGTGGTTCTCAAGTACTTCCTGATTTCCGTGCCCTTCTTCAACGGTATCTTCATAGTCGTGAACAGAACCTTCAGCTCCGCAGGCCATACCAAGAAGAGCATGGCCCTTGGAATATTCCGCCTCTGGGGACTGAGGATTCCCCTCAGCTATGCCTTCGGCTACATAGGGGCTATCACAGTCCTGGGAATCACGATACCTCTCGCGGAGCTCTTCGACTTCACGAGCAGGGGTGTGTTCTTCGGCATGGGAATGAGCAACCTCATAGCGGCAATAGTGGCTCTCGCCTGGTTCCTGCGCGGCACCTGGATGAGGCGCATTATCGGGGAGGAGTCAAAAAAGTGATACACCATTGGCAAAAATTGGCAGGCGGAAGTCTAATAAACCCAGCGCCGAAGGCTCTCTGGTGGGAACATGAAGAGGGACGAACGCTGGGAAGGTGTTTACTCCTTTGAGGACAGCCCCTTCATCATGGAAATACTGACAGAGCTGAGGGACGAGAGAACCGGGCCGATAGCCTTCAGGAAGGGCCTCGTTAAGCTCGGCCGCTACATGGCCTACGAGCTGACGAAGACCATGGAAGTCGAGAAGGTCCCCATAAAGACTCCCCTCGAAGAAACCGATGGGACGCTGATAAAGGACAGGCGCAACGTCATCATAATCACGGTTCTCCGTGCAGCAATACCGCTCATGGAAGGCCTCATCAAGGTTCTCGACCACTCCAGGGTCGGCATCGTATCCGCCTCCCGCGGCAAGGCTCCCAAGTTCGAGATAGAGATGAAGTACGTTAAGGTGCCCCAGGTAAAGCCGGACGACACGGTTATCATAGCCGACCCCATGATAGCGACTGGCTCAACCCTCATCAAGGTTCTCGACGAGGTCAAGAAGTACGGGGATGCCAAGCGCTACGTCATAGTTGGTGTTCTGGCAGCGCCGGAAGGAATAAGCAGAATAAAGGAAGCCCACCCGGATGTTGAGATATTCGTGGCCGCGATAGACCGGGAGCTGAACGAGATGGGTTACATACTCCCAGGCCTCGGCGATGCCGGCGATAGGGCCTTTGGTGCGCCGATAAAACTCTAACGCCCTTTACATATTCTTTTTCACCCAAAGCCCTAACGGGGCAGAGTTTAGTTAAGTTTATAAATCAGAGGTTGGTTATTTTCCTTGGCCCTCGTGAGCGGGGGTTGCCGAGCCTGGTCAAAGGCGGTGGACTCAAGATCCACTCCCGTAGGGGTTCCGGGGTTCAAATCCCCGCCCCCGCACCACACAAACTTCGCCTTCGCGACGTTGAAGCGAAGCTTCAACGCACGGGACGACAGTCCCGTTGAGTTTGATCAAGGTCGGTGATTCCTGTTTGAGTTGTCTTCTCGGGAGTGTTTGCCTTTCAAGCCAAACTCTTTGGGTTGGAATTCCTTTTAATTGGGTAATCGTGTTGAGGTTTACACTCTTCCGCACTCCTTCGGAGCGCTTTTAGAGTTAACCTCTTGTTTTGATGCCTTGGAGAGGGAATTTCCGATTAGGGGGCCGTTTGAGAGTGCAAACGTTCTCCAAGTTACATTTTTGAAAGGAATCACGAACTTTGACGAAACTTTTCTCCAGAAAAGTTTCCTTGATGAAGCTTTTCCCAAAAGCTTCAGCGCCGCTTTCACTATCGTTCAAGCGTCCTTAACGGATGACGGAAGGTTAGTGCACTTTTGGAATGTGCTCCTTTTATGAGTGGGTTTTTCATTCACTTGCTTTTGGAGACCGACTCTTTGCCCTTGTGGGAAGAACGGATTCATTATAGGGAAAACCACCAAGCAAGAGTTGGAAAAGAAAAACCTCAGCGCTCGAGCCTCTTGACGCCGCCCTTGGTGCCAACGAGGACTATATCGGCTATGTCCGCGAAGATGCCGTTCTCGACCACACCGGGGATGTTGTTGAGCTCTATCTCAAGGTCGAGCGGGTCGTCTATGCGGTGGAACCTGGCGTCAAGGATGAAGTTGCCGTTGTCGGTAACGACCGGTCCGTCCTTCTTGCTCGCCATCCTCAGCTCCGCCGTTGCGTTGAAGACCTCTATCTCCTCGGCTATGGCGCGCCATGCGGCCGGAATCACCTCGATGGGAACGGGCATCTTCTGGCCGAGCCTCTCGACCAGCTTGCTCTCGTCAACGAGGACGAGGAAAGTTCCTGCCCGGTACTCGATTATCTTCTCCATGGCCAAAGCGGCACCGCGGCCCTTTATGAGGTTCAGGTGGGGGTCAACCTCGTCAGCGCCATCGATGGCTATATCAATTGCATCGACCTCATCCAGGCCGACTACCGGAACGCCGTTCTCGAGGGCCAGGAGCCTCGCCTGATACGAAGTCGGGACGCCGTAGACGTCCTCAAGCTCCTCCTCCATGATGAGCTTGCCGAGGTACTCGATGAAGTAGGCCGTGGTCGAGCCGGTGCCGAGGCCGACTATCATGTCGTCCTCGATGAACTTCAACGCCTCCCTCGCGACGGACCTTTTGAGTTCCTCCATACAATCACCCCACGGAAGTCAGGTTACAGGTCACGGTGGCGTTTCCGTTCACCACCATCTTGTACAGCAGGCTCTGATTGGAGTAGCACTGCGGGGTAAAGCTGATCATGAGTGAATAGCTGAGCATTGTGAAGTAGAGCCAGAAGAGAAACCAGCCCCAGAAGGCCTTCTTAAGCACTGCCCGCTCCGCGGGTATCTCGGGCGGCAGTCCCTTGATAACCGCGAGCACGAACCTGTCGATGACGAAGTACAGGGCTAGGCCTATGAGCCACCCGTACTGTATCTTAGCCGCGGCCACTCCACTGATTATCCCTGTTATGATCCCCCATAGATAAACCGTGAGTGAAAATTTATGCTCGATAGCCAGTTTCACATTCTTCACCTACGACTAGCTTTTAAAAGGGACTTTAAAACCTTTCTACCCCATGGTCTCAAGGAACCTCCTGCCCCTCTCCGTCAGCCCGTAATAGACCCGCCTCCCCCTTCTGTGGGTCTCCTCGATAAGCCCCATGCTCTCGAGCTCGCGCAGGTGCTGGTAAACAGCCTGGTACTTGAGCGGCTTCTCCAGTGCCTCCCATATCTCATAGCCGTACATGCTCCTCCCGCTCAGCAACCGCAATATTTCGAGCTTGGTTCCACCGACGGTGAATTTCTCCCTGCTCTCGGAGTAATGCCCCTTGAGGCCCGAACTTGTCACTATGAGGGCTATCCTGTCGTCACGCTCGAAATAATTCTCCTCCGCCAGTTTGAGGAGCGCCGGGACGATAACCGAAGAGGCGTACTCCGCGAATATCCCCTCTCCTGCAAGGAGCCGCTGTCCCAGGTCAAGCTCGTCCTCGCCGACGAGAACCGCCGTTCCCCCACTGGCGTGTATGGCCTCCAAAGCCAGCTCCTTCATGACGGGGCTCTTCACATACAGGGCCAGCGCCTTGGTCGGCTCGGCCTTCGGTTCTGTCCCGAGGACCTCGCTCGCTATGGGGGAGCACTTCTCGGCCTGAACGGCGATCAGTTTCGGCATCTCCTCAACCGCACCCACCTCGATGAGCTCCACGAAGCCTTTATAGATGCTGTAGAGGTTGCTGCCGCTCCCAGTGGGGATTATCACGTGCGTCGGCTTTAAATCCTCCCAGAGCTCGAAGGCCAGCGTTTTCTGCCCCTCCAGACCGACGAGGTTGCTCTCAGGGGTGACGTTGTACAGTCCCTTCCCCTCTGCCAGACCCTCGGCGTAGCTTATGCCCTCGTCCACGCTCTCCCCGTATCGTATAATCTTCGCCCCGAGGGCCACTATCTGATTGAGCTTGCCCTGCTCGATGAGCTTCGGCACGACGGTGTAGGCAGGTCTGCCAGCCCTTGCGGCATACGCGGCAAGAGAAGCTGCCGCGTTCCCATTGCTCGCCACCACAAAGCCGTTTTCTGCGTGGAGCATGCCGTGGGAGACTGCGACAGTCGCGAGACGGTCCCTGAAGGAGCCGGTGGGGTTCCTGGTCTCGTCCTTGATGAAGACGTTGAGCCCAAGCTCGCGGCCGAGTTTGGCCCTTATGAGGGGCGTGCCCCCCTCCCGAAGGCTCACGACCTCGGGGACGTCCGGCAGAAGCTCCCGGTATCTCCAGACGCCGGGTTCACGGTTCCGCCACCGGAACGGGTCAACTTTCTCATAATCGTAGGATATCTCCAGACGCTCCCCGCAGGAGCATCTGGGGGGAATAAGGAAAGAATAGAGGCGCCCGCAGCTGGGACAGCGGATCTTCATTTTCATCACTTCTCAATCCGGGCCCTCACTTGAGCCTTATGGCGTCGAGGTTGTTTGGAGCGCGCGTTGAGAGGCCGAACTTCTTGTGTATGCTCGTGCTGAGGTCGAGGCACTTGTGGGCCTCGCCGTGGACAGTTATGACGCGCTCCGGCCTGGGTCTCAGGCGGGCTATGTAGCTTATGAGTTCCCTCCTGTCGGCGTGACCGGAGAAGCCGTCTATGGTGTGAACCTCCATGTTAACGTTGACTACCTCCGTCTTTCCGCCCTCTCCGACGAGAGGTATCTCGCGGAGGCCGCGCTGCACCTGCCTTCCAAGGGTTCCCTCCGCCTGGTAGCTCACGAAGACTATGCTGTTCTTCGGGTCTGAGGCGAGCTGCTTGAAGTACTCGACGCTCGGTCCGCCAACGAGCATGCCCGAGGTGGCTATGATTATGGCCGGCTCGCCGGAGTCTATGATGTCCTGCCTCTCGCGTGAGTTGGCGACGCTCTTGAATATCGGATTGAGGAACGGGTTGTAGCCCTCGTGGAATATCTGCTCGCGCAGGTGCCTGCTGAGGTACTCCGGATAGGCGGTGTGTATGGCAGTCGCCTCCCATATCATGCCGTCCAGGTAAATCGGAACCTCGAGGCCGCCTATCCTGGCGTACTCCTCGAGTACCATCATTATCTCCTGCGCCCTACCGACGGCCATGGCCGGAATGAGCACCTTTCCGCCGCGCCTGATGGTCTGGTGGATGACCTCTATGAGCCTCTTCTCCGCCTCCTCCCTGGGCATCTGGTAGTCGTTGCTTCCACCGTAGGTGGACTCCATGACGAGGGTCTCAAGGCGCGGGAACCTGCTGACGGCCGGCTCAAAGAGCCTCGTCGGGATGAACTTGAAGTCGCCGGTTATGGCTATGTTGTGGAGCCCGTTGCCTATGTGGAGGTGCACTATGGACGATCCGAGGATGTGGCCGGCGTTGTGAAGGGTAAGCCTCATATCAGGTGCGATGTCGCGAACCTCACCGTAGTCAAGGGTTATCGTGTGCTTTATGACCTCTTTGATGTCCCTCGGCCTGTAGAGCGGCTCGACACCGTTCATCTTCTGAATCTCGATGAAGTCCTGCTGGAGAAGAACCATCAAATCCCTGGTCGGGGGAGTCGTGTATATCGGCCCGTCGAAGAGCTTGTAGCGGAAGAGGTAGGGCAGCATTCCGCTGTGGTCGAGGTGGGCGTGGGTTATTATGATGGCATCAAGCAGACCGGCATCGAGGACGTAGCGGAACTCCGGGGCCTCGAAGTGCGGGAAGGCCTTTTTGGGATCGCGCATAGCCGCTATGTTGACACCGAAGTCAACCAGAACGTAGCTCTCGTTGGTCTGGACAAGGAGGGCGCTTCTTCCGACCTCGCGGAAGCCTCCCAGACCGGTTATGCGTATCCAATCACTCTTGACCTCCGGCTTGCGGTATATGTTCCTGCCCGCCTGGCGGAGGAACTTCCTCCTGTCCTTCGCCTCCGCCTGGAGTATCTGCCTTATCGAGTAGATGGTCTGGCTCTGGAGCGGAGGGGTTCTGACGACCCTCGGCGCCCAGTGAACCTTCTGGGTTATTAAGCGAAGGGTTTCGCCGTTCTTCCCGATAACCAGACCTGGCTTCTTGGCTTCTATGATAACCTCACCGACGGATGGGTCAAAGCTTATGTTGGTTATCTCCGCCTCGGCGGGAACCAGGGCCTTTATCATGTCCTCCGCCTTCTCTGGCGGGAGGAGAACATCCGGGTCGGGGCGGACGCTTATGCGCTTTTTAAGAACCTTGGCGAGGTTCTTTATCAGCTCCCCGTCCCGCATTATGGCCTCCGGGTTCCTGACGTATATGACCAGCTCGGGACCCTCGAACTCAACGTCGGTTATCCTCGCCTCAGGTGGAACCATCTGGCTTATTACAGCTTTTATATCGCGTAGTATATCATCGACGAAGGTCTCTCTTCTTATCACCGGTATCACCTCATTCCAGAAGACCCTTTATTTCCTCCTCGCTCCACTCTTTGTATCCTTCATCCGTAACGGTAACGAGGGTAACACCGCCGCCCGTAAAAACGTCCCTTCTGGCGGCGGCTTTTATCGCCTTGAGCGCGAGCTTAACGCCCTCTTCCAGCGTCATCTCCTCCTTAAACTCCGCCTCAAGTATCGAGAAGGCGAACTCCATACCCGAACCGGCGGCGGTGAACCTGTCTTCGGTAACCCCGCCGGCCATGTCCACCGAATAAAGCCTGGGCTGTCCGGTGTGGCCCGCTACGAGAAACCACCCAAAGTACGGCATGAACCTGCTCCCGTGAAGCACGTTAGAAGTCAGGGTTGCGAGGGCCTTAACGCTCATCTCCTTACCCACCTTGGCCCGGTAGAGTTTGGCCTCGGCCCTCAGAAGCCTGACGAGGCTGAGAATGTCGCCGACGCTCCCCGCACCGGCAAGGGCAAGGTGGTTGTCTATCCAGAAGACCTTGGTAACCTTCTCTGAGAGCACCATGTTGCCCAGAGATGCCCTTCTGTCCGCTGCCAGGACTACGCCGTCCTTACATACAATGCCGACCGTAGTCGTTCCCTTTAGTTTTTCAGTCAATTACAACACCCCTGCTGGTATGTTTTTAGAACAGAAGAACCCCTACAACGCCACTTTAGGGGAATAGTATTTAAAGGTTTCGTCCAAAATGGCCTTTTAGATGCAGCGGGGTGGTGAAATGAAAGAGATAATACTCCTAACCGGGCCGCCCCTCAACGGGCGTGACGAGTACATAACCGAGGCGCTGAAGCTCGCCGACGGGGAGAGCTACGCCTACTACCACGTCTTCGACTACATCAGGGAGGTCGGAAAGGAGCTGGGTGTCAAGATAACGAGGAAGAACGTTCTCGACTTCGCCATAAGCCACCAGGATCTGATGAACGAGATACGGGACGAGGCTTTCAATAGAATAAGGAAGGAAATAGACGAAAGTGACAAAAACTTCCATCTCGTTTCAACTCCAAGCCTCTTCCGCTGGGGAAGCGGGAGCGTTATAGGGTTCACGACCAGCAATCTGAAGCTTCTGAGGCCGAACCGCGTGATAATAGTCCTTGACGACGTCTTATCGGTCAGAAGGCGCATCATCAACGACCCGGAGTGGTTCGAGCGCTTCGGCGAGAATCCCGAGAACATAAAGCTGACGACCCTCGTCATGTGGCGCGAGGATGCCATAAACCACGTCAAGACTCTGATACACGAGCTGAAGAAAGAAGGCATCGAGGTCCGCTACATCCTCCAGTTCGGCATAAGACACCCCTACGGGGTCTTCCTCGACCTGATATTCCGTGAGACCGAAAAGCCGCTAGTCTACCTCAGCTATCCGATGACCGGCCACGAGGAGGAGTACTACCACCGCGTCAGGGACTTTTACACCAAGCTGAGCGAGCACTTCACCGTCCTCGATCCCGGCGCCCTGGACGACTGGTGGGTCGTTGCTGAATACGACGCCCAGGTCAACAGAGACCCATCAATAACACGCATCAGAATCAAACACCTCCTGGATGGAGAGCAGGTGGAGGAACTTGACAGGGGGGACATAGAGCAGGCCACAGACATACTGAGGCGCCAGCTCGTCGAGAGGGACTTCAACCTCGTCGATGTCAGCAAGGCCATAGCGGTTTACCACTATGCGGAAGGCGTTTCCGCCGGCGTTATCAGCGAGATGGCCGAGGCATACAGAACGCTGGCGGCGATATACCTCTACTTCCCGTTTGAGCGCCGCCCAAGCCCATTCATGGAGTTCTACGGCATGCAGAACCCATCGCGGAGGACGATGTTCAAGGACGAGGACGAGATGGTAAAAGCCATGGTCGAGGAGAAGGAGTACTGGGCCAAGGTGTGAGCCATGGGAGAAAGCGAGTTCGAACTCGTGGGCTTCCGCACCTTTTTTCACGAATTTTTGAGGGTTCTCTACTACGTAAGGAGCATTCTTCTCGGGCTGTTCCTCATAATAACCGCCCTCGGAGTCCTTATAGCCAGAAAGGAAAACCTGAGCATATGGGACGGGGTCTACTTCGCCTTTATTTCAGCTTACACCGTTGGATACGGGGATATAGTCCCAACGAAGGCCCTAACAAAGTTCCTCACGGCATTTATCCTGCCCCTACTGGGGATGATATTCACGGGCATAATGGTGGCCGCGGCGATGCAGGCCATAGCAAGGCTCTACCGGATGCAGGGCGGAAGAAACGAATAGAAAAGGGAGAAGAAATCACTTCTTCACCCATCCGCGGTGCTTCATGGCGTCGTAGACCCTCTGGACTGAGACGACGTAGGCGGCATCCCTCATCGGGATGTTCTTCTCCTTGTGGGTGTTGTAGACGTCCCAGAAGGCCTTGGTCATCTTGTCGTCGAGCCTCTTCCTGGTCTCCTCGACGGTCCAGTAGAAGCCGTTGATGTTCTGGACCCACTCAAAGTAGCTGACGGTAACACCGCCGGCGTTACAGAGGAAGTCCGGTATGATGAGGACGCCCTTCTCGTGGAGGATCTCGTCGGCCTCCGGGGTGGTCGGACCGTTGGCGAGCTCGGCGACGATCTTGGCCTTGATCTTGTCGGCGTTGTCCTTGGTGATGACACCCTCGATGGCGCTCGGGGCGAGGACGTCGACCTCGAGCTCGAGGAGCTCCTCGTTGGTGATGTTGGTCGCGCCTGGGAAGTCCTTGACGCTGCCGTTCTTCTTCTTCCACTCGAGGATCTCGTCGGCGTTGAGACCGTCCGGGTTGTAGATGCCGCCCTTGCTGTCGCTGACGGCGACGACCTTCATGCCGTACTCCTCGCTCATGATCTTGGCCATGAAGTAGCCGGCGTTACCGTAACCCTGGATGGCGATGGTCTTGCCCTTGAGGTCCATGCCGAGAGCCTTGGCGGCCTCACGGACGGTGTAGCTGGCACCGCGGGCGGTGGCGTCCATCCTGGCGACGATACCGCCAACTCCGGGCGGCTTGCCGGTGATGACACCGAAGCTCGGGCCCTTCCTCCTGCTGATGACCTCGTACTCATCCATCATCCAGGCCATGATCTGCGGGTTGGTGTAAACGTCCGGGGCCGGAATGTCGGTGTACGGGCTGATGACGTCGTAGATGGCCCTTATGTAGTTCCTCGCGAGCCTCTCCTTCTCCCTCTCGCTGAGCTCCTTCGGGTTGACGATGATACCACCCTTACCTCCACCGTAGGGGAGGTCAACGACGGCGACCTTCCAGGTCATCCAGGTGGCGAGGGCCTTAACGGTGCTGAGGGTCTCGGCCGGGTGCCACCTTATACCACCCTTGGTCGGACCGCGGGCCCAGTTGTGCTGAACACGGAAACCGGTGAAAACCTTAACAGAACCGTCGTCCATCTCAAGCGGAACTGAGACCTCAACAATCCTCATGGGCTTCTTGAGCCACTCAAGGGCCTCTTCGCTTATGTCCATGAACTGGGCAGCCCTCTCGAGCTGCTGAACGGCCATCTCAAACGGGTCAATCTCGACCATCTTTACCACCTCAGGTTTCGGTAATTTGCGAGGTACTCTTAGGCATTTGCATATATAAACCTTTCGATAAAGAAGGCAGGAGAACGGTTGATTTCAAACAAAAAGTTATGTACGGAAATTTTCGGCAAAAAGAAAAACCCTCCCGAAATCTTCGGGCAAAAAGAGGGATGTACATCCAAGATTTTCTATACATCGGAGAACACAAAACTGCATCAATGAACCCAAAACAGAACCCTCCAGATCTCGGAACGATCCGGGATGCGGCGCCCTCAGCGAGAAGTCGGTCATCACCCATCAGCTCACTCTTGTTCCAATCATCGGGCACCATCCCAGGGGTAGCATCACAAGGTTAAATACTTGATGGAAATGCACCGAAAATGATTTGTCATTCTGTGGTATCCGGACACCATAATTGTCATAATGCCAGAGCCGAAATTAAGGTTTTTTCAACACATTAAAGAAATGACGAGAAAGGAACTGCCACAGTTTAACGCTTGAGTAAATCGTCTTTTGTCGAAAAAAACTATCAGAAAGCTTTTTATAGAATGCCTCACCTTATACATAATGCCCCAAAGCCATACACAGGGGTTTCATGATCCGGACATTTAAGAACGGGGGTGAATATTGTGGAACAACAGAGGGATCAATGGGCAACTAAGATTGGTTTGATTTTAGCAATGGCTGGAAACGCCGTCGGTCTGGGCAACTTCGTGAGGTTTCCAACGCAGGTTGCCCAGAACGGTGGCGGAGCCTTTATGGTGCCGTACTTTATAGCTCTGTTCTTCCTAGGAATACCAGTGATGTGGATTGAATGGGTCGCCGGTCGCTACGGTGGAAAGTATGGTCACGGCACCCTCGGTCCCACGTACTACCTCATGGCCAGGGAGCGCGTCAAGCCAAGAGGCGCACTGTGGTGGGGAGTTATCAGCGGAATGCTGGCCTTTTCACTGACCGTTCTCCTGAACAGCTACTACCTCCACCTCATCGGCTGGTCCGCGGCTTACTCCTACTTCAGCGCCACTGGAGCCTACTTCGGCCAGAGCACCGGAGAGTTCTTCAGCAACTACCTCGGCAACCACGCCCAGGTCATGCTCTTCTGGGGCATAACCGTGATCCTCCTTGCCATAGCCGTCGGACAGGGCGTCAGCAAGGGAATAGAAAGATGGGTCAAGGTCATGATGCCGCTCCTCTACGTCTTCGCCATCATAATGGTCGGCTACGTGTTCGTCCTCGGCTCACCAATAGACCCCAACTGGAGCACCATTGATGGATTCAGGTTCATCTGGAGCCCCAACTGGGCGTACCTCAAGGACCACTTCGCGACGGTCATGCTCGCCGCAACTGGGCAGATATTCTTCACCCTCTCGCTCGGTATGGGTATCATCCAGAACTACGCCAGCTACCTCGGCCCTGATGACGACGTTGCCCTCAGCGGTCTCGCGACGGTCTCCCTGAACGAGTTCGCGGAGGTAGTTCTCGGTGGTTCACTCGCCGTCCCGCTGGCGACCGCCTACGCCCCCAAGATAGTACCGCCCGAGGTTCTTGCCCAGGGTAAGAACGAGGCCCTCGCGTGGATAGGCCAGAAGTTCGGCCTTGGATTCTCCTACACCAGCCTGCCCAACGTCTTTGTCAGCATGGGTGACATAGGAAAGCTCTTTGGAGCAATGTGGTTCCTCCTCCTCTGGTTCGCGGGCTTCACCTCAGCCATAGCCATGTACAACTACCTCACCGCCCTCCTCGAGGAGGACCTCAACATCAAGAGGAAGGTCGGAACCTGGGTAGTGCTCGTGCTCTACTTCATCGCGGGCCTTCCGGTGGTGTACATCAGCGGCTACCTCGACCAGGTTGACGCATGGGTCAGCTTCCAGCTCACGCTGCTGGCGCTCTTCGACATCATAGTGGCGGTGTACCTCTTCAAGCCGGACAACTTCTGGAAGGAGCTGCACCAGGGAGCCTACATGAAAGTCCCCGGATGGTACAAGCCGATACTGCTCTACATAGCCCCAATACTCCTGCTGATACCGCTGATAGGATCCGCCCAGAGCCTCGTCGGAGCGACCCTCGAGTGGCCGGCCAGACTGGCAATAATCTTCATGTGGATCGTCGGTGCAGTGGAAAGCTACTACTCCATCAAGCGCAAGTACGGCGAGGAGCTCGAGAAGAACGAGGTCATCATAAGGGTCTGAGGTGATCGCAATGGAAAGCTGGGTAATCTACATGCTGATAGCGTGGCTGGCAATATTCGCCATGATGGGCTGGAGCATCAACAAGCTGCTCAAGGCGGAAAGAGGGGAAGTGTCTTAAACCCTTTTTCTTTCCCATTTTGGGGGGGTATAGGTGAAAAGCGAAAAAATACTTCTTGAAACTGCCGACGTTCTCGAATCAACCCTTGAAAAGATCGAGAGGCTCGGCAGCCTAAGTGAAAAGGAGAAGACAAAAGTCAAGAAATCCCTGGGGGAGGCCGCGGGGAACTTCCGGGAGGTCGCATCCAGGGTCGAGAAGGACAACGAGGAGCTGGCCGAGTTCTTCTTCAAAAAAGCCAAGGAGCTCAAATTGATGAGCACGGACAAGGCCATAGAGAAGGAGGGCAAAAAGAACTACCTGAAAGCGGTGAACAAGGTCCTCCTGTATTCCAGGTCGGCCGAGTACGACTTCAGCCCCAAAAAGCTCGTCGAGCTGAAGAGGGCATACCGGAAATACATCTTCGGAATGACGTCTTTCTTCGTCCTGACGGGGGCATATCTCAATCAGTTCTTCGCTATAACGGCGCTTATCCTGGCCATCCCGATAATCCTGTCGATGCTGTCCCTTCAGAGGAGGGGCTACACCGGACTCCTGCTGGCCTACGCCTCGGCCCCAATTCCCCTGGTCGTGGGCTTCAACGCGATAGTCTATTCACTGAGTGCCCTGCGCGACCCCCACCAGGTGAGCACCATAGCGGAGCACCTGGGGAAGAGCGTATCCTTTGCGCAGGGATACCTGATATTCCTCGTCCTCCTCTCGGCGGTGGAGATATACCTGATAGCCAGCTCCCTCGTCGAACTCTACAGGAACAGGCATGCGTTCCTGTGAAAAAGAAGCCCTCAGTAGAGGGCTTCGTTGCCCTTCTCCCCTGTTCTTATCCTGATCGCGTCTTCCACTGGAATTACGAATATCTTCCCATCCCCGGGCGTTCCACTTCTCGCGTTCCGTATGATAACCCCGATAACCTTCTCAACGTCCTCGTCCTTCACGACGATCTCGATCTTCATCTTCGGAAGGAGGTCGTAGGGCGGAACGCCCCCCTGAACGCCCCTCCCCTGCACGGGGTAAGCGGTCAGGGGCACTACCCCGATCTGTTTTAGGGCGTTCTTCACGCGGTCGAAATCGTTTCCCCTAATAATCGCCTCAACCTTCTTCATAGCAACCACATAGGAGATTTGTCAAAACTCCAGAAAAGGCTTTCGAAATGTGAAAAATTCATAAGAAACCGGGACTAAGAAACCTGGGCCAGGAACCTCCTCAGCCTTTTAGGTGAGATACGCGTTTTTCTGGCCAGCCCCTCAAGGTTGGCGTTTTTAAGGTCTTCCACCGTGTAAATTCCTGCACTCTGGAGCTTTGCCAGCGTTTTTGGTCCGATGCCCTTTATAGAAAGGAGGTCGCTCTCGGCCTTGCCGGATTTTCTCTTCTTCCGCGTCCAGGGCTTTCTGGATTCTTCCGAACCAGGCCCCTTTACCTTTCCAGGCGGCTTAACTGACATCTCCTTAACGACCTCCGTGGCATAGGCTCTCTCGGGAACGCTCCTATGCCGTTCAGCGGGCCTTTCGCTCTCCTCCGGTGGAACCTCAGGGGGCTCCACGTACTCCTCAAGCTCAGGGGGATTTCCGCTCACGTAGATGCCAACAATCACCGGTCTGAATGGGTTGTCCCTCTCCTCAAGCTTCCCTAGGAGCTCAGCATCAAACTCCCCGGTTCTGATATATCTCACCAGCTCGTTCGCCAGCCTCTGAAAGTCCCCGCTGTGGATTAAAACCCTCCGCTTTGCATATTCCTTTGCCTGACCGGTCGTTATCAAAAACTGCCAGTCGCTAGCTTCGAGTATCAGCAACTCCCTCGCGAGCTGCTCAAGGATTCTATCGGCGGTTCTGTCCCTTCCGTAGTACCTGCTCGCCAGAGCCACCATTCTCTCTTCGGCGCGGTAGATGTGCTTCCACGTCCACTCCGTCTCCTCGTTCCACCAGGTCGAGTGGTCTGCGTTGGCCCCCCACGAACCCTCCGGAAGCTCAATCTCGTGCCTCTCACCGCGGTAGTTGTCGAGGAAGGCGGAGAGCGTCGTTGTGACTATTCCCCTCTCAGCCATCAGTTCAAGAACCCTGCCGAGCCACTTAACGCCCTCAAACCACCAGTGGCCAAAGAGCTCGGTGTCGTAGGGTGAAACGACTATTCCCTTCTCCCCGAACCTCTCCTCGAACTCACTCAAAAGCCTCTCCACCAGCGAGACGAAGTGCCTCGCGTGCTCTTCAACGCGCTCCATCGCTTTATCGGGGTCGTAGAACTCTTTCTCGCCGAGATCAACGTTTTTGCCCGTCACACGCCAGTACTGCCCCCCGCTTTTAGGTGCCTTCCTGTGGAACTCCCTGTACCAGAAGTCGCCGGGGTAGCCGTAGTGCGCGCTCCAGACCTGGTGGCCGGTTTCCCTGTTGCGGGCAAAGACCGCTATGTGGGAGCCCTTGATCCAGTACGGCCTGAGGGTGCTCTTATCACCCCCGTAGAGCGGAATCTCGCCGTAGCCCTTTGTCACCGGGCCCTCATCGATAAGGTTGCTCTCAACGAAGAAGTACTCGATGCCGAACTCCTCCAGGAACTTCTCTATACCAGGTCTTTTGATCTTTCTCCCGCCTGGGAGTTCCCATTCTCCAGCAGGTCTGTATGCGCACTCAGGCAGCCACATCCCCCTCGGCCTTTTGCCGAAGTGCTTCTCGTAGGTTGCTACACCGTTTGCAAGCTGCGCCATTATCGTCTCGTCCCTGCCGAGGAGTGGCAGATAGCCGTGCGTTGCCGCCGAGGTTATTATTTCGAGATAGCCAGAATCCTGAAACTCGCGGAACTTACCGATGATGTCCCCGTTTATCGCCCTCCAGTGGTCGTAAACCTTCCTGAAGTGGTCGAGGGAGGCTTTGACGGCTCTTTCATCATACTTGCCGGATTTCAGGTCTTCCTCCGTGGTTTTAATCTTCCTGAGGATGTATTTTTCAAACTCGGCTTTGATGTAGTCATCGCTGAGCTGCTCAACAAGCACGGGAGTTATGTTGATCACGAGCCCGAACCTGACGCCCGAAGAACGGAGGCGCTCAAACTCCATAAGGAGGGGGATGTAGGTCTCGCTCATCGCCTCGTAGAGCCATTCCTCGCCGAAGGGCCATTTGCCGTGCTTCCGGACGTAGGGAAGGTGGGTGTGTAGGACGAACGTGAAGTAGCCTTTCATTCTGTATCACCAGGAGTGTTATCACACTTGAAGTATTTAACCTTATCCGGAACAGGGTTGAGCCCGTGGACAATTGCGGACACCGGTTAGGTTTAAAGGGGAAAGGGACAACCCGGAAGGGGTGGGAGAATGAAGGAGGAGATGAGCAGCGTTGACATACGCTACATCGTGAGGGAACTTCAGTCGCTCGTTGGCTCTCGCGTTGACAAGATTTACCACGACGGCGACGAGATTAGAATAAAGCTCAGGACAAAGGAGGGAAGGCGGGATTTAATCCTCCAGGCCGGGAAACGCTTCCACGTGACGACGTACGTGAAGGAAGCTCCCAAAAGCCCGTCGAGCTTCACCATGCTCCTCAGGAAGCACCTCAGCGGTGGGTTCATCGATGAAATAGAGCAGCACGGCTTCGACAGAATAGTTAAGATCCGCGTTGGGGACTACACCCTCATCGGTGAGCTATTCAGGAGGGGAAACGTCATACTCGTTGACGGGGAGAACAAAATCGTTGCGGCGTTACGCTACGAGGAGTACAAGGACAGAAGAATAATGCCGAAGGCTGAATACAGGTTCCCGCCGGCGAGGGAGAACCCGCTGGAGGTAACGAGAGAGAGGTTCATCGAGCTGATGCGTGAAAACGGGGAGCTTGAGCTCGTGCGCGCTTTGGCGAGAAAGCTCAACATGGGCGGCATGTACGCGGAGGAAATCTCCATACGGGCCGGCTTCGACAAGACGACGCAGGTTAAAGAGCTGAGCGACGACGACCTGCTGAAAGTATACGAGGCGATGATAGACACCTTCAACGATGAAGCAAAGCCGAACATAGTCCTCAAGGACGGGAACCTGCATGATGTCGTTCCAATCGAGCTGAGGATCTACGAGGGGTTCGAGAAGCGCTATTTTACCACCTTCAGCGAGGCCCTCGACGAGTACTTTGGGAAGATAACCCTTGAGAAGGCGAGGGTCGAGCAGACGAAGAGGCTCGAAGCCAAGAAGAGGCAGCTCCTCATGACGCTTAAAAAGCAGGAGGAGATGCTGAAGGGCTTCGAGGAGGGGGCAAAGGCAAACCAGGAGATAGGGGACCTGATCTACGCGAACTACTCCCTCATAGAGAAGATTTTGGAGGAATTCAGGAAGGCAACCGAAAAGCTTGGCTGGGACGAGTTCAGGAAGAGAATCGAGGAAGGCAAGAAAGCCGGCAACAAAATAGCGCTCATGGTGAAAGGAACCGACCCAAAGGAAAAAGCGGTGACAATAGAGCTTGAGGGGAAGAAGGTAAAGCTCTACCTCAATAGAAGCATAGGCGAGAACGCGGAGCTCTACTACGAGAAGGCCAAGAAGTTCCGCCACAAGTACGAGGGTGCCCTAAAGGCCTACGAGGACACGAAGAGGAAGCTGGACGAGATAGAGGGGCTCATCGAGGAGGAGCTCAAGAAGGAGCTGAACGTCAAGCGCATAGAGCGGAGAAAGAAGAAGTGGTTCGAGAAGTTCCGCTGGTTCGTTTCGAGCGAGGGATTTCTCGTATTAGGGGGCAAAGATGCGAGCACCAACGAGATTCTCATAAAGAGGCATATGGGCGAGAGCGACCTCTACTGCCACGCCGACGTTTACGGTGCTCCACACGTCGTCATCAAGGACGGTCAGAAGGCGGGAGAAAAGACCATCTTTGAGGCCTGTCAGTTTGCGGTTTCGATGAGCAAGGCGTGGAGCAGAGGTGTTTACAGCGAAGATGCTTATTGGACCTATCCGAACCAGGTCACAAAGCAGACTCCCAGCGGCGAGTACCTGGGCAAGGGGGCCTTCATGGTCTATGGAAAAAGGAACTGGCTCCATGGTCTGCCTCTCAAGCTCGCCGTCGGTGTAATCAACTATGAGGGCGAAGACTTCGTCGTCTGTGCACCGGTTGATGCCATAAAGGCCCACACGGAGAGGCACATCGTAATCCGCCCCGGTTCACTCAAGAAGAGCGAGCTGGTGAAGAGGATAAGGCGCATCCTCGAAAAGTGGGGCTACAAGGTGAGGGAAGAGGACATCATGGCCGTCCTTCCCCCTGGGAACGGCGATGTGGTCGAAGTTGTGGGCTAGAGGTACTTGCCTCCACCAAGAACAAACCCTGCCACGAAGCCGCCGAGTCCCAGAAGGTAGCCCTCCCCGATTATATCCACGAATCCCTCGCCGTATATGTACCACGCCACGGTGGTGAAGAGGAACATCCCAACAAGTCCAACGCCCGGACCGAGCCTCCCACCAAGTATTCCAAAAAAGACGCCCAGGAGCACAAGGAACATCCCCGCGAAGAAGGTAACGAAGGTAAGTATCGAGCCCGTGCTGGCGGGGTTGAGCCACCAGAAGACGCCCTCAAAGCCGTGGGGGGTGGTCAGAACTTGATCGAGGATACCGATGAACGTCATTTCCCCAGAGGGAGGCCTGAGCCAGGGGAGAGCAAAGGAAAGCAGGACGATCAGAGACGTCAGAAAGCTCACCAGCCTCATTAAAACGCCCCCCTAAACCAGCTCCTTTCCGGTCCCGGTCATGACGAGCTTGCCGTGCTTTACACCCTTGAGGCTCAGCAACCTGTCCGCTATCTCCTTTATCCTGCTCGCCTTCCCCTTCACTATGATGACCTCCAGGCAGTTGTGCTCGTCCATGTGGACATGGATGCTGGAGATTATCTCGCTCAGGTAGTCGTGCTGGAGGTCAAGGAGTCCTTTGACCACTTCCGCCTCGTCGTGGTTGTAGAGCATGGTTATCGTACCTGCGACCTCACCCTCACCCTGCTCCCACTCGTGCCGGACTATGAAGTCCCTCATCATATCCCTTATTGCCTCGCTCCTGTTGACATACCCTTTTTCCTCGATTATACGGTCGAACTTTTCGAGCAATTCATCCGGAACCGATACACCGAAGCGAGTGATCTTCATAACACCACCGTAATTCCTTTGGGTGTCCTCGTTAAAAACGTGACGCGAAAGCCTTTTATTCGGGCCCGAGAAGGTAGCCCCATGACGATGGAGGAACTCTACGCAATAGCCCAGAGGGAACTGGCCAAGGACCTGGTGTTCGAGATCGAGGAGGAGCCCGTGACGGTTTCAATCAGGGGCGTCCTTCTCGCGAGGATCGACTCGAGGGGCTACAACTTCTCCTTCTTCGAGCTGAGCGAGAACGAATTCGTCCTCGCCGTCCAGATGAAGGGCTTCGTGGTGTACCTCGGCATGGAGGCGGACGAGGAAATAGACGAAGAGGCCTACCCCGAGCTCGTTAAAATCCTCCTCGGGCAGCTGACACCGGCCATAGCCCTCCTGATAACGAGGGCGGAGAAAGAGTATCTGGGCAGGGCGGACCTGCTCCTCGACGACGAGATGGGACCCGACCTCAAGGAGTTCCTCTATGGGCTCCTTGTTAAGCACAGGAAAGGGATGCCTATCTACGAGCAGACTGAGGTCGCCTAGCCGAGAAGCTCCACAAAGACGAGAGCGGCGAGCATGACCGCCAGTACCAGCACAGTCCTCTTCGTGTATAGCTTCGCGGCCCTCTTTTCATAGTAGCTCCGTGGAGAGACGTTGAGGATGTAGAGGCCGAGAAGGGAACCGCTGAGAAGACCGAGAACGTTCTCAACGGTGAGGACAAGAGAGCCCCTAAAAATTCCCCACCAGCCCATCGCGAGGGATATCCCTACGACAGTTGTCGGCGGAACGAGGGCAGCGGCGATCGAGACGCCGGCCAGAATCTCCGGGATTCTGCTAACTATGGCAACTATTCCCGCGTAGCCGAGGATTACCGCGAGGAGGATGTACACCAGCCCCGACTGGCCCCTCAACAGTATCTCGTGGGTCGGCTCCGCCGGCATCGATCCAGTAAGATTGAGGATCAAGGACACCACAAGGGCCGAGAGGAATATGACGCCGAGAAGCTTTAAGATTGAGGAAACGGCATCGAGGGCATCCCTCCCCTTGCCCATGACGACGTTGAGGGAGAAGCCGTAGAGCGGGCCGAGAATAGGTGAGAGGAGCATGGCCGAGATTATCATCACTATGCTGTCGTTTATCAAACCGAAGAGCGCTATGATCGAGGCAACGGCACCAAGGGTGAGCTGAATCGGGTCGACCCGTGCCTGGTTGTTGGCGTTCTCGATGAGGCCTTCTATGGCAGCGAGACTCCAGCGGCGCTTGAACTTTCTAAGGGACTTTACCGAGTTTGCGTACTTCACGGACTTCCCGCTGACGGGCGCCCAAGTTATCGAGGAGTGCCCCTTCCGCAGGTCAACGGCCTTCATCAGTTCATCGACGACGTCGTTAATCACAAAATCCGGCACGAGGACGGTGAATTTGAGCGCCCGGTGCCCGTTGCTCTGCACTTCCTCGGCGTAGAACTGGAGGTTCCATTCGGTCAGAACCCCACTAACTTTTTCACCCTCGCCCTCGTCGCAGTAGATCTCCAACCGGAGCATGGGACATCAAAGACCCTACGGCACCTACTCTAATAACCCTTCCGGAAACGCTTCAATATAATTTGAAACAATTGCAAACCTTATAACCCTCCACGACGTAGAGGTTATGGAGGAACATGGCGGGCAAACTGGCTGTCTCCATCGCCATCTCGGTGTTGCTCTCTTTCCTCGCGTGGATACTTCTCCAGCTCAACCACTTCCTCGGGGCATTCCTCTTCATCTCGGCGGTTATCATACCACAGGTTGTTTTCAGGGACTACTACAGGGAAAAGCCCCTCCGGCTGGCACCGTTTCTGGCGGCATCGCTCATCCTGATGCTCCTCTTCCGACCCCCTCCGGTCTCCGGCCCCAACATCTATTTCGGCCTCTACTTTGCCACGGGCTGCTGGGAAAAGGAAGGGGATATATGGCCTCTAAGCGAGGGAGAGCTCACCTATTCCTGCAACGAGATAGCTGCGTACTCGACGGTTCGCGTCAGCGGTGTCGCATGGAAATCAGTCAGTGTTGAACTGCCCCTCCTCGGCGGTTTCGTAACCCTCTATGAACCACGAGGGAAGGCGGATAAAGCCTACCGCCAGGCCACAGAACGCCTCGAATCCAAAGACTACATCAAGCTCGCGGAGAACTACGGAACGTACTCCCACACCATAAAAGATGCCCTGTTCGTTAAAGGAAGAGAGTGTATCTACCTGATGGAAACTAGGGTTCTCGGTGGGGGTCTCGCAGTTATTTCAGCACGTGGTCCGTGCAGGGGCGTTAAGGGGTTCGCACTTCGCCGGCACGGCGACTACCTCTGGAACGCGAGCGAGCCCCCAATTTTCAAAGAATACCGCTTCAACTGGAACTCAAAGGATGGCGTTAAAATCGGGAGATTCACCCCAGTGGAATGGCCGAAGGAATGGGTGAAGAACACCTACGATGCCATCTGCATCGAGCTCAAAGGAACTGGATACGTCAAGCGGATGGAGGGAAAAACCGGGGACTGCAGGTGGTCCCTCTGGACGAGGGGGGAGAAATCACACTATCTAGCTATTAAAGGCAAAGAAATCCTCGTGTTGAGCGGGAAAACGGAAGACGTTGAAAGAACCGCGGAGAAGGTTTCGCCCTGTGGGCTGAAGAACAGCCGGAAAGCCGAAGGGAAGACGCCGGGAGAAGTGCTCAACCTCGTGGTGTCTGCGCTCAACAGGAGCTCTGCCCTGAAACCCGCCGGAGAACCTGCGCTCTGGGCCTTCGCGGGGGAGAAGTTGGTGGACGAAAACCTGAGCGTGACGGTTCTCGTTTACGGTACTCAATGGCAGTGCAACTACGCCCGCTACCTGCTCGACACCGGAGAAAATACGACGTCAATCTGCATCGGGCGGGAAGGATACTTTGTCACCGTGGCGATTGAGGGAGATGCTAAAAGCGTGAGCGTTGTTTTATCGTCAATAAAATGACCAAAAAGAACTTAAGGGGGTTTGATCCCCATAGGTCGATGCGCCATGATTACCAGGAGTGATTGTTTTTGGCGTCTCTAAGATTCTTCTAGATGTTCAGGTTAACCTAACAGCTCAAGGACGGGATTGTTTTTGGCCTGACTGATAGGGGGGCTCGTTTTTGGAGGTTTTAGAGGAGTAAGCCCACACCTCACGACCGAGATTTTCCGCTCTGTGTTAGCCATTGCGCTCATTATTCCCTCGACTTTGGGACTTGTTCTTTCCGAGGTATCTAAACCAGCGGAGGTGTTAGAATGAAAGCCGTTCTGGGGGATTCAAAGATACCAAAGAGGTGGTACAACATACTGCCAGACCTCCCGGAGCCTTTAGCGCCGCCCCTCGACCCGGAGACAGATGAGCCGATGAAACCAGAGAAACTGTTGAGGATTTTCGCAGAAGAACTCGTAAAGCAGGAGATGAGCACTGAAAGGTACGTTGAGATTCCCAGGAAAGTCCGCGAGCTGTACGCCAAGATTGGAAGGCCCACACCTCTCTTCCGCGCGACCAACCTGGAAAAGACCCTCGGAACGCCGGCGAGGATATACTTCAAATACGAAGGCGCAACCGTAACGGGCAGCCACAAGATAAACACAGCATTGGCTCAAGCCTACTACGCGAAGGAACAGGGAATAGAGAAGCTTATAACTGAAACTGGAGCAGGCCAGTGGGGGACGGCCCTGAGTTTGGCCGGAGCGCTTCTCGGGCTGAAAGTTCGCGTTTACATGGCGAGGGCAAGCTATTTCCAGAAGCCCTACAGAAAGACGATAATGCGCCTCTATGGTGCCGAAATCTATCCGAGTCCAAGCGACAGAACCGAAATAGGCAGGAAGTTTTTAGCTGAAGACCCAAACCACCCCGGAGGCCTCGGAATAGCGATAAGCGAGGCGATAGAAGACGTCCTCCGCGATGAGAAGGCACGCTATGCCCTCGGGAGTGTTCTCAATCACGTGCTCATGCACCAGACGGTCATCGGTTTGGAGGCAATGGAACAGATGAAGGAGTTTGAAGAGCCAGACGTGATAGTCGGCTGTGTCGGCGGTGGGAGCAACTTCGCGGGTCTGGCGTACCCCTTCGTGAGGGACCTCCTGAGCGGAAAGGCCGACTACGAGTTCATAGCTGTTGAACCGAAGGCCGCGCCGAGCATGACAAGGGGAGTTTACAAGTACGACTTCGGCGATTCAGGAGGATACACACCGAAGATGAAGATGTACACCCTCGGCCACACCTATTACGTCCCGCAGATTCACGCCGGTGGACTTCGCTACCACGGCCTCGCCCCGACGCTCAGCGTGCTCATAAACCACGGCATCGTTAAACCGGTAGCCTACCACCAGAACGAGGTCTTCCAGGCCGCCGAACTCTTTGCAAAGACAGAAGGCATAATTCCAGCACCGGAGAGCGCCCACGCCGTCAAGGGCGTCATTGACAGGGCGCTGAAGGCAAAGGAAGAGGGCAGGGAAGAGGTCATTCTCTTCACCCTGAGCGGACACGGCCTGCTTGACCTCAAGGGCTACGAGGACTACCTCGATGGAAAGCTTGAGGACTACGAGCCTGAGCAGTTCCCTGCCATGGAAGAATGAGCCTTCCCCACCTTTAACTTTTACTTTAACCTTGACAGGATTCTTCTCGGATAGAAGTTCAGGCTCGCCCTCGCCCTTGGGGCGTCCATGCCTATGTTTCTCCCGAGGCCCATCAAATCCCCTGGCCCGCGAACCTCCCACTTCGTCTCCGCGGAGCTCGTGATGAACCTCGGCACACCGTATTTGTCCACCAGCTGCCAGGTCTTCCTCATGAATCGTAGTATCTGAACCCTCTCGTAGGGGCCCGCAGAGAGCAGGGGCGCCAGGGAGAACCCTATGGCGACTCCCCTCCTGGCAGCCATTCCCGCGAGGGTGTGGTCAAATCCCGGATCCTTTCTCCCGAACCAGGGGCTTATGAGGGCATCAACACCGTTCTCAATGGCAAGACGGTTCACCCTCATGTCCCCGCCCTGAACGTAGAGGAGGGCACGGAGGTTCCTCTTCTTTACCTCCTTTATCAGACCCGGCCTGCTTGTAACGAGCAGGAGGGCAACCTTTTCGTACCTCTCACGGAGGAGCCTGAGCTCATCTTTGAGCTCGCCCCAGTCGGGGGGACCATCAAGAACGAGCTTCTTCGTGAAGACGACCTCATCAAACCACTCACTGGCCAGCTCGTAGGCTTCCTCGCTCCTCACGTCCATCTCAACGAAGTGGTCGCGGGAGAAAGATACCTCCCCCTCCCCATCCTCAAGTGGCGTCCCGACGCTCATTCCTCCAGCCACTCCCGAACGGCTTTAACTACCGCTTCCTTCTTCATGGGAAAGGCCTTGACCTTTATCCTGACCTGCACCACGTCCGACCCCTCGCCTATCTCCGGCTCGCCGAGGTAGGCCCTCTGCTTGTTGAAGCGGACGTAGAAGGTCCCCTCCTCGTCCACCTTCTCATCGAGGTTCTCAAGGATGTATCTCCTTGCGTCTTCATCTAAAAGCTCCCTGAAGTAGTCAATGAACTTTCTAACCGCCCTGCTCCGCTTTATCTCCACGTTGACGACCTTGATGGGGTTGCCGAAGAACCCCGTGGTCTCGTCTATGTCAAAGATTATGTCCTCGTCGTCTATCTCCTCGGGGATGAAGGTCCCGATAGCCTCAAGAACCTTGTCCTCGTCTTCCGTTGCCTGGATGAAAGTGGTAATCCTGACATGGTGCGCCCTTATCTTCCCCATTGCCCTCACCGGGGAAAATTGGGGCCGGTGCTTTAAAAGGTAACCGCAACTACCGTTTGGGAAAAATTTAAATAAAATCCCATTAAACTAACTATGGTGGGAATATGCTGGCAAAAGTGGACCCAAAGGGAAGACTGTACCTCCCCAAGGAGCTGAGGAAGAATCTCCCAAAAGAGGTTTACCTCGTCAGGGTGGATGCTGGCATACTCATAGTTCCCAAGCCAGAAGACCCCTTAAAGGAGCTTGAAGAGCTTGGAAAAAACCTTCCGGACATCCCGATTGAGGAAATCAGGGTGGAAATCCTAAAAGAGGCCGAAAAGCTAGCAGGTGAGTGAAATGGTCTATGCTGACACCGACTTTTTTCTAGCCCTTTTAAAGCCCTCCGACTGGCTTAATGAAAACGCCAGAAAAATCTACGAAAGATACATGGACGAGATAACAACTTCAGAAGCAACGTTTCTTGAGCTACTGATACTCTCAAAGAAGTTCAGCCTTGACCCTGTTAGACTTTTGGCAGCGGTCATGGCGATAATAGGGGAAGAAAACGAGGACTACCTCCGTGCAGCATACTACATGAAGGAGCATAGTCTCAATCCTTTCGATGCTGTTCACGCGGCAAAATGCGGGGGAAGGATAATAAGCTCGGACAAAGCCTTTGACAGGGCGGGAATCAAAAGGATAAAGCTCGAAAGTCCAGAAAAATAGAGAGAATTATCCCCCGGAGGCGCACGCTTCCCCAACCTGGACGTAAAAATACTCTGGACCTGGAATGGAAATGGTCCTGTTGCCAACCTTAAACGTGAACTTGGGCTTCAGGTAAAACCCATCAACGTCCCCGCTGACGCCCATATAAACAGCTACCACTGCTGAGGAGCCCGGCGAGATGATGCCAGTTCTGACATGACCCCAGGGAACCTCATCGGGCACGTCAGTAATGCTGTCGGTATAGAAAACCCAAAAACCAATAGGGGACACTCCAGGAATTTTGTAAGATACGTTGAGAAGCTCAATTGGCACGTCCAGACCATTTCTAACCATAACAGTATATACCACCGTGCTCGGCTCGCCCTCGTGGAAGTAAACCGTGCCCCTGCTCCTGTCGCCGAAGGTTATTTCCGTGATGTTCACTGCAGGAGCGGTTTCAACGGTGAATTTGCTCAGTTTTAGTTTACCAGTAAATGTCTCCCCCCGACGCGTAAATAGCGTGAGCCTTATTTCTCCCCCCTCCCTGGAGGGGCCGCCGACCTTCAGAGGGATTCTCAATGGAAAACGTCCCCTAACTGCATCGACAAGGGAATCAGGAGAGCTGGTATCATACTCCACCCGCCACCTTTCAAGAGAGAGGTGCTCAAGATATGAAGCCTCAACGGTCACGTTCCCCGAAGCGTTTTCGCAGATGTACACCGGCAACTCAAAAGTGGAGCCTGAAACGGTGTAAACGTAGCCCCGGTATTCTCCCGGCCTGAGGTTCAGCGGCTTGGAAGAGGAACCTGTATTGAGCGACGCTTTTCCCACACCCACCAAGAGGACAAGGAAAAGGAGAATGATAAAAGGCACATACGGTTTCTTCAAGGTCAATCACCCCTCAAGAGGTGTTGTTGTAGGTCTGCATTCCAGGGATAGCTTGCATTCAATATTATGAAACTTTACCTTATAAATTTTTCCATTTACTACAAGTAAAATATTTTCTTTTTTTCCAGTATACATTTGTTCCAACCAATATTTTCCTTTTAGAACCGTTTAAAAGAAACCCGAGTAAAGGAGTCGTGTCGCAGTGCACTGCATTCAACCAAAAGCTAAGAGGGTGTTATGCCGATTTCGAGTCCTTGCTGGTGTTGCTCCCCGTTACCGCTATTGCCCAGCCGATTATGAGTAGCATGGAGGCACCGGCCGTAAGCGCTATGGGCAACAGGTATTCCTCGGGAAGGTACGGCGCCCTGCGGCATACTCCTTCCGGGGAGACCTCCCAGGGAGTTAGGATTGCGTCGAGGGGCGTGGAGAGGGGGAGCGTGAGGAGGAACGAGAGTATCCATACCGGAATCCCAATGCTCGAAAAGCTGTCCTTACCGAGGAGTCTTCCGAGGAGGTATCCAAGGCAGAAGAAGAGCGCCGCGGGAATCAGAAAACCCAGGTGCAGGCTTCGATAGATGGAGGCAAAATCTGATGTTCCGGATTTTCTCATTTCGTTCATGGATATCGAGACCACCGCCCAGCCGATCACTGAGGAGGAAATAATCAAAGAAAGGGTTATGATAAGCAGAACTTTCTGGCCTTTCATACAATCACCCTTACGACTCACGTTTGGTCAACATTAGAGTGACCACAAGTATTACAGCGATTAAGAGCGCAATACCAAAGTACCCTCCATTGTTCCACTGTTTCTTAGATTGAGGTCTAAATCCAGAATGTTCTTCACCAGAACCGTCCGTTCTCTGCACTACCAGCACGTTCACAGGGACTTCTGGTGCACTGAACCCTGCAGGGCGAATTTCCACTTGAACTGGCATCTCGCTGAAGGATACCCTCCCGATATAGCAATTTTCCGCTCCCGCACTTTGTTCGGGATTAATTTTAGGCAGCGTCCCGTTTGAGAGCACAAGTAAGGAGCCATCAACGATTTCTGCAACCTTCCCAGTAGTATTGAGATACGCTAAGGGAGTTCCATTTTCATCGATGACAAAAGCCCCCGTCGTGGTTCCGAGAGCACACATCTTTTCATTGCAGGATAAGCCCAACACTTTTATACTCCAGAAGTCGTCCCAATCTTCCTCACGGTCGCAGAGGTAGGAGTTAAACCACTTAATTTCACCGTCCAAAGAAACCTTCAAGACAAAGTAGTCGGATATCCACGGTGCATCGCTTCCACCACCGTAAACGCCTGCAACGACGGCATAACCCCCCAATGGTGATGATTCCTCAGGCCTATCATAATAACCCGTACTGAGGACTTCGGCCCAGTTGAGAGTCCCGTTTAACGAAATCGCCGCGAGGAAAATGTGAGACCTGGGGTCTTCGGAAAAACTGGCGGTTCCCGCTACGATGATTATCTTCTCAATGTATGTTATGGTGGTCAGTTGTACACTTCCACTGGACAATGATTCGTTGATTTGCCCCAGCGTAAGCCGGCCGGTCCAGAGAACGTTCCCGTTTGAGTCCAGAACCCCAACGATCTTTCCACTGGTAAACGCAACGTTTCCATCTGGCAGAACCGCTGCATCATTCACACTCAGGTTTTTCGCCCAGATAATGTCCCCATCCTTACTGAACTTGGCTAAAACTTCATCACCCACAAGAAGAACGCCATCACTGGCCGGGACAAGATTAAGAACATGAATTCTGTCTGGAATTTTGATGGTCCATTCGGAAATCCATGTAAGGGTCATCTTTACTATGGTACCATTTTCTGTTAGAGCGTATATCTCCCCCCCTGAAATCACGGCATCTCCGAGCGTCCAGTTTTGAGCGAGAGCATTGTCTGAATATGTGGTGGTTAAAATCATAACAACAAAAAGAACAAAGACAGAAGCTCTTCCTCTCACGTTATTCCCTCCTAGGACTTTGCGAAATACTGGCTGGCAGATTTATCAGGTGCAAAACAACCCCCACAGTGGGCATTTGCCCACTTCGCATACTGGCAACCGTATCCATTACAGTTTCCTCCTGATCTACACGCCAACCAGTAAGGGTTTGTGACTATTTTAGTGGTGTATCTGTATGGAGGACTTTTAGGATTTACAAACAAAGATTTTCCATAAGATGGCGAAGGCAAGCATCTCACACTGTCCCCACTTAAATAGCAATTATACTCAAATATTAGATTCGTTTCCTCGTATTTTCTTGTTTCTTGGCGGTATACTCTAGCTGAGTAGAAGAACTTTATTTGGATAGACTTCACGTTAAGTCCCCACTTTCTGCTTATCTCTTGGGCGGTATTCCAGTATAGCGTTCTTATAGTTGATTCTTTGTTGTCCTGAGGAAATGTGTAAGTACACCAATCTCCACGATGAGAACCAATACTCGGAAAATCTGAATCGTACATTCCAACCCAAACCGCCACGGGTCTGAGGCTAACAAAGGTATATGTTTGATAACTCTCAAGTGGGGACAGCATCCTATAAAAGCTTAAACAACATTCAAAATCTTCATTGTACCCTTTTTGAATTTCTCTACAGTTTACTTTTTTTACATTCCTATTCTTTAATTGGCAATTGTGACTTACATCATTAGTGGGAGTATAACTATTGCTTTTTAACAGTAAAAATTTGGCCTGTAATTCATCTCTTAGTGATGTATATTCTCTAAGTTTATTCCATAGTACCGATTCGTTATTTATCAACAAAAAAACTCTAGTAATGACGTTATCGGCTACATTTTTTGAATTGGTCGCGTTTTCAAGTATCTTATTTATCTCACTATCAATTAATATTATCCTGTCAAATGTCATCTCTCCTGCAACTGAAAGTCTTGTTATAGCATCTTCGGGAGTTTTGATGTTCTGTAATGGGGCCATTTTATCTTTGTATTCTTCCAAATCTTTAGTTGTTAATTCTATGTACTCCCCATTTAGATACTGCTTGTATAGCCAGATACTCTGCCATTTCCTTTGATAGAATGCCCTTTTACTTTTTAATAATTCAACTTCCCTATATAGCTCAACTACTCTCTTTAATAGCTGGGAATCTTTTGTAATATTTACTTCTTTAGAAAGCCTGTACAGTTGACTTTCCTTCTGGCTAATCTCTAATGTAAGCCCCCAAAGCGTAATGTTTATCTCTTTGAGGGCCATCTCAGGGTCAAACTCTGCACATGTTTTTTCATTATAGTTGTCATTCTGTGGTACATGTAGGATAAACATTGTTTTAACTGAAGGCTCACTATAGACGATATTAGTTGCATTCGGATTGGACCCCATCAACAGAACGAGTAGTCCTAAGATAGCCGCCACCATCAGGCGCCACTTCAAGTGGTTCACCCCAGTATAGCTTTTACATTACTGTCTGGATATTATATCCTTTATAAACTTTTCCAATATTTATAGTAAATATCATTCCATTTCCTCCTCGAATACGAATTCATTCTAATACATGTTTTACTCCCAAAACAATCCAAAAGAAACCCGAGTAAAAGAGTTGCATGGAAATGCAACAGGTTAAAATAAGAACCAGACGAAGCCCCAACTGGACTCTAAGCTCTAAACAGTAAACGATCAAAAGATTAGAAGAGGAATCACTTGCCCTTGCCCTTGTTGGCCCTTATGCTGGGCCTGACCTTCTCGGCGCCCTTGCCCTTGTTCCTAAGTCCCCTGCTCTTCCTGCCTGCTGAAGTGAGTCCGCGGAAGACCCTACCCTTGTGGGCCTTGCCGGTTATCCAGTTGATCTTGGGGTCAGCCTTGATGACCGGGTGGTGCGGGTCCACCATTATGACCTCAAACCACCTGTACATTCCGTCCTCGCCGACCCAGTAGGAGTTGAGAACCTCGAGGTTCGGGAACTTTCTGGCTGCCTTCTCCTCGGCTATCCACTGGAGGCTCTTCTTCGGGCTGTACTTGACCTGACCCATCTTGCTCGGCTTCCTTCCGCCCTTCCACCTGGGCCTCTTCCTTCCGCCCTTCCTGACGCGGACGCGGACGATAACGTAGCCCTGCTTGGCCTGGTAGCCGAGGCTCCTGGCGCGGTCGAGCCTGGTCGGCCTCTCGGCGCGGACGACGACCGGCTCCCTCCTCCATTTGATCATTCTGACCTTGAGAAGGTCCCCAACGTAGCTCTTCTTCGGGCTCTTCCAGGCTTCCCTAATGTACTTGTACATGCTCATCTCGTTCACCTCTTCTCTGTTTGTGGTTCTCCCTTACGGGAACATCCCGCGGGTTTGCCCCGCCTAGTCGCTCGAGGTTCGAGGTTGAGTTTTTAAGGGTTGCGGAATAATGGGTAGCGGTGATGAAATGCGGCTCAGCAACCTGGTTTCCCTCATGAAGGAAAGGAACTTCGACGGTGCCCTGATCAGTCCCGGGACCAATCTCTACTATCTCACGGGCCTCCACATCCACGAGGCTGGTGAGAGGCTCACCGTTCTGGTTGTGAGCGCCGACGGTGACTACCGGCTCCTGGCCCCGAGCCTCTATGAAAACGTTGTCAGAAACTTCCCGGTGACATTCTGGCGCGACGGGGAGAACCCCTACGACAAGCTCGCCTGGATCCTGGCGGAGTTCCACCTGTCGGGCGGGAGGCTCCTCATAGAGGACACGATGCGCGCCGACTGGCTCATGAAAGTCATCCGCCTCGGCAGCTTCGAATTCCACCCCCTAAGCTCGCTCATGAGGGAGCTCCGCATGAGAAAGGACAAGCACGAGATAGAGATGATGGGACACGCCGCCAAGGCAGCGGACAGGGTCTTCGATGAGATTCTGAGCTGGGATTTACTTGGCATGCGCGAGAGGGAGCTGGCTTTGAAGATAGAGCTGGCAATAAGGGAGCTCAGTGATGGGATTTCCTTCGAGCCAATAGTGGCCAGCGGTGAGAACGCCGCCAACCCCCATCACGCGCCTGGGGACAGGAGGCTCAGGAAGGGCGACCTGGTGATACTCGACTACGGGGCGAAGTGGAAGGGCTACTGCTCGGACATCACGAGAACCATCGCCCTTGGACGACCTGACGAGAGGCTGGTGGAAATCTACGAGGTCGTCAAAGAGGCACAGGAGAGGGCATACCGGGCCGTCCGTGAAGGTACTCTCGCGAGGGAAGTGGACGGGGCCGCGAGGGAGACGATAGCAAAAGCAGGCTACGGCGAGTACTTCACTCACAGAACCGGACACGGACTCGGGCTGGACGTCCACGAAGAGCCCTACATTGGTCCGGACGGAAACGTGGTCCTGGAGAACGGCATGACCTTCACCATAGAACCCGGAATCTACGTTCCGGGCCTGGGTGGTGTTCGCATAGAGGACGACGTCGTCGTTCACGATGGAAGGGGAAAGAGGCTGACGAGGGCAGAGAGGGAGCTCATCCGGCTCTGAAGACATGCCACGTGAGCCCCGAACACATTTATTTTTCCTTTCCATGGATGCCCCCATGCTGCGGTTGGCAAATCATCGTCCAGGGTGGATTCCAAAAGATTTAAATATCAGGAATCCTACTCGCTCCGATGCCAATGAGGGGGGAGTGTCTTCTCCATCGCTGGAATCGCAACCGTGCCTGATTTCCCAGATAACCCCCCTATTCTGGAGTATCGCTCACGCTTTTTTGAAAAAATTCTTAGGAGGTATGACCATGGCTGAGCTTAACTTCAAGGCCATTGAGGAGAAATGGCAGAAGCGCTGGCTGGAAGAGAAGGCCTTCGAGCCGAAAGCGAATGAAAAACCCAAGGAGAAAAAGTTCTACATCACTGTCGCCTTCCCCTATCTCTCGGGGCACCTCCACGTCGGCCACGCGAGGACCTACACGATTCCCGACGTCATAGCGCGATTCAAGCGCATGCAGGGCTACAACGTGCTGTTCCCCATGGCGTGGCACATCACAGGAGCGCCGATAGTCGGAATCGCCGAGAGGATAAAGCACCGCGACCCGAAGACGATACACATCTACCGCGACGTTTACAAGGTGCCTGAGGATATACTCTGGAAGTTTGAGGACCCCAGGGAGATAGTCAACTACTTCATGAGGGCCGCGAAGGAGACCTTTATCCGGGCTGGCTTCTCCGTTGACTGGACGCGCGAGTTCCACACGACGAGCCTCTTTCCCCCGTTCAGCAAGTTCATAGAGTGGCAGTTCTGGACGCTCAAGGATAAGGGACTGGTCGTCAAGGGCGCTCACCGCGTGAGATGGGATCCGGTCGTCGGAACTCCCCTCGGAGACCACGACATAATGGAGGGCGAAGACGTCCAGATACTGGACTACGTCATCATCAAGTTCATCCTGGAGGAGAACGGTGAGGAAGTCTACATGCCGGCCGCGACGCTGAGGCCGGAGACGGTCTACGGAGTAACCAACATGTGGCTGAATCCAGAGGCAACCTACGTGAAGGCCAGAGTTAAGCGCGGCGAGAAGGTGGAGACCTGGATAATCAGCAAGGAAGCAGCATATAAGCTTTCCTTCCAGGACAGGGAGATCGAGGTCATCGAGGAGTTCAAGGGTGAGAGGTTGATAGGCAAATACGTAAGGAACCCCGTCACCGGCGACGAGGTCATAATCCTGCCGGCGGAGTTCGTTGATCCGGACAACGCTACCGGCGTTGTCATGAGCGTTCCCGCTCATGCTCCCTTCGATCATGTAGCAATTGAAGACCTCAAGAAGGAGACCGAAATCCTGCTGAAGTACGAGGTCGACCCGCGCGTGGTCGAGGAGATAAGCTACATCTCTCTGATAAAGCTTGAGGGCTACGGCGACTTTCCAGCTGTGGAAGAGGCAGAGAGGCTCGGCGTAAAGAGTCAGAAGGACGTTGAGAAGCTCGAAGAGGCCACCAAGAACATCTACAAGGCCGAATATCACAAGGGAGTCTTCAAGATAGAGCCCTACGCCGGCAAGTCCGTCCAGGAGGCCAAAGACCTCATAGCCAAAGAGCTCCAGGAGAAGGGCATCGCCGAGATAATGTACGAGTTCGCGGAAAAGCCGGTCATCTCGCGCTTCGGCAACCAGGCGGTCATCAAGATAATCCACGACCAGTGGTTCATAGACTACGGAAACCCCGAGTGGAAGGAAAAGGCCCGTGAGGCCCTCGCGAACATGACCATCTACCCGGAGAGCAGAAGGGCCCAGTTCGAGGCTATAGTTGACTGGCTCGACAAGAAGGCCTGCGCGAGGAAAGTTGGCCTTGGAACGCCGCTCCCGTGGGACCCCGACTGGGTCATCGAGAGCCTGAGCGACTCGACCATTTACATGGCCTACTACACCATAAGCAGGCACATGAACAGGCTGAGGGAGGAAGGCAGGCTCAACCCCGAGAAGTTAAGCAGGGAGTTCTTCGACTACCTGTTCCTGGAGGAGTTCAGCGAAGAGAAGGAGAGAGAACTTGACGAGAAGACCGGAATCCCGGCCGAGGTTATCCACGAGATGAAGGAGGAGTTCGAGTACTGGTACCCGCTCGACTGGCGCTGCTCCGCCAAAGACCTCATCCCAAATCACCTGACGTTCTTCATCTTCAACCACACGGCTATATTCAGAAAGGAGCACTGGCCGAGGGGCATAGCCGTCAACGGCTTCGGAACGCTCGAGGGCACCAAGATGAGCAAGAGCAAGGGCAACGTGCTGAACTTCATAGATGCCATCGAGGAGAACGGTGCCGATGTGGTGAGGCTCTACATAATGGGTTTGGCCGAGCATGACAGCGACTTCGACTGGCGCAGAAAGGAGGTCGGAAAGCTCCGCAGGCAGGTCGAGAGGTTCTACGAGCTGATAAGTGAGTTCGCCACCTATGAGGCTAAAGAGACCACGCTCAAGGACATCGACAGGTGGATGCTGCACCGCCTGAACAGGGCCATCGAAGGAGCCACCAAGGCCCTGGAGGAGTTCAGGACGAGAACGGCCGTGCAGTGGGCTTTCTACTCAGTCCTCAACGACCTGCGCTGGTACATGAGGAGGACCGAGGGCAGGGACGACGAGGCAAAGCGCTTCGTCCTGAGAACGCTGGCGGATGTATGGGTCAGGCTGATGGCGCCGTTCACCCCGCACATCAGCGAGGAGCTCTGGGAGAAGCTGGGCGGAGAGGGCTTTGTTAGCCTCGCTCCCTGGCCGGAGCCCGTTCCAGAGTGGTGGAACGAGACAATCGAGGCCGAGGAGGAGTTCGTAAAAAGCTTAATCGAGGACATCAAGGAGATAATCCGCGTGGCAAAGATAGAGGACGCCAAGAGGGCCTACGTCTACACCGCCCCGGAGTGGAAGTGGCGCGTTGTGGAAGTCGTCGCGGAGAAGAAGGACTTCAAATCGGCTATGGCAGAGCTGATGAAAGACCAAGAGATGAGAAAGCATGGCAAGGAGATAAGCAAGCTGATACAAAGGCTCATCAAGGAGAGGGCCTTTGACGTAAAGCGCATCGACGAGGAGAAGGCACTAAGGGAAGCCAAGGACTTCATCGAGAAAGAACTTGGCATCGAGATAATCATCAACCCGGAGGAAGACAAAGGAGGAAAGAAGAAGGCCGCGATGCCGCTGAAGCCGGCGGTGTTTGTTGAGTAGAGGCCGTTATTTCTTTCCCATCTATTTTCAACTCGAATAAGTGACGGTCGTCAAAAAGTAAAGAAAAGGAGGCCTCCCGTGTTCTAATCTCGAAGTTGAATCATTCCTTCCCAGGGGAACATCTCCACGGTGAACTCCACGGGCGGAGCGTTCACGTCTTTTTTCACCACGTAAGTTCCGCTAAACGGCGAATCGACGGGCACCTCATAAACAAACGTAGCGTCCGCCCTCACCCGTATTTTGCCCTCGTAAAACGGTGTTCCCTGTTTGACGTGCACCAAAACGACCGGACGGGAAACAAAAATCTGACCCCACGCAGGGGAGCTCGTTAACAGCCCCTTCTTCTTGAGGTCGTAGAACTCGAACTGAACGTCATAATTCGGGTCAATGATGCGGGTGTACCATTTGAAACCCAGTCCCGTCGTGTGGCTTTCACTAAACCCCGCCTGAGCCGTGGGAAGTGGCCTCCCGGTTGCATCAATACCGAAATCAAGATTCAGCCCCCAGGTCACCACGGATTGAGATGTTGAACCACTATCATCGGGTCTGAAGCTACCGTACCCGATAAACGCATCGTCGGAATTCAACACCGTAACCCTGTCTTTAACCTCCTTGACTGCAATCTTGAAGTCCGACGGAAGATCCCTATCAGACGGAACCTCTGCCGAATGGGTTATGGCTACGTAGTAGACGTACTGACCCCACTCCCCGTAAGTGCCCCAAAACTCGGCTCCAACGCCGTTGTAAACCGTTGCCTTTCGGACGATCCAGGGGGCAGGGGCGACCTTTATCTCCCGGGAGGTCCTCAACGAGAGTATCGCCCCCAAGTATTTCCAAGCCCGGGGGGGCTCGTCTGAAAGGGCGCCTTTCACTTCAAGGGGCGTGTTTTCAAACTTACTAACCTCAGAATAGAAGTCCTTTGTAAGGGTCTTAACATCTAAGTCATCACTATCATACCCGAAGTAATACAGCGGTACATACGCGCCCGAAGGAAGGGGCCTCAGAGCGATTCCAACGAAGGTGGCGTCACCGAATTCCTCGAACTTTATTCTGAGTGTCAGCATATCCCAATACTTCTGTAGGAACTGCTCGGCCAGATGTAGGCTTAGCTTGCCCGTGAACGTTTTCATGATGATACCTTTCTCATGGCCGGGAAGAGGTGATATCGAGATTCCATCAGAGGGTATTGAGGAAATTTTGGTAGGCTTCACAGTGTCTGACGCACTTACAAGAACCATTCCAACCATCAGCAGTCCCAGAAGGACTGAGAACAACTGCTTCCCCTTCACATGGTTCACCTCCTCATGGTTTTTGTATTACTATTTGGATTGTTTATCCGTTATAAGTTTTTCCTTGTATTATTAGTAATTTCCTTTTCTTGTCTTTTCTAAGTACGAATTTATTCTAATACATGTTTTCCCCTTAGAACTGTCCAAAAGAAAGCTGAGTAAAAGAGTTGCATGACGATGCAATCGTGCAATATGTAACTAAGATGATGACTCACCAGCGTCAGAGACCACACTAAGAAGAATTTTAACCCTGCCATTAATTCTCCCCCAGCTTATAAAACCTTTTCTCCAAAAAAGCCTTAAAGAGAACGCCTTTAGCTTTTTCTGGTGTCTTCCATGCGTTTTAATGAAAAAACGTTTAAGAAAGAAGTCCTCCCAAAAATTCCTTCCCGGAACGAGCCTCCTCTACCTCCAAACTGGTTGCATATGGAAATGCTCGAACGCTTCCGCGTCCTTCAATTTGCACCGCTTGAGAAGGGCATGAACGTCCTTGAGGTTGGGTGTGGCGCACATGCATTAACTACCGTTCCATTGGCTTACCTCGTCGGAGAAAGCGGCCGTGTTGTGGCGGTGGAGGTCTCAAGGTGGCGCTTCTTCGATGAGATAACAACCGCGACTGGCCTAAAGCACCGGATAATCCCGCTCAAGGTTGATGCAAGGGAGCTCCCGTTCCCGTTTAAGGCCTTTGATTTAGCCGTTCTCGTCCACGGAATCCGGAGCCTGAAGAGCGAGGAAACTATGGTAAAGGTCATCTCGGAGATGCTCCGGGTTTCCGAGAAGGTCTTCATCGCGGAGAGTCTGCCCATAGCAAACAACGAGAGGCAGAGGGCGCACCTTGAGCTGTACAACCTGCGCGAGGAGATTTTTGAGGCGCTGTTCGGTGAGAAAGACGACCTGCACTACCCGACGCTTGAGAAACTAACCGAGCTGATTGAAAAAGCCGGCGGAGAGGTTATCGAGAGTGGAACCCTTGAACCGGACCTGCCGCACTATCTCGCCTACATCCCGCGCGAGTACGTGGAAAAGATAAAGGACGAGAAAAAGCGCGCTGAACTCCTGAGGAGGTGGGACAAAGCCTACGAAAAGTGGAAGAGAGGCGCGGAGCATCCGCCGGTTGGCTGGCTGATCGTGGAAGGTTAGCCCCCTCCCTCGCCAGCGGGCAGGAAGAAGGACAGGGCCACGCTGATGACTAACAATCCCATCATAACGGCCATCGCCAGCCTCATCGCATCGACGAACGAAATCCTCAGGATTTTGATAACCAAATCGTGATACTCCGGCGGCACGCTGAGCTCTCCGGCCTGCATTTTTAGTATCCACTGAATCACTGCCTCTCTTATCTCCTCTCTGCTCCCCTCGAAGAGCCCAGACTCATATATCTGCCGGGTTATGCTCTGGATAACCCCCAGAACCAGAACCGCCCCTATGAATGCAGTGCCGAGAGATAATCCAAACTGCTTCTGGGCGTTGAATATTCCCGATGCGTCGGCCTGCTGTTCCGGCTTGACCCCCATCATGGCCAGGTTGGTTATCTGGGAGAATATCAGACCGTATCCCGTTCCATAGAGGGCAAAGCCAGGGGCAAACTCTTTTCCGGTAACCCCCGGCCCCAGAACATCGAGAATAAAGTAAAGACCAAAGAACGTCAGTCCTATTCCAAGCTGGATTATCCTCTTGGGCGTGAGGTGTTTTGCAAACTTCTGACCGGCCAATGAAGAGAGGAACATCATCACCGAAAGGGGAATCACGACAAAACCAGTTTGGATGGCGTTGTACCCGAGGTACTGCTGAACGAAGACGGGAACAGTGAACATCAGGCCGGCAAGGCTTACCTGGAAAAAGAGGCTCACGAGGTTAGCCACAGTGAAGGCCCTTGACCTGAAGACTTCCACGTCGATTAAGACATCCTCCTTACCCCTCAGATTCTTCTCGTGACGCCAAAAGAGAAACAGGGTTACAAGGCCGAGAACCATGAGGAGCAGAACCGGCGGATTAGATAGAGGGTCCATGATGAGCACCGAGAGAGTCAGGAGAAACAGACCCACCCCAACCAGGATGGCACCAACAACGTCGAGATTTACTTTCCGCCTGGGTCTGTAGTCCGAGAGTATCCTCAAGCGGGCAAAGATTCCAGCCGCTATTATTGCCTCCATAAAGAAGCCGAGGCGCCAGGTGAAGTAAGTCGTAAAGAACCCCCCGATTATCGGACCGAAGGCAGCGGCAGCGCCGCCGACGCCACCCCAGACACCAAAGGCAAAGGCCCTGTCCCGGCCAGTGTAAGCCTTTGTTATGTAGGTAACCGTTGCGGGCATCATCATCGCAGCGCCTATGCCCTCAAGGATAGACCATCCAAGGAACAGAAAAGCCAGGTTGGGGGCGAAAGCTGCCATCAGCGTTCCAACGGTATATATAACCAGCCCTCTGAAAAAGACCTTCCTCGTCCCCCAAATATCGGCAAGTTTTGCACCCGGTATCATGAACGCGGCCATTACAAGGGCGTAAAGGGCTATCGCGCCCTGGACACCAGTCACGGTGGTGTCCAAATCCTTAACAAGGGCGCTTATGGAAACGTTCATCATCGTTGTGTCGATGAACATTATGAAGAGCGCCGCACTCATTACGTAGAGAACTCCCCACTTAGACTGTCCCACTTAATCCACCAGAGAACCATTTCGGGGAGCGATGTTATAAGGTTTGCTCAGCCGTTCTCGACGACGACTTCCACCCGGCCCAGGATGAGAATCACGAGAAAGAGCAGAAGAATCGCGACCTTCAGGGCAGGTGAAACCCATCCTGGATAGGAGGTGGAAATCTCTGCATCGGAGACGAGGGCCGTCCCGTCGTCGAAGACTTCCGAATCGGGAGGCAACCTGAGGAGCCAAAGGGCCGTGAGGAAATCACCCGCCATGCCGGCCGTGTTGAAGACATAGGCAAGAGCCCAGAAGTTGGAACGGAGGAACCAGGCCAGGGACAGGAAGACAGCTGAGGGGAGGAGCGGGGCAAGTGAGACGAGGGCGTATCTCCTCGCGCGGAGAGGCGTTTCGATGGCAACGTATGGAGCGACGATGAGCTTTCCGAAAGAGGTCACCCCGAACCTAACCCTCGCGCCGAAGAGCCTGGCAACAAGCGCGTGCAGGCCCTCGTGGAGCGGAATCAGTACGAGCCACGGCAGAACGAGAAGGTAAAGGAACTCCCCAAGAGAGCTTACGGACACTTGGGCCCACGGCACCGCCAGCCCTGAAACAACGAGCAGGATAAGGGACAGGATAAAAATATCCGAGGAATAATCGGAGAGCCTCAGCTCCCCCATCAGAACTCCCTCTCCACGAGGAACTCGGCAAGGAGTTCAAGGTCCTTCCTCGCCTCGCTCTCCGGGAGGACTTTCAAAGCTTCGTTGGCCTCCTCAACCAGGTTCTTGGCGTATTGTGCGGCGTAATCGATGCTGCCGTACTTTTTGAGAAGCTCGATGGCTTTAGCAACTTCCCCCTTAACCTGCTCGTCGTGTATCAGCGCATCGCCCTTGGCATCGCCGGCGTATTTGCCAAAGACCTTAAGGAACTCGGCCTTATCTTCCTCGCTCGCGTTCTGGAAGAAGTGCCCCACTATCAGCGTCTTCTTACCCTTGCGTATGTCACTCCCCACGGGTTTTCCAAGCTTCTCCTCATCGGCAATCAAATCCAGCACGTCGTCCCATATCTGGAAGGCTATTCCGACGTTCATTCCCCACTTGGCGAGGGCTTTGATGTACTCTCCGTTATCGGTCCCAACTATCGCGCCTATCTCGGCCGAACCCTGGAAAAGGGCACCGGTTTTTCCGCTGATCATCTTGAGGTACTCCTCGACGGTAACCTCCTTTCTGGTCTCGAACTCGATGTCGAGGGCCTGTCCCTCGCAGAGCATGTTGGATGTCCTGACCAGAACGTCAAGGATTTTAGCCTTCTTCTCCGGACTAACATCGGCCCTGGCTATCGCCTCAAAGGCCTTGCTGAAGAGCAGGTCTCCAGCCAGAATCGCCATGTTGACGCCCCAGAGCTTGTGGACGGTCGGTCTTCCGCGCCTCAGCTCATCCATGTCCATTATGTCGTCGTGGACGAGGGAGTAGTTGTGGATGAACTCGACGGCTGCTGCTGGATATAGGGCCTTTCTTGGGTCGCCGCCGACGGCTTCAGCGGCACGGAGAACCACGAAGGGGCGAACCCTCTTTCCACCGGCGAGCGGATAGTGTCTGGACGCCTCATAGAGGGCCCTCGGCTCCTTTTCCGGGATGAGATCGAATATTGTTTTATCAACGTCCTTAGCTTTGGCTTTAACCCTTGCGAACAGCTCATCGTACTTCCCCATTGTATCACCCCGTGAGTGATGAAAGCAATCTAAAGGAAAAATAGGGCAACTCTTTATCAGTTTTACCCTACCTTATCTCGACCAGGTAGCCGTTCCTCGACACGAAGACGTCCCTGCCTATCAGGTAGCCTTCCTCCTCGGCCAGCTCCGCGTAGTGGGTGAGCATTCTGAACTCACCGTGCGCTGGAACTATGTTCTCCGGGTTCAGCATTCTGATGAGGTACCTGTGATCTTCCCTGCTGGCGTGGCCGCTGACGTGGAGGTCTTTTATCATTCTGACTCCCTTCATCTTGAGTTTCGTCTCAAGGACGTATCGCTGGGCCTTGTTGAGCGGATTCGGTATCGTCCCGGCGGAGAAGACAACGGTGTCGCGCTTGCCGATGTCGTATAGCTCCCCGTTGGCCATCCTCGTGAGGACCGCACCTGGCTCTCCCTGGTGTCCGGTGACCACGAGAAGGTAGTTCTCCCTCGCGCCCGAGACCTCCGCGAGAACCTTCCTTATGGCGTTGGGACTCCTGACAGCTCGGGCGCCCTTCATTCTTATCAGCCCGAGCTGCTTGGCGATGCCGGTGTATTTGGCCAGGGAGCGGCCCACGAAGACCGCCTGCCTGCCCATCTTGTTGGCTATCCATATGAGCTCCTGGAGCCTGGGGATGTGGCTGGCGAAGGTCGTCGCTATCAGCCCATCGGCCTCCATGCCCTCGTAGAGGAAGAAGTCCTCCAGAAGCATCTGAGCCACTGCCTCGCTCGGGGTTTTGGTCGGCTCGGCTACGCGCGTGGATTCTGGAATGAGAACCTTGACGCCCTCCTTGCCGAGCTCCTTCAGGCGTTTGTAGTCGGGCCTCTCGCCGAGGGGATTGTTGTTGTCGAACTTGAAGTCGCCTGTGTGGACGACCGCGCCCTCGGGCGTGTGGACGACGACCATAGCCGCCTGGGGAATGGAGTGGGTTATCTGGACGAACTCTATCGCCAGGTTCTCACTCACCTGGACTATTTCACCAAACCCGGTCTCGTACATGGGGTTCTTGACCTCAAAATACTGCTCGCTCTTTACCTCGCTCTTGGCGAGCTTTATTGTATACGGCGTTCCGTATATGGGCACGTCAGGATAGTGGGGCGCGAGTTTACCGATGGCGCCTATGTGGTCCAGGTGCCCGTGGGTGAAGGTTATGGCGACGACCTTCTTGTTCCTGAGAATGGAATCATCTGGAATGGCGCCGAGCTTCTGGAGCTCCTTGGCCGGAAACTGCTGGATATTGACGTCCTCGTGGATGAGAACGCGGTCGAGCCTTATCCCCATGTCAATTATAACGACCTCTTCCCGGCCGCCGTTAGAGTAGCCGACGGCGGTCATGTTCTTGCCGACTTCCTCGTAACCGCTAATGGTGTAGATTTTTATCATGTCTATTCCTCCTTACGCCCCCAGGCCTCTCCTGAGGCGTGGGGCTGCGTTGGTCTTAGTTGTGGGCAGGGGTTTAAAAAGGTGTGCATTCATCTCAGGTTTCTTTTTGCTCAAAGTACCAAGTTACCGGGATCCCGAGGGCAGAGGCAATAACCAGGCCAGCTGGTATCCACCAGATTCCGTCCTACTCCATGAACCAGGTACCAGCAGAATAATAGGAGGAAAGAGTTCCCACCAACGCACCCAGGAGGTAGAAGGCGTTTCTCCGGAGGGTTGTTTCAAACTTCGTGATAATCGTCTCAAGAAAAGATGCGGCAACTGAAAGGGCCATCGTAAAGGGATTCCATGTGAGCGCAAAACCTTCTACCAAGTCCGCGGCGAGCCTAACCTTAGATTCCTTTTCCTTCTCCATGATGGCCCCCAGAGATTACTATAATCGAGAGTTTAAAAAGATAACCCAAAAGGAGAATTACCTGCTCCGCAAATACAGTCCCAAATCCACCCTCTGCTCCAGCCACTCCCGTGTGAAGCCAGTGATAACGAGCGGGACCCTTCTAAGCTCCTCGACGTTTCTGGCTCCAACGAGGAACATTGCATTGCGAATCTCCTCTATGTAGCGCCTGAGGATTTTGATGACTCCCTCAACGTCGCCTTTGACAGCAGGTTTGAGGAGCGGTAGAGCCACTCCTGCGAAGGTCGCACCCATCGCCAATGCCTTAGCCATCGTTATCCCGTCGCGCATTCCGCCGGTGGCTATTATCGGCAGGTCGGTGGCGTAGCGAACCTCGGCGACGCTTATGGCCGTCTTAATTCCCCAGTCCCAGAATTTCAGGGCGAGGTTCCTGCCCATCTCGTCCTTGGCGCGGTAGTATTCAACACCGCTCCAGCTCGTCCCACCGAGGCCACCAACATCGATGGCGTCTATGCCGATGCCCTCAAGCCTTATCGCGACCTCCATCGAAACGCCGGCACCGGTTTCCTTCGCTATTATGGGATATGGAAACTCGGCCTTGAGTTCTGCCAGGGCATTCAAAACACCCCTGTACTGCGTGTCCCCCTCCGGCTGGACGCTCTCCTGGAGCGGGTTCATGTGGATCGCCAGAGCGTCCGCCTGAATCGTCCCGACCGCTTTCAGCGCCTCATCAATTCCGTAGCGCTCTTTAATGGTCTCGGAAAACTGCGGTGCCCCGAGGTTGCCGACGAGGAAAACATCAGGGGCAACGTCTCTAACGTAGTAACTCTCCCACGTCTCGGGCTTCCTTATCATCGCTCTCTGACTTCCAACGCCCATCGGTATATTGAGTTCCTGGGCGGCCTTCGCTAAAGTCTTGTTTATCTTCCCGGCGAGCTGAGAGCCTTTCGTTCCGCCGGTCATTCCGGCTATGAAAATCGGGTAATCGAACTTCCTCCCAAGGAACTCAACGCTGAGGTCTATCTCCTCCTTGTCTATCTCAGGCAGGCTCATGTGGACGAAGTGAACATCCTCAAAACCGTTGGAAACGTGGGCCTGAACGTTTCTCTTCAGGCAGTGCTCTATGTGCTCGAACTTCCTGATGATCGTGAGCTCCTCCTTATCGAACGCCTGCATTCACACCACCGATGGAAAAAGGATGGGGGAAGTTAAGAGGTTTTTGGAACTTCAGTTGCAGGGCAGCGTCACGTTGAAGACCCCAACCTCCACCCAGCCGCCGCGCTTCCCCACATACCGTTCGACCCAGTGGGTCGTGTTGAAGTCAAAGAGCACCTCAAGCGTGCCGTTGCCGAAGAGGGGGTAGTTCGGACCGAGGTGAAGCTCAGGCCTGAGGGCAATGTAATCCGGATTAACATGCTTTCCGCCGGTGTCATGGAAGTAAGCGAAGATTACTGGGACAGAGGAACAGAGAGACCAACCGGTTGCCACAAGGGGAATTTCTATCCTACCCCCGCTCACGTTTGGGGGAACGGGATAGACCGCCCTCACCATCTCAACCTTCGGAACGGCCCAGCCTGGGGTGTCGTAGTACCATATGGTATAATCAATCTCGCTCCGGTTTACCAGCCTCCCAGAGGGGTAAACGGTGAGGTTCACCCATGGAAGGCGGCCCATTACCGGGTAAACGCCTCCCGATATATGAATCCCTGATGGGTAGAACAGGAACACCGAGTCACGGTCGTTCAGGAGCCGCTCCAGGGGCTTCCTCTGAAGATGCCACTCGATGACAAGTACAGACCCGTTCGATGTCTCCACAACGGAGCTGGTGACCCTGAGGTCCTCCGGGCCGGCCATGAAGTCGTTCAGAGCGCCCATTCTGGCGGCCGTTTCAATGCCGAGGAACGCCCATCCGAAGACCACAAGGATAAGCACAACGGCGAGAGCCTTTCTACCCATCACGAATCCCCGTGGCGAATACCTGGATGAAAATAAAAAGTTTACGATTTGTGGACGTTACCCTCTAATCTTCGTTCCGAAGCCGTCGCCCCTTATCGCTCCACTCAGCCTTCTCGGAACCTTCCCGTTGACGAACCAGACCTCCGAGTGCTCCGCTATCTTCTTCGCCTCCCTCAGCTTGTTGCAGATTCCGCCGGTGACGTCGGTTCCAGCTGCTGTGCAGTGGAGCCTTTCGAGGAGGGGGTCTATATCTCCCTTCGAGAGGTTCTGAATCAGTCTCCCTTCGCCGGGCCTGCCGTCGTAGATGCCGTCAACGTCCATGAGGAATATCACCTTCTTCGGCCCGAGCATCTTGGCGAGGTAAGTGATGATCTGGTCGCCGGAGAGTATGTCGATGCCCTTCGCGAGGTCTATCGAGACGTCTCCGAAGAGAACGGGAATGAACCTGAGTTCAAGGAGCCTTTCGATTATCTCAAGGTCACCGTAAACAACTTCGCCGTTCTCGGTTATGAAGACGGACGATGTCGAGACCGAGAAGGCCGGCAGACCCTCGCGGATGAAGGCTTTGATAAAGTTCGCATTTGCCCGGAGCATGGCCTGATGTGTCTCGGTGAAGCCTATCCTCCTGAAGTTGGCGGTATCCCAGTCCTCCGGAAGGCCTTCTCTTATTCCATATTTCTTGGCGTAATGGTGGCCGAAGCTCCCGCCGCCGTGGACGATGATGAAGTCCTCACGGGGGTAAAAGCCCGCTATCTCCCTCGCTATGTTCCCCACGGTTTCATGGTCAAAGTTCTCCGGTTCACCTTTCTTGTCGCTGAAAACGCTGCCGCCAACCTTGACGATTATCATGGCAGAACCTCCTCTATGCGAAGCCCTTCACGGCTTATCCTCGTTATCATCGGCGTCCCGCCGGCTATCGTTATGGCCGTTGCCACTTCGCTCTGGTTCTCGGGAGCCAAGGCGTACATGCAGCCGCCACCACCGGCACCGGTTATCTTTGCCCCTATAGCCCCCGCAACCCTCGCGGCATAGACCAGCTCGCTGAGCTTTTTCGTCGAGACCCCGAGGGCATCGAGGAGACCATGGTTGATGTTCATGAGCCTGCCCAGCTGGACGAAGCGGATTTCGTCATCGAGGTCCGAGGTTATTACCTCCCGGGCTTTCTCGACTATCTTGCCCATCGCTATGAGCACCGGTTCTATAACCTCCGGCATCTCCTCGTAGGTTCTCCTTACCATAGCCACGAGTTCCTTGGTTGACCCGCTCGAACCCGTGTAGCCGACGACTATGGGCAGCTCCATGAAGGGCAGGTGCTCGAAGTTCCCCTTCTCGTAGTGGATGAAGCCACCTATGGCCGAAACCGTTGGGTCTATACCGCTCGATGCCCCCTGGACGAGGAGTTCGACCCTATGACCCAGCTTTCCTATCTCCTCGTTGGTCAGCTCAAGGCCGAGCAGTTTTGAGACCGCCCCGATGGTCGCAACCGCAACGGCAGCAGATGAGCCGAGACCAGCCCCAACTGGAATCTGGGACGTTATCGAGACTGTAATCCCTTTCCCATTAGCATCGGCCTCCTCTCTAACAAGCTCTATCGCCTGACGGACATAGCTGAGAACCTCGGCAGCTTTACCATAGTCGCTCTCAAAGTAAATCTCGTCCTCGGAGAATGAAACGGTCAAACCAGGGACGCGTATGTCCTTGGCCTCTATCTTAATTGCACCTCTATCGTTGAACTCAGCCCAGACATAGGTTCTGAGGTCTATTGCTGCGGCAATGGCAGGCTTGCCGTAAACGACGCTGTGTTCGCCGAAGAGGATAATTTTAGCCGGAGCGGATGCCAGAACCCTCATCTTTGACCCTCCAAAAGCTTTCTCATAACGTTTTCCAAATCGTCAAGCTCGTTCTGAACAGTGTACCAGATAAGCGAGAGGTCAACACCGAAATAAGCGTGAATTAACTTGTCTCTCATACGTACTTCACCTCTTTAAGAATCCGTTCTCTAATGCGTCTCTTCAGGGCGCCCTTGGTTACAAGGTCAACTTTGACCCCAAGGAGTTCCTCTAGGTATTCCTGGAGACAGACGAAGGTCATTAACCCAACGGGCTGCTCGAACTCCACGAGAATGTCAACGTCGCTGTCTATCCTCTGCTCGTTTCGGGAATAAGAGCCGAAGATACCAATACGCTTAACACCGTATTTCTCCCTCAGTTCCTTCCTGTGGGCACGCAGGATTCTTTGAACATCCTCAAGCGTTCCAATGCGTGTGGTCTGCATGGTAGGAAATAAGAAAAGCCCCTTATGGCCTTTTCGTTCACCGCTTGAAGACGATACTCGCGTAGCCCACGATGGCATCCGTGGAGCGGCTCACCTCATAGCTCGTCGTGTAGTGAAGCAGCTCCGCCTCAAGCGCTCCGGCAAGGCGGGAGTAAACCACCGCAGTTCCAACTCCACCCGGCCCACACATTGTGTGGCCCATCTCGCGGAGCTCCCTGAACATGCCCCCAACATCGAAGTCGAGAATCCTCCTTATTATGCGAAAATCCCACTCCTTTATCCTGTGCGGGAGCTCATCAGCCCTCGCTCTGAAGGGCACGTAGCCGTACATTGCTCCGTAGTGCATGAAGTCCGTGCTGGCAATAACGAGGACGTCCCTGCCGAGCTCCTTAGAGGCTTCAAGGATAGCTTTTCCGAGGTCTTCAGAAACCTCCTCATCCTGAATGCCGAGGGCTATTGGAACTATCTTGACTTCCCTTCCCGCTTTCTCGGCCAGATACTGGATGAAGGGAAGCTGAACCTCTATCGAGTGCTCGTATTTGTGGGCAATCTCGTCCAAATCCGCTATACCGGAGAGCTTCGCTATAGCTCTGGCCATCTCGGAATCAACATCGACGTCACCGAGCGGTGTGCGCCACTTTCCAGAGGGATAGACCGCTATCGGAGAGCCGAGGCCGGTGTGGTTCGGCCCGAGGAGTACGAAGGTCTCGGGAAGGCCGTCTTCAAAGATTGTCTTGTATGTCCTCGATGCGGTGTAGCCCGAGAATATATAACCCGCGTGGGGTGCAACTCCAGCGGTTATCCTCCTGTCACTCCCCTCCTCTCCCAGGTCGCCCAAGAACTCCTCAAGCATCTCGATGAGAGCATCCCCAGATGGATAGAAGCTGCCTGCAACTGCGGGATACCTTACTTCCATAGTCTCACCCCCAAGGATTCTTGGGATTCAATCCTTAAATACCTTCAACCATCTTTAGCCCGGAGCCTGTAAGCGGTAGGAGAACCCTTGACCCTCCCCCAATCCATCCCGATTCCATTAGCTTCCAGAGGGCCGCGAGAACTACCGCGGAGGTCGGCTCGACGAGGAAGCCATGCCTCTTGAGCCAGTTGAGCGCTTCCATTGTTTCAAGCTCATCCACGCTTACGCACAGGCCGTTGGTTTCCTTAAGCGCCCTCTTCATATCATGAAGCCGGGGAGGTTCAGGAATCGTTATACCATCCGCAGTATCGTTCTTCATTGATGAGCGCTCGCAGAGGCTTTCGTAGCCGGAAGCTTGAACGGCAACGAGCCTCGGAAGTTCATCAACCACGCCCATCTTCATAAGTTCCGAAAATCCTTTCCAGAGGCCAAGGAAGAGCGTCCCGCTGCCCGCCGGCGATAGGACGTAGTCGGGAATGCCGAGTTGCTCAAAAACCTCAAAGGCAACCGTCTTTGTTCCCTCGATGAAGTAGGAGTTGAGCCAGTGGGAGACGTAGATAATCCCGCTCTGCTCCGCGAACTCTTTAGCTTTTTTGTGAACGGTCATCCTGTCGCCGTCAACGAAGTGCATCACCGCCCCAAAGCGCTGGAGGAGTGAGAGCTTTCCGGGACTTGTATCGTAGGAAACGAACGTGTGAACCCTTATTCCCGCGGAGAGTCCGTAGAGGGCAAAGCTTAGAGCCGCGTTTCCGGAGCTGTCGAGGACAACCTCGGTGATGCCTTCTTCCCTCAGCTTCGCCACCGTCACGTAGGTGCCCCTGTCCTTGAAGGAACCACTTGGCTGGAGGTATTCGAGCTTGAAGAATCCACTGACCTGGCCGATGCGAAGGGCACTCACGGGGGTTATCGCCGGCGTTGCTGGAGGGAGGTAACCTTCTCCCACCGGAAGGAAATTTAGGTAGCGCCGCATATCGATATGGGGCCTGAGGCCACCAAAGAAATCGACGTAGTCCCTCTCCACAAACAGAGTGCCGCCGCAGTCACAGGTCAGGCGAAACGTCTCAGGGTGCACTTTTCCACAGTGTGAACAGACGAGCATGGTACCACCCAAGGCTTTTTAGGGCGTGCGTTGATATCTATGGCACAGGTGAATAAAAAGGTGGTTGCCATGGTGGAAAAGTTTGTTTCAGCGGACAGGCCCCAAACGAAGGAAGGGTACCAGTACCACATCGCCTGCAAGCCGGGGGACGTTTCGAGGTACGTCCTTCTGCCAGGGGATCCGGAGAGGGTGCCGAAGATAAGCTCCCTCTGGGATGAGGCGAAGGAGATAGCCTTCCACAGGGAGTACAGAACTCACACCGGGAAATACAAAGGAGTTCCAATAAGCGTTACCTCGACCGGAATAGGCGGGCCCTCGACGGCGATAGCCATAGAGGAGCTCGCGGCGATAGGTGCCGACACCTTCATCCGCGTCGGCTCCACCGGCGCGATACAGCCCGGAATGGAGATAGGCGACCTGATTATAGCGAAAGCGGCGGTTAGGCTCGAAGGAACTTCGAAGCAGTATGTGAGGGTTGAGTATCCCGCGGTTGCAGACCTTGAAGTCACCCTCGCACTGATTGAAGCCGCTGAGACCCTCGGAGTGCGCTACCACATCGGCATAACCGCTTCAACCGACAGCTTCTACCTCGGCCAGGGAAGGCCCGGTTTAAACGGCTACTTCCCGAGCTTCGCAAAGAACATACTCGACGACCTGAGGCAGGCTAGGGTTACCAACTTCGAGATGGAGGCGGCGACGCTCTACACCCTCGCGAACATATACGGACTGCGTGCAGGATGCGTCTGTGCGGTCTTCGCCAACAGGATAACCAACGAGTTCGGCAAGGCCGGTGAAAAGGAGGCAGCGCTGGTTGCCAGCGAGGCGGTCAAGATACTCGCCGAGTGGGACGAGGAAAAGGAGAAGGCCGGAAAGAAGGTCTGGTTCCCGGGGCTGAGGAGGGTTTGACACCAAGTTTTTGTTTTCTTAAAACGCCTGCAAAGATTTCTTTATCTCTTATTAACGCCATTCGGGTGTGGATTTAAAGTTAAACCTGCGCCAATGGAGTAGTTGGATGAATTAAAATTTCTAGCTATTCAGCTTCCAGAAGGAGCTACCAACTTTGATAAGCCCCTACCGAGCAACTTTGTGAAGACGAAGTTTTTGTGGCGCCCCGGCGGGGATTCGAACCCCGGACCTCAAGGTCCGCAGCCTTGCGCCCTATCCAGACTAGGCCACCGGGGCACTTGCCAGCTAAACCTTCCCGGAAACGCTTTATAAATTTAACCGTCCCACAGGACCGAAAGATTTATAAATCAACCGCAGGTGAGTATGTAACGGGCCGCGGAATGCGGTGGTAGTCTAGCCTGGTCTAGGACAGCGGCCTGCCACGCCGCTGGCCCGGGTTCAAATCCCGGCCACCGCACCACACAAACTTTTCTGGAGAAAAGTTTGATCAAATGTCTCTGTACTGCACAACTTACTTTTTACCTTTCGGAGAGAAGAATATTTTCGACCAACTTTTTCCAAAAGGCCAAAACAAAAAAAGAAGCTGGAAATCGCACAAAGCTCCTCAGGCTCTCAGCTTTGCCAACGCATCCTCAGCCGCCTGGAGTATCTGATAGCCGACCGGAGAAGCCGTTAGGAGGGGGTGGGTCGCTATCTGGAGTGTGTAAAGCTCGCTCGCGGTGAGTCTCTTCTGTATCGCGAGGGCGAGAATGTTTATCATCTCGCCAACACTCTTTCCACCGGCTATCTGGGCACCGAGTATCGCTCCCCTGTCACGGGAGAATATCAGCTTAACCGTCACCATCGAGGTGTCCGGGAACTTAGCCGGGTGCCTGTCGGGACCTTTTCCATAGCCAACTATGACCTCGAAGCCCTCCCTTCTGGCGGCCTCCTCGGTGAGGCCCGCGGCCGCAAGGGTGAGACCGGCAACATTGGTGGAATAGACGCCTATCGTCCTTCTGTTCTCCCTGACGATCTGGAGCTTGAAGAGGTTCGCACCGGCTATTCTTGCCTCGAAGGTTGCCGTTGAAGCAAGCATCAGACCGTAGGGCTTGCCCGTGAAGAAGTCCCTGTGCTCCACGCAGTCGCCAACGGCGAAGATGTCCGGGTGAGAGGTTCTCATGTACTCGTCGGTCCAGATGCCGTAGCGCGTAACCCTGAGGCCAGCCTTAACGGCCAGCTCAACGTTCGGGCGGTATCCGATGGAGAATATAACGAGGTCCGCAGGGAGCTCGCTTCCGTCGATGAGCCTCACCCGCTCGACCCTTTCCCCACCAAGGATCCGCTCAACCTGTCCATGGATAACCTTTATGCTCCTCTCCTCAAGTCGTTCCGCGACCATCTCGCTGAACTCCCTATCGAAGGAGCTTCTCAGGAGCCTGCTCCTCACGAGAATCGTCACGTCCTTTCCGAGCTTTCTTATCTCATCACCGACCTCGAGTGCTATGAAGCCGCCTCCAACGATGACTATTCTCTCCGCAGTTTTAACCCTCTCGCGGAACTCCTTCAGGTAGCGGTAGTCTTTCGGGACGGTGTAAACTCCCTCCAGCTCCGAGCCAGGGAACTCCGGCTTCACGGGTTTTGAACCGGTCGCAAGGACGAGCTTCTCCCAGGCGATCTCCTTCCCGGAGGCGGTCCTCACGAGCTTTGCCCTCGGGTCGATCTCAGTAACCTCATCCGTCAAGACATCCACGCCGAGCGGCTCCAGGAATTTCTCGACAGGGAGAATATCATCATCAACACTATTCAGCGTGCCAAAGATGTACGGGATGCCGCAGGGAATCATGGAGATATCTTCCCTCTTGATGACCAGAACGCTTTTGTCGGGGTAGAACTTCCGGGCCGAGATCGCCGTGGTCAGGCCCCCGGCGCTTGCTCCGATAATAACAACGTCGTACTTCACTTTCCATCACCATGAAGAATTAGGGCGGCCTACTATTAAACGATTTCTTTAACCTCGAGTTCAAAACGTAAGCACTTTTAAGAGGATAAAAGAACAGGAAAGGACATCAGTCTCCGGTCGCGCCCTTCAGGGCGTCCTTGCAGGCGCAGTGGCGCTCCTTCGGAATGTACCTGATGGACTTCATGAGGAGGTACTTTATCTCCTCGCTCTTCTTGGCCATCAGCTCAACGACCTCGGTGTGGGTGAGCTTATCCCTGCTTATTCCGGCGGCGAAGTTGGTAACTATGGCCACGCTGGCGTAGCATATCTCCAGCTCCCTCGCCAAGGCTGCCTCGGGACACTGAGTCATTCCAACGACATCGGCACCGAGTATCTTGAGCGCCCGTATCTCCGCCCTCGTCTCGAACCTCGGACCCTCCATGCAGGCGTAGGTGCCCGTTGGGTGATAGTCGAAGCCAAGCTCCTTGGCGGCGGTTATCAGGGCCTTCCTGAGCTCGGGACAGTACGGGTCCGTGAAGTCCACGTGGGCAACGAACTTCCTGTCATGCGGGCTCTCGTCGCCGTCGTAGAATGTGTAGTGCCTCGTCTTGGTGAAGTCCAGAAGCTGGTCGAGAACGACGAAGTCGCCCGGCTTCATGGCCTCGTTGAGGGAGCCAACCGCTGAAGTGGAAAGAATCCTCTCCACACCGAGCTCATAGAGCGCCCAGATGTTGGCACGGTAGTTTATCTTGTGCGGAGGAACGCTGTGCCCCTCACCGTGCCTCGCGAGGAAGGCTATCTCCTCCCCGTCGTACTCCCCGATCTTCACCCGGACCTTTCCATAGGGAGTGTTCACGAACTCCTCCCTGATGTTCTGAAGCAGCTTCGGATCGTAGACTCCGGAACCTCCAATAATTGCTATCCTCGGCATGGCATCACCTGGAAGATGAAAGGGCGGCGGTCTTAAAACGTTAGCCCTTTTCCCAGAGCCCCCTCTGGTACTCCGCCCGCTCCTCGATGTCCTCTCTAACCTCACCCTCAGTCTGGAGTTCCAGTATCTTCGTCAGTATCTCGCTGAGGAGCCAAGAGCCCCACTTGGCGTCCTTCACCTCAAGGGCCGCATCTATCGCCCCGTCTATATCCCCGGCATTGAGCTTCGCCACAGCTATGCTGCCAAAGGCCAACGAGCGGAGGTAGTGGCCACGAACGCGGGAGGCGAATTCCCATGCACCGTCAAAGTCTCCAAGCTTGGAGAGGTACGTGGCAACTTTGACGAGAACCGCATCCTCCCGGGTTCTCTCACCTATTGACTTAACGAGACTGGAGTACCTCTCGCTGATGGGCCTGGAGAGCAGCTGGTCCACCACAAAACCCGCTATGTGTTCAAACTCCTCCCCCTTCAGAAGCTCCAGCAGTCTGGAGAGTATCTCCTCCCTGTCGGCGGATACCTTGACGATTCCCTCGAGTACGGCGGTTCTCTGCTCGGGGGGCAACCGTTTCAATATCCCCATGACGAACTCGAGCTCACCCTGGTTCCCAAGGCCGATTAGAAGGGAGTTGAGAACATCCGAACCCGTCTCACCGGAGAGGGACAGCGCTATATCCACAAACTTCTCGTAGGTTGCCTTGGGGACGTCGGATGTTTTCAGATATACTGCGACCTCCCTCATGGCCTCGCCAAGCCAATAGTCACTCCTGAGTTCAGACAGGGCGCGTATTGCACTGCCGAACTCCTCCCGTTTAAGGTGCTCCTTCACCGCTTCGATGGCCGCTATTGAGTGCCAGGGCTCCTCGTCAATCTGTTCGATGATCCTCGCGGCCCTGCGCATATTACCGCGATTCAGGTACGCACGGAGTATCTTCAGAAGGAGGTCGTTGCGCTTTACGGTATCCTCGATGTCGGCAACGTAGAAAAGGGCATCATCGACCAGGTCAAGCTCCAGAAGCCTCACTACAAGCTCACTGAGGAGGTCGTCGCGGAGAGGTTGGGGGAAGTCGAGCACTGCATCGTGGGCCTGTCCAAAGACTTTTCTGGACGTCTTCTTTTCTGCCAGATGAAGGTAGGTGCCTATCTCCATAAGAGCCCTGACTGCCAGAACTGGGTTCTCGATGGAGGCGACCGCGTTGAAGGCGTACTTAAACGCAGTACCGTACTCGGGGTTCTTAGCCCGGTGCATGTAATAGCCAATTTTAGCGTAGGTGACTGCTCGCAGGTACTTGTCCCGTATATCAGAGGCCAGCCGAAGGGCCTCGCGGTAAACATCGGCGGCCATTATTTCCACCGGAAAATTTACGATATGGAAGTATTTAATGGTTTCCAACGGCCAAAACAGAATAGGGGCAATTAGTCAAAAAGCGAAAGTTCAGCCAAGGTCGTCATAAACGACGCCGACGACTTCACCATCGTCAAGGGAAACGAAGCTTACTTTTGTCTTTTTGCCGCTCTTGGGGTCGACCACAACAAAATCTGGCTTGGACAGGTAGTTACTGCGTGGCATCCTCCAGGCATCGCCGTAATGGGCCTTTAACTCCCTCAAAAACCTTTCCGCATCTTTCCGGATTACCGTTGTCACAGATATCACCATGAGTATATACCACTTGAAAATATAAAAAGGTTTCTAATAGACATTCGTCAAAGATAATATCGTCAATCGTCTATTTTTCCGCCCCTCACACAGAGCAGTGAGCCCCTCTCGACACCAAGCTCGCGGGCGATTGGAGGACACTTGGCCTTGAGGAGGAAGAACATCCTGCTGTCCCCCAGGTCGCTCAGAGTCTCAAAGTTGGCCTGCCCCTTGGCGATTACGACGTCGACGGCGTTGAAGATTCTCCGGAATTCCTCGGAGGCGTATTCCAGTGGAGTGCCCGGAAGCCTGGAGCCCGTGGATATAACTTCAGCAAACTCGTTGAACCCCGCCTCCAGCAGGTCCCTGACCGTGGCGTCATTGATTATCGGACCGTCCTTCGCGGCCACGTATATCCTCAGGTCGGGAAATCTCCCACGTATGAACTCAAGCAGCAGCCTGTCAAAGTACACCTCCCCGCAGTTATCGGTGAGGTACAGCAGTATTTCGGCGTTCTCGAGCGCCCTGAGAAGCTCATCGCTGTGGTCTATGCCAAGCTCCTCCCGGGTCACTCCAATGATGTCCTCCTCTATTTTTGAGGGGTCGTAGCCAACGGCGAAGTCTATGATGTTGCCCGCTATCGCCAGCTTGAGAGCTGTTTTGAAGTCCACTGGAACCCCGAGATCCCCGGCAACCCTTTGAGCCAGCTTCCTGGAGGTCTCCTTGTAACCGCTGAACGGGTCATCATCCCCAAGGAAGCGGTACAGTTCAAGGAATAGCATACCCCCGCTCACCGCGGGAATTGAATCCTCGCTAAACAGCTCGCCAAGTTTCCCGGCCACAAAAAGCATGGCCTTCCTGCGCTTTCCAGAGTCCTCGGCACTCATCTCGGTTATCTTCTGAGCCTGGTTAACGGCACAAGCGATGCACTCATAGTGGATCCTCATAACACCACCGGGTAAAAATAGAACCGCGCCTTATTAAAGTGAGGGATGATTCAACCATCAAGCTCTAAGGGTTTCAACGTACGCAAGCTCCTCGGGGATGGACTTGCGCTTCCTCCTCTCCATCTCCCTCTCGAGCATGTATCCGTACAGGTGGGCCATCCACATCATCCGTGTCACCTCCGTTTCCCCGTTTTCAATAATATCTGGCCCCTCAGAGGTTTAAAAGCTTTGTCAGCCCCCAAATTTCCATAAGTGACTCTTGGAGTTCTTTATTCCTTCAAAAAAGCAATGTCGTCCGCCTTTGTAGTTGGATGTACAGATATGTTCGACTAAATCTGCTCTAACATTTCCGATTAAGAAGAAAGCGCACATTAGAACATCGACTTTTTCCGGAAGCCGACCCAACTGTTTATAAACTTTGGAGACGCCATCACTACGGTGAGAGAAAATGGCCCTAGAGAAGCTCGGGAAGGCACTGAACAGCGCCCTGAAAAAGCTCGCCCGCTCGAAAACCGTGGACGAGGCGACGATAAAGGAGGTAGTGCGAGATATCCAGAGGGCACTCATCCAGGCGGACGTTAACGTGAGGCTCGTTCTTCAGCTGACCAAAACAATAGAGAAGAGGGCACTTGAGGAGGAGCCCCCGGCAGGGGCTTCAAAGAAGGAGCACATAATCCAGATAGTCTACGAAGAGCTGACCAAATTTCTCGGAAAGGAGGCCAAACCCCTCGAGATAAAAGAGAAACCCACCGTACTGCTCACCGTCGGTATTCAGGGTTCGGGTAAAACAACCAGCGTGGCGAAACTTGCAAGGCACCTCCAGAAGAGGGGCTACAAGGTGGGCGTCGTCTGCTCGGACACCTGGAGGCCAGGAGCCTACTACCAGCTCAAACAGCTCCTCGAACCGTACGGAATAGAGGTCTCCGGCGATCCCGAGGAGAAGGACGCAGTCAAGCTCGCCTACGAGGGTGTCGAGTACTTCCGGGGGAAGGACGTGGATGTCATAATCGTGGACTCCGCAGGAAGGCACAAGGAGGAGTCCGGCCTTATAGAGGAGATGAGGCAGATAAGCCAGGCCATAAAGCCCCACGAGGTCATACTCGTCATAGACGGAACCATAGGCCAGCAGGCGTATAACCAGGCCCTGGCGTTCAAGGAGGCAACGCCAATAGGCTCGATAATAGTCACCAAGCTCGACGGTTCGGCCAAGGGTGGTGGCGCACTCTCGGCCGTCGCCGCAACTGGCGCCCCGATAAAGTTCATTGGTGTTGGCGAGAGGATAGACGACCTCGAGGCCTTCGATCCGAAGCGCTTTGTTTCGCGGCTCCTCGGAATGGGGGACATCGAGGGACTCCTGGAGAAGCTCGAGGAGCTCCAGAAACAGCAGGCCGTCAGCGAGGAAGACCTCGAAAAGTTCCTCAAGGGCAAGTTCAACCTGAAGGACATGTACGCCCAGCTCGAGGCGATGCAGAAGATGGGACCGCTGAAGCAGGTTCTTCAGATGATTCCCGGACTGGGCTACTCCCTGCCGGATGACGCCGTCAGGGTGGGCGAGGAGAAGCTCCGGAGGTACAGGGTAATCATGGACTCCATGACCGAGGAGGAGCTCGAGCACCCGGAGATAATCAACTACTCGAGGATCAAACGCATAGCCCGCGGCTCGGGAACCAGCACCGCAGAGGTAAGGGAGCTCCTCAACCAGTACAATCAGATGAAGAAGATGTTCAAGAGCATGGACAAGAGGAAGCTGGCCAAGATGGCCAAGAGGTTTAACTTCGGGGGGTTCGGCCTATGATGGAAGCGTTTGTCCTGGTTGTTGTTAAACCCGGAACCGAGGAGAAGGTCTACGAGACCCTCCGGGGCAACGAGAAGATAAACGAGATATACAGGGTCTATGGGGAGTACGACCTGATCCTCCGCGTGGAGGTCGGCAGCATAGAGGAGCTGGACAGGTTCCACGACGAGGTTCTGAGGAGGATAAAAAACATCGAAATGACGGAGACGCTGATAGCCAGCTCCTACAGGGGGTGAGGGGTTGGAGAGGCGGTGGGTGGCCACCATCGACCTCGAGACCCTGGAGGTCGAGCACGACCCCACCTTTAAATTTAAGTGCCTCGAAAACTGCGGGAAATGCTGCTACGAGCTGGAGATACCGGTTAGGGATGAAGATATAGCCAGAATAGAGGAACTGGGCTACAGTGCCTGGGAATTCGTGGACTACGATAAGATGTTCTACCGCGGAGACAAGTTCCTCAGCTACGCCCTCAAAAAGCGCCCCTTCGACGGGGGCTGCGTTTTCCTTGATCCCGAGACCATGCGCTGCAAAATCTACGACCACCGGCCCCTCGCGTGCAGGCTCTATCCGTTCGTCTTTGTGAAGCACGGAAAAAAGATGGAAATCTACGTCAAAAAGGACTCCTTCTGCCCCGGCATCGACCATCCAGAGGGGGAGGCCGTGACGAGGGAGTTCCTCCTCAGGGAGTACGGCGACGTCATAGAGGAGTACCGCAGAAAAGTTGTGAAGAGCCGGGAGTGACCGAAACCTATTTATACATTTTCTTGTTAATTCAGGGGCACCGGAGGTGAGAGCGTGAGTCAGCTGAAGTCCGTACAGGAAAAGCTGAGACTGGTCAGGGTGCTCAGACTGCTCAAGAAGACCTACACCTACGAGGAGCTCTCCAAGATAACGGGCCTCCCCATCACAGTGCTGAACAGGTACGTGAGGGGAAAGGTCCTGCCGAGCGCCGAGAGAACGAAGGAGCTCCTCAGCCTGCTCCTCCCGTACATCAACATAGAGGAGGAGGTCAGAAAGAGAATAAAATTTGACGAGTACGGGTTCTTTGACAACATGCCGGTGCTCAGCGATACATCCCTTATGAGCCTCATCGCCGAGGAGGTGGCTGGCAGATACATGGACAAGAACGTGGACAAAGTCCTCACCGCCGCAACGGACGGAATAGCCCTCGGCGTCCACGTGGCGAGGGAGCTGAACGTCGATGTTGTCTACGCCAAGAAGAAGAAGGAAGTCGGCGTTGAGAAGTTCTACGAGGTCAGCTATGTTCCGAGCGCCTCGGGAAGCGTCACAACGCTGTACCTCCCGCAGTGGGCCCTCAAGAAGGGCGAAAACGTCCTCATAGTTGACGACGTCATAAGGAGCGGCGAGACCCAGAGGGCGCTCCTGGAGATGTGCCGGCAGGCTGGTGCGAAGCCCGTCGGAATGTTCTTCCTCATAAGCGTCGGGGACGTTATAGAGCGGCTGCGCGAGGAGTACAGCATCCCGGTGGAGAGCCTCATAAGGCTGGAGTGATTCCCATGAAGGTGTTCATATACAACGCCGACGGCCTGACGATTCCGGTGGAGGTCGAACCCGGCCTCCCTTTTAAATTCATATGCACCGAGGAGGAGTGCGGAAAAAAGGTGGTCATAGAGGGCGTGGTGCGGCACGCGGAGGAGGCAGAGTTCACGAGGGTTCTCAGGGACACCATCGCGGAAAACCCCGACTTCAAAAAGATACTGGAGATAACGGCAAGAAACCTGATTTTTGAGGGTAAAGTCAACGGAAAGGAAGTTATCCTTCCGGTTGAGAGCTTCGACGACTTTGCGAAGAGGTTCCTGGATGAAGTTCTAGTCCTCCGTTAGCTTTAACCTTGTGTCCTCTTTAACCACCTGCATCGCAACACTCGTGTTCGTTTTTTCCACTCCCTCAAGGGAGAGCAACCACTTAACGAAGCGGTTCATGTCTGCCCTATCCCTGAACTTCGCCACCAGGACTATATCGAACTCACCGGTTATGTCATAGACCAGAATTACCCTCTCGTTTTTGGCTATCTCGCGCTCTATATCCAAGATACGTCTTCCCCTGGCCTTGACACCTATGACCGCGGTCAGTCCAAAGCCGAGCTTCTCGTAGTCAAGGATCGGGGCAAACCCCTTGATTACACCTTCCTCCTCCATCCTTTTAATGCGGTTGTACACGGTTCCAACGGCCACTTTGAGCTCCCGCGCTATCTCACGGTACGAGAGCCGGGCGTTTTCCTGGAGCAGCGAGAGTATCCTCAGGTCGAGTTCATCCACCGTATCCCACCCCCTCCCGAGTAGACCGTAAACTTTAAATACCCTTCCCTTGGAGGGAATAGCGGGCAGTGGACCGGTAGCCTAGCTAGGATAGGGCGGCGGCCTCCTAAGCCGCAGGTCCGGGGTTCGAATCCCCGCCGGTCCGCCATCACACAATCTTCTAACGGACGTCGATTCTCGAGATTCGGATCCTTAAGAGGTTTTGTCCCGAACATATCGCGCGGGGATTCATTCAAATTCCCGAAGAAACAGGACGATCGCCCAAAAGAGGATTTTAAGAGAAACCCGAAGAAAAAACGCAGAATCAACCCTTACGGAAACCCAGGTAAAATCCTCCCATGAACGCCGCCGTTCCCGGCAGGATGCCCATAACCTTCTCCCCGAGGGTCAGGATTTCGTGGCTCCAGTCCCCGGCGAGGTTGAAGAGCCTGTCCTTGTCGATTATTATGACGCCCTTCTGCTCAAGCCAGAAGAGGCTCAGCATGTACGCCCCGATTATAGCCAGCGCCAGCTTCATGAGCTTTTTGAGGGCAAAGCCCGTTACGAAGCCAACGATAGCCCCAACTCCCATGTCGCCCATCATGGCGTTCAGGTCGAACTCCATTCTACCACCCCAGAATCCTTGCACTTCATCGGATAAAAACTTGTTGCCAAAACGTTTAAATTAAACGAAGCCAAAATATTTACAGACCATAAAAGTCGGGTGAGAGCATGACAACCCCAATGGAGAGGCTCAAGAACAAGATAACGAAAGAGGTTCTCTGGCTGTACATACTCCGGCTACTGCGGGAGAGGCCCATGTACGCCTACGAACTGAAGGAGAGGATAAGGGAGGCGTTCAACTTCGAGCCCGCGACCGTCAGCTCGTACGTCGTCCTCTACAAGCTCGAGAAAGAGGGGTACGTTACCGCGGAGTGGCAGGAGAGCCAGACGGGAAAGCCCTCCAGAAAGTACTACAAGCTCACCCCTGAAGGGGAGAGTCTCCTTGAGGATGGGATAGCTTTTCTTGAGGACATGGTTGCGAAGCTGAAAGGCGCATGAAGGGGGCGATTGCCCGCAAATAATTTTTGCGTTTCTGAAGTTGCTCAGAAAAGCATAGAATTGAGAAGCGTAGAAAGAGGGAAGTAAAAGGTTGGGACTTCAGCGTCCCATTCCACCGCGCGGCTCTCTCGCCTTCGGGCGGAGACCCTTGTAGCCGCACTTCCTGCACTTCTTGGCCTTCCACGGGTTAGTGGCACCGCAGCGCATGCACACGTACTTCCTAAAGATTCTGGCCTCAGCCTCGGGAAATCTCGCCATCGTGATCACCTCATGATCTTAAACCGTCTTCACCTATACATCCGGGCTTTTAAAGCTTTGGTGCGGGGGACGGGATTCGAACCCGCGTAGCCCTTCGGCAGCGGATCTTAAGTCCGCCCCCTTTGGCCAGGCTCGGGCACCCCCGCGCGAGGGAGTGTAAAGCGAGGGGAATTAAAAGCTTTCCCCTCAGGTCCTGATGATCCTCATCTCAAAGTCCTCGACCGGAACCTTGAAGTCCTCCCTGCTCTCGATCTCCTTTCTGTTGTAGAGGATTTCCCTCGCGAGGATCCAGTAGATGAGAGCCAAAGCTTTCCTGCCCTTGTTGTTGGTCGGAATTGCAACATCAACGTAGCTGAGGAAGTTCTCGGTGTCAACGAGGGCTACTATCGGTATGCCAATCTCGATGGCCTCCTTCATGGCCTGGTGGTCGGCCCTCGGGTCGGTGACGATGAGGACGTCCGGCTCCATGAAGTTCTTGACCTGCGGGTTGGTCATGGTTCCCGGGAGGAAACGGCCGGGTATCGAGCGAACGCCGGTGACGTCGCCGAACTTCTTGACAGGCTTCTGACCGTAGAGCCTGACGCTGACGGCGAGAATGTTCTCCGGGTCGAACTTGGCGAGGAACTTACCAGCAACGCGGAGCCTCTCGTCGGTCTTCCTGACATCAAGCACGTAGAGACCGTCCTGCCTGACGCGGTAAATAAACCTCTTCATGTCCTGGGTCTTCTGCTGGGTTCCGATGTGGACACCGGCAGCAAGGTACTGGTCGAGTGGAACGAGGTATTCCTCCATTCTTCACACCTCCTCATCCTTCAAAGGTTATTATCCTACCCCTTTCACCCAAATCTTCGGCTATGCGAATCAGCTCGTTCAGCTTGGCGATGGAATCCTTACGGAGCACCATCGCCGGACAGCGAAGGCCCACCGCAACGTGGGCCAGTGCCTCATCGGAGGACTCGTAGCGAGCCTCCGCGAGGATAGGAACTATCCTCTCCGACTTCGCGTCGTTCACGAGGTTGTATAAGTCGGTGAGCGTGCCGAGGTTTATCGGCTTTATTGACAGGGCGTTGTAGTAGCGCCTGTCCAGTATGTCCTTCTCGCGGAAGAGGTGCTCGCCGTCAACGAACACCTCGTGGGTGCCAGCGATTAGCTCGAGGAACAGCTCCTCGTCACCGAGGGGCTTTATGTAGGCCACGTTGTTGTCCTCGACTATGGAGAGCACTTCCTCCATATCCATTGGAACCCTCTGCACGAGGCCGAGGGCAACCTCGAGGCCGAGTTCGTCGGTTGCTTTTTCGGTGGCCTTCGAGAAGGCCTCCACAGTACCGGCCCCTGCATGCTCAAGCACCCTGTTTACTGCATCGACCACGTCGGTTATCTCCATGAGGTCCCTGACCATGACGTAGTAGTCGAAGGCCTCACCGCTCGCAATCTCAAGGATCGGAACTGGAAGCTCGGTGGTGAAGGTTCCGCCGATGTAGCTGTACAGGGGCATCCTCTTGACGCTTGCGGCAGCTTTGGCAACTGCTATCGAGACGGCCAAAGCCGTGTTGGCCCCGATGTGGCTGAAGTCCTCGGTGCCATCTATCTCCCAGAGATAGCTGTCTATGAGCTCCTGCTCGCTGGCATCGAAGCCTATCAGCTCGGGCCCGATTATCTCGTCAACCTCGCTCACAGCGCGGTGGGCCTCGGCTATATAGAGGCTCGGGTTCTCGTCCACGGGCGCGGCAAAGCGGCCAAAGCCAGAGCTCGTCACAACGTCTACTTCAACGGAGTATCTGCCCCCCTTGAGCACCGCAACCCTGCCGATTACGTTCTCTATTACGGTCATCTCTCATCAGCTCGGCCTTATTACGGTGAGCGGGATTATTCCTTTCTCAAACTCGAGCATCGCGGCGTCGAGCGGTGTGATTCCTTCCGGGACGTCGATGAGTATGGGCGCACCCATCGCTATCTGGAGGGCCCTTGCTCCGATGATACGGGCCTTCTCAAAGCGGGTATACTTAAACATGACTACCACCCCTGCCTTCCACATTCCGCATCAAACATCCACTGCAAACATTTGGTGGGGCCGCCGGGATTTGAACCCGGGTCTCCGGCACCCCAAGCCGGGAGGATAGACCAAGCTACCCCACGGCCCCCCAAGAAGTGCGGTTTTTAATACACCCTGTACTTCATGGCGCTATCTACGAGCTCGACGTGGCTGAGGAGGGTCCTCCTGCAGCAGTATCTTTCGACCCCGAGGTCGTCGAGCACCCTCTCGGGATCCTCGCCCTTCTCAACGCGGGCCTTAAACTCGTAGTATTTGTCTCCTATGACCTTTCCACACGTGAAGCACCTGACGGGGACTATCACCCGTATCACCTTCTCGAATGAATATTAAAGGAAAGCCATCAGCGGTAGGACTTCTGCCTCTTGGCGCGCGGACCCTTGGTTGAGCGGTTGGGCTTGTGCATCTCGGTTCTCCTGCTGTCGCCGACGAGCATGGTCCTGTCGTACTTCATGAACTTGTCCTTGAGGTTCATGTCGTTGGTCCACTCGACTAAAGCGCGAGCTATGGCAACCCTCGCTGCCTCAGCCTGTCCCATGAAGCCTCCGCCCTCGACCTTGACGTCGATGTCAACCTTGCCAACTATCTCCTCTCCGGCGAGGACGAGCGGCTCCATGATGGTGAAGCGCGCTATCTCCGGCTCGATTATCTCAACCGGCTTGTGGTTGATCCTGACGCGACCCTTTCCTTCCCTGATGGTGGCCCTCGCGATGGCCGTCTTCCTCTTACCAGCAGTCTGGATGACCTTCATCTTCTCTCACCTCAGAACTTTCCACCGAGGAACTTGGCAACCTCGCCAACGGTAACGTACTTCGGGGTTGCGATCCTCGAGCTGTGGGTCTCGCTTATGGTCTCAAGCTCCCTGCCCTCGAACTCCTTCGGAACGCCGACGTAAACCTTGAGCCTCTTGAAGGCCTTCCTTCCGCGGTCGGTCTTCCAGGGGAGCATTCCCCTGACGGTTCTTCTGACTATCTCATCGCTCCTCTTCGGGTAGAACGGACCCTTCCTCGGGTTGGTTCTAGTTCTCAGCTCGGTTCTCTGCTTGTACTTGGCGAAGATGTCCTCGCGGTTTCCGGTGATGATGGCCTTCTCAGCGTTGACTATGACAATTTCCTCGCCCTCAAGGAGCATCTTGGCGACCTTCGAGGCGAGCCTTCCGAGTATGAGTCCTTCAGCGTTAATTATCCTCATGGCCCATCACTCCATTATGATTACTCCACTACCCTTCGGATTTCTCTCGATGAGCTCCTCAATCGTGAGGACCTCTCCACCGGCCTCGACTATCTTCTTCTTGGCAGTCTCGCTGAACTTCCAGGCGGCAACGGTGACCTTGTGCTCAAGCTTTCCTGCACCGAGGACGCTTCCGGGAACAATGACGGTGTCACCGTCCTTGGTATAGCGGTTGATCCTGCTGACGTTCACCTCAGCCCTCTGCCTCCTGGGCCCCTCAAGGCGCCAGGCAATGTCCTTCCATATCTTAACCCCTTCCTCGTTAGACTTCTTTCTGAGGTAGCGGATGAGCCTCCTCAGGTTGATGTCAGTGGGTCCGGTTCTCTTGACCATGAACATACCTCCTTAACGCTCTCTCGCAGGTGGGAAACCGACAGGTCCAACGGGGTGAGCGTAAATACTGGTGCGGGGGCGGGGATTTGAACCCCGGAACCCCTACGGGACGGGACCCTGAATCCCGCGCCTTTGGCCAGGCTCGGCTACCCCCGCGTCAGTCGGACGCTAATTTATGGAGTTCGCTTATAAATCTATCGCTCTTCCTCATGAGGATTTTGAGGGCTATGGTCACGATTTCCTCAACCGGAAGTTCCCCATTGGTCTCGACGGTGAAGACAAAGGCGTTGGGTACGGCCTCTTCTCTGATCTTCTCCCCTACGTAGGCGTCAAACTTCCGCGGAAGGTAGAACGCCTTGATCGTGGTTATAACAAGCTCCTCATCGGTCTCCTCCGCCGGAAGACCGCGCCTCTCGGCGAGCTCCTTGAGCTCCTTCCAGTCGGGAACTTCCTTGCTCACGTGAATCCTGGTAAGGTACTTGTAGTAGACAAAGCCGGGCTGCCACTTGGCGTGGTCCTTTCCGCGACCGAGTTTTGCGTAGGCGTTAAACGTAAGTCTCTGGCCCTCGGCAAGCTTGACTATTGGGATGTTGGGGTTGGCGGGCTTCACACCCTCATCGCTGCTCTTAAGGTCACCGGAGTAAACCATTCCAGGACCCTCTGCCTCGAGGGAGAGCGTAACCGTGTACTCGTCAAGCTCCAGTGAATCGAGGGAAAACCTCTCGTGGGGAGTGGTGAGAGGTATCATACCCACCCTGTGGGCGATTATCTCGTCGAAGAGGGCGGAATCGTTCTCGAAGAACTCAACCTCATCCACCGCAAAGGTCGGGACGTCCGCGAGGATGGTCCTCCTCAGGGCGTTGGCGAAGGGTACATCAACTCCCTCGACGATGAACTTAATCGAGTCCTCCCTTTTCTCAAGAATCTGAAACTTTGGCTCCATCGGCATCACCAAAAAAGAAGTTGTGGGAATCAGACGCGCCTGCCCCTTCTTCCGCCCTTCGGCCTGGTGCCGTCGTGCGGAATCGGGGTGGCGTCCTCAACCCTTCCGATCCTGAGGCCGGCCCTGGAGAGGGCACGGATGGCGGCCTGGGCACCCGGTCCCGGGCTCTTGCTCCTGCTTCCACCGGGGGCGCGGACCTTGATGTGGACTCCGGTGAAGCCCTTCTCCATGGCCTCCTCAGCGGCCCTCCTAGCTGCTATCATGGCCGCGTACGGGGAGGGCTCGTCCCTGTCGGCCTTGACGACCATACCACCGCTCCACCTGCTGACGGTCTCGGCCCCGGTGAGGTCGGTGATGTGGATGATGGTGTTGTTGTAGGAGGAGTAGATGTGGGCAACTCCCCACTTCTCCTTCTTCTTAAGGTTAACCTGCTGGGTCTGCTCGCTCATGAGGCCTCACCCTGCTTAGCCTGTTCAATAACCATCCTCTCGGGGTGGCTCTCCTTAGCGAAAGGAGAGGTCTTCGAGTAGGTTATGGTGTCTTCCTCTTCCCTGAGGACGAGGTAGCCAGGAGAGCGTATTATCTGACCGTTTATCTCGATGTGGCCGTGAACTATGAGCTGCCTGGCCTGTCCGATGGTCCTGGCGAGGCCCTTCTTGTAGACGAGAGTCTGAAGGCGCCTGTCGAGGACGTCCTCAACCGTCAGGGAGAGAACGTCATCGAGAGCGGCATCGGCCGGAAGGAGGCCAAGCCTGTTGAGCCTCTGGAGGAGCTGGGCCCTCTCAACCTCGGCCTGCTTGCCGCGGGCAGCTAGTAGGCGCCTGGCCCTACGCCTGAACTCCTTGAGCTGGGTCTCGTGCCTCCAGAGCTCCTTCTTGTTCTTGAGGGCGTACTTCTTCATGAGGACTCTCTCGCGGTCGAGCCTCTCCTTAATCCAGGGGTGAGAGGGAGTCTCGTACCTCTTCCTCTGCCTCTTGGGGTCTCCCATCTACATCACCTCACTTCTTCCTTCTGCTCACACCGAGGGTGCTGCCGTGCCTGAAGTTCGACCTGGTCCTCTGGCCGCGGAGCGGGAGGCCGAGCTCGTGCCTTATGCCGCGGTAAGCGCGTATTCTCCTGAGCCTGTTGACGTCCTCACGCCAGGCCATGACGAGCTTGGCGGTGATGAGGTGCATGTCCTTGCCGGTCTCGTAGTCCTTCTGCCTGTTAACGGCCCAGGCGGGTATACCGTGGGCGATCGGGTCTTCGAGCACCTTCTCAATCTTCTTGACCTGCTCGTCGGTCAGGTAACCGGTCTTCATGTACGGGTCGATTCCTGCAACCCTGAGCACCATAGTGGCGAAGTTTATGCCTATACCCCTGATGCCCGTAAGGGCCCATCTCAGCTGCTTATTCCCGTTCAAATCAACTCCCGCTACACGGACTATGTGTCTGAAGTTGTCCGTCATTACGAATACACCTCCATCTCAATCCTTCAGAGAGGATTTTGGCGCCGGGACGGGGATTTGAACCCCGGTGTCCATACGGACACGGGCTCTCAAGGCCCGCGCCATCCCAGGCTAGGCGATCCCGGCATACACGCGGTAGCCGCTCCCCTTCGCCAGCTCTCTCACTTCGGTGAAGTGGTCATTCATCAGAGCCTTAATATACTTTGCCCCCTGCTTCGTCTTAATCACTAACTGCAGGAGGCCTCCATCGTTGAGATGCCGGGGAGCGTTTATAACTATTTCCCTCAGCACTTCCTTCCCCGCGTGCACCGGGGGATTAGTGATGATTGTGTCGAACTTTTCGCCCCTAACGGGTTCATAGAGGCTTCCCCATCTCACCTCGGCGTTTCTAACGCCGTTGATTTTTAAATTTTTCCTCGCTATGCTAACCGCTCTCCTGTTCACGTCGGTCATGACGACGTAGTCCACGAATCGGGAGGTGACTATTCCTATAGCACCGTAGCCGCAGCCAAGGTCAAGGACGCGCCAGTTCCCATCAAGTATCATGCTCTCTATGAGCAATTCCGTTCCTCTGTCGAGCTTGCCGAATGAAAAGACCCCGCTGGCGGTGATGAACTTGAAACACTGACCTCTAATGCAGACATCTATCGTTTTCGTCCTCAACGGGACGTTCGGCTCCTCGGAGTAGTAGTGGCTCATGTGCGGTGGTTCGTTGAGGGGTTTATAAAGGTGAGTCATGTCCAAGAATTTCCAGCCAATTATTTCTTTGAACCACTCTCCAGCCACAGCAAAACCGTCGCAATAACCACCGCAAGCCATATCCACCCAGCCGCTCCCAGAACGTAGAATGGAATACTATCGTTGCGAGTTCCCCAGACAAGGAAGCCTATGAGCACCATGAAGAAGGCCATCTCCAACTGGAGTGCCCACGAGATCCTACCACGGCCAGCAAAAGAATCCCTGAAGGCAAAAAGCAGAAAAAGGTAAATTATTCCCCCACGATGCCTGCGTAGGCACCAAAGTCAAGAAGGTTCATTGGCTTCACCTCCCTAATGACGAACTTTTATTCACCCGGCCTTTCCACCAGGAATTGGTCAGCGACTGAGTTAGAACCCTATTCAATGTTTTCACCATCAAATCTTTTAGAAAATGGCCTGTAGCTAACGAGTTTTCCCATGAGGAGCGTTGCAAGGCCAAATCCCAACGTAAGGAGGAGAAATAATCCAGTATTGCCCCGAACATCGTCTCTAAAGACTGTAAGTGATAAGACAAAGCCTATTGCAAGGCCGATCCAGAAGTACGTTATCTGGGGCGCATAGTAGAACAGCCTGTCAGCAAAAGCGTAGAATGTTGCAACCACACCCGCACCGGCAAAGTAAGAGTACGCGAGGTGCTCATTGTACGGGTAAATTAAAGAGCCCATCATGAATATTACTGAAAGATTCCACAGAAAGGTTATGGTTCTGTTTTCGAACCGTTTGGGAAGCACTGCACGGAGGAAGAGAAGCGAGATTAGAATTACCAGTGTCAGGTAATTCATCTCCCTCAAGGGCACGAAGATGTTAAGCACTCCCACTCCAATAGCGAGTAAAAAAAGAGAATATAAAATCTGGCCCTTCATTGGTCACCACCTCCAACTACCCCACTAGTCTTTCACAGGTCTCATAACAAAATACGTATGTTAATTGACCAGTCTCCAAGACTTCATAGACCAATATGCATACTGGACACGCTGGAGGATAAAGTGCGCAACACGCCCATACTCCCCCTGCAATAAGCAAATGACATATAACATCGCAGGCTAGTTCTCCTGCACTATCCATAGCCACTGTCATTCCTACTGCTTTCCCCTGGTTGTATTCTGGTAGTTTTAGCCTCACTAGGTGTGACAAGTGCCTCAGCTCGTAGGCACTCCTGCCCCAGACCCAGTTCGTCTCATCGCCCCTGCGGAGCTTCATGAGAACCTTGTTCAGAGTCCAGTAGTATTCTGAAAGCGTGAGGTTGTCCTTAGTTATAATCGTATCTCCAACGGGAACGACCTTGTTTTCATCATTTGGGGCAATGTTCATTCCAGTCAGGTAAGCCTTATAAGCACCAGTCTTAGGGTCGGTGAATATCCTCGTAACGAGAGTGAAGTTGTACTGGCTCCTCTCGGCGCGATAAACGAGCGCGTACATGGTATAGTTGAACGTGCTATTGTAGAAGTTCAGCCTGAAAAAGAGCATTTGCTCGTGCTTTTCCGTCATGTTGTAAAGCGTGACCACGGAAACGTTCACCTTCGGCGTTACATTGGTGTGATAAAGCGGACAGCCCTTCGTCAGGTTTGTGAAGTTCACTACCTTTTAATCCACGTCACGTTCATCTCAAGCCTGCCCTTGTCATCGTACCAGGCAACCACAGCCCTCCTGAAGGTTATACTAGCATTGTTGGCAGTCATTGCCGCGGCCTGTGGAGCGGCAATCAACTGAAGACTCAACAGCATGGCGAGCAACAACACCGCACCAACCTTCTTAGCCCAGCCTTCCATTGGGCATACCTCCGGAGATTATCACTACATGTAACGTCAAAATCCTTAAAAGCTTTTCCAATTATAAGTTTGAATAAGTTCCGTTTTTTTCGTAGGATTTTCAACTTCCAACCGTGTCAAAACGACAAGAATGAGACGAAAGAAGCCAGAGTAAAAGCAAAAAAGGATACAAACGATGTTACTTGTACAACCAAAGGTTCAGGGGTTGTGGGGCGAAGCCCCACTTCGGGGGTTTGAGAGTACAGAGAGATAAGGGGGCGGAGCCCCCCTGTCTTTCGTTACCAGAGCCTCGGGTACCAGTCCCTCGGCATGAAGACCTTGTCAACATCAACCGCTATCCCCTTGCCCTTCTGGAGCATCTCCCCGCTCGCCATCGTGGCCTTACCGAGTGCCACCAGCTCGTCCTTGAGAGTCATGACCGCAACGAGGTCGCCCCTCTTGATGCCCTTGTGAACCTTGACTATTCCCGGAACGGCAAGGTCGGCGCCGTAGGTTACCGCCGCAACGGCCGAATCTCTAATCCAGACCTTCGGCAGGTGTTCAACGGCCCTCTCCATCGGCTGTATTGCCTTGCGGAAGTACTCCTCGATACCATCGTCCTTCCAGAAGTGGTAGTAGTCAATGAGGTCGTGAAGGGTCACCAGAGTTTCATCCTCTTTGAAGGGGCCGCTCCTCGTTCTCCTCAGCTCGGCCATGTGGGCACCGACACCCAAGGCAAGACCGATGTGGTGGATGAGCGACCTTATGTAGGTTCCCGCCTCAACTCCAACGCGGAAGAGCACGTCCTTGCCCTCTATCTCCAGTATCTCAATGTAGTAAACCTTTCTCGTCCTGAGCCTTCTCTTGACCGCGCTCCTCAGGGGCGGCCTCTGGATTATCTCCCCTTCAAACTCCCTCATAACCGCTCTAATCCTATCCTCTGGAACGTCCCCATGGAGGTGCATCAACGCGACGTACTCCTTTCCCGCAGGCAAAAGGGCCTGGACGACCCTAGTTGCCCTCTCAAGGGCAACCGGCAGAACACCGCTGACCTTGGGGTCGAGGGTTCCGCCGTGGCCGGCCTTGTTCAGGTCGAAGAGCCTTTTGATCCAGGCAACGACCTCGTGGCTCGTCGGCCCAGGCGGCTTGTCGAGGTTGATTATGCCAAACTGCATGTGCATCTCCATTGGCCTCTTCTCGGGTGGAAAGCCCCACTTTGGGTTAGTTTCAGCTTTCTCGTCCTTAACCAGAACCTCTCGCTTTACGTCAGCCGGAAGGATTCTCCTCACTTCGTCCCTCGCCATGAGCATCACCTAGGGATCATTCAAAGCTTCCATAAATTCATCTTTTTCGATTCCAGTCAGTTTTAGAACACCCATAAGTGTTCCCGCTTTTAACTCTTTATGAAGGGGAACAACGGTTCCTATCTTCCTGCCGTCTTTATACTTAACCAGAACCACATGGCTTCCTCTCTGTCTGGATACCTCAAAACCGAACTTTTTGACGAGGACTTTAATAACTTGCTCACCCGAGAGCCTTGGCAATCTGGACATTGAAATCGCCCACAAACTTGATTTTTTCCAGTTCCTCCCTCAGCTCAGGAAATTCCTCAAGGTAAAGCTCAACGGCCTCCTTTAGATTTTCAATAGCCTCCTCCAGGGTCTCCCCCTGCGTTGTGACTCCCGTAAAAACCTCTCTGATTATGTATGTTCCCTCTTCCTCCCATATGACCGCATGAAGCTCCATTCAGCTCACCTCCGAATAATACAAAGGTACAACATTTTATAAAACCACCTAATACCTGAATCTGTAGGTAAAGACCGGCCAGTTGGGGAGATATTTGACGAGTTTCAGGTAGCCCGGCACAAAGACCTCTCTCTTACCCTTTTCGAGCCCCTTGAACACTGCCCGTGCAACATCTTCCGGCTCTATCGAGCCCTTCGGAACCTTTCCGTTCCAGAATCCGGTCTTGACATGTTTGGGATAGACGCGCATAACGTGAACTCCTTTCACAGAAAGCTCCCTCTCAAGGTTTATCACCAAATAATGGAGCGTACCCTTGGCGGCACAGTAGGAGGGCAATTCAGGAACGTTAATGAACGCGACGCCGCTGATTATGAACACCACAGTCGAACCCTTTGGGAGCACTGGAAGTAGTGTTTTCGTGAGTTCAAGGGGTGCAAAAACGTTTACCCTGAACAGGTTCTCCAGCTCCTGATGTGAGTGCTCCAAGAGGGGCTTTCTGAGAGCGTAGCCAGCGTTGTTGATGAGCAGATCGAGTTTGTCAACGCCCAGCTCACGCAGAGGTCCGGCTATCCTCTCGAGGGAGCTCCGGTCTCGGAGATCCGCAACAATGTACTCAAAGTTCCCCAGGCCTTTGAGACCCTCTAGCCGCTCCCTGCTCCTGCCGACTCCCACGACCAGATAGCCTTTTTCAACAAGCCCTTCCACCAGAAGCCTGCCTATTCCACCGGAGGCACCCGTAATGAGAGCGGTTTTCATTTTATCACCCACGATAATTTTAGTAGCAAGTTTAAATATTGACTAGGTAGCTACACAAAAAGTATTTAAACTTACGCATACCTAGTGTAAGCCAGTATGATGCAACGATACGTGGTTACTGGGAAAGAGGAACACATCCTGAAACAACTAAAAGAAGGAAACCCAGTCATGATACTCGGATTACCTGGAAGTGGCAAGAGTACTCTGGCACGATATATAGCCATGAAAATGGCAAGAGAAGAAGGGTATATACCTATAATATTGTCTCCCAGACATTATTCTGCCCAACCTCAATTAAAGAAGATTGTTGATAACCATGGAAATCCATTTTACATGCCGTTAGTTCCAATCAAGATGATCTCTGAGAGCGAAAGGTCTCTTGTCTTGCAGGTTGTAGAGGCTGCCACTTCTCAAGGAATTCTAGAAAAAATTACGGATATCATCTCTAATGTTTCAAACATAGAGGAATACGTCAACACAGTTGACAACTCAATAAAAACTCTGCTAGAGATAATCGGGATAAGAGGCGTGAATCTTCAGCACATCTCAATTAAGCTAAAGTCCATTATAGAGAAAGAGCCATTTGATAAAATCCTGGATATAACTCAGTCTATAGTAATTGGAATGACAATTTTTGAAGGAATATCGGCAATAGGAAACATATGGAAGACAGGCAGAGAACTATATACCTCCTACAAGGATTCAAAAGTAAAATCTAAAGCTTCAAAATTTGTGTTTTTAATCGACGACTATATGGACTACTCTCTATCCGAGCGAAATGTGCTATCCAAATTAATTACTGAACTCTCAAATCTAGGAAGTAGGGTAATTATAGTTAACAGAATTCCCATAGAAAAGTTAGCAAATGAGGGAAAACAATTTACCCTAAATTCTCCTGAGTATGTAAGAAGCATTCTTAGTGAACACACTCTCATTGAAAGTTCGGAACAAGTCATATTCATCGGCCCGATTATTGATAGCAAAAAATTCTTAGATATTATCCACTCAAATGGAATTAATATAGATCCGAACTATGGCGAAAAATTAAAAGCACTTACTTCGGGACTCCCGGGGTTTGCTGTTATGCTCGCAAAAGTATCCACTAATCTCAAAGTAAACATTGATGACCTCCTTGATAACCTTCCTCAAGCAGATCGGGTGTATTACCCCTTAGATGTTGCATCCAAAAATCAGGACCAGATTATGTATAATCTTAAGGGACTGATTAAGTCAAACGAGTTCATATATAAAGAGCTTAGTAAGAGAAACAAACTAGTAATACCCCTTTTACTGACTCCTCTTGAAAAATCAATCCTAGAAATATTGGGGAGACTAGTTTATGGGGATCAGGGCAAAAATAAATTAACAGATCTTATATTTAGCGAGGATATCGTACATCTTAACGGCTATGTATATGTTGGTTCACTAAATGATCATGATAGACAAATTGTTGATGAGATATACGATCTAACTGAGCTATATTCTCATCTTAGAACGTTCATACCGTATCTCATAAGGAATGATGCCATACGAACAGAGATTTCAAGGTTTGTAAATCTTATGCTAGAGGCTATAAACAGTACTTCAGAATACTCAGAGAACGGATTAATTAGTATTCTCAAAATTCTTGAATTAGTAGATAACTATGAACTTGAAGTTACATTCACATTGATAATAAACGCAGGAATCCAAGTAGCCAATAGTCAGTCCCCAATCATATATGAAGTTACAATTGCTATATTTAATATACTCTCAAAAACAGGTGGAGTCTCTGCCCTAACTCAAGAAGACAAATTAAGATTATTGTCATTTTTATGGCAATATAGTGATAGTTCAGCTTTGAATCCCTATGTTATTGAGGAAGTAGATCATAAAATTTCCACTATTTTAAGAGAACTCACCAAAGAGTTACCCGACAATAACATAGTAAGGTTTCTTACAATAGCTACTAAGGTAAACACCATAAGAAAGAAGGTCTACAGCCCATTTTTGAAGAAAGAGAGGCACATGATGAGCAGAAAAATAGAGCAAGTGATAGAGAGCATAAGAATCTTAGGAGATACATGGTTTGATAAATATGCCAAGATGGAGCTGTATCTCAAGCTTGGAGAGATATTTACCTTCTCACCTATACCATTAACCAGTGAAGCTACCAAAGAGAATATACAATTTTTAAGGAACGCTGAAAAACTTTTAAATGAATTAGAGGCCAATTTTGAACTTCTACAGAATGACAAAGATGTTAACGCTCTCTTTAGCACTGTTTTCATACGGGATAACAAAGAAGACAAACAAAAAAGAATAAAACAATTGCTTGAATTGAGGATCTTTGGTAGCTTTAGACTAACTTATTACACCCTTGCATTCGCTTTCCTGTTTCTGGGAAATATCGAAGAAGCGAGAAAATATGTATCTCTAGCTTTAAAATATTCGAAGAAAGAGTTTAACGCATCTGGAAAGAGAGTATTAAACTGGATATTATTGCATGATCTTTCCATGAGAATAAATGTGATAAAAAATGGTTTGAACTATGAAAGTGTAAAAGAATTTATAGAATTCGCTCCAATAATTAAAGAATATCTACTAATGTTACCTCCGGAGAACACAATGACACTAATTGCTGAGATAATTTTTGTCAAATATTATTCAGACAGGATACTGAAACTTAACATTAAAATATCCAAAAGTGTTATGAACTCCATAAAAGAACTAGAGTTAATCTTAAGGGATACATTTCCTTTTGTATATAACGAAATACACATTTTACTGGATATACTAGAGAGAAAATACAAAGAAGCCTATCTTCAAATTATAGATTCAGTCCCAATAAGTCAACACGACTTTCAAATAGTCTTGGAGTTTATTGCCGCATCAATGGCATTAGATAAAATTGAAGATTTATATAAAGGAAGTTATCTACAACTCACATATCCAGATCTCGCCGTTGTTATTTATAAAGCAATAAAGGAATATAAGAAAAACGACCAAATTCTCCGTGCCATTCTTCTTAAGAATATCTTCGAGAATATGAAACATGATAAAATCGATACGAACTCTATAATTAAAATGTTCTTCTTAACGTATTAACAAATGAGAACAAAAGAGAATCAAAAAGAGACAAAAGGGCATCACTCAAGGCTGATTCCAGCCTGCTCGAGGGCGGCCTTGACGGCCTCGTCGTCGGCGCCGCGCTCGATGCTGACCTTCTCCGGAAGGGGCTCGAGGTGCTTGACGTTCATCCTCCTGCGCTTGACCTTGTTGAGGCCAGCGCCGGTAACGAGGACGAAGTTCCTGTCGATGACGTCAACGACGACGACCTTCTCTCCGGCCCTCCTTCCGGCGATTATAACGGCAAGCCTTCCGACTTCCATAGCTGGCATTCATCCCACCTCCTCATTTTTTGTTGCCCGGGTTTGCACCCGACCCCGCGTCACCGTCGGGGTATAGGTGGTCGATGGCGGCCTTCACAATCGCGAAGACGCCATCGGGATTCCAATGGGCGGTATTTATGATCAAGTCATAAATCGACTTGTCGTCGATGTCAATTCCATAGAGGTTTAAATACCTTTTCCTGTTGCCCTTCTCGCGCTCGGCAATTCCCACAAAGGCCTCCTCAACGGAGACTCCCTCACGGCGGGCAACGCGCCTTGCACGCTCCATCATGGGGGCGTCAAGCCATATCTTGAGGTCTGCCTCCTTGACCATCCAGCCGGCGAGGCGGCCCTCAATAACGACGTTGCACTCCTTGGCTGCCTCCACCTGCCTCCTGTCAACCTCGCGGTCGATCTCGGGGTGAAGCTCGGCGTACTCCTGAAACTCCTTCAGAGTCATGCCCATCTCCTTCGCCATCTGCCGGAAGATGAGTCCAGCGTAGATATGTTTGAATCCGTAGTGCCTAGCGAGATTGCGGCAGAGGGTGGTCGTTCCCGAGCCTGCCAGGCCGCTGACGGTTATCACGAGGCAGCCCTTTGGCATGTTAGCACCTCATCCGAAATCAGAGGGCAACGCCCGCCCTGACCTGGGCCTTCATGACCTTCCTCATGCAGCTCGGGCAGAGGTTGGCGTAGGGCCTCTCCGGCCTCTTGGCGGTCTTCGGAAGCTTTCTGAGTTCGCTGGGCCTGCCGCGCGGGAAACCGTTGAGCGGCCTGCCGCACATGGCGCAGTGGGCGACCTTGGGCTTCCTCCTCTCAAAGTGGACGACGGTCCTTCCGCCAGGGGTCCTGACGTACTTCCTTCTCCATGACCTTGACCTGTACATCGGCTTCATTCTTCTCACCTCGCCTTTCCTTTCAGGGAATCGTTTTTAAATTTAACCCATATCGAGGAGCTTCCTGAGGACGTAGCCGGTTATCATGGACGTTAGAACGTACCATCCGATGTAACCGAGCTCGCTGGCCGGAAGCCCCGAGTGGTAGAGGCCGTGGAACCAGCCGAAGAGGAAAAAGTCGAAGGGTGACTTCACGATACCGACCTCAACGTACCACCTTCTGAGCCAGCCGAAGAATATCCAGAATATCGGCAGCGTCAGGAGGGTAACCTTGAACATCTGGTCCTTCATGACCTCGCTCTGGAGCTTCATAAGCTCCATCTGCTCCTGCTGAAGCTTCTTGAGCTTCTTCTCATCCTTCGCAGCCTGGGCTTCCTTGTACTTCTTCTGGAACTCCTTGCTCTTCTTTTGAAGGCGCTTCATCTTTTCCTGATCAACAAGGAGATAGTTCAGCAGGGTGAAGAAGGAACCCAGTATGATTCCAGATACCGTGACCACCCATATCGGATGGTAAGCCTGTATCATCGGCCCAAAGATGCTGTCAAGGAACGTGTATATCTCCTCAATCATACTCTCCCACCGCCAGATCCAGTACTTCAACAAGCTCGTGAACGGCCTCCTGGAGGCCCTTATCCTCATGATTCTCTATTATCTTTATGAGCGCGTTGGAGTGCATAGCGTAGCTGACCGCGGCGGCGCGGTTCAGGTCCTGGTGCCTCTGTATCTGCTCCTCAGTTTCCACGTCACGGTCGCGCTTCAGGTCACGCAGGCGCCTTCCAAGTATCTCGCTCGGTGCCGCCTCAATTATGACGATGAAGTTGGGGTTTATGACCTCAATAACCTCCCTGGGAAAACCGAGGAGGTAGCCCACAGGAGTCCTTATCGTCGCATGGGTGTCGATCAGGACCGGCTCGCGCTGGGACATCTCGACTATCCTTCTCGCGGCCTTCATCTGAAGTTCCTTCTGGACGTTCGGGTCGAGCTTCCTCATCTCATCCCTGTGCCTCACCAGTCCTGTCCTAACAGCTTCGTCGAACATCAGGTCCCCGAAGTTGACGAGCCTGAACTTGGCCCGGGACTTCTTGAGTGCGAGCTTGGTTATAGTGCTCTTCCCCACCCCTGGAATTCCTGTTATCATGACCACAAACGGCATCACGCTCACCCAGGAAGGTTTCTGGAGAAAGTAACAGAACCGAGTTTAAAAGGTTTTGTGAAAGAAAAGAAAGGCCTCACTTTGTAAAGAACTTTCTGAGTGCGGGGAACATCTCCGTGGCCTGCTCCCTTGCGACCTCCTCGTAGAGCCTGTAGAGGATACCGACCGTAAGGAGGATTCCCGTTCCGGTACCGAGGGCACCCAGGAAGTCCGCCAGCACCGCAACTAGAGCCAGCGTGAACGAACCCCAGAAGGTAACGTAGGGAATGTACCTGTTGAGAACCCTCTCAAGTATCCTCGGGTCGCGCCTGAACCCCGGTATCTGCAGCCCTGCCCTCTGAAGCTGTCTGGCGATGCTCTTGGCGTCAAGACCCGTCAGCTCGACCCACAGGAATCCAAAGAGTATGGCCCAGAATATCGTCATCAGCGCGTAGACGAGGGCCCTTCCGGGGTCGGCTATGACGTGGTAGATGTCCCTCGGCGGATAGAGGTAGGTGACGAAGCCAGTCAGGGGGTATCCGTTCTCATCAAACGTTCCGAGGAAGGTGTAGCCGTAGTTGTTGAGGAGCCTGGCCCAGAGCTGGATATTGGAGTAGAGGGCAAAGGTGAGGATGATCGGTATGTTGCTGACGTACATGAACCTTATCGGGTACCTTCCGCGGACGGTGACGCGACCGTAGCTGAGCGGTATCTCAACGCGCATGCTCTCGAGGTAGACGACCACGAGGAACACCACGATGGTGGCAAAGACGTCCATCATGTCCGGCAGGGTGCCTCTGTACAGCGCGCCGGTCAGGTCCCCGTAAAATAGGTGCTGTATGAACGCTGGGATGGCACCGATTATGGCGGGGCCCCCGGTAACTGGATCCATGTACTGGCTGGTGGTGAACGGGTTGAGAGACTTGGTGACGACGGTCTGGGAAACACCCGCGGCGATGAAGAGACTGATACCGCTTCCTATTCCCCACTTGCTGACGAGCTCGTCTAGGAGTATGAGCATGACGGAGGCAAAGCCAAGCTGGAGTATTATGAGTATCCCAAGACCCAGGCCTATGTAAACCTGTCCGGCGGGTGTCGTGACTGTCTGGAACGCTCCGAGTCCCATGTCAACCTTACCAAACGCACCTGCGAATACGTATATGGCGGCCTCGAAGAAGCTCATAAACACGGCAAAGAGCTTCTGAGCGGCCTGGTAGAATCTCCTATCCTCATGATTTGAGAGATCGAGGTGAACTATCTCGGAACCGACGAGAAGCTGCATGATAATGCTCGCGGTGACGATTGGACCGATACCAAGGGTCAGGAGGGAACCGCTCCTTCCTGCGAGCACGAATCTGAGCGTGGCAAAGTAGTCCTGAATCTGTGCCGGGATTCCATAGAGGGGAATCTCCGCGAGGACGAAGTACAGCAGCAGAACGATCCCTGTCCACATGAACTTTTCCTTGAGCGGCACGTGCCTCTTGGGCCGCTCAACCTCGGGGAAGTACCTTTCAATCGCGAACACTACGTTTCTGAACCCCATGATTAACACCCGCCAAAAGTTAAATTAAAGGGGAATCAGGCGAGGAGAACCTCGCCGCCAGCGGCCTTGATCTTCTCCTCGGCCTTCGGGGTAACGTAGTAGGCCTTAACAACGAGGGGCCTGCTGAGCCTGCCGGTTCCGAGAACCTTGTCAACACCGAGCTGGGTGGTGTCAACTATGACCTTCCCCTCCTCCTCATAGGCGACGCCCATGTCAAGGAAGAGGGTGAGGTTCTCGTCTATGTCGCTGAGGTTTATTGTATTCGGGGTGTACTGGACGGCCTTGGGCCTGTGGAAGCCGCGCTTTCCAAGGTGGTCCGGGGCGTACTTGATGACCCAGGTCCACTTGGTGTTCTTCCTCTTTCCGGTTCCGGCCATTCCCTTACCGCCCTTGCTGCCGCCGCCGCGGTGCTTCTTCTTGCAGCCCCATCCGTGAGTGTGACTTCCGCGGAGCTTCCTAACCTTCTTCTTCCTCCTTATCATCTCTCGCCACCTCAGAGCATTCTCTCAATGAGTTCGTTTATCTTCTCGCCGCGGTAGCCGAGCGCTCCGCCCTCTTTGAAGGTGCGCTTCTTGCCGCCCTTGAGGCCGCCCCTCGGTGGGTGGAGCCTGAAGACGGGCTTGATGCTCGGGAGGTCCGTGAGCTTCATCTCGCCATCGACAACCTTCTTGGCGAACTCCTCGATGCTCATTCCGAGCTTCTCCTGAACGTACTCGTCGGTAACAGGCTTGTTGCCGATGAGCCTGCCCCTCTTCCTGAGGAGCTCCGCAAGGGTCTCGGCGTCAATCTCTCCCCAGGTGATGTAGTCCTTGACCTTCTGAACCATTCCCTTGTAGCTCGGGTTGTCGTCAACGATGACGAGGTGGTTGATCCTGTGGAGGCGGAGCATGGCGAGGGTGTCCCTGACCTCACCCTTCGCCCTTATCCCGCTCCTAAGCCTGATGAGCGCTAACTTAGCCATCTTTTCTCACCTCACTCAACCTGGAAGTTTGCTGACATCTCCCTTCCGACGATTATGCCGTAGCGCTCGATGTCCTCCGGCTTGATGGCGACGCTGTTGGTGTTGTAGAGCGCGTTGAAGACCGCCTTGGCGAAGTTGACGGTGGTCCTCGTCTCACCGAGGGTCTGGGACCAGACGTCCTGGACGCCCGCTAAACTGAGTATCTTCTTGCCGACGTCACCTATGACAAGACCAAGGCCACGCGGTCCCGGCATGAGCTTGACGCGGACGCTTCCTTCCTTGCCCTCGACGGCGAACGGGATTGAGTGCGGCCTCCTGCACCTGCACTCCCAGCTTCCACAGCCGCGCTTGATCTCGATGATGTTCATCTTGGCGTAGTTGATGGCCTTCCTGATGGCTATTCCAACCTCCTTCCCGTGGCCGATTCCGAGGCCGACGTAGCCGTCCCTGTTGCCCACAGCGGCGAGAACCCTGAAGCGGATCCTCCTGCCGCTGTCGGTCATCCTGACGGTGAGGGCTATGTCGAGAACCTCCTGGTTCTCCCTCATGTTGACCTCCGGGAGGAGGACGTCAACTATCTCCGGCTCCTTGATCTGGTAGCCCTTGCGGAATATCTCGTGAATGTCAGTTATCTGGCCCTCCTTGACGAGCCTGCCGAGCTTGGTCTTCGGCTCCCACTCCTCAAGGACGCGCTGAGTAATCTCTCTCGGGTCGCTCATTCTCTCGCCCCCTCAAACTTCTCGATTATCTTAGCCTTAACATCCTCAAAGTGCTCGGGGAGCTTCTCGGGCTCGAGGCCCTTGACGAGGTAGCCGCTGAACTGCTTCCGGTAGAGGGCCTCGTCCTCCTCCTTAAGGGCCTTGGCGTAGTTCGCTATGTGCTCGCCGTTTATTCTGTAGTCCTCGGGGTAGATCTCCTCGCTGTGCGGAACGTCCAGTCCCGCGTCAACGGCTCCCTTGAGGACGGCAAAGATGCTCGAACCCCTGGTCGGCGGGTGGAGGCCTATGTCAAGGATGGCCTCCTCGATGCCGGCCTTCTTGGCCCTGTAGCCTATGAGGAGACCGAGCAGGTAGGCGCTCGGGGTGTTGCCGCCGTGGCCCTTCCAGCCGAAGTCCCTCATGAGCTCCCTGGTGTGAGCCGAAACGACAGTCCTGTCACCCTTCGGGTCGTAGAGGACTATCTGAGCGACATGGTGGTTGAGGGTCTTCCTCACGACAAGCCTGGGCTTTCCAGACTTGAGGAGGGCGAGCCTCTTGTGATAGTTAGTCTTACCCTCTCTCCTTCTCCTGAACGGAACCCTATACCTCGGTCCGTGTGCCATCTCTCTCACCTCACTCCTTCAGTATGTCGTGCTCCTGCATGAACAGGTAGAGCTGCCTCTTGTTCTTGAACTGACCGCCCTTGGCCCTGATGTAGAGCCTCCTGTAGGTGTGCTCGTCAAGCTTGCCCTCAGCCTTGAGCTTCCTGAGCTCCTTTCTGAGGGCCCTTATGGTCATCATCCAGCGCTCCTTCTTGCCCATCCTAGCGGTCTTCTTACCCTTCTTGCTTCCGGGACCCCTGTGGCGTCCCTTCTTTCTGGCCTCCTGGAAGGCCCTCGCCCTGGCCCTGCTCTGGCCCTTGACGGGCTTCTTCTTGATGACGCCGTCGTTGATGAGCCTCCTCACATCCTCCCTGGTTATGGCGGCGGCGACGTCGTCAATCCTCTCCGGGTCAATCCAGACCCTGTTCTCACCGCACTTCAACAAATCAGCGGCAATCCTTCTCTGCATCTTGAGCATGAGCCTCACCTCACGGGTTGAGTACCTTCACACCGAGCTCCTTGGCTCTGGTGAGTATGGCCTCTCTCTTCCTGGCACCAACGGTTCTCGCTATCCTTGCAGCCTGCCTGATCGGGTCGATGGCCTCAAGCTCCCTGATGTTGTGGACGAGGACTTCCTCGTAGCCGCTCGGGTGGAGACCGCGAACGGCCTTCGGGGAGCTCCAGCCTATGCTGGGTGAGCGGGGCTTGCCCTTCTTCTTGAGCCTCATCTTGCTGTCGATTCCCTTGGGCCTGCGCCACTTGGGGTCGTTCTTGAACTTCGGATAGCGCCACCACTCCTGCCTAAGGAAGCGGGGCTTCTTCCTCTTGATCCTGGCCCTTATCCTAAGGAGTCTCGCCTTCTCGTTCATTTCTCACACCTCAGAACTTTATCGGCTTACCAGCCTTCTCAACGATGTAGATACCATCCTGGAAGACACGCCTGTCCCACTTGGTTATCTTGGTGGCCTGCTCGATGTTGGCCGCGGTCTGGCCAACCGCTTCCCTGTCTATGCCCTCGACGATGACCTCCTGACCGGAGACCCTGACGGTGACTCCCGGAAGGATCTTCGCCCTCCTCGGGTTCTTCTCACCGAGGAAGTTCTCGATGACGACCTCGTCACCCTGAACCTTGACGGTCATCGGGAAGTGGCTGTAAACGATCTTGAGCTTGTAGGTGAAGCCCTCCGTAACTCCTTTGATCATGTTGGCTATGTGGGCCTTGAAGGTCCTCGCTATGGCTATGTCCCTCTTCCTCGGGAACTCCTTGAAGACGACGACCTTGCCGTCCTCGGTGAATATCTGAACGCCCGGATACTTGAGCTCCCTCTCGAGCTCGCCCTTGGGACCCTTGACCTTGACGGTGTTCCCCTCAACGGTGACCTCGACTCCCTCTGGAATCTCAACCTCTTCCCTTACCCACGCGTCTATCGGCATCTCTCTCACCTCAGTAGACGTAGGCTATCAGCCTTCCGCCGATTCCCTTCTCGATGGCCTCTTTGTGGGTCATGACGCCCTGGGAGGTCGAGACGATGAGGATACCGAACTCGAAGGCCGGAAGGAACCTCTTCTCCCAGGCCTCGTACTCCCTGGCCTTGACCGGGAACCTCGGCTTTATCGCTCCAGCTTTGTTGATCTTACCTATGAGCTGCACCCTGTAGATGCCGGCCCTTCCGTCGTCTATGAACTCAAACTCGCCGATGTAGCCGTTCTCCTGCATAACCCTGAGGACCTCTCCCATGAGCTTGGAAGCCGGCTTGAGGTAAACCTCCTCTTTACCGACCCTCTCGCTGTTGGTTATGTGGGAGAGAGCGTTCGCCAGCGGATCAAGCAACGTCATCTCCTCTCACCTCACTCGTACTTCTTAAAGCCCAGCTTGGGGGCTATCTCTCTAAAGCAGTGTCTGCAGAGCATAAGGCCGTGTATCCTGATTATCGGGCCGTACTGGCCGCAGCGCATGCACCTTCTCGCACCCTTTCCAAACTTCCTGGGCTTCCTCTTGTTGTAGTCAGCCTTCGCCATCTCACAATCCCTCCACGGTAACCTTAAACTCCTCAATAGCGAAGACGATACCCTCCTCCTTGGTCAGCTTGTGCTTGGTCGGGAGCTTCTTCCTCTGCCTCTTCCTCTTGGCGACCCTGTATCCTGGCCTGTCGAGGGTAACGCAGACGTCCATACCGAAGATGCCTATCTCCGGGTCGTACTCAACGCCCGGTATGTTGATGTGCTCCTGGATTCCGAAGCAGAAGTTGCCGTGCTCGTCGAAGTTGCTCGCTTTGAGCTTCCTGTCAACGGCCTCGAGGAGCCTGTTCAGCATCTCCTCGGCCTTCTTGCCGCGGAGGGTAACCTTAACCGCTATCGGCTCTCCGCGCCTGATTCCGAAGTCCTTGTTGGTCTGCTTGGCCCTTCTCCTTATGGGCTTCTGGCCGACGAGCTGCTCAAGCATCGTCTCAGCCTTAGTTAAGCGCTCACCGCTCTCGCCAACTCCAATGTTGATGGTAAGCTTAGCGATCCTGGGCTTCCTCATCGGGTGAGCTTCCCAGTCCGCTAGGATAGCCTCTCTGTTGATCTGCATCTTATCTCACCTCACGGAAGGGAAATCTCCGGCTTCTCCTTACCAACGACGAAGGCGTACTCCTTCAGGGTGTCGAAGAGCTCCCCGTTCTCGTCCTCGATGGTGACGACGTCCGGCCAGCCCATCGGGAACTGCCTGACCTCGACGACCTTACCCTTCCTTGCGACGTTCTTACCCTGGGTGACGAAGACGTAGGCACCGACTTCGAACGGGAGAACCTCGATGACCTCCCTCTCGGGGACCTTCATGAGGACGGTGCTGGCGGTCATGTACCTGTCCTTCTCGTCCATGGTGACGAGGTGGTTGCTTCCGTCGTGGAGGTTGAGCTGAACCTTCGCGCCTTTGACCATGCGCTTGTTGCTTATCCTGAGCGGCTTTATGTTTGCTTCCTTCTCGCTTATCGGGTGGAGTATGAGCTTGCCGATCCTGTTCGGAAGAACCCTGTAGTGCTCGCCGGTCTCGGGGATGGAAACGACGTCCATGATTCCGACCGGGAACTTGTAGTCCTTCCTAACGCGGCCGTCAACGAGGATCTTGCCCTCGTTGAGTATCTTCCTCGCCTCGCGGGCGGTCTTGGCGTAGCCGAGGTAGTCCCTGACTATGTAGAGCAGCGGGATCGAGGTCCTCATGCTGTGCGGACCCGGCCTCGGCCTGACCGCCCACTTGTAGGTCTTTCTCGAGATGTACCACTGATTGGGAGCGGCAAGCCTCTTAAGGTGCCTCTTAGCGCCTTTCCTCGCCATCAACCAGCCCTCCTCTTAATTATCTTCTCTCTCCTCTCATCGTCGAGGTTGAGTTCGATTATCATAACGTTCGACGGGTGGAGCGGGTAGTAAACCTCAGTTCCGTCGGTCTTCTTGTGGGTAACGCCCTCGACGTGCACCCTGTACCTCTTGAGGTCAACCTCAACGACCTTGCCTTCCTTACCCTTGAAGTCTCCGCGCATCACGCGGACCTTGTCGCCCTCCCTGATCGGAAGGCTCCTCACGCCGTACTTGTTCCTGAGATCCTCGCTCAGGGTGGCGGCCATTACCTTGCTCCTAAGGTGAAGGGGAGCGTTGTAGAGGAACTTCCTCTGCTTCCTCGGCTGCCTGGTCTTCAACTTCATCTTTCTCACCTCACAACACTATGCTCGCTATGCTGCCGAGCCTCACCCAGCGCTCGGCGGCCTCCCTGGCTATGGCACCCCTGATCTCGGTTCCCCTCGGGACACCCTCTGGGGTAACTATAGCTGCGGCGTTGTCTTCGAACTTGACGCGCATTCCGTCAAGGCGCCTGTACTCCTTCCTCTGCCTGACGACAACGGCCCTAACCACCTGGTGCCTGATGTCGGGCCTTCCCTTCTTGACGGTGGCGACGACCATGTCGCCGACACCGGCAGAGGCGAGCCTCCTCCTGGTGCCCTTGTAGCCAACGACGCCTATGATCTGGACGACCTTGGCGCCGCTGTTGTCGGCGACCTTGAGGTAAGCGCCTATCGGAAGAGCGCGAGTCGGCCTGACCGGGCTAATTCCTCTCGTAGCACCTGCACCCTTCTTCGCCATTCATATCACCTCTCGCCAGCCCTCTTGGTGACGGCAACGACAACCCAGCTCTTGGTCTTGCTTATCGGCCGGGTCTCGGCGATGAGGACCCTGTCACCGACCTTGGCGTCTATGCACTCCGGGTTGTGAGCGTGAACCTTGCTCCTCCTGAGCTCATACCTCTCGTACTTCTTGAGGTAGTGGTAGTGCTGCCTCTCGACGACGACGGTCTTCTTGCCCTTGTCACTGACGACGACACCCTCGAAGTACCTGCCGTGTATCCTGAGGTGTCCGTGCCAGGGGCAGTGGGGATCGTCACACTTCTCAGCGGGAGGCTGAACCTTCAATCCGATCTCTCTCATTTTCGCCACCTCTTCTTCAATCTCATCTCGGGTCTTCCAATCAGTTCCTTTCCGTTGATTCGGATTTTTTTACCGCCAACTTCAAACTCGAGCTCCGCCACGTCCTTCGGGATAACCCAGACCCTCTCACCGCCGATGGTGAGGGTGTTCCTCGTCTCGTCAAGGACGTAGCCCTCGATGCCAACCAGCTCTGGATGAGATGCCCTTATAATTTTTGCTTTCAGCCCTATGAGCTCGCCCCAGATGATGTTTTTCTGATTCACTCGATTTCTATCAAGTCCTCGGAAAATCCAAGGTCTCCGAGCAACTTCTTGACCCTTTCTCTGTGGTCTCCCTGGAGCTCTATCCTTCCCTTCTTGACCGTTCCGCCGCATGCCAGCTTCGCCTTCAGCTTCTTTGCTATATCATCCAGGTCGAACTCCTTCTCGTCTATGCCCTCAATTATGGTTTTAAGCTTTCCGTAGCGGGCCTTCTCTATGTACACTCTAATTCTCTGCTGCTCCTTCAGCACTTCTTTAAAGAGCATCTCATCCAGAGGGTTAACAATCCTTGGCACCGAACCTCACCTTTTCTCCCTAAGCTTCTCCTTCTTTATGGTAAGCAGGCGCGCTATGTCGCGCCTGAGGTTGCGGATGACCATGGGGTTCTCTATGGAGGCCCCCATGGTGAGCACACCCCTCTCCTTGGCGAGCTCGAGGCGGAGCTCCCTGAGCTTCTTGTCGATCTCCTCGATGCTCATCTCCCTAATCTCACTCGGCTTCATTGGTGCTCACCTCTTCCTCAACGAGCTTCTCTATGACCTCAATCTCGTCCGGGAGCTTGGCGTCAGGCGGCATGATGGAAACCTTAACACCGATGACACCGAGCTTGAGCTTGGCCTGGGCGTAGCCCTTGCTGACGAGGGTCTCGGCAGGGTTTCCAACCTTGGCAAGGTAGCCCTGGTAGAACCTGACACTCTTGGCCCTCTCGCCGGTGAGCTTTCCGCTGAGGCGGATCTCGACACCCCTTGCTCCGTTCCGCATTATGGCCCTGATAGCGGAGTAGGCGGCCCTTCTGAAGTGGACGCCCCTCTCAAGGGCCTGGGCGAGCCTGACGGCCTGGACCTTGGCGTTGAGGTAGGGGTTCTTGATCTCCTCGACCTCGATCTGCGGGTTCTCAAGGTTGAACTTTCTCTCGAGTATCCTGGTGAGCTCCCTTATTCTCCTTCCGCCCCTGCCTATGACGTAGCCGGGGTTGGCGGCGAAGATGGTGACCTTTGTTCCGAGTGGGGTCTTCTTGATGTCGATTCCGCCGTAGCCGGCCCTTCTGAGCTCTTTCTCGAGGTACTCGTCGATGAGCATATCCCTAACGTTTTCCTTGATGAAGTATCTCTCGATCGCCAAAAGTCTCACCTCCTAATCTCCTCAACGACTATCTCGATGTGGGTGGTCTGCTCGTTGAACGGTGTGGCCCTTCCGAAGGCCCTCGGGATGTAACCCCTGAGGACCGGGCCCCTGTGCGCTGCCGCGTGGATTATCCTGAGCCTGTCAGGGTCGAGGCCCTTCTGCTCGGCGTTGTTCTTGGCGTTGAGGAGGACCTTCTTGACGGCCTTGGCGACCTTGACCGGGTACCTACCCGGACCAAAGCCCCTGCCCGGCTTGTGGCCCTGGCTGTCGTTGTGGCGCTTCATCGGAACCGGCCTCTTGAGGGCTATAACGTCGTCGAGATACCTGAGCGCGTCGTTGACCATCATTCCCCTGATCTCCCTGAGGAGCTCGACGCTGTGCTTCGGGGATATCCTGAGGTCCCTTCCGCTGGCACGAGCCATCTTCTCGGGGTCAAAATTTTGGAATGAGTAGGAAAACCTGCCCCTGCTCATCTATACCACCTCACTTGACCGCCACGAACATCGATGACCTGGTCGCACCGACACCAGGTGAACCGTGCTGGACGACCTTCCTGGAGAGGGCGAACTCGCCGAGGTAGTGGCCGATCATCTCCTCCTTGATCTCTATCGGGATGAATTCCTTTCCGTTGTAGACGTGGATGGTCATGCCGACCATCTCGGGGAGTATAACCATGTCCCTGCTGTGGGTCCTTATCGGCTTGTTGTACTTGCCCTTCTTGGCAAGCCTTATCTTCCTGAGGAGCTTCTTCTGCTCCGGACTGAGGCCGCGCTTGAGGCTCCTCCTCTGCCTGGCCGGGAGGAGCTTAGCGAAGTCCTCGAGTGACATGTTGAGCAGTTCCTCGAAGCTGTAACCCCGGTACTTAAACTCCTTCTTTCTCGCCATCTTCATCACTTCCTCCTACCAGTTCTTCTCGCGGCTATGTGACCGACCTTCCTTCCGGGCGGAGCGCGCCTCGAGACGGTGCTCGGCCTGCCGATGTGGTGCTCCTTACCACCGTGCGGGTGGTTGACGGCGTTCATCTTGACACCCCTCGGCTTCGGCCAGAACCTGTTCCTTGCCTTGGCGATGTAGTAGGCCTTACCCGCCTTGACGATGGGCTTCTCGAGCCTACCGCCACCGGCAACGACACCTATGGTAGCCCTGCAGGTCGGCTTGAACTGCTTGAGCTCACCGCTCGGAAGCTGGACTATGACCTTGTCCTTCTCCCTGCTGACGACGAGGGCGTAGGCACCGCCGGCGCGGACGTACTTGCCACCGTCGCCCGGAACTCCCTCGATGTCGTAGACGTAGCTTCCCTCCGGTATCATGGCAAGCGGGAGGGTGTTGCCGATCTTGATCGGGGCGTTCGGCCCGATGGCTATCTCCTCACCGACGAGGACTCCTTCGGGAGCTATTATGAGCTTCTCCATGCCGTTCTCGAACTTGACCCTTGCCACTGGGGCGGTCCTTCCCGGGTCGTGGAGTATCTCTACGACCTTGCCGACGAGGGTCTTCTCCTTGGTAAGGTTGAGCGGAACGTACCTGACGGCACCCCTGTACCTGTGGGAGGGGGCTCTAAAGGTCGTGGTTCCCTTACCTCTCCTCTGCTGAATCAGACTCTTTCCCATCTCACTCACCCCGTCAGAACAATCCTATCCTGGCAGCAACCTCACTTGCGCTGTACTCAGGCTTGAGCTTCACATAGGCCTTCTTCTCGCCCTTCATGGTCACGAGGGTGGTGACCTTCTCGACCTTGACATCGAACATCGCTTCCACGGCATTCTTGATGTCCTGCTTGGTAGCTCTTCTGTCCACTATGAAGGTGAGCTTGTTCTCGTTCTCGATCATGGCCACGGCCTTCTCCGTGACGACCGGCTTGACGATAACCTTGTACGGATCCATCTCTCATCACCCGTAAATTTCCCTAAGCCTCTCTATGGCGCCCTTGGTCCAGACCGTGAGCCTTCCCGGGTGGGTACCCGGAGCGAGAAGCTCAACGCCGAGGTTCTCAACGGTGACGACGTCAACGCCCGGGTGGTTCCTGGCACCCTGAACGATTCCCTCGTTCTTGGCAACGACGACGAGCGGACCCTTGGCCTTCTTGTACTTCCTTCCGCGCATCTTGCCCTTACCGGCCCTTATCTTGGTGTTCTTCTTGGCCCTCTCGATGTCATCCCAGACGCCGAGCTTCTTGAATATCTCCCGGGTCTGGGCGGTCTTGAAAACCTTCTCGAGGTCGTCGGTGACGACTATCGGAACCTGCGGAACGTTGTCAACGATGTGGCCCCTGGCCCTGACGAGGTCGTAGTTGGCGGTTGCAGCGATGGCACTCATTATGGCCAGCCTGCGCTCCTTCTTGTTGATGTCCTCCCAGATGACCTTCTCGACCTTGGGCGGGTGGGTTCTCCTTCCACCTCTCGCGAAGGGGACGAAGGCGGCAAACCTCGGGGAGGTCTTTATCCTCTCAACCCTTGCCATTCCGTGGCCCTTTCCGATGTTCTCGGTGACCCTTCTCTTTCCAGCGAGCGGATCCCTGCCCTGCGGCTGTATCCTGTGGGTCCATGAGGCGATGACAGCCCTCCTGATGAGGTCGGGCCTGAACGGGGTGGCAAAGACCTTCGGAAGCTCTATCTCCTCCACAGGCTCGCCTTCGAGATTGAAAACCTTAACCTTCATTTATCTCACCTCACTGCTTGGATTCCCTACTGACGTAGGTTATCTGCGGCCTCTCAACCGGCGGCCTCTTCTTCGGCGCCCTTATAGCCGGCCTGACCCTGATGATCCTCTTGAAGGCTCCCGGAACGGTGCCCTGTATCATGAGGAAGTCGCTCCTTATGACACCGTAGTGCGGGAAGCCGCCCTTCGGGGTGATCTCTATCTCCTTCTTGTCACCGAGCTTGAGCTTACCGTTCTCACCTATGGCAATGAGCCTCTTGTTGAACTCGGTCCTGTGGTGGAAGCCCATCTGACCCGCGAGGGGGACGGTCCACATGACCCTGGTCGGGTGCCACGGACCGAGGTTACCGATGTGCCTGGCCTTGCCAGCCCTCTGGGCTTTGTGGAACTGTATCTTGACACCCCAGCGCTTGACCGGACCCTGGGTTCCCTTACCCTTGGTGACGGCTATGATGTCGAGGAGCTCACCCTCGTGGAGAACCTCGCTCGCACGGAGATCCTTGCCTATCTTCTCCTTGGCGTAGTCGAACTTGGCCCTGATGTCGTCGCCACCGATGGCGTACTCCATGACCTCCGGCTTCTTCTTGAGCTTGATGAGCCACGGCTGGGTGTGGACGAGAAGCCTGACGTCAACTATCTCGCCGCCCTCGATAAGCTCCTCAAGCTGGGCAAGCCTAGCCTTGAAGGCCTCCTCGTCGTAGTTCTTTGGCAGGGTCTTTATGCGCCTCTTGACGTGGTCGTTGAGCTCGTGGAACCAGACCTCGGTGGCGGTCTCGAGACCGAGGTAGCCCTGCCTGTAGGCCCTGATGCCGTAGACGAAGAGCGGCGGGACCTCGACTATCGTGACCGGCATGAAGATCTCCTTCCCCTTGGTGAGCCCTGGCCTGTCGTCTATCATGAGGATGTGGGTCATACCAGCCTTGTAGCCGGCGAAACCGAGCATCCTGACTTCGCTGTCCTTCGGCCACTTCTTGATTCTTGGGACTACGCTCCTAGCCCTCTTTCTCGGGGAGTAAGCCAGTGAACCTCTCCTTGGCCTGTGTATTTTTCCCATCTCAATCCCTCCTTATGAGATTAAACACAGCGAGTGTGGCCAACACGGCCTCCTCGGTGCGGACGGTGGCCGTCCGCTGATTTGGAATGGTGTTGAGGATTAGATCAAAGTCATATTCCTCCTCGCCGAGGAGCTCCATCACGCCCTTCCTCGGTGAGCCAAAGGCGAATCCGACCTCCCCCTCGAGCGGGGGAAGCTTCACCTCTCGAATGTCACGCCCCCTCCGGGAGGTGGCAATCGCCAAATCCAGCCTGGCCTTTTTAAGTGTTTTTGCCAGTGACTTCCTCGTGAGATGCACCCTGTACCCCCAGTATTCCTCTGGCTTCGCTGGTATCACTCTGAGAGGCCTTGCTGAGACTATTCTGAAAGTTGCGCGCCCCTCAACGTCCCCCTCCACCGCGGCGAGGTCGTCGAGGCCGATGTCCGCGTAGGTTCTCCTTCCTTTCCGAAAGGCGAAGCCCTCGCGGATCTCCCCGACCCTCGGTTTCCCCTTAAGCTTGTGGTGGGGAGTCCTCAGCGGCGGGATGACGCCAACATAGCGGAGCTCCGGCATGAGGGGGAACAGCCTCTTTCTGAGGTACTGGGGCGTTTCCGCATACTCAAGGATCGTTTTGATGAACCTTCCGTCCCTGCCGCCGGCCCTGTAAACCCACACGTGCTCAACGCCGAAGATTGCAGCGGCCCTGGCTATCTGCCCAACCTTGTACGTTCTGATTTTGGGGTCGTCGGTCTCTTCAAGGAGCGAATCTGGAATGAAGATGTGCCAGGCCATTTTCCGTCATCCTTTGCTGTGGGTACTTTAACGCTGAAGTGGGGTCTATGGAGACTATTTAAAAGGCTTTCGAACCGTTCCACCCTTTTTTGGGTTGGGAGGTGTACAAATTTTTTGCAAAGCAAACTTCGCCTTCGCGAAGTTTGATCAAGGTTGGTGATTCTGTCTGTAATGAGTGTTCCTAAGTGGATTCTCTGGAATTTGCTTGTGAGTGTTGGATTCATTCCAAGGAAACTTTTCAGAAGGGTTCAAGCGTTTTTAGCGCTCCGAAGGAGCGCGGTTGAAGTAGAACCCATGTGAAAAAATCTGTTCGAGGGATCCAACTTCCTAATGGCTGATTTTGAAATGAATCCCTCTTTAAGGGCACTACCTCAAAAAATCACAAACTTTTGGTCAAGCTTTCTTAAAGCTTGCTCTGTACTCTCAAACCCCCGAAGTGGGGCTTCGCCCCACAACCCCGCTTTTCCTCTAAACTACTGGGGGGCTAACGCCCCCACACCCCCCAGAAACTTTGCTTGCGCAAAGTTTCATCAAAATTTGTAGCCCCATTTGGACGTGCCGATTTTCAAGGGGTTTATCATTACTGGAGCGTTCAACATAAAGAACTTGCCTAAAATTCACTCTTGGGTTAGGTTTGCCTTTTTGATGCCCTGCGGGCGTCTTTTTCAAGTTAAACCCTCATCAAAGGAACCCAAAACTGGTTCTCACTTGAAACATTGGCACCTGACTTGAAACCCCCTGTATTCAGAGCATGACCTCAAGAAGAGCTACCAACTTCTAACTCCTCGCTTCTAGGCAGTTAAGGCTTTTTGGTCAAGCTTTTTTAAAAGCTTGTTCGCCTGCGCGACGTTTGATCAAGGTTGTGATTCCTCTTGAAAAGCGTGTTCTGGAGTGGATTTCTTTGAGGACTTCTTTTTGGGCAGAATGAATTCATTCTAAGGATGCGTTCCAGGAAGGTTCAAGCGTTTTTGCACCCCTTTGGAGCGCGGTTCAAGTAGAACCCACGTGGGAAAAGTTTTATCTTAGAGAATTCAACCTTTTACGGGCAAGTTTGGAAGTGAAATCCCTTTGTAGAAGAGCCCCAACGGGAATCACAAACTTTGATGAAACTTTGCGCAGGCAAAGTTCCCTGCAGTCTCAAACCCCCAAAGTGGGCTTTGCCCCACGTTAAGAAACTTTTCTGGGGAATGTTTCATCGAAAACGGCATGCCATTTAAATGAGCCTAATTTTTACACGGGTTTATTCTTAATCTTGACAGTTCTTACTCATGTTTTTCATTTTTGGCGCCCTTCGGGCGCTGAGTTGGAGCAAAACACGCCCAAAATCGATGAAATTTGATACAAACCCATTAAAACACACATCATTAAAATAGCATGCAAACATTTCCATACCCTTTTAACGGCGAAGACTTTTTGATCAACCTTTGCTTTCGCAAAGGTTGGGGAAAGCCTCTTAACTTGCAGGGGTGCAAGTAACTTGTGGGGGCGCAAGTTAAAGTCCCCCGATTTTACTTATCCATCCAAATTGGTAGAATAATTTTCATGAAATCTGCCGCTTCAATCCACAAACGCCCTGCCGTTCCACAGCTCCCTCATCTCGCGCGTTGCATCGGGATAGACCCTCTTGAATGTTATCCTCCAGTAGCCGTTGCCCAGATCCTCTATGTCCTCGATGTGGATCTTCACACCGAGCCTCTCGAAGTGAGTCACCATTTTATGGGCGGTGCTTATGCTCTTCACCCTCACCGTAAAGACCTCCTCGACCTCGCCGCCGTTGGCGACCTCGTGGATGCTCTCAACGAACGGCCGGAGGAGGGCCTTTCCGAGGGCCTTCGCGTACTCATCGAACTCCTCGCCTTTGATGTGCTTTTCGGCCAGGTAGAAAGCGAGGCGCTTAATTCTCCCCATGAAGTAGCCGTGGGGCAGGTCGAAGAATATGTGCGAGCCTATCCTGACGTCGTTGATGTTGGCGTACGGCGTTACATACTTCGCGATTTTCTTCATATCGGGCGTTTTCATAACGATGCCCTCTCTCCTCTCCCTGCCCAGCCTTTCGATTAACTCATGCAACTCCTCAATCTTCGAGCGGTCGTAGAGGCCAAAAGTTTCAACGTGACGAATGCCGTACTCCTCGGCAAGCTTAAGCCTCTCCTCCACAGGAAGGCTCCTTCCCGTTCCCTTCTCCTGGATGTCAAAGAGGAAGAACTCTATGTCCTCCTTCACGTAGGGCGGCCCCTCGACGATGTACGGGCTTTCGGGCCCGGCCATCTCACCGGCCAGGACAAGGTTGGGGTAATCTTTGAAGAACTCATCGTTGATGAAGTCCAGTATCCTCTCCGTCGTGAAGGGACAGATAAAGCCGCCCCTCGTTAGAGCGAGAACCCTGTCCATCACCTTCACGACGCGGACGTTGTAGCCGTCCACCTTCTCCTCAACGTAGAAGGGTCTGTTTTTGAAGATCCTTTTTACCCCCTTCTCCAGCTGGACGATACGCTTTATGTGGGGGAAGCCCAGAACAACATCGCCGTTCTCAAATACAACCGTTCCGCGCCGGAACCCTTTGGCGGAATCCCGAAAGCGGACGTATCTTATGCCCTTGAATTCCCCCTCCACAACTCCACCCTTGCCCTCAAGAACCGCCAGCCTGTCCTCTGGCAGACCGAGCTTGAGGAGGGTTGCCCTAAAGCCTGAGCTTACCATCATCCCACCAGTCTAAGTTGGGTGGCATCGTTAATAATCATTATGAATTATAAGAAAGGCTACCATACCAGACGTGAGAGCAGGTAGTGTCCTAAGGCCCCAAGAAGATAGGGAAGCACAAAGAGCAGGTAAATAGCAAAGAACCCGAACTCGTATTCGCAATTGCCACCAAAAACAGCAACAACAGCAAGTGCCGTTAGAATAACAACGAGAGGAATGACCAAGCTCGATATCACAAAAGAATCCTCCGGAAGCCCCGTCTTTTTCAGAAAGATTGTAGTGAGCAGTGCCACGACAAGGATTGGATAAAACAGCCTTCCCCATGATTCAAGGAAGATGTGTCCACCAGACGTAGGGTCAGACTCCACCGTGATGCCCGGGAGCATATCGATGAGCCCAGGATAACGCTGGGCCAGATAGTCAAAACCACCAACCATGAGAACCAACAGAAGCATCGTAGCAAGGATGAAACCGGGAATGAAAACGTGCCCCTGTCTATGTTCCTTAAACATCCCCCTCCCCAGAAGTAACTTCCAGCAATAGTATTTAAAAGTTTTCTCCGCGCGGTAACATATGGAAGTACTAACGCGCGAAAATAGAACAAAGAAGAAGGTGCGCTTCAGCGCTTCATGGTCGAGAGAACCTTGCTGGTGATGTCGTTGCCTTCCTTGTCGTAGATCCTGTAGTAGGCGCTGTAGGGCAGCTTCATCTTGGCCCTGTGCATCGCTCCAAGGGCGAACTTGAGGTGGTTCTCATTCACCCAGACAGTGATGATCTTCTGGTCCTTCTTGACGCGGGCAGCTAAACCAATCGGCTTTCCAAAGGGCCTCCTCATACCATTTCCGTAACGGTCGGCCTTCCTTCCGGTTGCCATCGGGTTTTCCCTGAGAACCTGGAACGGGTAAACCCTTATCTTGAAGTGGTAGTTGCTCCTTCCGACGTTCTTCTGGAGGTACCTGTTCACCTGGATACGGATGGCCTCGAGGGCGTTCTGCCTTATCTGCATGGCCTGCTCCGCGTGAAGGCTGACCTCGTACTCGAACTCGGCTGAGAGGTTGCCCATATCAAAGATCGTTATTCTCGGACCGGGCGCACCGCGGATGTACTTCCTCCTCGTGTAAGCGGGCTTGTCAACGTCCCTATCAATCTTGGCTGGTCTCAGTCCCATACTCTCACCTCCAAATGAGCCTGACCTCCGAGTGCATCGGTTTACGGGCTTTTCCTACTCCCGTCGCCGGTTTCGGACATCAGCCCGAGGGCCGGGTCTTCGGCCGTTACCCCTTCAGGGGTTATCGGCATCTGAAGTAATCTCAATGACAGCTAAGCCTAAACTTAGCTTGCCCTCGCTTTTATAAAAGTTTTGGAGTGCCAAGGTGGGTAGTGAAGGGAGCTGGAACTATCTAGAAAATAAGTTAAAAAGAGAGAAGTACTACTCAAACCGCAGATATGCAAAGGGAAACCTTGTGTGATGGTTGGAATCTTTCACCGAATACTCAAGACTCGCGTACTTAACGGTGGTCTTGGTGTAGTCCGATTGATCCATAATCGTAAAGGCCCCAAATGCCCTTTCATGCCCCTCGTTCGTTATGTAAATCCCCCCAACTGCACTTAAGCCTATCAAAAATGCCGGCCATGCCTCAGGCTGGAGGGCAACGGTCACCGCGAGCAGTGGGATGTATGAGTTTGAGTAGGTATCGTACTCGTCCAGGAAAATCTCCATGTGAGAAGATCTCCCGTTCTGCTTTTCCCCGTAGAGTGTTGTTAGTGTCTCCATCTTCGCGTTGTCATCGACAAGTCTCTCAAAGCTATCCGCAGGATACACGCTCCTTGGAGGGTTCACGAAGGAGAAAGTTTTAATGAGGTAGGCTTTTTTGCGGGAGTCATAAGTTCGTTCAACATCCGAAACCGTTATAAGCACCCTCTCTTGGTCTGTGTCAAAACAGTGCATCTTTCTAAACTCATCAACGTAGCACTTCTGGAGAACCTGAAGGGCGATGTATGGCTCTCCTTTTATAGCCATAACTCCCACATCGCCGGGTTTGACGTTCTTTACTTCACCATCAATGATAGACCTAACAAACTCATTGCCCTTTTTCAGTTCAATCCGTATCTCCCCGTTCTCCAAACCCCTTTTGATACTGAACTTGCCCTTACTACTCAGTTGGGCCCCTCTGATTATCGTGGTCGAGAAACCGATGGAAAGCCCAGAAGAAGTGGATGAGCTCTCCCTGACCTCAACCTTGTAAGCTCCAAGAACTGTGGCGTGTCCCTCCCCGTTGTCAAGTATAAGAACCGGAAGATACATGCCACCAGGATAGTCGTCCTCCCGAAGGTATTCTCTCTTCGTTCTCCAGCGATAACCTGCAAAAAATCCTCTAGTGGGCGTAATTGGGGAGGTTCTCTCTAATCCACCCACCGAAAAATCGTGGAGGTCACCCTTTGAGAATTTGGGAGTGAACCTCTGAAGGCCCTCGATCGAGTTCTCAGTAAGCCTTATGCTAAACGTCCCGACCTCGTACGTTTTCCCGGTTTCGGGTTCAACAATCCATACGTCAATGAGAACCGCTGGATTCACGTCTTTCCAGGAGCGTTTGATTTCGGAGAGATTTGAACTGGGAATGAGCACTTTTCCCGGAGAACTTCCCAGGTAAACGGTTCTGAAACCTTCCCGTGTCATTACCTGGACCTGGACGTAGTACCGGTACTTAGGGGCCAGCCAGCTGGCAAGCGCGCTCCTGCCCATTGTCCGGTCTGGATTTGGGAGTTCAATTAGTAGACCCTTTTCTGGCTTGTTAAAAAAACCGATAGGCCCCAGCCACACTACCCATCAATAATATTATCAAAAGCATTCCAAGCATTATTCTCGGCTTTTTCATAGATCCGCCTCACCATATATTACGTCGTCGACGTTTTTAAGTTTTTCTTTTTTCAAGTAATTTTAGAAATTAAAGCAGAACGTTCTAATGTTAATCTACCATAGACAATCCCTCCACAACTAACCCAATTGAAAACGGCAGAAAGGCGAGCAAAGCCAGGTTCAGTGTTACAACCCCATGAAGCTCGCCCAGCGAGTACGCAAAGCCGAAGAGCATTCCTCCCAGGAAAGTCGAGAGGTTCTGAACGCCATTAACGCCCCCGATGGCAAGGGAGGAGCGGTGGTATGAAGCGAGAACCTTTCTGGAAATCGGGCGGAAGCTCTGGAAAGCGAAGAGGGCGAGGAATATCCCCAGGAAAACCGTCGGGGCTGTCTTTACAGCGGCGAGGAGCGGTGAGAGCGCGGCCATTAGAGACGTGAGCAGAACCATCCGCCTCTCGCTCCTCACGTCGGCAAGCCAAGAAGCGAAGTAGCTGAGCATCGCGGCGAGAAACCCCGCCCAGCCGATGAGCGTGGCGGTTCTTGCCTTCTCCATCCCCAACGCTTCGGAGACGTAGACGTAGGTTATCTCTCCCGAGGTAAAGGCCACTATGATTGCCATCAACGAGGCGATGATTAGAACCCTCTTGGGTTCGAGGCTCGGCTTTTCACCGTCGGGGGTTTTCTTCCTCTTGGGCGTTATTCTCTCGTAGAGGAGAGCATAGCTGGCCACCATTATCAGGCCCGTCAGGACAAAGAACGCGGAGGAAATCCACATCTGCTTGGCAAGTCCAAGGTCTATGGTGTATGCGTAGACGTAGTTTCCGAGGAGGGAAGCGATGCTGCCGAAGAAGAAGTAGACCGCGGTAACCCTCGCCCTTATCTCCTTCGGGGTCGCTATGGCTATGACGAACTGCGCCATCGGCCAGCTGAGGCCGTTTAGAAAGCCGTTGAGGAGCTTTATTCCCGCAACCTGGAACCAGGTTGAGGTCAGGGGATAGAGCTGAACCGCCAGGGCGTTTCCCATCATGGCTACCGCACCGATATAGACGAGCCTCTTGCCCCTTTCGAGCATCAGCCCGCCAAAGACTGAGGAAAATGCCCTCGCGAGCACAAACGACATCGAGACGATTGAAACGGAAAGCATCGAGGCCCGGAGTATATCACGGGTGTAGAACGCTATGGCCGGAGTGGCAAGGCGGAAGGCTATCGTGCCTGTGAAGGCTGACAGTATGAGCAGGAGTATTCCGGCGAGACGTCTGGATTCCATACGACCACCTTCTGAACGTTAGATAAAGATTTTAAAAGTCTTGGCCATGCCGAAGATTTTTCAATCATCGACGGAATAAATGAGTGGAGCTTCAACTAATTGCTACACACCTCCAGCGAACCCTTTTTATATCTCCCCTCCAAACTCCCGCCGAGGTGATGCTGATGGAGATTAAGTTCAACATGGAGTATGAAGAAGCCTACAGGGAGGTTTACGAGCTCGTCAAGCCGAAGTACAGGCTCTTCACGGCAGGACCGGTTGCCTGTTTCCCGGAGGTTCTCGCGATAATGAGCGTCCAGATGTTCAGCCACCGCTCGGCCGAGGCAAAGGAAGTTCACGTTGATACCCTCAATAGGCTCAAGGCTTTTCTCGAAGCCGAGAAAGGCGAGATAATAATGTTCCCCAGCTCCGGAACCGGCTTCATGGAAGCTGCTGTGAGAAACACCGTGCCGAAGGGAGGAAAGGTACTGGTCACTGCCATAGGTGCCTTCGGAAAGCGCTTCGCTGACGTCGTCAACGCCAACGGCAGGGAAGCCGTCATCCTGAGTAAGGAGCCTGGATACGCAATCAAGCCGGAGGAGCTCGACGAGGCCCTCAGAAAGAATCCCGACGTCGTTGCGGTAACCATAACCTACAACGAGACCTCGACCGGTGTCCTCAACCCGCTCCCCGAGCTGGCGAAGGTCGTCCACGAGCACGACAAGCTCCTCTTCGTCGATGCCGTCTCAGCCATGGGTGGCGCGGACATAAAGTTCGACAAATGGGGCCTCGACATGATATTCGCCAGCTCGCAGAAGGCCTTCGGCGTCCCGCCTGGGCTGGCAGTTGCAGCGGTCAGCGAGAGGGTTTTCGAGATAGCCGAGAAGATGCCGGAGCGCGGCTGGTACTTCGACCTGCCGCTCTACAAGAAGTTCAACGAGAAGAAGAAGGGAACGCCCTCAACTCCACCGCTCCCGCAGATATTCGGCCTCAACGTTGTGCTCAGGATAGTCGAGAAGATGGGCGGCAAAGATGCCTGGCTCGGAATGTACAGGAAGAGGAGCGAGATGATAAGGGAAGGCGTCAAGGAGATGGGCCTCGGCGTTCTGGCTGAGCCCGGCTACGAGAGCCCAACGATAACGGCCGTTGTCGTTCCAGAGGGAATGAAGGGCGTCGACGTTTACAACACGATGCGCGAGCGCGGCTTCGAGCTGGCCAAAGGTTACGGAAGCGTGGCGGAGAAGACCTTCAGGATTGGGAACATGGGGTACATGACCTTTGATGACATCGAAGAGATGCTCGCCAACCTCCGCGAGGTCATAGAAAAGCTTAAAGCATGATGTTTCTTTTTATCTTTTAGTGGAAGGCATGGTCTCAAAGAAGCTGATTGCAGCATGGTTTGTTCTCAACTTTTTCATCTTCTGGAGCGTTGGTCTCTACACCAGCGGTTATTCACTTGAGGGCTACCTGCCAGGAGAGACCGAAGAGGCCAGGACGTATGGCCCCATAGTTTACACACTACCCGATGACCCCCCGGATGAACTGCTTTACATGAGTGATGGAAGCGGCAACATCTACTACTACATAGTCTGGGAGGACGAATACTTCGGCAACTGGCTGATAGACAGGCTCTACCGGTTCTTCCGGGCCCTTGTTTACGGGGGAGCAACAGAGGACATAGAAGTGGTGAAGGTCTTTCCCCACAACCGCACGGTCTACTTCCAGACTTACGAGCACACGGACGTTTGGGCCGTTGTGAACCCAGACGGGAGCTGTGTGTGGTTCGAGAGGGACCTAACCGTTCCCGACTGTGCCGAAAATGGTACTCACGTTAAGGTTTATTCCGTAACGTGGAACCATATGCTCTCCATTATTCCCGCGGAGGGCACTGAGAGGGTTACACTTCCCATGAGGCACATGACGCCGGGAGACTACGTTATCCTCGGGATGTTCAGGAGAACCCAGCACACCATAGCGGGCGTTGCGGTAAGCTCCCTATTAATCGCGTTGATAGTCACAGCTGCGTTCAACATTGTCCTGTACGTTTCATGGAGAAAGGGCTATCTAACAAAGGAAGGACAGATGAGGATCATAAATGAAGTCAAAGATGAGTGGAAAGACCTGAAAAAGAAGCTAAAGGACTAAATGACCAGCCTTAGCTCCCCGTTCTTTACCTCGTATATCCTGTTTATACTCTTCCTGCCTGTCCTGAAGTCCCTCCTGAGTTCCACGACGATGTCAAACTTGTCGAAGGTCTCGCCGCTTATCCTGAGCCAGTGCCTGACTTCGTCCTTTATGTCACTGGTAAGGGCAAGGGATGTCACTATAAACGCGTAGTCATCTATTAGCTCCCGGAAGACCCTCGAAACATCGATAGTGTGGATGGTGTCGATAACAACGTAATCCGGGTCCAGGGCCTTTATCCTCGATATAACGTCCGAGGTGCGCCTTTCCAGGGGCTGGCTGTCGAACTGGGTGTCTATGACAACTATATTCGGCTTGAAGGGCTTGAACTCGCCGTAAGCGGTTATAACAGCGACCTTCCAGTTATCGGGGATATAATGCATCAGGGCCTCGACGAGCTTGGTCTTTCCGGAGCGGCTCGATCCGACCACGAGGATGTCCTTCTTGGAGAGAATCGCGTTCTTCAAAACCTCAAGCTCCTCCTCGGTTGCGGAGCCGTAGCGGACAAGGTCTTCAGGCGTGAATATGTACACTCCCATGCTTTACCACCGTATAGGGTTCTCACCGGGCGTTATAACGCTATCGCCAGCGGTCGTTGATAAATGTCAATTAACGGCCAAGATATTGTCAATTGTTCAAAAATAGCCATAGTTTAATGTCATATTTTGCCCAAAATCCAAAAGTTTTTGCATAAAGGCCATAAAGGAGAAAACCGGTGACAAAAATCAGGTGATATATATGAACACTCTCCAAATTGTAACCAGAAAAATTGAACCAGTTATGGAAATACAGACGAGAGTTATTGACTATATGACAAGATACATGGTGGCGAAGGGCTTCAAGTGGATGCTACCGGTCATGCTCAGCTCCATCACAGACCCGCTCTGGCCGGATCCAGCGGCGGAAGAGGCTCTCAAGCCCCCTGAGGTCGAGGTCTACGGTTCCAGACTGAGGCTGACCCACAGCATGATACTCCACAAGCAGATGGCGGTGGCGATGGGAATAGACAGGCTCTTCATCCTCTCGCCGAACATAAGGCTCGAAGGTCGCTCAGCCGACGACGGAAGGCACGCCTACGAGTTCACCCAGCTCGACTTCGAGGTAGCCTACACCAGTATGGACGACGTGATGGGCCTCATCGAGGGACTCATCAGCGGCCTCTTCAGGGAGGCGAGAAGCTGGGGTCCTGAGAGGGAAGTTCCGAAGGTTAAACCGCCGTTCAAGCGCTTCACGCTGGAGGAGATAAAGGAGGAGTTCGGGGACGAGGACGAGGCCAGCAAAGTCATGGACGAGCCCTTCTGGGTGACCGACATCGAAAGGGAGTTCTACGACAGGGAGGATCCAGAAAGGCCGGGCCACTTCAGAAACTACGACCTCTACCTGCCGGAGGGCTATGGAGAAGTCTCAAGCGGCGGCGAGAGGGAATGGGAGTATGAAGTGATAGCCAGTAAGATGAAGAAAGCTGGGATAAGCCTCGAAGCCTTCAGACCGTATCTGGAGGTGGCCAAGGCTGGCCTGTTAAGGCCGAGCGCGGGAGCGGGAATCGGCGTAGAGAGGCTGGTCCGCTACATGGTCGGGGCAAAGCACATAGCCGAGGTGCAGCCATTCCCAAGGATTCCGGGCGTTCCGGCGGTGATTTGAGGCTGTAGGTTTCATTCCTTCTTAATTTCCGCGACACTCAGATACTTGGCTGCCTCTCTGTATATTTCGTTGATGAACTCGTAGGTCACGTTTGCGCGGTTCAGTTCGTTCTTCTTTACCACCCCCAGCTCCCCTACGAGCTGTTGTAGAATTTCGGATAGAGCTGGTTCAGAGAGCCCGCTAATGATTTTCAATTCGTTCCATCTCTTTGAACCCTCTGAAAGAGCCTTGAGGAGTGATATTGTCTTGTGAGGTTCTGTTCTTGTGGAAACATAGTTAAGAAGTTCTCGTTTTGCCTTGAGAATCGCTTCGGTTATTACGAGATGCTTTGCCCTCTCATGGGGTTCCCCCTTGCATCGTTTGTAGCCGTACAAGGTGAGCCATCCGGGGAGGGTACCTAGTGTCAGTATCGCATCCGCAATCTCCGAATACCCGTAGTCAATTCCGCATCTCTCAAATCCATTCAGAAGGTATTCCTCGGCGGTTTTGGTGGACCAGGGAGTAAGAATCAACTGCTCAGGGGGTCTTCCGAACATGGCCTCCCTCTCGCCGGCGGTGAATAGGGCCTTAAGAACACCCGAATAAGAACCCGTGAAGACTATCCTTAAGTCAGATCTCTCGTTGTAGATTTCCCATAAGCTTTTCAGGAGCAGATCCTTCCTGTTCCTAACCTCCTGTATCTCATCAAACACTACAACGGTATTCGGGGGTAGGGCGTTCATGGCCGACACGAAGTTCCCCACGGCGCTTCTGCCACCTTCAAATTCCAGATTAAATTGAAATCCTGCCTTTATTAAGCTTCCCGGATCAGAGAGATACACGCTTACACCCAAACTCCTAACTTTTCTACGGGATTTTAGCGTCCTCATGGCGTTTGTAATGCTCCCTACAACCTTTCGGGAAAACTCCCCAAAACTGCCACAGCTGGCGACGTTTATGTAAATCCCCATCGAGTTTGTGCTATGGGCATACCTTTTAATAGCCGACTTGGCGAGACTCGTTTTGCCAACCATCCTCGGGCCCAAAACAGCAACCCATACTCCATCATGAATATACGACAGGAGTCTTCTAAGTTCGTATTCCCTTCCAAACAGTTCATCATCCCTCGGTCTGGGTGTGAAGAACGGTATTTCACGACTCTTCACATAACCCACCTAAGTACTTAGGATAGTTATGCATTTAAAAAGCTTTCGAGATGCCATTTATGCTGTGGACTGGAAGAACGATCTCGTGAGGGGTTCTCAGACTGGAGCACAGGGAAAGAGCCCATAGATGAAGCTTAAAATGCCCTCAGGAACTCCTCCGCATCTTCAAACTTCCCTTCTTTAATCAGCCTAAGCACTACCGTGTAGAGACCTATGAGTTCGAGGTTTCCTTTGGGATTCTTGCAACGTCCTGTTCCGGCGTTGCGCGGCTGAGCAGGTAGTATAACCCCTTTCCGTGGTGCATTACTACCATTCTTACCTTATCTCTCAAGTTTTTCGGGACTGCAGTTTCTTTTTCTTCGCCCGATTTCTTCTTCCCCCCAAAGATGAACATCCCCGCCAAAGGCAGAAGTGACAAAGGCACCACCTCAAACTCCGCTTTCAGAAGAGATAAGCCTTTCGAAGTCAGCCAAATCCCACACGAACCAGCCTTCAGCCCTGAGCTCTTCCTTCCCTTTAATACCCTTCGCCACCATTCCGTAAAACCTCTCCCCGTCTTCAAGGCCCGTAAGCCTCGCCTTTCTCTCAAGGTCTCTCAGAACTCCTTTAGCTTCCCTCAAGCTAAGGTCTTTCCACTTCACCTCGACGAAGAGGGCCTTCTTCTCACGCTCGTTCAAAGCGAGCAAATCAATCTCCTCATTCCTATGCCACCACCTGCCAATCTTCGTGAACCTAAAGGGAAGCTTGCCCGCTTTGTTTAGCTCCCTGAGGAACTGCTCCGCTATCTTCTCAAAGACTAAACCAAGATAGCAGTTGTACTCTTCCTCAAAGTTCTCTATGTAGCCAAAGTCAAAGAGCTGGGAGCGGTTTGGGTAGACAAAGCGGAACCAGAAGGTAAAGTAGAGGTCACTCAGGTAGTAGCGCGCGTTCCTCCTTCTCTCAGGTTCTCCAACAGGATACCTCTCCTCAACTATGTGGAGCGTCTGAAGGTTGCTGAGGTACTGGGAAACGGTTGAACTTGGAAGTCCCGTAAAGCTAACTATCTCTCCGAACTTTGTCTTTCCAAAGGCTATGGCCTTGAGGATGGAGAAATAGCGAGCCGGCTCCCTCAGCTCGGTTTTAAGTAGGAACTCCGCCTCGTCGAATAGGAGTTTATTCGGCTGAAACACTTCTTCGAGCTTTTCTCCAGCCCTCAGCCTGAACTGAACCTCCCTTATGTATGCGGGAATGCCGTCGGTTATACCATAAATCCTTACAAGCTCCCTCCAGTCCTTCTCAGGGAAAAACCCTCTCAGATGGAAAAAGCCCAGGGGGCCAAGCTTTATGGAAAGCGTCCTTCTCCCGTAGAGTGGACTTTTGTATCCAAGGACGTGGCTCTCCATGACGCTTATGGATGAACCCGTCAGAACGAGCTTGATGTCCTTTAGTCCCTCCCAGATTTTCTGGAACTTCGATACTATGGCCCGATTGGATTTTATCAGGTTCGGGAACTCGTCTATTATGATGACCACTCCGGAACCGTCGAGAAGCTTGAAGAGTTCTTCCCAAGAGAGTTCGGCCTTCTCAATAAGAGAGTTCTTCAGTACCCTGGCAACTGAACTCCGAAAAGCCCGCAGGTTTTCCTCCTCTAGAGTCTCCTCAGCGAAGAAGTACAGATGTCTCATACCCTCCACGGATTTTTTAACAAGGGCAGTCTTTCCTACCCTTCTCCGGCCATAGATTATTACGAGCTCTTTTCTATTGCTTCCATATGCTCTATTCAACGCTTCCAGTTCCCGAGTTCTATTCACAAATAGTTCATTCATGATTATGATAATTGCATATGAACTATTTAAACATTACCCCGAAACCAGCAAAAAAGAAAAATCACAAGAAAAGCTCCACCGGCGAGTAGCCTTCCCTCACCTTCTCCATTTTCAGCTCCATCCCGAAGGCGTTGGTAACTGTTCCACTCTTCTCCGCCCACACCCCAGCCGGAATCACGAGGACGTCCCCGGGCAGTTCTTTCGCCGGCCGGCCAACGACGACATAGGCCTCGCTCTCCGGGATTCCAGTTATTCCTGCCTTGATAAGACCAGCGGCATTGACGCCTTCGTAGAGAATCAGTGTCGGCACGTCCAGCGGTTCAGCTGACCCCTCAAGTATCACAACGTCGTGGTCCTCCTCGACGAGCTCCTTCCCCTTCAGGAGGAGTTTGAGGAGCGGGAACTTCTCCGGGTCTGCCTTCAGGAGAACCCTCCTGGCGTTTCTGACATCCTCCAGTGTGGCCGAGGAGATGCTTCCACCAACTGTCGAGCCTAATGGAATGCCCTTCTCCTCAGCGAAGGCCCTGAGCCGGGCGATTTCTTCGTTGGTAAGCTCCGGCGTCAAAATCAGGGCGTAGCTCCTCTCGGTGAGGAACTTCTTGGCTTCTTCCCAGCTCACCGGCTTTCCGTTGAGGAGCGGCCCGGTTAAATCCTCGGCCCAGGGCCTGTTAAAGCGACAGACGTCGCAGATATGCTTGTTCCAAGAGTTTTCTACCCTTGAAGCCCTCACGAGCATGCCGTCGTAAACTTCAACGTTCATCTCGCAGGCGAAGGAGCAGCCGTTGCAGACGGTCTTAACTGGAGTTGTCTTCCAGGGCCCGGGCTTGACGAACGGAAGCTTCTCGGTTATCGCCCCAACGGGACAGAGGTCTATCATCTCGCCTATAAACTGACCATGCATGTCTCCGAGGCTCTCCCCGAGCGGCGGTGAGATTCTCGTCTTAAACCCGCGGAACAGGTAGTCGAGGACGCCCTCTCCGGCTATCTCGTGGGTGAAGTTGACGCACTGGCCGCAGAGGACGCACTTGTTGTTGTCGAGGGTAACGAACGGGTGGCTCTCGTCGAGCTCGAACCCCTTTTGCTCTCCCTCAAAGGCGTGCTGTTGAGCGTTGTAGAGCGTCGCGTACTCCCTCAGCTTGCACCGGAAGACCTCCATACAGCCGCAGCTCATACAGCGCCTCGCTTCTTCAAGAACCTGCTCCTCGGTTAGGGCCGGCTCAACCTCATCAAAGGTTCTCTTCCTCTTTTCCGGGTCGCGGAGCTCCACCTTCGCCCTCGGCTTTCTTTCAACGCCCTCGTAGTCCTTCTCGGTGACTTTCTTCCAGTGGTTGTAGAGCCTGAAGTCGAAGAGAACCCTGTAAAGGTCATCATCGCTTAGAACTTCCTCGATGTGCTTTTCGGGCTCGGTGAGAACGGCTTTAGCCTTCTCCAGCTTGCCCTTGAGGTACAGGTCTATCATTATCGCGGCCCTTCTTCCGGTGGCTATGCTCTCGATGACCGTTGATGGCCCGAGGACGAGGTCGCCGCCAGCGAATACGCCTGGAACGCTCGTCTGGAGCGTCACCTCATCAACGACCGCCTTTCCGCACCTTGCCTCGATACCGAGGGCCTTTAAGAACTCCTCGTCGCAGTACTGGCCTATCGCGAGGATAACGTTGTCGGCTTTAACCCTAAACTCCGAACCCTCTATCGGTATCGGCCTCCGCCTTCCGCTTGAATCTGGCTCGCCGAGGCGCATCCTGACCAGCTCTACCTCCTCGACATTATCTTTTCCAAGGATTTTCACAGGGTTCGTGAGGAAAAGGAACTCGACGCCTTCCTCGATTGCCTCTTCAACTTCCCTCTCGTTGGCGGGCATCTCAGCCTTCGAGCGGCGGTAAACGACGGTAACCTTGGCTCCAAGCCTCAAGGCAGTCCTTGCAACGTCCATCGCGGTGTTTCCGCCGCCGACGACTATGACGCGCTCGCCTAGCTTGACCTTTTCGCCGGTGTTGACCTTCCTGAGGAACTCTATGCCGTGCATGACGCCTTCAAGCTCCTCGCCCGGAATTTCCATCTTTCTGCTTCTCCAGGCGCCGACACCGAGGAAGACGGCATCGTATTTCTCGCGGAGCTCGTCGAGGGTGACGTCCCTTCCGAGGGCGGTGTTGGTCTTCACCTCTATTCCCGTGTTTATGACCGTCGCTATGTCCTTGTCCAGAACGTCTCTCGGCAGCCTGTAGGGCGGGATTCCGTAGCGCATCATTCCGCCGAGCTGGGGCATCGCCTCGATTATCGTGACCTCGTGACCCATCGTCCTGAGGTAGTAGGCGCACGCCAATCCTGCTGGCCCACCGCCGACGACGGCTATTCTCTTTCCGGTTGAGGGTGGAATCTCCGGCATCCACGGGCCGTGCTCAAGGTCGTAATCTGCTGCGTATCTCTTGAGCTGCCTTATCGCGAGGGGCTCCTCCACGAGGTTTCTCCGACAGGCGTCCTCACAGAAGGCCGGGCAGACCCTTCCGAGCACAGCCGGCAGGATGTACTTCTCCTTCATCAGCTTGACCGCCTCGTGGTACCTGCCCATCGCTATGAGTGCGAGGTAGCCCTGAACGTCGCTGTGGGCCGGACAGCCGTCCTGACAGGGGCCGATACAGTCGCCGTAGTGGTCCGAGAGGATGAGCTCAAGCGCGGTCTTTCTCATTGAAACAACTTCGCCGGTCAGGGTCTCTATCTTCAGCCCTTCCATTGGCTTGAGCGTGCACGATGCTGTCACTCCTCTCGGCGTGGAGACGAGACATAAGCGGCAGGAGCCGTAGGGGTCGAGCTCGCTCGTGTAGCAGAAGCCGGGAACGTGCTCCCCGATTTCACGGAGAAAGTCTATGAGAGGCTTTCCTTCCGGGGCATCAATCTCTTTCCCGTTGACTATGATCTTAACCATCTCACTCACCCCCAGTGAGAATCTCTATGGCGTTGAACCGGCACACCTCGTAGCAGGTCCCGCACTTGATGCACTCCTCTTGGTTTATGACGTGGGGCTTAAGCCTCTCGCCGCTGATGGCCTTGACGGGACAGAAGATCGCACACGCTGTACAGCCAGTGCACTTCTCGGTTATTATGACGTACCTGATGAGCGGCTTGCAGACCTTGGCGGGGCATTTTCCTTTGATGTGGGTGAGGTATTCGTCCCTGAAGTAGCGGAGCGTCGTCAGAACCGGGTTAGGTGCCGTCTGCCCGAGGCCGCAGAGAGAGCCGGCCTTGACCTGATAAGCCAAGCTCTCAAGCTTTTCGAGGTCTTCCTCCGTTGCCTCGCCTTTGGTGAACCTGTCCAGGATCTCCCACATCCTTTTAGTGCCCAGACGACAGAAGGTGCACTTCCCGCAGGATTCCTTGACTGTAAAGTCGAGGAAGAACTTTGCCACATCGACCATACAGGTGTCCTCGTCCATGACGACCATTCCGCCGCTCCCCATTATCGCTCCAGTAGCGTTCACGCTCTCGTAGTCAACGGGGGTGTCGAAGAGGTACTCGGGAATACAGCCGCCCGAGGGACCGCCGAGCTGGACGGCTTTTATCCTCTTGCCGGTCTTGGTTCCCCCGCCTATCTCGTAGAGTATCTCCCTCAGCGTGGTTCCCATCGGAACCTCGACGTTTCCGCCGTGCTTTATCTTGCCCGAGAGGGCGAAGACTTTGGTGCCCTTGCTCTTCTCGGTTCCTATCGAGGCGTAGGCTTCCCAGCCGTGCTTGATTATCCACGGCACGTTCGCCCACGTTTCCACGTTGTTGATGTTCGTCGGCTTGCCCCAGAGGCCCTTCTGCGCCGGATAAGGCGGCCTCGGCCTCGGCATTCCGCGCCTGCCCTCAATGGAGGCTATCAACGCTGTTTCCTCACCGCAGACGAAAGCTCCGGCGCCTTCCTTGATGACGATGTCAAAGGAGAATCCGCTTCCAAGGATGTTCTCGCCGAGGAAGCCCCTCTCCTTAGCTTGCTTCAGCGCTATCTTCAGCCTCCTTATGGCGAGCGGGTACTCGGCACGGACGTAGATAAAGCCTTTACTTGCGCCAATCGCGTAGGCGCCGATTATCATGCCTTCAATAACACGGTGCGGGTCGCCTTCGAGCACGTTCCTGTCCATGAAGGCACCGGGGTCGCCCTCGTCGGCGTTGCAGACGATATACTTGACGTCCCCCTTGGCTTCCCTCGCGAACTTCCACTTCAGGCCGGTCGGGAATCCTGCACCACCCCTTCCCCTAAGACCGGACTTCATGATAACGTCTATTATCTCCTCGGGCTCCATTTTGAGGGCCTTTTTGAGGGCTTCGTAGCCTCCAACGGCGATGTACTCGTCGATGTTCTCGGGGTCTATGTAGCCAGAGTTTTCAAGGACTATTTTCACCTGCTTGGAGAAGTAGCCGTCAACGTCCCACGTCTTCCTCTTGCCGTCCTCCCACCAGTCGCGCTTGACTATCCACTCCTCGACCGGCTTTCCGTTGAGGACGTGCTCCTCTATGATACGAGGGACCTTCTTGGGGTCGACGTGACCGTAGGTGATTATCTCATCATCGGTGATTATGTCAACCAGTGGCTCGCGGTAGCACATGCCGACACAGCCGACTATCTTGAGCTTCACGTCGAGGTTTCTTCTCTCAATCTCGGCCTTTATAGCCTCGTAGGTTTCCCTCGCGCCGGCAGCTATTCCACAGGAGTTCATGCCGACTGCGATGGCCTTGATTTCAGACATCGAGCTTCCCTCCCTTAGCTTTCTCATCAGCTTCCTGACCTTGTCAGGATTCAGCTTTCCGAAGACCTTGTCGTTTATCATTATGACCGAGGCCAAACTGCAGCATCCGAGACAGGCGACGCGCTCCAGCGTCACGAGGCCGTCCTCTGTCGTCTGCCCCTCTTGGATTCCAAGCTCCTCCGTTATGGCCTGGGATATATTGACGGCACCGTTCACGTGACATGCCGTCCCGTGGCAGATTTTGACGACGTATTTTCCGAGGGGTTCAAACCTGAACTGGGCGTAGAAGGTAGCGACACCGTAGACCCTGCTGAGCGGGACACCGAGGTAGTTAGCTATCTCCTCAAGGGCCTCCCTGGGGAGGTAGCCGAACTTTTCCTGAGTTCGCTGGAGAAGAGGGATTAGGGAACCCGGTTCCGGCGGATAAGAACGCATGTAATCGAACGAGGCTTCCATCTCGCATCACCATAAGATTTTCTCAAAAGGGTCTCAACTTTAATGTTTATAAGCGTACACCAAAGTACAAGTTTGTAACGTCTGGTTGGCAACCATTTGTTTGAAAAATTCTTAAATCAATCCTTTACAAACTTAAAATTGTAAGCCCGTTAGAGGCGGTGATGCCCTTGAGATACATAAAATTGCCTTCCGAAAACTTTGAGAAGTTCTTCAAGTCACTCGAAGCCTGGGGCACTGTCTATGCCCCAGTAAGGAAGGGGAGCATCTATTCTTTCCAGGAGGTTCACGACCCCAGCGAGATGGCTCTCGACTACAACAGAACCATGCTCCCGCCAAAGAAGTTCTTCTTCAGGCCTAAAGAGGCCGTTCTCAGGCTGAAAAACGGCCGCTGGGAAGAGGAGGTAGAAGCAGAGCCGATGGTTCTCTTTGGACTCCATTCCTGTGATATCCACGGCCTCAAGATACTCGACAGGGTGTACCTCGATGAGCCCGCTGACCCGTACTACAAGAGCAGGCGCGAGAAGACCCTGATAATAGGGATAAGCTGTATGCCGGACGAGTACTGCTTCTGCAAGAGCCTCGGCACGCACTTCGCCATGGACGGCTTTGACCTGTTCCTGCACGAATTGCCCGACGGATGGCTTGTGAGAATAGGCAGCGTCCGCGGCCACGAGATAGCCTGGGAAAACGGTGAGCTGTTTGAAGATGTGACCGACGAAGACCTGGCCAACTTCAAGGAGTTCGAGGAGAGGCGCGCAAATGCGTTCCAGAAGGAGCTCCCGCAGGAGGGCCTCGCCGATATGCTCGATCTGGCATACAACAGCCCGGTGTGGAAGAAGTACGCCGAGATATGCCTCGCCTGCGGTAACTGCAACATGGTCTGTCCGACGTGCCGCTGCTACGAGGTCTGCGACCGCTGGATAGATGCGTACAAATCAGTCCGCGAGAGGCGCTACGACTCGTGCTTCATGGAGAACCACGGGCTGGTTGCCGGAGGCCACAACTTCAGGCCGACCCGCTTAGACCGCTTCAGGCACCGCTACTACTGCAAGAGCTACTTTGACCCGTCAGCGGGCTACAACTGCGTCGGATGTGGAAGATGCGACGAGTTCTGCCCGGCGAAGATAGAGCACGTTAAGGTTCTTGAGGAGGTTAGGGGGTCTCTGAAATGAGCGAGAACCCGTACCAGACGTACGACGCAAGGATTCTCGAAGTGAAGGACCTGACATCGAGGGAGAAGCTCTTCACACTACGCTTCCTCGACCCCGAAGTTGGAGAGAAGTTCGAGTTCAGGCCCGGGCAGTTCGTCATCGTTGACATACGCGGTTTCGGAGAGTTCCCGATAAGCATATGCTCGTCCCCAACGAGAAAGGGCTACCTCCAGCTCTGCATTAGAAAAGCCGGCAGAATGACAAAGTTCATACACAAGATGAAGGAGGGCGACATAATAGGGATCCGCGGGCCCTACGGAAACGGCTTCCCCATGGAGGAGATGGAGGGCTCGAACCTGATTCTTGTGGCCGGCGGCCTCGGGATGGCGCCGTTAAGATCCGTCCTCTGGTACGCGATTGATTCAGGAAAATATGAACACATCTGGCTCCTCTACGGCACGAAGGCCTACGAGGACATCCTCTTCAGGGATGAGATAATACACCTCCTGAAGCACGGCGAGGCCATGAACTGTAGCGTCAAGCTTGCCTACGAGGTTGAAAGCCCATCGTGCATCTATCTGGAGAGGGGCTTCTCCGACAGGGTGTGCAGGGGTGTCGTCACAGACCTATTCAGGGGAGAGGAGTTCGACGTGGAGAAGACCTATGCCCTCATCTGCGGCCCACCGGTCATGTACAAGTTCGTGATAAGGGAGCTCCTCGACAGAAAACTCTCACCGGGCAGGATTTACATGACGCTCGAAAGGCGCATGCGCTGTGGGATAGGCAAGTGCGGCCACTGCATCGTCGGAACGAGCACGTCCATCAAGTACGTCTGCAAGGACGGACCGGTCTTCACCTACTGGGATGCTCTCTCCACGAGGGGGTTGATATGATGGAGGAGCTCAAGCTGGGGGTTTTCGAGCTTACAGACTGCGGCGGCTGTGCACTAAACATTCTCTTCCTCTACGAGAAGCTCTTTGACCTCCTCGAGTTCTACGAGATAACCGAGTTCCACATGGCGACCAGCCTGAGCGAGGGGAACCACTACGACGTGGCACTCGTAACGGGAACCGTCTCGACCCAGCGCGACCTGAACCTGCTCAAGGAGGCGAGGAACCACTCGGAGTACCTCATAGCCCTGGGGACATGTGCGACCCACGGCTCCGTTCAGGGGAGCGTTGAGCTACCCATCAGGGAGAAGCTGAAGGCAGTCTACGGAGACGGTGGGAACCCGATGCGCGCCCTCGACTCCAAACCGGTGGTTGAGTACGTCGCCGTTGATTTTGCCCTTCCGGGATGTCCGTACGACAAGGAGGAAGTATACCAGGTGCTCATGGACATCGCCAAGGGCATCGAGCCCGTTAGAAAGGACTACCCGGTCTGCCTTGAGTGCAAGCTCAACGAGTACGAGTGTGTGCTGGTGAAGAGAGGCCTTCCCTGCCTCGGCCCGATAACCTACGGCGGCTGCAAAGCCGTCTGCGTGCGCTCCGGCCTCGGGTGCATAGGGTGCAGAGGCCCCCTGCCAGGAGAGGTGAACCCGGCCAGCGAGTACGAGATACTCAAGAGCCTCGGCTACGATGACGAGTACATCGTGAGAAAGTTCAAGACCTTTGCGAGGTGGGAGCCATGATGATTGAGATGCGGGAATTCACGCGCGTTGAGGGCAACGGCAAAGCCGAGATAGTCATAGAGGACGGCGAGGTAAAGGACGTCAGGCTTCAGATCATCGAAGGGCCGAGATTCTTCGAACTGCTCACCCTGGGAAGACACTACTACGATGTCCCGGACCTTGAAGCGAGGATATGCGCCATCTGCTATTTATCGCACAGCGTTGCCTCGGTCATTGGAATCGAGAGGGCCTTTGGGGTTGAAGTCCCGGAGGAGGTAACGCTCCTCAGGGAGCTCGGACTCATAGGCGAACTGCTCGAAAGCCATGCGTTGCATCTATACCTCCTCGTTGCACCTGACGTCTTCGGCTACCCCGACGCAATAAGGATGGCCACGAAGCACGGCGAACTCGTGAAGGAGGGACTGGCGCTCAAAGCCTTTGGCAACAGGCTCAGGGTAATGGTGGGCGGCAGGGAGATACACGGCATAAACGTCAAGCCCGGCGGCTTCGGCAGGTATCCAACCGTTGACGAGCTGGAGGAGATAGAGAGGGAAAGCGAAGCCCTTCTAAGACTGGCAAGACGTGCCGTGAGGCTCTTCGCACAGTTAGACCCCTACGGGGCAAAAGCGAAACACTTCGTCGCCACCGAAGGCTACCTCTGGGGTGAAAAGCTGATATCCGACGAACCCGGGGAGTTCCACTACACCGAGAGGATAGAGGAGCACTCCCTAGTTTACAGCTTCGCCAAGCAGAGCCGCTACAAGGGCGAGTCCTTCCTTGTCGGAGCGCTGCCGAGACTGCTCCTCAAGTCGGAGATGCTCACGCCCACTGCCGGGAGGCTCTTTGAGGAGCACAGGGAGAAATTGGAAACCGGCTACGTCAGCTACAACAACCTGGCCCAGGCGATAGAGCTGGTCTATTCCCTTGAGAGGGCAAACGAAATAGCAAAGACCCTGCTCGATAGGGGCATCGAAGGGGAAAACGTCCCCGTTGAGCCAAGGGAAGGGGAAGGAATCGGCTACGTCGAGGCTCCGAGGGGGCTACTCATACACCACTACAGGATAGACGCCAGCGGTAAGGTCGCTTACTCCAACATAATAACCCCAACCGCGCTGAACCACGCGATGATAGAGGCCAGCCTGCTGGAGGAGGCAAGGAAACTGTACGGTGAGGCCGACGAGGGGACGATGATGCAGAGGCTTGAGGAGACGGTGAGGGCATTCGACCCGTGCATCTCCTGCTCCGTGCACTTGGTGAAGCTCTGAAACGCTGTTTTTTTATTTAATTCAGTCCAAAACCCCAAATCATGTGCACAAACCCCCGATTCTCCCAAAATGTTTATATCACTCCATGGTAAAACTCTTAACGGTGAGAGCCATGGAGCAACTCGAGGAGCTTTTCAGGGTAATAAACACGGTGCAGCCGGGGGAGAGCGTTCTTGTAAAGTACCATCCATCCTACGCACCCGAGTTCCTCGTCCTTTTGCTGATGGAGTACGGGAGGAAGAGGAACGTTCCGATAATCATAGACGATAATTTTGATTCCCTTCATGTTCTTCAGGAGCACCTCAGGTTCTGGGGAATCGAGGAGGATTTCAGCGATGCACTCGTCGTGAAATCGGGCGGCAGGATAAACGTTGGAAACGTCATAGCCAACGTGGAGTTCAGCTCGGAGCCGCTTGTTTACATAAAAAAGTATGAAGAGACCATGAAAAAAGCACTCGCGGAAATTAACGACTCCATAAACATTGCCCTCGGCCTGGAAAGGCTCTTCGCCTTCATCCACAGCCCCAGGGAGTACTATCTGTTCATAACTGAACTTCAGAAGATGCTTGGAAACACGAAGAGAAAGGCTGTGTACCTGATGAACACTGAGGTGGCCTCAACCCTAGAGCTCAACCCCCTGCCGGAGCTGGAGTACATCGCGAGCACGGTGGTGGAGATAACCCCCACCCCGGTCAGCGCAAAGATAACCTTCCTGAAAACACCGGTAAGGGAACTCCTGGAGAGGGAGTACGAGGTGAGCCTGGAGGTGATGCTTGATGCTTTCCACGGAAAGGGTTTATGAGTATTTGGACAGCGTCTTTTTCGGCGACGTAATCCTGGTGGAGAACGAATCCCCCTACGGGACCGCCCTGATGACCCATCTGATAGCAGAGTACGGAAGAAAGAAGGGGGTACCCGTTTACGTGGATGATATCCTGGATTCGCTTCACGTAGTCAGGGAACATCTCCGTTTCCTCGGAATAGACGAGGATTTTTCAGATGTCAGCGTCATAAAAACGGGCGGGGTCAAGAGCATCGGAAACGTCGTGGCGAGGATAGGCATAGAGAGCGACGCCGCCAGGTATCTGAACCGGCACAGGGAGGCCCTCAGAGAAGCGGCCCCCGGCAAGAGGTACATACACATAACCCTCGGCATAGAGAGACTGTTCGCATTCTTTGAAAGCAAACGCGAGTTCTACATGACGACCGGGGCCATAAAGGAGCGGCTTGGAGACGAGAGCCACGTCTCGTTCTACATACTGAACAGAAGTGTAGTTTCCGCCCTCAGAACCAACCCGATACCGGAGCTGGAGGAGATAGCCACAACCGTCGTAAGGATTCAGCTGCGGAACAAGCGGCACGCCCTCGTCTTCGCCAAGGGGCCTACCCTCAGGATAGTCGACGGCGACATGATAGCATACCTGGACGGGAGTGCAAGGTGAGAGCATGGGAATACTGGACCGGCTGTTCGGCAGGGGCAGAAAGTGGGGAGATGTTCAAATCGTCTCCCGAAAGCCCGCGGGCAGGTTTCAGGTGGTTGGAGTAACCTACGTCCTCGGAAAGCAGGTCCTGGGCGGCGTTGTGCTTGAGGGCGTCATATACCCAGGCTACAAGCTCAAGGGTGGGGGAATAGCGCTCGTGAGGGAGATACACATCCGGAACAGGAAGGTGGATTTCGTCGTGGAGCACGATGAAGCGGCCCTGATCCTCGAGGGAGCTCTAAAGGTCAAAGAGGGCGAAATCATAGAAGTTTACCAGTCCTGAGGTGAGAGTATGATAATCTGGGACGACCACTTCCACGTTGACCCCTACAAGGGCCTCTTCCTTGAGGCGGTCAAGCAGTTCCACCGCGCCGGAGGAACGCATCTCGTCGTTGTCTATAAGACGGCCCACGACTACGGCTTCCCCGGGCTGAAAGCGGAGGACTTCATGAAGGCGATGGACTTTCACATCGAGCTGGTTGAGAGGATTAACAAAGAGACACCTGTCAAGGCCTACGCCGTCGTTGGTGTTCACCCTGCGGAGTTCGTCTATTTGGCGGAGCAGAAAGGATTAAGCTATGCCAAAAAAGAGGTCATAAAGGCCCTCGAATACGCTCAAAAACTGTGCCTTGAGGGGAAGGCCATAGCCATAGGCGAGATAGGCAGGCCCCACTACGAGGTAAGCGAGGAAATCTGGAATGCCAGCATCGAGCTGATGAAGTATGGAATGACTCTGGCCAAAGAGGCAGACTGCGCGGTTCAGCTCCACACCGAGAGCTTCGACGAAGAGAAGTTCCGCGAGCTTGGGAAGTACGTTAAAGAGGTCGGAATAAAGCCGTACAAGGTCGTCAAGCACTTCTCCCCGCCCCTCGTGAAGGTGGCAGAAGAGGTCGGAGTCTTCCCGAGCATCATCGCGAGCAAGAAGAACATCAAAGAGGCAATAGAGCAGGGGAACCGCTTCATGATGGAGACGGACTACATAGACGACAAGAGAAGACCGGGTGCAGTTCTCGGGCCGAAGACCGTGCCGAAGAGAACTAAGGCATTCCTCCAGAACGGCCTCTTTACCGAGGAGGACGTCTACAAGATTCACGTTGAGAACCCGAGGAAGGTCTATAGGGTGGAGATTGTGGAGTAGAGCACCTTTCCCCACTTAAAATCGCCCTTATGGAGCTATTCTCCCTTCTTTTAAACTCCTCCGGCTTTATGACTATCAGACTTATCAGCTCTCCGTATTCGGGGAGGATATCTCTCACAACCTCCATGAGCTCGTCAAAATCAATGTCACCTACACTGAGAATGTCCACATCAAACTCCTCTCGCACTCCCCGCGTAGGAGCCGAAGAGAAGGATATTCTCGATGAAGCCTTTAAATCTGACCTCCACTCTCGGGGGGATTCATTAAGGGCGGAGGCTTTATTTTCCACTGTCAATCTCCTACAATGCTCGTTTTATCCTCTCAAGAAAACGCCCGGCTTTTTATACCCACTGCCCTAACCATCCAGCTCAAGAAGAGCAACAGAGCTGAGATATCAATCAGGATTTAGTCTCCCCAACTTCCTTCAATATTCTCCCGTAAAGCTCCTCGCTCAGCCAGAAACCCGTTTCCTTAAGGTTATCAAGCTCATCTTTTATGCCCTCAATCCGCCCTTCAATTTTCGCCCGCAGAAGGATTCCAATTGTGCCGGTGGTTTTCAACCCCAAAGCCCTGGCAATCTCCCTGCCATCGTAGTCGTCCATCAAAAGCATCTCAGCCCCTTTTTCAATCGCCAGGACTATTGCCTCGCTCTCGCCCTCGTCGAGCTCGATCATGAGGGACTTCTTAAGTCTCTCGTCGCGTATCCTCTCAACCCGGATCCAGCCGGCGTTTTCGATGAGTTTCGCATCTTCCGAACCCTTGCCCTCAATCACGCACTCCCTGTAAACCGCCTCTGGAATGAGAACCTCTCCAAGGAACTCCCTCAGGAGTTCAAGCTTCCTGATCTTGGCGAGGTGAATCAGCGGAGTGGAGCCGCTAACCACGGGCAAAGTCCAAATCCTCCTCAAGCTCTCTCTCGGTGTAGTGCCTCGGGATTTTTCTCCTTGCAAGCTCCTCCAAAAACTCCCTCTTCGTAATCCCCGCAAGTTTGGCCGCCTTCCCGAGAGATAGCACTCCCCGCGAGTAGAGAATCACCGCCAGCTCAAGCTTTAACTCTCTCTCCACCTCAGACTTCGGGAGCTTCATGGATACGAGAACGTCATCGGGTATAACTATCTCCACCTTTCCCACCGAGTTAACATTTGGGCAGGCGGTATTTAACCCCTTCGCCCAGTATTATACCCTCCGGGAGGAGGGAAATACATAAATACCCGGAGGGAGGAGGGAGATGGAAGTCAAGGCAGGACGAAACGTTGAGGAGATAGTAAGTCGAATAAAAGGTTGGGACGCTGATGTAAAACCCTAGATTGCGTTTCTTGTAATCTCTTTTGGTTTTGGAGTTGGAGCAACAATTCTGGCCATTGATCTTAACAAAAGCTCTTGGGGAACAATTGTGGGAATGAGCGGTGTGGCAGTTGGAATCGGCATTCTGTTCCTTGGCCTTATCATGGCATTCTTTATTCATGCAGACCCAGACAGATTCGTTGAAGCTTACACCAGAGACAATAGGAATAAAGACGTTTCGGACATAGAGATTATTAGGGCTGCCTATTCCGAGTGCATCCCTTATGTCAATGAGGGGTTGAATACTGCTTTGATAAGTTGGTTGCTACTTGGAATATGGACAGCGTTCATTGAATTCGGTATTGCAACAGGAACGGTGGTGATAAAGAACTGGTCTCTGTTCTGGTTGTTAATATTCGTTTCATCAATTGGGTCCCTGCTGGGGTTTATATTGACAGTTATCTTCTTCCTCAGGAAGAAATCTATCAGAAAGGCCCTCTTCGCAATCCAGCTCAAAAAGAGCGACAAAGCTGAAATCTCGATCAAGATTTAAGCCGTTCGTTTTTTCTGTTTATCCTCAACCACTCGACGAAAGATTTAAAGGGGGCTACCCCCCGAAGTACTTCGGGGGGTATCGATGCCAAGGGGAGAAATCTTCTTTGACCAGAGACCAAGGAAAAGGCCCGAACAGCTCTTCGGAAGAGAGAAAGAGGTTGAAAAACTGCTCCGAGCACTGAACGCCGGAAGTTGGGTCTCCATCCTCGGACCGAGAATGGTGGGAAAAACGAGTCTCGCTTTGGCCGGTGCGAACACCTTCGCGAGGAACAATGGTTACAAGGTGATTTTTGTGGACTTGAGGGACACCGAGACATTCAGGGAGGCTGCCGAGAAGATACTTGGAAGACTGCCAAAGTCCATAATAGACACCCTGTCAGAATACCTCTCCGAGGTCTCGGCGTCGGCAAAAGGGGCCGGGTTTTCAATCAAGCTGAAGAAAAGCGTCTCCGCTAAGAGAGCCCTTTCAGATGCCCTTTTTAAACTTAATAACACGATCCTCATTCTCGACGAAGTTCAGAGCATTCATCAGGGGATTAGGCACTTTCTGAGGGCCCTGGGCTCGGCCTTCAATGAGAACCACTCCCTTCTCGTCATCTTCACCGGCTCCTATTCCGGAGTCGTAAAGAAGCTCTTCGATGCAACTTATGGGGAAGCCCTCTTTGGACGCCCTCCAATAGAGATAAGGCTCGCACCCTGGAAAGAAACCGTCGCGGAGCAATTCCTCAGGACGGGCTTTAAAAGGCTTGGTATAGAGTATCAGGACTGGGAAATCAGGGAAGCCGTTAGGGAGCTCGGCACTTTACCCGGCTGGCTGAACCTCTACGGCGTCAAAAGGTACATAGAGAAAGACCACCGCCTTGCGCTGAAGACTACGATTGATGAGGCCGTCAAAGAGGCCGCGAGGGAGCTGGAGCATCTTTTGGAGGGGAGGAGCCCAAAGGCGAGGGCCGTTGTCAAACTGCTGGCACTGGGTGCATCTTGGAGGGACATGGCTCAGACGGGAATATCTGAGGATACACTGAGCAGGTTGCTCTCGACACTAAGCGAGGGGCTCTTTATTGTGCAGAAGGACGAAGATGCAGGGGTGTACTACTTCACCGACCCAGTTTACCGAAGAGCCGCGATGAGACTCTCACTTTCCCCCTAAAGACAACGGCAGGAGTTCCACTTTCCAATTATTATGCCCGCCTAGAGGAGGGAAATGGACATTTTTCAAATGGGGGTCTATCTAATGCTCGGTGGCGTTATTCCCCTGTTCTATGCGGAGTGGGTCGGCTGGCCTGGAAATATTATCAAAAAGGCAGAACCACCACTTTATGAGCTGGAAGAGGCCATCGAGAGGAGCTTCAAGTATATGATATCCATAACCTTAGGAATGGCGCTTTTCTCGACAGGAATGACGATGTTCGTACCATGGCTCGGCTATGTTTTCTGGGGGATTACTGCGATAGTTCTACTCTGGCTCAGGCACGGGAGAGAACAACTCAAACTGAAGCTCCAGGAGGCGAGAATGAAAGAGGCCATAGCCAAGGGCATCGAAATCGGAATAAAAAAGGCAAATGGAGAGCTAACACCTCTTATCAACCTTTTCGAAGGGGTTGTATATCCTCAGTCCTTCAATTTTCTCAAAATCCTTAACGTTCTTTGTAACAAGCGTGAGGTTGTGCCTCAATGCAGTGGCCGCTATAACAGCATCGGGGAGCTTTACTTTAACCTTTCTCCGGAGTTCGATAGCAATATCTGCTATCTCATCGGTGAGAGGTATGACGTGCGCGAAGCTTATGAGCTCCTTAGATTTCTCAAAGCCCTCCAGAGTGTGGCCTTTCCAGCCGAGGAACTCTATCTTGGTGATGATGGAGACGTTAAAGCTCTTCCTGAGGATTTCCTCTACCTTAGGGAGCTCCTCCTCAGGCATGGCGTCAGCGAGATAATAGATTAAAATGTTCGTGTCGATCAGAAACCCCTCTCCCATTCGTCCCTCAGCTCCTTGAGACTTTTCTCAAGGTCTTTTCTGCCCTTGTAGATTCCCCTGTATCTCGAGGGCTCAAAGAGCTCTCCCTTCAGTTTCTCCCAGAGCTCGGGAGGGACTATGACTCCTTTGATCCGTCCGTGTTCGTCATATATATATTCGACACCTTCCATCCTTACACCCGGAAGGTGTTTCGTTCCGCGCATATTTAACATCTTCGCTACAGCTCTGCCCGCTTCACCACCCTCACAACCCCCGGCTCTCCAATCTCTCCCTTAACCTCAAAGATTCTGCCAAGGAACTGCTCCACGACCCAGACGTTCGTAACGAGGTGGTTCGTAATCTCCGAAACCCCGATTTCCCCACCGGTAAAGGCCAGGAAAGGTATCAGCTGGTCGCCGAGGAATTTATCGACGGCCTTCCTGCTCGTCAGCTGGTTGATGAGTTCATCGGCGGCTTCTCTTCCAACCACCTCAGCCGGCTTTCCGCGCTTTCCGAGTGCATCTCCGCCGAGCCTCAGCGAATCGGTCTCGGCCCAGACGACGATGCCGCTTCCCGGCCCGAGGGAGCGCGATACTTCCGTCTCTATCCCCACGGGAACGCTGTAAAGCTCCTCAATCCTCTCCTTTGCCGCTTTAGCCTGCCTCTCAGCGACGTGGGTCGGCAGGTTGGTGGCGTGGCTTACCCCGGCGAATCGGCCTATTCTCTTCCACTCGACGGCCTTCAGGGGATTCCTCTCCTCCCAGGGCTCTACCTTTCCAACTACCAGCCCGCCCCCCTTGGGATAGTGGCCTCTCCGCCTGATTTCGAGTTCCGCTTTGAGGCCCATCTTCCCGAGGGCGAAGAGCGTTACGTTCTTCAGGTAATCAACAGGTGGGCTCCAGGGGACGTCGGTTCCACCGGTTATCTCAAAGCTCCCGCCCGTGAATGCCATCGCCGGCAGCAGAGCCTGAAGGACCAGCGTGACGCTCCCGGCCGTCTTTATGGGAACGCGGACGTGCTTTGGCTCGGCCTTTCCGGGTATGAACTCAAGAACCGTCGAGCCGACTTGAGCCCCTTTAACCCTCGCATTGCTCAGCTCCTTCAAAGCCAGAATTCCGTGGAGGTGCTGGGGCCTTAAACCGGGGTTTGGACGGTTTGCCCTTATCCTGTAAATCCTGACCTGCTTTCCGGTGATTACCGATAGGGCCACAGCCGTTCGAAGTATCTGCCCCCCTCCCTCGCCGTAGGAACCGTCTATCTCCACCCACTCCATCTTCTCACCGGTATTAGCTTCGGTGAGGCCGCTAAAAACCTTGCCGAAAAGGCTTTTACTCAACGGAACGAATTTTCGGTGGTGTTAATATGGACGAGCTTGAGTTCTGCATTAAAAGCCTGAGCTATCCCCTTGGAATGCTCCTGGAGGGGTCCAAAAGAAGACACGGAGAATTCGTCAGGGTAACGCGGAACTGCGTCACCCTCCCGGGAGCTCCCTTCGCGGCCCTCTGCTACCTCACGGGGATAGCCCTCTACGACTCCCTCGACCTCGTGGACAAAAAGCGCCTTCAAAACGATTACAGGGCTATTGAACGGTTCCGAATGAAGATGCTGGGCTCGAAGCTCAGGGACGTTCTCAGGCATTATATGGAAAGTCCCGGACTCCACATATCCCCCGGGGAGAGGCTGGCGATAGACTGGCTGGAGTTTGAGGCGAGGAGAAAGAAAGTTGAACCGTACCTCGAAAGGATAGTAGCGCTTGAAAAAACCACCGGAAGCAGAGATGCTCTGCTGAAAAAAACCGGGTTTCTCGGCGAGCTTAGCCCGGACCAGGGCCTTCTGCTTGTGTACATCGCGGAGGACGAAAAGCTCAGGGGACTGATAAACGCGGCCCTCGGGAAAAACAACCCCCGGTTCAGGGAAGAAGTGATTCGATACTTCAAAGCTTTCCAAGGTTGAGCCGCACCGCAAGGGCCAGGGCCTCCCTCTCCCCCAGACCCCTCTTCTCCACAAGCACCCTGACGAGGCGCGCGAGGGCCTTTGCGTTCCTCAGGGTGAACTTCTCCGGAGGGTAGTCAAGGAAGTATCCCGCGCCGATCTCGAAGCCGAGCATCGCCGACAGCTCTGCGGCGAACTCATCCGGCGAGAGCGGGGGGAGCCTGAGCACGACGGGAAAATCGAGGAACCCGTATTTCCCGGCGTCCTTCGTCTCAACCACAACCGGGTAATCCCTCGCCTCTGCCAGAATCTCGGCGACCCTATCGACTGGAGGTTCCCGCAGAAGAACCGCGCCCTCCGGCAGGAGTTCCTCCAGCTCGATCCCACGCAGGTTCTCCACCAGCGTATCCAGGCCGAGGGAGAGGACATCCTCTGGCAGTATTGCCGGCGGTTCAAATTCCGGGCCCGGGAGCGCTTTCTCGGAGGTTATCCTGCGGTAGAGTTCCTCGCTCACAAGGGTGAACTGGTAAACCCTATCGATACCCCCAAGGTACAGCACGCCGTTCGAGAGAAGGCGAAGGCCGAGCCTCGAGAGGGAGGCACCCAGAGATGACTCACTCCTCGTTGTTATCGCCGCCTTCCCTCCGACTTCCTCGCTCCCCCTGCTGACGAGACGGTAGTCGCTGGGGAACAGACCCTTCGCACTGAAGAACTCCTCAAGCGTTTCCTTTGCCCTCTCCTCGCTGACCGCGTAGACCTTGATGAATTCAACGCTCCCCGACCGATCCACTCCTATCAACACGACCGCGTCGCGCCTTTCCTTAGGAATCAGTATATCATCCATACCCATCGCCGGTTCGTTTCTGTTGATTCAACGGGCAAAAATCGAGAGGCAGGAAGCCCTGCAGCCATTCAAAGGTGCTTTAGAGACGCTCGTTAGAGACTCATTGCCCCAAGAAGCTCCCCGGTGTCGAGGTTGATTATCTGCACCTCCCTCTTCCGGGTGTCGAGCAGGGCGACGCTCTTCACCCCGGTGACGTAGCCGCAGACCTCGCCGGGGTTGACGAGTATGGTTCTCCCCTCCTCACGTATCTCGTAGCGGTGGGTGTGGCCGACTATGACAACGTCGTAGAGCCTGCTCCTGGCCAGCGCGCGGACGATGCGCTCATCGGTGCCGTGGGTTACGGCCATCTTCATTCCATCGGCCTCGATTTCCAGTATTTCGTCGTAGATGCCCAGCGCCTCGTAGAGGCCTTTCCTCTCACCATCGTTGTTGCCGAAAACACCCCTGAGCGGCGTCTTAAGCCTCTTGAGTTCCCTGGCAACGAACGGGGCGACGTAGTCACCCGCATGAATGACCAGCTCCACGTTCCTCTCGTTGAACAGCTCAACGGCCTTGGCAATGGCCGAGAGGTTGTCGTGAGTATCGCTCATTATACCTATCAGCATGCTCTCACCTGCGCTGGAATAGGGCGGCGGGACTTATAGGCTTATCCATCTCTCGGCAAACTTTAAGAGCATCCGGGGGTAGGGGTATATTCGAGAGGGTGATGTCATGTTCACGGGGAGGGCAGTGATACCCGTTAAAATCCTCCACCCCTTTGGGGACTGGAGCGCCGGAGACATCGTGCTCGTTGAGGATTGGAAGGCAAAGGAGCTCTGGGAAGCGAAGGTGGTCGAGGTTATAGACGAGACCGATAAGATAATAGGGGAGATAGACAGGGCCATAGCCGAGGAGAGGGAGAGCGAGCCCCTTACGTCCCTCCCGGCCGGGCTGTATGAGAGGGCGGAGTTCTACATGTACTACCTCGAGAACTACGTGAGGCTGAACGCGGGCGAGAGCATAGAGACCATAAACATCAAGCTGACCAAACTGGCCAACCTGAAGAAGAAGCTTGAACACCTCAAACAGATACGATTCAGAAAGATACTCGAGGCGGTGCGGCTGAGGCCCAACAGCCTGGAACTCCTCTCCCGCCTGTCGCCGGAGGAGAGGAGGATATACCTTCAGCTGTCGAAGATACGGAACGAATGGCTCGGTGAGGAGTGATGGACAGGGAGGACATGATAGAGAGGTACGCGCGCTTTCTGAGGGAGTACGTCGACGACGAGGGCAAGGAGGTCTACCTCAACAAACTGAAGGACCTGCTCACCGTGACCCCCAGACGGTCGCTCGCGATAGACTGGACGCACCTCAACTCATTCGACCCGGAACTGGCTGCGGAGCTGATAGAAAACCCTGAGGAAAGTATTCTGGCGGCAGAGGATGCCATTCAGATAGTCCTGAGGGAGCCCCCCATCGAGAAGAAGGAGGAGTTTACCGCCCACGCGAGGTTCTACAACCTCCCCAAGACGCTCCTCGTCAAGGAGCTTGGAAGCGAGCACATAAACCGGCTCATTCAGGTTGACGGAATCATCACACGTGTAAGCGAGGTCAAACCATTCGTTGAAAAGGCGGTATTTGTCTGTAAGGACTGCGGCAACGAGATGGTCAGGCTTCAGAGACCCTACGACAACATCGTCAAGCCTGCCAAGTGCGACGCCTGCGGCTCAAGGAACGTTGACCTCGACGTGGAGAAGAGCCGCTTTATAAACTTTCAGAGCTTCCGCCTTCAGGACAGGCCGGAGAGCCTCAAAGGCGGTCAGATGCCGCGCTTTGTCGATGCAATCCTGCTCGATGACATGGTGGACACAGCACTGCCGGGCGACAGGGTTCTTGTCACGGGAATCCTGCGCGTTATCCTGGAGCAGAAGGACAAGAGGCCCATATTCAAGAAGGTTCTGGAGGTAAACCACATCGAACAGCTCAGCAAGGAGATAGAGGAGCTTGAAATCTCGCCAGAGGACGAGCAGAAGATCCGCGAGCTGGCCAAGAGAAAGGACATCGTTGATGCCATTGTGGACTCAATTGCCCCTGCCATCTGGGGTCACAAGACAGTTAAGAAGGGCATAGCTCTGGCACTCTTCGGCGGCGTGCAGAGGGTTCTTCCGGACGGGACGAAGCTGAGAGGAGAGAGCCACGTTTTGCTTGTTGGAGATCCGGGAGTAGCGAAGAGTCAAATTCTCCGCTACGTGGCCAATCTGGCGCCTAGAGCGATTTATACGAGCGGAAAGAGCAGCTCCGCAGCCGGTTTGACGGCTGCAGCCGTGCGCGACGAGTTCACAGGCTCGTGGGTTTTGGAGGCTGGTGTCCTTGTCTTGGCAGACGGTGGGTTCGCCTGCCTGCACCCGAACTCAAGGGTATTGGTAGATGGGAAGTACGTTCGCATAGAGGAGCTTTTCGAGCTTGAGAAATCCTACAAAGCAATTTCCGACGGTCAGGTCGTGGACATTCAGGAGAAGGAGACGGGAGTTACCGCACTCGACCTGGACAGCATGAGGACTAAAGAATCAAAGGCCACGATAATCCGCAGGAAGCCCTGGAAGGGCGAGCTGTTGAGGTTAAAGTTCCGCTCCGGCAACGAGGTAACCCTAACTCCAGACCACCTCCTCATAGACGGCGGGACCCTTGAGTGGAAGGAGGCAGAAAAGTTCAGGGTTGGAGACAAGGTAGTTGCCCCACTAAAGCTTCCCTCGGTGAGAAACAGGGTTTACATACTTGACATCTTGCCGTCCACTTGGAAGGTCAAACTGACTCCTGAGGAGAAGAAAGAGCTGAAGGCCGAAGTTCTTAAGAGATTTAAGAGCCTCGCTGAGTTCAACAGGAAGTACAACGTTTCGAGGGATTTCCTCTCTGGGAAGGGCTCTATAAGTGTTGGAAAGTTCAGGGAAATACTCCGTGAGCTGGGAATCTATGAAGAATGGCGCGAGAGGCCCCTAACGTATGGTCCAAACTATCGCAGGGAGCGCCTCAAAGTCGCGTACATAACCCCCGAACTCGCTTATTTCCTAGGCTTCCTTTACGGAGACGGGTGGATAAAACGGAACGGCTCGAAGGTTCACGTTCGCATAGTACAGTCAAAGGTACATAACCGGCAGATTGAGAGCCTAAGGCGGGCTTTCAGGAGCTTCTACCATGGACAGCTGAGGGAGTACGAAAGGACCACAAGAAGCGAACTGGCGGGCAACGAGATAGAGAGCAACACGATTACGTTCCACGTCAGCTCACCATTGCTCGCGTACCTCTACGAATACATTACCAAAGACAACTTCAGGAATGCATTCTCCTTGGACGACGAGGCCCTGAAGGCCTTTGTTGCTGGGGCCTTGGACTCGGACGGCTGTGTCTCAATCAAGAATAGCAAGAGTGGGAAAGTTATTCACGTTGAGTTTCTGCTTTCGAACGACCCAGAGATGGACAGGGCCTTTGCACTCCTGCTCCGCAGGTTTGACGTGTACGCGCGCGTAATTCCTGGAAAGGGTGTGAACAGGATTCAGATAACAGGAAGAGAAGATGTAGCAAACCTCCTTAACGCGATTAGGACGTACAGCGTCAAGATTAAGGAAATACCCCTCAAAAAGCACCTCGTCTCGTCGAAAAGCGATAAAGTTCCCGCCGAGCCAGTAAGGAGAATCGCAAGGGACATCATTGAAAGGGTTCCGGCTAAGCTACTACAGGAGCGGGGACTGTGGAGCACCGTTTATTCCTACGCCAAGGGCAGGTACCAGCCCAGCAGGATTCAGCTGAAAAAGCTCGTGGAGAAGCTCGGCGATGTTTTGAGTCCAGAAATCAGGATTAAGCTTGAAGTCCTCGCTACGAGGGATTACTTCCTCGATGAAATTGTCTCCATCGAGCGCATTCCCTACGATGGTTACGTCTACGACCTATACGTACCGGGCGAGCACAACTTTCTCGCTGAGGGAATCATAGTACACAACTGCATTGACGAGTTCGACAAGATGAGCGAGCGCGACAGGAGCGCGATACACGAGGCACTTGAACAGCAGAGCTACCACCACGACTTCGAGCTTCTCCTGGCCGACGGCAGGAAGGTCAAGATAGGCGAGTTAGTGGATTCGCTCATCGAGGGCAACCGCGATAGAGTAATAATCGGCAAGGACACCGAGATTCTACCCGTTGATAACCTTGAGCTCCTCGCCTACGACCTTGAGAGGAAGGAAGTTGTGAAGGTCAAGGCCGACCGCGTGAGCAGGCATAAAGCTCCGAAGAAGTTCATAAAGATTAGGTTCTCCAACGGCAGGGAGGTAGTCGTCACTCCAGAGCACCCGATAATGGTATGGGAGGGCGGTGAAATAAAGGAGAAGCCGGCGGAAATGGTAAGGAGGAGGGACATAGCCCTGGGTGTTGCACTTTACCCCATCGAGCTCCCGGAGGTTGAGGGTGATACGTTCCGCAGGCTTGGAGAAGCTGAGGACCGGCAGGACTACCTTTACTCCATCGGCACGGTTTCAAAGATAAGACGCCTGCCCGGGCGTTTTGAGGTCGTGGAGACGGAGAGGTACCTTCCCGCTGAGGTTCTACGCCGGCTCCTCCGGGCAGGGAGACTACTCAAATTCAAGCCGGAACGGTACGCTCAGGCAGATAAGCTCGTTCCGGAGTCCCTGATAAGGCGCACAATCGACGGCCTGAGGAGGCACGCCGAGACGCTCCTGAAGCTGGCCGAGGAGAACCCGAGGGCGGCCTTTGAGTACCTTCCAAAGACACACCTTCCAGGTTTTTACGGCATGGCATTCGTAACCTTCAGGAATAAACTGGAAAGAGGCGACCCCGTCATCGAGGGCGTGGTCAGGGACGAAGTCTATAACCGTGTCAGGGAGATAAACCGGGCAATCAAAGAGGTCGAAGAAATACTTAACTCAAACGTGAACTTCCTCAGGGTCACGAAAGTCGAGGAACTCCCCAACGACCGCTGGGAGTGGGTCTACGACGTGACCGTCGAGCCGTACCACCTCTTCGTCTCCCACGGGCTGGTTCTCCACAACACGATAAGCATCTCCAAGGCCGGCATCACAGCGACCCTGAACTCCAGAACCACCGTTATAGCCGCCGCCAACCCCAAGTACGGCCGCTTCAACCGCCACAAGTCCCTTCCGGAGCAGCTCGACCTGCCGCCGACCCTGCTGAGCCGTTTCGACCTCATCTTCCTCCTCCTGGACGAGCCGGACGAGAAGGTCGATGCGAGCATAGCGGAGCACATACTCAAGGTCCGCAGGGGAGAGGCAGAGGTGGTGACGCCGAAGATACCCTACGACCTTCTCAAGAAGTACATCGCCTACGCGAGGAAGAACGTCCACCCCGTTCTCAGCAGGGAGGCGATGGATGAGATAAAGCGCTACTACGTCAGGATGAGGAAGGGCTTCAAGCGCTCCGGCGAGGAGGAGGGCGTTCAGCCGATTCCGGTCACGGCAAGGCAGCTGGAAGCTTTAATAAGACTGAGCGAGGCCCACGCGAGGATGAGGCTGAGCGAGACGGTAACGCGGGAAGATGCCAGGGCAGCGATTCAGATAATCGAGGAGATGATAAGGAAGATAGCGACCGACGAGGAGGGAACGCTCGATATCTCGATACTGGAGGTCGGCAAGAGCTCCAGGAAGATAAACAAGATAGACAGGTTAATCGACATAATAAAGAACCTTGAGGGCGAGGGAGAGTTCGGGGCGCCGGAGGATAATATCCTCGAGGCGGCGAAGCAGGCAGGGATTGGCACTGAAAGAGAAATAAGAAAACTCCTTGAAGGCCTCAAGCGCGAAGGACGTGTATACGAACCGAGGGCGGGCTTCTACAAAATGGCATCTTGAGACCTCCTCACACCTTTCATCTTCCACGCCAAAAGGTTATAAACGCCTTCGGATAGTTAAGATGGAGGTGAGAGCATGAGCGAAAAGAAGGTTGACTTTTACGATTTCGAGGGTTTACTCGATAAGGCTTACGAGGAGCTCCCCGAGAACGTCAAGCATCACACTTCCCGTTTCGAGGTGCCCGCGGCGGCCGTCACGATAGCCGGAAACAGGACTATAATCGAGAACTTCGTGGACATAGCGGAGGCCATGAACCGCGACCCGAACCACCTGCTCAAGTTCATCCTGCGCGAGGTAGCAACGGCTGGAACGCTCGAAGGCAGGCGCGTAATCCTCCAGGGACGCTTCACACCGTACCTCATTGCGAACAAGATGAAGAAGTACCTCAGGGACTACGTCATCTGTCCCGTTTGCGGTTCGCCGGACACCAAGATCATCAAGAAGGGTCGCTTCCACTTCCTCAAGTGTGAGGCCTGTGGTGCAGAGACGCCGATACAGCACCTCTGAACCCTTTTTCATTCATTTTCCCTGCACGACTGTGCACATTTTTTCTTTGGAAGGCCTAACGGTTTTGAAAACCCTTTTAAACTTTACAAACTACAAGTGCCGGGCATCAAGCCACCCAGGGGGAGTTCTCATGAGTATGGAAGAGAAAGTCAACGAGCTGTATGAGAGGAAGAGGAAGATTCTTGAGATGGGCGGGGAGGCTGCCGTTGAAAAGCAGCACGCCAAGGGCAAGCTGACCGCCCGCGAGAGGATTGAGAAGCTCCTGGACCCGGGAAGCTTCGTCGAGATAGGGGCCTTCGTCAGGCACCGCGGGACGGAGTTCGGCCTCGATAAGAAGGAACTGCCCGCCGACGGTGTCATAACCGGCTACGGAACCATCGACGGAAGACTCGTTTTCGTGTTCGCCCAGGATTTCACCGTCATGGGCGGCTCGCTCGGTGAGATGCACGCGGCGAAGATAAAGCGCGTAATGGAGCTGGCCCTTGAAGCAGGGGCGCCGGTTATAGGCCTCAACGACTCCGGCGGTGCCAGAATCCAGGAGGGCGTTGACTCACTCAAGGGCTACGGCGAGATCTTCAAGATGAACACGATTCTCAGCGGTGTTGTTCCGCAGATAACCGCGATAATGGGACCCTGCGCCGGCGGAGCCGTTTACAGCCCTGCCATCGGTGACTTCATCCTCATGGTGGACAACCCGGCGAGCTTCATGTTCATCACCGGGCCGCAGGTCGTTAAGGCTGTGACAGGCGTCGAGGTAACCCCGATACAGCTCGGCGGTGCCATGGTTCACGCCCAGAGAGCAGGACAGGCCCACCTTATCGGAAAGAGCGACGAGGAGGTTCTGGCACTCATAAGGAGGCTCATGAGTTACCTCCCGTCCAACAACATGGAGAAGCCGCCGCGCGTCAAGACTAACGACCTGCCCTTCAGGAAGACCGAGAACCTCTACTCCATCGTCCCGGACGACCCGAACAAGGGCTACGATGTGAGGCAGGTCATCTACGAGATAGTGGACAGGGACGAGAACGGCAACCCGGACTTCCTTGAAATACTCCCGTACTTCGCCCCGAACGCAGTCGTTGGATTCGGAAGGATGAACGGCCAGACCGTCGGTATAGTCGCCAACAACCCGATACACTTCGCCGGAGTTCTCGACATAGACAGCTCCGATAAGATTGCCAGGTTCGTTAGAACCTGCGACGCATTCAACATCCCGATAGTCACCCTAGTTGACGTTCCGGGCTACCTGCCGGGAACCCAGCAGGAGTACGGCGGAATCATAAGGCACGGAGCGAAGATACTCTACGCCTACGCCGAGGCGACCGTCCCGCTCGTCACCATCGTCCTCAGGAAAGCTTACGGCGGTGCCTACCTCGCCATGGGAAGCAAGCACCTTGGAGCAGACTTCGTCTTCGCCTGGCCGACCGCGGAGATAGCGGTCATGGGGCCGGAAGGAGCAGCGAACATCATCTTCAGAAAGGAGATTGCCGCGGCCGAGAACCCGGAGGAAGTCAGGCAGCAGAAGATAGCCGAGTACAGGGAGAAGTTCGCCAACCCGTACGTCGCCGCCGCAAGGGGCTACATAGACGACGTTATCGACCCCGCTGAAACCAGGGCTAAGATAATCCTCGCACTCGAGGCCATAGAGAGCAAGCGCGTCAAGCTCCCGCCGAAGAAGCACGGCAACATACCGCTGTGAGGTGTTAGCATGGTAGTAATGAGCGAGTTCATGGAGGGCCTGAACCTGACGGTGCTGGGCGTTACGATAGTCTTCATGGTGCTCAGTGTCCTGGCGGTCGTCCTCTACCTCGTGGGCTGGAGCGAGAGAAGGCTCGTTGAGAAAGAGACCTCCGCAGGGGAACTCGCCCCCACACCGACCCCCGCGGCAGAGGAGGAGAAGCCCGCCATACCTCCGAGGGACCTCGCGGTTGTAACCGCTGCGGTTCTCGCATACACTGCCGAGAAGGCCGCCCAGCTCAGGCCCCTGCCATTCAGAAGAAAGGTTTCAGACGCCTGGCGCCTCTACGGCGTTCAGTCGGGCATGGAGGAAGTTGAGGACTTCAACTATGAAATTGGGAAGTGGTGAAGATGGCGAAGGTTAAGGTCATCGTAGATGGTGTTGAGTACGAGGTTGAGGTCGAGGAACTCGGAGGCGGCCGCTTTAAGGTCGCCTTTGAAGACAGGGAGTACACCGTTGAAGCGAAGGGACTCGGAATCGACGTGGGTGCCCTGAGCGCGGTTCCTGCCGCGAGCGCCCCAAGTGCCCCGAGCGTTCCAGTCCCCACGGCCGTCCCGGTTGCCCCGGCCGCGCCGGCAACCCCTGCTCCAGCGGGGGAGGGCGTCGTCACCGCCCCAATGCCTGGCAAGATTCTGAGAATCCTCGTGAAGGAGGGCGAGCAGGTCAAAACCGGACAGGGATTAGTGGTCCTGGAAGCAATGAAGATGGAAAACGAAATCCCCGCTCCAAAGGATGGAGTGGTTAAGAAGATCCTCGTCAAGGAAGGCGACACAGTCGATACAGGACAGGCACTGATAGAACTCGGGTGAGGACAGATGGCGGGACTGGTGGAATCGATAATAGCGTTCTTCCAGGGAATGGGGCTGCTCAACCTCAGCCCGGGCAACGTGGTGATGATAGCCGTCGGTCTGGCGCTCGTTTACCTGGCCATACGCTACGAGATGGAGCCCCTTCTGCTCCTCCCGATAGGTATAAGCGCCGTGCTGGTGAACATCCCGCTCGGCCACCTGGCCAACTGGCCCATAGCCCCGAACCTGCCCGAGGGCATAGCCGACAACATCTTCGCAACGCTGAGCTACCTCAACCAGCAGTACGGCCCTCCAGGTATCTTTGACATAATCTACTACACCCTCATCAGGACGGAGATAGTGCCGCTCCTGATATTCTTCGGCCTCGGAGCCATGACCGACTTCGGGCCGATGATAGCCGATCCAAAGACCGCCCTGATGGGTGCCGCTGCCCAGATAGGTGTGTTCATAGCCATGCTCACCGCCCTGGCCCTCGGCTTCAACCTGCACCAGGCTGCTTCGATAGGCATCATCGGCGGCGCCGATGGACCGACGACGATATACCTCACCACGAAGCTCGCGCCCGAGATACTTGGAGCGACAGCGGTTGCGGCATACTCCTACATGAGCCTGGTCCCGCTGATCCAGCCACCGATTATCAGGGCCCTCACGAGCAAGGAGGAGAGAAAAATCAGAATGGAGCAGCTCAGGCCCGTGTCAAAGAGGGAGAAGATAATATTCCCGATAGTCAGTATGATCGTTATCGGCCTCCTCGTTCCCAGTGCAGCACCGCTCGTTGGAATGCTCATGATAGGCAACCTGTTCAGGGAGAGCGGCGTCGTCGAGAGGCTCAGCAGGGCCGCCCAGGAGGAGCTCATGAACATCGTCACCATATTCCTCGGCCTCGGTGTTGGTTCGACCATGAGGGCCGACAGCTTCCTCACCCAGGAGACCCTGATGATCCTCGGCCTCGGTATCGTCGCCTTCGCCAGCGCCACAGCAGGAGGCGTGCTCTTCGGAAAGCTCATGATGAAGCTCTCCGGAGGAAGGATAAACCCGATGATAGGGGCGGCCGGAGTTTCGGCGGTTCCAATGAGCGCGCGCGTCGTCCAGAGGATGGCAAGCGAGGAGGATCCCGGGAACTTCATACTCATGCACGCGATGGGTCCGAACGTTGCCGGCGTTATCGGAACCGCCGTCGCGGCAGGTGTTTTCCTCGCGGTTCTGGCTGGTTAATGCCTCCCACTTTTTGTCAATTTTTGAATGAAAAGCTTAAAATAGGAGGAGGGCGCTTTAACTTAAAGCGGTGGTGAAGGAAATGCGCGTGAAGACTTTGATGACTTCGGAGCCGGTGGTTGTGGAGCTTCCAGCCACGAGGGAATACGCCCTCGATCTCTTCAGGAAGCATAAGGTAAGGTCATTCCCTGTAATCAACAAGAACACCAAGGCTCTCGTCGGGATCATAAGTATAAAGAGGGTTCTGCTTCATCCTGATGAGGAGCAGCTGGCGATGCTGGTTAAGAGGGACGTCCCGACCGTAAGGCCCAACGACGACCTCAGGAAGGCCGTCAGGGCAATGCTGGAGATGGACTACAGGCGTGTCGTCGTCGTTGACGAGGAGAACAGGGTTATAGGCGTTCTAACGGTCGGCGATATAGTGCGCAGATACCTCGCCAAGAACGAGAAGCTGAAGAACGTGACAATAGAGAACTATTATCAGAAGAACGTGGGCGTCGTCTGGAGGGGAACACCCCTCAAAGCCGCTCTCAAGGCCCTCCTCCTGTGCAACGCCATGGCCATCCCGGTCATCGACGACGAAGGCAACCTAATCGGAATGGTGGACGAGACTGACCTGTTGAAGGACAGCGAGGTCATCCGCGTCATGAAGAGCACCTCCCTCTCCGCCTCGAGCGAGGAGGACTGGATACTCGAGAGCAACCCGACGCTCCTCTTCGAGAAGGCCGAACTCCAGCTGCCGAAGAAGCCCGTTGAGGACATAATGAACCGCGAGCTGGTCGTTGCGACACCGCACATGAGCGTCTACGACGTCGCCCAGAAGATGGTCAAGTACGAGATAGAGCAGCTGCCCGTCATCCGGGGCGAGGGCGAGCTCGTCGGCATCGTCAGGGACATGGACATCATAAAAGTGATCCTCAACAAGTGAAAGGATTTAAGCCCTTTTTTCTCCCTCTTCTTACGGTGATGTGCGTGAGGGAAGTTAAGCTATCACTCTTCGGTTTTGGGAACGTTGGGAGGGCTGTGGCGGAGGTTCTGCTTGAGAAGGAGGCCCTTTTCAGGGAGAAATACGGCCTCAGGTTTCGCGTTGTGAGCATCTCCGACACGAGCGGAACGGTGTGGCTTCCAGAGGGTATAGACCTCAGAGAAGCACTCATGGTAAAGGAGAACTTCGGGAAGCTCTCGGCCTGGACCAGCGATTACGAGGTGTACAATTTCACGCCGGAGGAGGCCGTGAGGGAAATAGACGCCCATATAATCGTGGACGTGACCAACGATAAAAACGCCCACGAGTGGCATCTGGCGGCGCTGAAGGACGGCAAAGCCGTCGTTACGAGCAACAAACCGCCCCTGGCCTTTCACTACGCCGACCTCACAGAGGAAGCCGAGAAGAGGGACCTTCCGTACCTCTTCGAGGCCACCGTGATGGCGGGCACGCCGATCATCACCCTCCTGCGCGAGGGCATCCTTGCGGACTCAATTGAGGGCATGGAGGCCGTTCTGAACGCCACCACAACCTTCATCCTGAGCCAGATGGAGATGGGGCAGGACTTCGAGAGGGCCCTAAAAACCGCCCAAAGACTCGGAATAGCCGAAAGAGACCCAAGCGGCGATGTCCTGGGCATCGATGCGGGCTACAAGGCAACAATCCTCCACTGCCTCGCATTCCACCCGATAACATTTGACGATATAGCGGTCAAGGGAATAGCGGAGGTCACATCCGGGGAGGTGAGGAGGGCTCGGGAGCGCGGAAGAACGATAAGGCTCGTTGCCGCCGTGGAGAAGGGAAAGGTCGTCGTCGAACCGAGGGAGGTACCGCTCGGAAGCCCCCTCGCAGTTGAGAGCCACGAGAACGTTGCGATAATGAGAACCGATCTGCTCGGCGAGCTGGTCATCAAGGGGGCCGGGGCGGGATTGAAGGAGACTGCCAGCGGAGTGGTGAGCGACATCATAAAGGCTTCCCTGCATCTCAGGGAAGTCTGACTTCATTTTCTCCAGCCCTTATCAAAAGCTCGACCTTTCCGAAGCGGTGGGGAATGGCTTTAACCCTGAGCGTTCCGCAGGGAGTTTCCAGTTCATTCTCCCATAAGAGCGGGAAGAACTCCCTGAAAAGAACCTCCCCTCCGGGCCTCCTGACTACCAGGGGGGAGGTCGAGTAGTTGGGGACGAGGAGGAGCGTTTCTCCTTCACAGGTTACCCTCACCGCCCTGAAACGGGATGCAAGGACGAGGAAAGCTAATGCAATAAAAACGTTCATTAACGGCAGAACCGGCCATCTGCCGACGCTCGCCGCGAGAAGAACCAGCGAGATTGCCAGATAGGACAGGCCGAGCTTCCAAAGTCTTTCGTTCCTTACGTGGACCTTTTCTGCCCAGACCTCCATGGGGCCCACCGCCCGGACAAATCCCTCTCACGGGAGCAGCCCTACTTCCTTCCCCATGTAAACGACCGCCACCCTTCCGCCCCTTACATCAAAGGCAACATCACCGAACTCAGCGTAATCCGATACGTTTCCGCGCCACACCCTTCTCTTATCTTGAAAGATCTCCACCTCAAAGACGGCTCCCTTTTTCTTGACCCGAACCTTGTAAGTCCCAGCAAAGATTACACGTTCAAACGAAAAGAAGACGAACGTGAATCCAAAAATCATAAAGAACATTCCCAAGAACCTGAAGCCACTCCCATAAAAGACCAGTGAAAGCATGAGAGACAGCACTACTAAGGAAAACTCACCCCGCTTGGGAAGCACTTTGACTCTGCCCATCATAACCCCCATCAATAGTAATCATCGAAGGTTTTAAAAGCTTATCCGCGAGGGAAGGGCGGTGAAACCATGGAGCACGTGATAGCGCTCCACCAGGTCTATGCGGAGCTTATATTCCGGGGACTGAAAACGGTAGAGCTCAGGAAGAGCCGGGCGTTCGGGGAGGGGGACACAGTCTTTCTCTACGTGGCTAGGGGGAACCCATACGAGCTCAGAGATACGCTGAGAAGGCTCGGCCTCCACGAGGAGCAGACCCTGACAAAAAGGGGCACCATAGCGGGGGGCTTTGAGGTCGGAGAGGTCATAAGGGCAGACCTGGACACGCTGTGGGAGATGACGAAGGAAACCAGCGGTTTAACCCTGGTTCACGGGGAAAACGGAAAGCGCTGGCTTGGAGAGTACATCAAAGGGTACGGCTACGCCTTCACAATAGAGAGGCCGTTCCTCTTCAGGGAGCCCATGAGCAGGGAGGAGATGAGGGAGCGCTACGGAGTCCAGGTTGAGGGCATAATCCATCTCTCAAGAAAAAGCCGAAAGGAGTGGGTAAGGGATCTTATCGAGGACCTCCTGTCCAGGGAGGCGGTCTATCTCTAAGAGCTGCCTTCGGGGTCCTCTCCAGCCTCTGGCTCGACCGTGACGTAGGGGCCGAGGCTGAGGCTGTCGATTTCCTCCTGCGTCAGGAGGCGGCTCTTCACCTTCTCACCGACGAGGGCGCTGTTGCCGAGGGGATCCATTATCCTGACCGTCAGAGGTTTTTTGCCCTCCTTAACGGCGTTGATGTACTCGAGGATTTCGTCCGCCCTGCGCACCGCTTCCTCGTCGCCATCCTGCTTTTTGAACTCCCTCGCCATGAGGAGGGTCTCGCGAACGCGCTCAAGAACGCCCTCGACGTTGCTGACGAAGCCCTCCGCCGCGGGGCCGGGCTCTATCTTGACGCCGATTTCCTCCAGCTCTATCGTCCCGCTCTTGCTTCTCACAACACGGGTGAAGAGGTCCTTCTCCTCCTCAACCTTTACGCTGTAGAGCTTCGGGGGCCTGTCCTCCAGCATCACAACGTCAGCGTTCCTGTAGCCACATTTCTCACAGAATATCGTGCTCTCCATGACTTTGCCGAAGTATGGTATCTCGTGGATGTACTGCATGGCCTTGAGCGTGCCCTTGCCGCCGCAGATCGGACAGTCCCCAAGAGAGATGACCTGGATATCATCCGCCTCTCCCACATCGACCCTGGGTTTCTCACCTTCCGTCATCTCGCACCACCGGAGAATAGAGGGGCCGACCCCTTTATAAATCCATGGTAGGCAGAAGTAGAAAGGGCCAAAAAGGAAATCACTTGGCTATCTTGATGTCCGACGGGACGAGAATGAGCTTTATTTCGTGCTTGCATATTTTAGCGGCCTGACCGCCAAGGGCCCCGACCATTCCCTTGAGCTGCTCCGCGACCTTCTCAAGAACCTCCGGTTTGACCTCGAGCGGGGTGAGGTCAACGAGAACTATGTTGCCGTTCTGGAGCTCCTCCGAGATTCTCTCAAGGTCGGCGTAGCTGGTGACGACGATCTTCTTGAGGTACCTGATCTGGGGCTTGACTATCTCCTTAGCAATAACATCCTCCTCAAGAGGAACGACATCGATGTCATGCCTGGGAGCGGCAACACTCTTCTTAACCGCCGCCGGCGGCTTCTTCTTGGGCTTTTCGTCCTTCTTCTTAAGGCTGTCAAACAATCCCATAACCGTTCCCCCCAATTAATCATAAGGCTGGATTATTTTGGGCATTTGTGTTTATATCTCTTTCTGAAATTCGCCCAGTCCTTCCTCCTCGCGCAGCCGATAAAGTCCAAAAACGCTCAGGAGAAAGGTGGCGACCGCGAAAGCAAGGGGTACGTAGGTGTAAAAGTCCCACCCCCAGGTGAAGGAGGCGTTGTAGATGAGCCAGACGCCGAGGGTAATCGAGAAGAGAGCTAACGTCAGGAAAAGCTCCTTTTTCGAACCACCCCTAACCGCCAGTGCAAGAAACTGGAGCGTGAAGAGAACCATCACGACCACCGCGATGGCGTCCACAAGGCTCATAAAAATCACCAAAGGGGAAAAGGTCACTCGGCCTTAACGGCCTCAAGAACCTTCTCCCTTATCTCGGCGGCCTTCTTTATCGCGGTGTCAACCGCGTACATGACCTCCTCAAGCTTGAACGAACCGCCCTCACTCTTCTGGACGGAGGATATCATTCCGTTCTCGTCGGTGGTTATGATTATCCTGCCGTCCATGACGCGCTCCTCATCGAGGTTCGGGTCAACGAGGATGTTCGGACCGATCTTGGCCATGGTAACCGGTATCGGTATCCTCCTGACCGGGAGGGGCTCGTACTCGTCGAGAACCTCGACCTCGTCGGTCTCCTCGTTGTAGGCCACCCTTGGCATCCTGGTGCTGAGCAGGGCCGCTATCGCACCGATGCCACTCGCGTCGAGGAGGTTGCCGTCGTGGTCGAGGACGTGGACGTCTATGAAAACGACGCGGACGAGCTTGCCCGGAACTATGACGAGCTTCTCAAGCTCAACCGCCTGGCTCTCCCTTATACCCCTGTCAACCACACGGGCGAGTTCTATGGCGTTTTCGTCCGGCGGACCGGGCTCAAAGCTCGGGGAGGCAAGGGGAACGAGCTCCACGTTGGTCGTTATGACGCCCCTGTCCGGGAGGTCGGGGAAGGGCTCTCCCATGTCCACCTTAACACCCACGAGAACCTGGGTATTGCCGAGCCTGACCCACGCGGAGCCCTCGGCCTTCTCTATGACGTTGACCTTGATTTCGAGGTCCCTGTAGTCCTCGAGGCCGCGGCCGTCCACGCGCTTGCCTTCCTTGAGGAGCGCGAGGATGTGGTCGCGCATTATGCCCGCCATTATCTCCATCTCACTCACCTCCACCGACCTCCTCGGCTATTTTGAGATACTTGACCTTCAGCGCCTCGCGCTGCTTCTGGTAGACCGCCTTGGCACCCTTGATGGCGAGCCTCACCGCCTCGACAAACTCATCCTTCGTGAGGTACCCGTCCATCTGGAGCAGTGTTATGTCGTTCTTGAGCGGCATTATCGCCACCGGAACATCGGCCTCACCGTAGTTGTCCTCGTCCTTGTTGAGGTCGAGCACTATCTCGCCCTCTATCTTGCCAGCGGCACAGGCGGCGACGAGGTCCCGCATCGGCACACCCGCGTCGGCGAGGGCGAGTGAGGCCGCAGTTATTCCAGCGACGCGCGTTCCTGCATCAGCTTGCAGAACCTCTATGAAGACGTCTATGGCCGTTCTCGGGAACATCTCGAGGATTAAAGCAGGCTCAAGGGCGCCCCTTATGACCTTGCTTATCTCAACGCTTCTCCTGTCCGGGCCGGGCTTCTTCCTCTCCTCGACGCTGAATGGGGCCATGTTGTAGCGGACGCGCAAGATTGCTCTGTCCGGCCTCTGGAGGTGCTTGGGGTGTATCTCCCTCGGTCCGTAAACCGCGGCCAGGATCTTGTTCTTACCCCACTCAACGTAGGCGGAGCCATCAGCGTTCTTTAGAACACCAACTTCCATCTTAATGGGCCTCAGTTCGTACTTCTTTCTCCCATCTACTCTCTTTCCGTTCTCATCTATGAGCTTTAAATCCTCGGGCTTGCCCATCATTCTCCCTCACCCTTTCCAGCGGTTGGTTCCTCAATCTGCGGTATCTCCTCAATAACTCCCCGCTCCTTGAGCTCCTGGAGCCTGGTCATGAGAAGCTCCTTGACCCTGTCGGTCAGCCCCTGAGTGTGGCTCTCCCTGTTCACCTTGAGGATGGCATCGATGGCCAGCTTTTCGAGCTCTTCATTCTTTCCGCTGACCCACACCCAGCCATTCTGGCCGACGATTATCCTCGTGCCGGTCAGCTTCTTGATGAGGTTTATCATCGAACCGCCCTTGCCTATGAGCCTGGGCACCTTGGAGGGGGTTATCTCCACTATCTGCCCCCCGCGCAGGGGACCGCCCCTGAAGGGCATGCCCTTCGTGGTGAGGTCTATCTGGTTTATCTCGTTGTACGCCTTTATCCTGGCGTAGATTATGTCCCCTATGTCGAATATCCTGCGCAGGTCTGTCTTTGCGAGGTCGATGCGCTCCTCCGTGGCGTCCTGAACGCGGAGGCCCGCCTGGTACGGGGCGCCTATGTCAACCGTCCAGTTGGAGAACCTGACGTCCACTATCTTCCCTATGACGTTGTCGCCGACCTCGGGTATGTACGGCCCCTCGAGCGAGATAACACGTATAGTGTCGCCCCTTATCTCAACGAGCCCCACGACGGTGGAGTATATCCTGTTGCCTTCCCTGAAGGTCCCTCTTCCGTTCTTAAACGGCCCCTGGGCAAGTAAAGTGCCCGGGACCACAAGTTCCCTACTCTTTACAAAAATCCGCCTCATAGTCCCTTCCTCTCTATCAGTTTAGTTACCGCCTCGCCCCTCGTGAGGGCGTTAAGTTTCTCATAAAACTCCTCCTCAATTCCTCCCGGAATCTCGATGAGGAACATCCACGAGCCGTCGCTTCCCCACTCCTCGCGCTTTATCTTTCCGAACTTCCTGACCTCTCCGTAGGCCTTTCCGACGTAATCACCGGGCACCTTCACGGCGATGACCTTCATCTCCATCTTTATCGGGAGGAGCGGTCGTATAGCCTTGATGACTCCCGGAATCTGTGCCTCGGCGTCCTTGAACAGATCAACGTGGACCCCAGCTTCTTCCATCGCCCTTAGAATCCTGTCAACGGGGTGGGGAAAACCCGTCCTGGGGTCAACCGCGTGCCTGTGTATTACCGTCGCTATGTAGCGCCTCTTGTCCTCTATCATCTGCCGCCTCTGCTCCGCGGTGAGCTGGACGTCTCCCTTGCGGAGGATTACCTTGGCCACCTCGTAGGGGTCGCTGGTGCCGAATATCTTCTCCATCTCGTGCTCGCTGGCCTTGTCACCCTTGTGGGCGTCCTTGAAAACATAAGGGGTAGCGAGGACGTCCTCTATCTGGACGTCCCTGCCCTCCTTGAAGTCCCTCGCAAGGTACGGGTCAACGAGTATCTCAAACGTCTCGCCGTGCGTCTTCAGACGGGCGATAACGGCTTTATCCACGCTTATGGGCATCGCCCGTCACCTCAGTAGTTCTGGTCGAGTTCGGAGTAGTCCTCTTCCCTCTCCTCGACTTCCTCTTCCTTGACCTCTTCCAGTATCTCAGAGAGGTATCCCTCGACCTCCTCCCTGGAGAGCTTCTTCCAGCGCCTGTCCTCCATTGTTATGAAGGCCACCTCTATCGAATCAGCGCTCGGCTCCTCAAGGGTCTTTGCGAGGGCCATTATGGCCAGCTTTATCGCACCTTCCATGTCTATGTCGTCGGTGTAGTGCTCCTCGAAGATTGCCATGGCGGTGTTCCTTCCGCTGCCTATGGCAACTGCCTTCCACTCGAAGTAGGCCCCGCTGGGGTCGGTCTCGTAGAGCTCCGGTTTGTCGTTCACACCGGCCATAAGAAGGGCCGCACCGAAGGGCCTCACACCGCCGTACTGGGTGTGGGCCTGCTTGAGGTCGCATATCTTCTTCACCAGAACGGTGAGCGGAACGGGTTCGCCGTAGGTAAGCCTGTAAACCTGGGCCTCAAGCCTGGCCCTGTCAACGAGAACCCTTGCATCGGCGATTATTCCGCTCGGAGCGGCCGCAATGTGGTCGTCGATCTGAAAAATCTTTTCGTAGCTGCTCGGCTCGATGAGCTTGCTCGTTATCCTCTTCTCCACCGCGAGGACGACGCCGTTCTTCCACTTGACGCCGACGGCGGTGGCGCCCCTCTTCACTGCCTCCCGGGCATAGTTCACCTGGAAGAGCCTTCCATCAGGGCTGAAAACAGTAATGGCCCTGTCGTAGCCTGCCTGTGGTGGTACAAACGCCATTTTACATCACCTCTAACGAATTATCGTCACTCCTCTACACTCTTCCCGTAATTCTCGGGCGGTCTAATTAAGCTTTTCTATTCACCCTTCAGAGCCATGAGGGCCATCTTTCTAGCTATCCTGCGTGCAAACTCCAGCGGCAGAAACGCCACCAGGAAGACTATCACCGCCAGTATTAGCGAGTTCTGTCTGCCCAGCGGCTGCCATATCATCAGAAGGAACGCGATCAGCATGAGGCCGAGGCCGACGGCCAGGAACCTCTGGTAGCTTTTCTTCATAACATCCAAGGTATCGCCCACCGCACTCACCGAGGGCTTTTTATCGGGAACCCGTTTTAAGCCTTTGGTGGTGGCGATGGAATGCCCTTTCTGCAGCGCAAGGCCCGAGGCAATCCTTTACGAGGACGAGCTGATTAGAATACTCCTCGACTCATACCCGGCGAACCGGGGACACCTGCTGGTCGTCCCCAGGAGGCACGTCGAGAGCTGGGAAGAGCTGAGCGGGGAAGAAAAGGTCGCCCTGATAAGGGGCATGGAGCTGGCGATGGAGAAGCTGAGAGAAGCCTTCAAGCCGGACGGGTTCAACGTGGGGATGAACCTCGGAAGAGCGGCCGGCCAGACCGTTCCGCACATTCACCTCCAAGTGATTCCCCGCTGGGAAGGGGACTGCGCTCACCCGAGGGGCGGCGTCAGGAAGGCAGTCCTTGATTTGGAAGACGAGAACCTGAGCATGAGGGAGCGCTGGGTAAAGAACAGGCTGAGGGAGGAAGAGGTCGAGAGGCTGAGGGAGGCGTTTGGACAACACTTTGAGTGATAATTTGATTCGTTCCCGCAATGTTTTTATTCACAATTCTCCAATACCTAGAATGCAACGACCGTTAATGGTGATATGGATGAGGCGGCTGGTTGTAGTGGTTCTCGCCGTGTTGCTCGTACTGAGCGGCCTGCCACAGACAACCGGAGCAGTATCAGAGACCCAAAACGGGGGGGGCATTATTAACCCGTTCTTCGAGAGGTACCTTAACGCCCTCCAGAACGCCACCCCGGAGGAAAGAAGAGCAATACTGACGCTAATGGAAGCCCTTCTAAACGGCACGCTGAACGGGGAGATGGTAATCTCAGAGAACATGAGAATCAGAAATGCACACTGGAACGGAACTAACTTGATATTCCAGATCTGGTGGTACAACGGCACCGAGCCCACTATAATAAAAACTTACCTCTGGAGGAATCCAAGGAGAGCGCTGGAAGCCATTCAAAGGGAAAAAGAAAGCAGCACATATTCAGTCCAATCAACGGAGAGCATCAACAACGAGTTCAAGGTCGAACTCCTTTCAACCAGCTCAGCGGTTCAAATAATAGACGTTGATTATCTAACCAACGATGGAACCGGCGAGTACACCTACCTGTACAACCCCAGCTCTATATCTCAGAGCCTGGAAGGGTGGCACCTTCTCGATGATTATGCATACGGCAACCCAAGCTGCTGGATGAACAGCACTCCCAAAGAAGAGTGCACCGACGCTTTTGGCAGGGACCATTCAATAGAACTCAGCAGTTCCGCACCCCCGTACACCCCCATAAAAATTTTGATAGCCAGCTCCCCAGAAAGTGCGATACTAAACAACGATGGCGATGTCCTGTACCTTATAGACCGCTGGGGTAATGTGATTTCAAGATACCAGTACCAGGCATCACCGGAGATTGCCATTGAGGGGATCACAATACAACCAGATCCGCCGATAGACGGGGAATACATGTCGCTGACCTTGAAGCTGGACAACAGGGGTGCACTCGACGGGACCGGAACTATAGAGGTATACGTAGACGGTACGCTGGTAAAGACTGAAAGAGACGTGAGCGTGAGAAAATACAGTATAAGATACTACAACGTTTACGGGGCATGGACAGCAACTCCCGGAAACCACACGCTGGTAGTCAAGTTCGTCCCGGACTACAACGGAGAAACTGCCACCATTGGAAAGACATTCCACGTAGACGCTACTCCCCACCCATATATCAGTGAAGTAAGGTATAACACTCCGGTAATGGATTATCCCCTGAGGTTCAACATCACAGCCAAAAATCCAACAGATACAACTCAAGATATACAGCTCACGCTTTTGGTTGATGGGGCTAAAGTTGATGAGTTCAGTAGAGGATTCATCTACGCCCATAACCAGTATGACGGATTTTATCTAATCTGGAGCCGGCCAACTGCAGGCTATCACAACTTCACGATAATAATGACCGCTGAAGACGGCTCAACGAGCGAGTGGAGCAGAAAGATCTACGTGAGGCCCAACTCCCCACCGAGGATTGAGAGCGTTGAATTTCCAGGCCAGGTGTACGCCAACGACAACAACACCGGCCAGGTTTATGTTTACGACCCTGATGGGGATACTGTAAACGTGTGGGTAAACGTTGGCGGACGCTTCAGTTTTCTCGTTCCCCAGGTGCCCTCAGGAGAATCTGGAGGGTTCTATCTCGTCCTATACAGTTACACCAACTGTCGGGAGAACGTTACCGTCGAGTTCGCCCCCGTGGACAAGTACGGAAAGACTGGAGAAACCTACAGAATGAACGTCACAGTTATTGCAGACAGTGACAGGGATGGGTGGTGCAACGCGGAGGATATAGAGCCGTTTACAGATGCAACGGTAACTGTCTACATATTTAGGTACCGGGAACTCGATGCAGTTAGCGGAGACGTCAGCTTAAAAGCGTTTACACTTATAAACGGAAAATATCAAGAAGTATACAATTCACAACTTGCATATATGACCACAGACTACGAAAAGAGAACCCTCCTCAGAGAAAATATTTTCAGCAACATAGATGAGCAGGCAATAGCAAAGTTCACCTTTGACATCCCAGACAACGCAGAGACTGTAGATTTGTGGTTAAACCTGAACGATGGAGAAAACGTGCTGGACATCTCACCAACATCCTCTCCATTTGCCCATATAGTGTTTAACACTCTAACCGGAACCTGGAGCGGAGACGACTATCCCAACGATCATAAGGAATACTTCGGTTACGGCCATCTGAGTGGCTGTGGCGACGGTTCCTGTGGTGATATAAACCCAAGCACCGACATTGAGCCTTTCTCCAAGTACTATGATGAACTTGAGGCCCTTGGCTATGATTTAAGCGTCGTTAACATCACGAACGTTCAGGGCTGGGACGGGATAGAATCTTTAGAACTAAGGGATCACAAGAGCGGAATCCTTTATCGGTACACAAACCCTGAGGAAGCTGTACTCTTCACGCTCTCACTCCCCAACGGGACCCATAGGAAGGTTCTCATCATCAACAAACGAAACGCCAAAGTGAGGGCAATGAAACTAAACGAGGAAGTGAACGCAATGTCCACGGGAGGGGAAGGCAACGGCACCAATGTGAGCAATGTCACAACCAATGCAACAGCCAGAATCGGAAAGGGTGCCAGATACGAGGCGACGTTAATCTTCAGGAACGAAACTGAGAACGTTAAAACCCTCAGCACCGAGTCAGTTTCGAGTTCAGAAACCTCAACTGAGACGAGCTCGCTGACCTTTGACGCCGTTGCAACCTCAACGGACGTTGATGAGGACGATGCAGAAATATGGTTCCTCATCAAACTGAACGACGCCGACGGCGATGGGATACCATTCCACAGAGAGCTGGAGCTTAACAAAGAGCTTGGAACCAACAAGTTCTCACCAACGAGTGACGACACATACTATGACTACGATGGAGACGGTGTTCCAAACAGTGTTGAACTATTTATTGGAAAAGATCCGGCGAAGAGAGATATCCTCGGCATTGAACTGAACATATCAGTAGAATGGACGATGAGCGAAGAAGACAAGAAAAACCTGATTTACAGCATCAGAAGGGCAAGTGACTTCATCTACGACTACACGGACGGCTACGCAATGATTACACAAGTCAGGATCTGGGACAAGAAGAGAAACTGGGACGTAGCAGATGTGAGAGTACATGACACTACATGGCAAATTCCTCAAACATCAGGAGAACTCCTATATCCTGGATGGCCAAAAGCTGTAGTCGGAGGATACTGGATGAAAAGAGATCCTGGGGTATCTCCCCAAGAGAAAGCATTCATACATATAATGATGTCTGAGAAATTTTGGGGAGGAAACTTTTGGGGCTCAATAGGGGAAGAAGACTGGGGAGAAATGTTGGGGCACGAACTTGGCCATTATGTCTTCTGGTTGCGTGATGAATATCTAGACTGGCATGGGCACAAATATGGAGAATGGTATCCAGCAGTATTAACAGAATTCGTGGGGCCTGAAACTCCCGAAATATATTTAATCCTCACTGGAAAAATGCTTAGCTTACATACAGTAATGAACAAGCAGTGGGAATGGAGTGAACTTAGTACCCCAAGAGACTACAAGATGTTTAGAAACTGGACTTATCAGTTATGGCAAAAATACCAAAATGCCTGGATAAACATGGGATACACTACAGACACAGACATGCTCCCAGACCAATGGGGAGACCCGAACGATCCAGATAAGTGGCATTCTTCAGGATGGGAAACACTGTACAAAATTCTCACAAGCGAGAATCTGGAAATAAACGCATGCGTACCACTTGAGGATCCCAGCAAAGGGGCATATGCATGCAGACCACAGAATATAATTATGTCCAATGGAATCCAAATTGACTCTGTTGTTGATTTAGGTTTTGTTCCTAGAACTGGGCCTTATACAGGCGTTGGTTACCTCATGGAGGTGGTCTGGGGATGAGATCTCTTTTTGTTTTTCTCCTGATTTTGCTCCTTTCTTTTTTCGCATACAATGCCTACACTTACCATCAACTTTCCTCGGCAGAGGGTACTTATAAGTTAGCAGGAATTTCCAACAGTGAAAAGCTCATTGCCGTCTATCACGACAAGGATTGCTGGCAGTTCGCAACGTACAACCCTAAAACTCAGGAACTCAAAGTTTATTACATTAGTCAGAATTCTCCGCTATTTTTCAGAACCAGGAAAACAAAAACCGTGGAAACACAATTAAACTATTCTCCACTTACCCTTGACTTAAAACTCCTCGAAAAAGTGCCAGAAGGAACTCCATCACTACTCTTCGCCGGAAAATGGTATACAGAACAAAACCCACCAAACTTCCCAACGGTAGAGCAAATCCTTAAACAGTACGACAACAAAACAATCAGAAGGATTGCCATACTATACGCCAAAAAAGAACTTTGGATAAAAACCTATCTTCATGTGGATTCCCGCGCCTATGAAATCGGTACGGAAGATGTTTTAGTAATTCCCAGTCTAAGCAATAAACCTTCTTTTATACCTGTCATCGAAATACCTAATGGAGAACATACTTCAATCCTCGCCGTTTACTACTCAGACGTTACGATAACAGGGTCGGGCAAGACCTTTTATCATGGCTCGTTTAAGCTCAACGGGCAATTGATTGAAGCTATCCTCAACGTTTCCACTCATCATTTGACCAATAACACCAGTTTTGCCAAAATTGAGAGCTACTGCTTTTTCCCGAACGCAGGATTAAATTGGGTATCTGTTGAAAAATACTTCAAGGGAATTTCAATGAAAGAAAGGCTTCCAACTTGGCACCTCAATAGGAAAACAGAAGACACACCCCTAAAGTGCAACAAACAAGAAACTTAAAGTCCTGTTTGTTGGAGGTGGTCTGGGGATGAGGAAGACTGTCCTCATCATTATCATAGCTTTCCTCGTCTTCTCATCATGGGTAGTCTGGGAACGGCATGAGATTACCTCCTGCTTCAATACGCCCTCCTGTGTTCTAAACAATGCAGGGGCTACCGAAGGAATAATCCTCATGCAATATCAAGAGGACGAGTGGAGGCTGGCAGTATATCAGAACGGAAACCTAACACTTCACATTCTCAAACTGAAAGGAAACATAATTCCAGAGGTGGAACACCACGTCAGAAGCGTTAAAACGTACGCTGACTATTCACCCCTCTCATTTGAAGCAAAAAGTGTTGAGAACCTTGAGCGCGTTAAAGCAGGACTGATAGTAAAATCCAATGGCACGGTAAGGGTCTTTAAAGGAAACTCTCTTGAGGAACTGATGCAGAATTCTGTTCCCTGCCAGAGGTTCATAACCATCTGTCCAAAGTGCAGAGTCACCCTTGGAGAAAGCTGGGAACTCGTGAGACTGGGACACACTAACGTTACAGGGGGCTACCTAGTCTTTCCCTCAGAGGACAAGTGCCTCTTAGCTTTTATCCTCAAAATCATGCAGTATAACAGCACTCATGACATCCTAGAAATAGAATATCCCATCGGAATCGTCGGTGGTTATATTCCAAAGCTTGACCTTCCCCAGATTGGAAACACAAGCCTTCCAGCCAACGTTTCCCGGTACTTTGAGTCCGCGTGGGGTATCCTCGTAACGAAGAATGAAACCGTTCTCAACCCCGATCCTTGGAGCATCGCCGAGGAGCTAGGAGAATGCAGAACCGTGTACAAAATTACAATTCACAACAACGGAACGATAGAAAAAACAGAATACGGACTGCCCTGCTGGAGAAAATAAATTGAGATAGAGGAAAGGAAGTGAAAATGAAAGGAAGAACCATGGAGAGGTTCGATCCATCGGACGGGTTCTGGGTTGATGATCTAGCAATCTACGAGGGTCTCATTGAAAAGGACGCTTACGGCGACTACGACCGCGACGGTGTTCCGAACGCGGTTGAGCTGTTCATAGGGAAGAATCCCGCGCTGAGCGATGTTCTGGGTATTAAACCTACCGTGGCCGTTGGCTGGGATGCAAATCAAACCGAGCTCACCCAACTCTTATGGGGATTCCAGAAGGCAAGTCAGGTCATCTACGACTACACCGACGGGTACGCGATGATAACAGAGGTTAGCATAAAGAACAATGTGTCCGAGGAGAGCGAGGAATGGGAGGACTACATGATAAGGATGACGTTGAGGACTAACATAACACCAAAAACCATTCATGGTTTCTGGTACTGGAAGTGGGTAAAGAATCTCAATAGAAAGGAGGAGGGATACATTCTCTTCCCGTGGGACTGGTATGGTGGCCCGTTAAACAAGGGATGGTATGGAGGTATGGCACATGAGCTTGGCCACTTCGTCTTCGGCATAGGTGACGAGTACGGTGCGCCTTTCTTATGGGATCCAAATAACGATAATAAAATGGACGGGTTCACCTATGGGGCTCTAAAGGATCTTCTTTGGAGTAAATACGGCATAGAATTCGAGAAGATGAAGACGGTAATGGAAGCCGGTGACCTGTGGACGGAGATAAGCACACCAAAAGACTACGCAGTTTTCAAAGAACAGCTCGAAAACGTTTCCAGAGAACTCGAAGAAAAAACCGGATATGGACTGCTCGAACTGATAGTGATGTATGGTGGACCTAAATTTAACACACTTGACTCAATTATGCCCACTCACTGGCAGAGTGAATACTGGATCGATGGTGTTCCTCAAGTTCATGAATCTGCGTGGGAGGTTGTGTTTGCACTCCTTGCAAAAGGACACACTCTGGGGCATCATTATGTCTACGATATAGATGCGGGCTTATATTTGGACCTCAACTTTGATGGAAACGAAGACGCTCAATTCCCAGCCAACTACACAGCAAAAACAGGACCATACACGGGTGTTGGCTACTACATGATCGTCAACCGGGGGTGAGAAAATGAAGCGATTCCTCCCATTGCTTTTTGCCTTTTTAATGCTCATGCAACCAGCCGGGGCAATCAACGTGTGGGAGAAACTCGACCAAAACCAAACCTATCTGTTCATGTACATTAGGGGCGACTCATTTTTGAAAAGGGGAATCCCACCATGGGATCCCCTCAACGATTCAGAGATAGAGTACGCCGTGATTAATTTGCCCTACAACGAGACTCATTATAGGGAGTTTCACTACGAAGGGGGAAGATGGGTAGAAGACATCACGTACTTCGTCCCTAAAAGCCACTGGACACCAAAAGTACCGTTCAACCTTTCGGACTGGAATTTACCAGAAGTTATCAAGCAGTACCAGTGGGGGGTTGAGAACTACCTGCCAAATGTTACGGGAAAGTACTGGCCTAAAGGTTACTGGAACAGTACTATAACCAGATGGGAAGTCGAACTCAACGCGACCACATTCAAAGTAACCCTCTACGGCGGGCATTGTGGTGAGTGTGAACAGTACATTACCTTCCAATGCTGGAGAAATGGAACCAACGTAACTTGCCAGTGGGGGAAGCCGGTCTTCAGGTTCATAGCTCCTCCGTGGGCGCCAAAGAACACAACAACGAGCACGACAAGGGAAGAAAACACAATCTGCGGCCCTGTTTTGATAATTGTGCTGGCTCTTATTCCAGCGCTGGAAAGGAGAAAGAACAAATAACTATTGTGAGAGATGATAAGATGAAAACCAACCTACCAGTAGGCTATACTCCAAAGGTTGGCCCGTACACTGGAGTAGGCTACTATCTAAGGGTTAACTGGGGGTGATGCTGTGGGGGTTCGCTTTTCAATTTTTGTTTTTGCCCTGCTACTCTCAGTCCCATTAGTAAATGGTGTACGCGTGTGGGAAGGTTTGATCGATAAGCCCATTTACTACGTCAACATTGAAGGATACAGTCTTACTGGGGTTCCACCGTGGAATCCCTTCAATGACTCTTCCATAACCTGGATTAACATAGGCTACAAATACAACGAAACCCACACGTTCAACAAATATTACGAAGGAGGAAAATGGAAGGAAGGCTTCTTCCCCAAACACGGAAACCCAAAACCCTTCAACATAACAGACTGGAACCTCTCAAAGATCCTCAAAGAATACCAGTGGGGCGTTGTGAATTACCTGCCGAACGTTAGTGGAAAACACTGGCATAAGGGCTACTGGAACAGCACAATAACCAGGTGGGAAGTCACACTCTCAGCAAGCAAGTTCAAGGTTGTCCTTTATGGTGGGCATTGTGGCGAGTGCGAGCAGTACATTACCTTCGAATGCCGGAGAGAAGGGAACAATGTAACCTGCCAGTGGAGGAAGCCAGTTTTTAGGGTGATAACTCCCCCATGGGCGCCAAAAGACATAACAACAAGCACGACAAGGGAAGAAAACGCAATTTGCGGACCGGCAGTATTAATCGGGTTAATTTTAGTTCCCCTCATGATAAAACGGGTAAAGAGGTGAATCCATGATCGTCAGTATGTCCACAACCAAACACACCGCATACTGGCGTCGGGTACTATATGAGGTTCCTCATCAAAACGCCAGAAGAGGGGTGACATAGCATGAAAAGACCTGGCTTGGTGATTCTTTTCCTTTTACTCCTCACCCCCCAGGTTAGTGCGGTAAACGTCTGGGAACACATAAACACCAGCAGGGAAATGTATTCCGTGAGCGTGACCGCATTCACCAGTGGAAAGCCCCCTAAAGATCCCCTAAACCACTCAGCCATAACCGTGGTAGAAATCAGGTACGTCCTTGACGAAGAGCACGTGTTTTCTGTCTCGTATTCAGCATACGATGGCAAATGGGCTGAGGAAGTGAGTCCCCGATACCCACAGTACTGGGACAAAACTCCCTTCAACTTTTCAGTGTGGAACACAACCGAGGTACTAGCAGAGTACCAGTGGGGCCTGGAGAACTACCTCCCAAACATAACAGGGGAGGTCGTGGACGGCGTTGAATGGCCCGAAAAATACTGGGTGAGGAGAATATCCCGCTGGGAAGTCTGGATAAACGCGAGTAAGTTCCAAGTAACACTATACGGGGACTGCACAGAAATATGCGTTTACATAACCTTTCAATGCCGGAACCCAGAGAACATGACGTGCAACTGGAGCGAACCAATCGTCGAGACACACTCGATGATACCCCCAACGACAACAACCACCCCAAAACAAGAGGAGAAAACCTGCGGGCCGGGTTTGCTGATTGGATTGGTGTTAATTACCCTACTCACAAAACAGAAGAGGTAGTGAACCAATGGACCGACAACCCGCCACAATAGCCCCACTCAGGGATTCTACCTGGAGGTGAGGTCAGATTGAGGCGTCTCCTGATTTCTTTATTTCTTGGATTTCTCCTAATGTCTTCCACTAGCGTCATCACGGCACTCAGCCTCTGGGACGTCATAAACAAAAACGAAACCGTAATCGACGTTTTTATATTCGGCTCAGGCCCCAAAATGCCGTGTAATCCATTCAACGACTCTGAAATCTATGAAATCCAAGTCGTTTATCCATTCAACGACACCCACTACAAGATGGTCAGTTATCATTCAAACGGAAGCATTGAACAGGAATATATTCCAGCGTATCCGAGATACAATTTCACAATAGTCACCTGGGATCTCGATAAGGTAGTTGGATACTACCAGAATCATATTCAGCCCTCATCGTCCCCCTGCGTTGATCCCGAAAACATTACAAGGTGGGTAACCCTCATGGGAGGGCACTCCATCATTATAAGGATATACCCGACAAAATATGAAGGAATCTACGACGAAATCGTCTGCCTAACACCACAAAACCCATCATGCAGAGTCTCAGGATCCAAACCACCACAGAAACCGGAAACCTCAAGGACCGAAGACACAACCTCACACGGAAAAGAAACCTGCGGCCCAGGGTTGCTGATTGGGCTGGGGTTAGCCCCTCTGCTGATAAAACGGGTGAAGAGGTAGTGAACCAATGAACCGGCAACCTCCACCACCCAGAATCCAGCCCAAACGGGCGTTGGATCCTTCATGAAACTCTTTGTAATCTCTTCACTGCTCCTTTTCATGATTTTTGCACCAGCCAGCCCCGCAACGGCCCTTGGCCTCTGGGACATGGTGAAGGAGAACCAGAGCGTTTATTTGGTCTCAATCGAAGGCAAGGGACCACTCCCGCCCTGGAACCCCTTCGAAAGCCCCGGGATAGAGGAGATATACATAACTTATCCATACAACGAGACCCACGAGAGGGTAGTGTACTGCTACAACGATGGCATAATTCACGAAAAGATACTCCCAAAGTGCCCGAAGTGCAACCAAACGCTCTTTAACATAACCGCATGGAACACCACTAAAGTCCTAGAAGAATACCAGTGGGGCTTGGAAAACTACCTGCCCACCCTGCCCAACAACTGGAGCAACCACATTACAGACTGGGTTCTCTTAATGGACGAATCGTCGGTTGTGATCCGCCTGTACCAGGATTACATCAGCACAAGCGCGTACGTACTATTCGAGTGCCACAACCCCTCAAACGTAACCTGCGAGTGGAATCCACCAAAACTGAAAATCCCTCCACCCTACCCAACGGCCACCACCTCCACAACAAACCCAAGACAGGAAGACAAGAAAACCTGCGGTCCAGCTTTGTTAGTTGGATTAACATTGGCCCCATTAACCCTGAGATGGAAGAGGCGCGGTATGTGAAAAGTGAACCACCTATTCTCCAATTTTTTCGACAGGGTACTTCTCCCCGTTCTTCCTCAGCTTCCTCTCAACAGCTTCGCCGAGGTCTATGCCGAGCTCATGGGCGAGTAGTGTGAGGTAGATAATGACATCGGCAATCTCGTCCGCTATGGCTTCCTTCTTGGCCGGGTCTTTGATGGCTTTGAGTATCTCCCAATCACTTTCCCACTGGAAGTGCTCAAGGAGTTCCCCCAGCTCGACAGCGGCAGAGATGGCAAGGTTTTTGGGCTTGTGGTACTCAGCCCAGCCACGTGCATCGCGGAATGCCACAAGCTTCTCCTCAAGCTCCCGGAAGTCCATGCCACCACCCCGGCTTAGAAGGCGTGCGCATCGGCTTTCCTAAGAAGTTCCAGGAGCTTTAAAAACTCCTCAAGCTCCTCCCCCGAGAAGTGCCCCTCGACTTCGCTCTCGGGGTCGAGCTTGGCGAGCATCTCTCTCGCCTTCATCAGGTCATCCAAATCCTCCTGGAGCTCAAGGGCACGCTGGGTGAACTCGTAGCTCGTGTGCGGGCTCTCAAAGGCCCTGTTTTGATTGGCGATTATCGCTATCTTCAGGTTGGCTATGGTCTCATCGACTATCTCAATAAGCTCTCTGACCTTCATAATCACCACGTTATAATCTACGCGCCGATGTATTTAAGCTTCCCGAGGAGGCTTTTCAGAAAACCTGCAAACCCTTATAACCCCGACCACGGCAGGAAGAGGATAGGTCTCGAAAATTTTTCAGTTTTCCTCGGGGTTTTTCTGAAGGTAGAGTTTTAACCCTTCGATACAAGTTTGAGCGGTGGTAATATGGAAGCGGTTAAGGCTTACCCTTCTGACTCGGTCGAGCCCAAGACCAAAAAGAGGGAAAGGAAACTTCTCATGGGGAACGAGGCGATAGCCTACGGTGCCCTTGAGAGCGGCATTGCCTTCGCCACGGGTTATCCGGGAACTCCATCAACTGAGGTCATCGAGACGATGGCCCATCTGAAGCCCGAGGTCTTCGCAGAGTGGGCGCCCAACGAGAAGGTGGCTTTAGAGGAAGCCGCTGGAGTCGCCTACACAGGCCTTAGGGCGCTCGTAACTATGAAGTGCGTCGGCCTGAACGTTGCCGCCGACCCGCTCATGAGTTTGGCGTATTCCGGTGTTGAGGGTGGCCTGGTCATCCTCGTTGCAGATGACCCCGGTCCGCACACCAGCCAGACCGAGCAGGACGACAGGTATTATGGGAAAATCTCACTCCTCCCGGTTCTTGAGCCCGCCGATCCGCAGGAGGCCCACGATTTAATCATCTACGCCTACGAGCTGAGCGAGAAATACAAAGTCCCGGTAATCTTCAGAACGACTACCAGGGTTAACCACACCACAGCTGACGTGGAGGTCGGCGAGTTCATCGAACTCGACAGGAAGCCGGTCTTTAAGAAGGACATTGAAAGATACGTCAGGGCCAGCATGGAGGGCAACAGGAGGAGGCACCGCTGGCTGAACGAGACCCTCGCGAAGATAGAGGGGGAGTTCAGCTCGATGCCCTTCAACCGGGTCGAAGGGAACGGTAGAATCGGAATCATCGTTGAGGGCGCGCCCTACAACTACGTGAGGGAAATTCTCCCGAAGATCGGCGGAGATTTCAAGGTTCTCAAGCTCTCAACTCCCCACCCGCTCCCGAGGAAGCTGGTCGTCGAGTTCCTCAGGGGAGTTGACTTTGCAATAGTCATTGAGGATGGCGCTCCCTTCCTCGAGGAGGAGGTTAAAATAGCGGCCTACGAGGCCGGGCTCAACGTGCCCATCTACGGCAAGAGAACCGGGCATCTGCCGATGGAGGGTGAGTTGACGCCTTCCCTTGTGAGGAACGCCCTTCTGAGGCTTATCGGCGAAGAAGGTGAAACCTACGAAAAGCCCGAGGAAGTGAAACTGGCAGAAAGCCTCGCCCCGAAGAGGCCGCCGGTGATGTGCCCCGGCTGTCCGCACAGGGGCTCATACAGGGCGGCGCTGGACGCGCTGAGGGATTTGAAGCTGGGCCGCTATTCCGTCCCGATTCACGGCGACATAGGCTGCTACGCGTTGTCGCTCCTTCCGCCGCTCGAAGCCATCTGGACTGAATATGTGATGGGAGCTAGCATAAGTTTAGCGAACGGCCAGAGCGTCGTCATGGACAAGAAGATAATCGCCACCATCGGCGACTCGACCTTCTTCCACAACGGAATCCAGCCGCTGGTCGATGCTGTCTACAAGAACCTGAACGTCTTAGTTATGATACTCGACAACAGAACCACCGCGATGACGGGTCATCAGCCCCACCCCGGAACCGGAGGTAGCGAAACCGGCAGGAAGTTCAACGAGATCGACATCGAGGCCCTCGTCAAGGCTCTCGGAGTAAAGTACGTGAAAACCGTTGACCCCTACGACCTCAAGGCAACGAGGGAGGCCATAAAAGAGGCCATGCAGATTGAGGGGCCTGCTGTCATAATAGCGAAGCAAGAGTGTGTCATCCCGGTCATAAGGCGCGGTGAGATAGGCGAGATACCGCTCGTCGTCGAGGAGAAGTGCACCGGCTGCAAGGCGTGCATACTCTTAACCGGCTGTCCGGCGCTCGTTTATGACCCGGAGACGAACAAGGTGCGCATAGATTCCCTGCTCTGCACCGGCTGCGGCGTATGCAACCAGACGTGTCCGTTCGATGCCATAAAGTTCCCGAGCGAGCTGGGGAAGGGTTGAACTTTTTCTTTCTTAACTTTCAAAATTCACAAGCTCTCAAGCTCCGCTTTTCCTAAAATTCCCCTGAGCTTCCTGAAGTCCCCCCTTGGTAGTTTCCGCCCCTTCACGAGCTCCCTTCGAATCAGCTCAAGCTCTAAGAGCCTCTTCAGCTCTTCGGGGTCGGTGTTCTCAGGAACGTTTACCCTGATGGTAATGACTGGCATGTGACCACCAACGAAATATTGGAGGAGGACGTTAAATCGTTTACTCCTTCCACACTTCCAGAACCATATACCTCCTCACGAGCGGGTTTGGATACAGCTCCCAGCCGATCCCTTCCGTTTCCGCCTTAATTTCCCCGAAGAGGCCACCCTCGCGCGGGTCTAAGCTTTCCCCGTAAATTTTTCCGGGTCGGATTTCAACTTCCATATATCTAGGCAGGCCGACGATGGCCTTGCCGTGCTCCTTAGCGTAGTCAATCGCCCACTTGGCTGTGTAGAGGCCCGAGTAGAGCTCAGCTATCCTCACCGGGACGCTGGACTTGCCGATGGCGATTATTTCAATGCCAGTCTCCTCCCAGAACTTCTTCGCCAAGGGTTGAAGGTCTTTAGCGAGGTCCTTCCACACCTCTTTGCCCCGGTCGGTTATGGTAAGGGCATCTATCGTCGGCTCGTCGAGCTTCCTGACCTCAATTCCACCTATCGTCGAGTCGAGGTGTATCACGTCGGGCTTGACCTCCCTCGCGAGTTCAACGGCCAGGAACGCCTCGTCCCGGATAGCCTGCCTGCCGCTCATATCGTAGTTGAACGGATCAGCGTAGCGAACCACGCTCAGCGTTGCCGTCCTGTATGGCTTCTCCACGAGTACCGCCGCCGTCGCTATCAGGCCAACAGGTTCATAGTCCTCCGTGAGCAGTGCGCCACCGGTGTCAGCTGCAACGATCTTCATGGAAACCACCGTTAACGGGTAATTACCAATATACTTCCCACGACAAAGTATATCATGGTGATAGCATTGAGTGACTCGGTTAATGTAGTTTATGAAACTTTGGGTCGTTACATAGATGACCTCTGCAGTTCTATCTACATTGGAACGGCACGGGGAAAGGCCCTTTTCTACGGTGATGTGGCCCACCCTTTGACGCCGACGGAAGACCCACTTCCATTCATGAACATCTTCTACTCCCGCGGACTCATCGAGATAACGGCGGTATGGGGTCGAATGGAGAAGAGTGCTTTTCTAGTGAGGATGGTGCCATCGAGAATCGACGTCGGCCGAATTATGGGCGTCATAGAGATAACGTTCCACCCGGCAGACGGCGGCGCGGTGGTGGTCACTCTCCACGGGAACCCTGGACTGGCGGAGACACTCAGGGATGCCGCGAGGGCGTGCCGGAGGAAGGAGGGAAATGGAGAAGGCGAGCTCCTGTCGTCGATGGGTCAGCCGCTGAACCTCATCACCCCTCAGGACTCGGCAAAGTCATCATTCCCCTGAGCCTCTCAACGTCCTCCCTTAAAGCGGTTATCGTTGCCTCATCGACGCGGGTCGCCCCGGCGTAGCGCGCTATAATATCATAAACCTCGGGATACCTGCTCCTCAGAACCCCCACGAGCTGGTCCGCCGGGAGGAGTATTCCCATATCGCGGTATACCAGGTATGCTCCAATCGCATACAGAGCGTCCATATATGTCCCATGCGCCATTTGAAAGTGCTTTTCCCTGGCATAATGCTCCGCGCGGTTTATATAGACCGAAACCTTCTCCACAAGCTCCTTTTCCATTCGCTTCACCACACAGGGTTTATAAGGGGGAGGCTAATAAACCTGTCGAGGGACGATGCGGGCGGAACTAATCGCCTGGACGGCGGCGATTCTCATAATAACGTACCTCTCGTGGGAAACGGTCAGCCCCCTTATCACCCCGATATTCTTTGGTATCGTCCTCGCCTACGCCGCATACCCAATCCACCGCCGGCTGAGTGGCAGGATGAGCAGAAAGACGTCCGCAGCGATCCTCACAGCCGGAACCGTCGGCCTGGGAGGCGCGGTGACCTTCGAGATGCTGCTGATATCCGTCAAGGTGGCGTCCTCCTTCTACGACAGCATCGTCGAGTTCTTTGACTGGCTGATGAGCCAGCCCCTTCCGCCGGAGGTTCTGACATTCCTCGAGCGCTTCTCGGACCAGCTCATACCCAGGGTCTCGGAGTACATATCCCACGAGACCCTCTCACTGCCCCGTTACATCCTCCAGCTCCTGGTCTTCCTGCTCACGTTCTACTATTCCCTCGCATACGCCGAGGAGATTTCGAAGCAGATTCACCTATCCCTCCCGGGAAAGAACCGCGAACTGGGTGAGAGAATCCTGGAAAGCCTCAATAAGACCCTGGGGGCGCTGGTGAGGGCCTGGCTGGTCTTGAACGTCATAAAAGGTGTTCTGATGACGTTTGGCTTTCTCCTGTTCGGGGTCTCCGACCTCTACACAGCTATAGTGGCGGGCTTCCTGACCTTCATCTTCTCCTTTGTTCCCCTCTTCGAGGGCTGGATGATATGGCTAATCGCAGCCGCGTACTTCGCCAAGGATGCCATGTACCTCCACGCAGTTGGGATAGCGATCTACGGCTTCCTCCTTGTTTCCCCGATGCCGGACTACACGATAAGGCCGATGATGGTCGCCAAAGACGCGAACCTCGACGAGACCCTCGTATTCATCGGAATGATAGGCGGAACGTGGGCCATGGGAGTAAAGGGCCTCATAATAGGTCCGATAGTGCTCAATCTTCTCCTCGTCCTCCTCAAAGAATGGAAGAGGGTGGTCTCTAAAGAACCTTTACGCCGGCATTCTCAAGCTCCTTCAAAGCCCGTTCCTCATCCTGGGGTTTGATTCCCTTCACCGCATCGCGAAGCAGGTAAACTTCGAAGCCGTGCTTTAAAGCGTCGAGGGCGGTGGCTCTAACGCAGTACTCCGTGGCGACGCCGCAGATGTAAACCCTCCTTACCTCGTTTCTCCTCAGTATATCGGCCAGGTCCGTTCCCTCAAATCCCGAATAGGCCTCCTTATCCGGTTCCGTAGCTTTCGAGATTATCACCGCGTCGGCGGGCAGTTCAACGACGAACTCCGCCCCGGGGGTGTTTTGAACGCAGTGCTTCGGCCATATCCCTCCATGCTCCCTAAAGCTGACGTGGTTCTCGGGATGCCAGTCACGGGTGGCAACTATTAAAGCCCCCCTTTTTCTGAACTCCCTGATGTACTCGTTGCACCGGGGGATTATTTTGTCCCCCTCCGGAACCGGCAAAGCGCCCCCGGGCATGAAATCCCTCTGCATGTCCACAACTATGAGCGCCTCCCCGGGCATAGCACCACCCCAAAACAGAATTCGGTGGAATCGTTAAAACGGTTTGCGGAGTAGAAGGGAACCCTCACAGCTCGAGCCTGTCTTTAAACCTCGACATATCCACCCCCTTGTCCATGCCGAGGAGATAGGCGAGAACCTTCTCGTCGAGGTCGCCGTAGCGCTCGCGGAGGGCTTTTATTCCCTCAAGAACCTCCTCCCGCTCCCAGCCTAGGGAATCTGCGATATGAGTCACCATCTCGTTGAAGAGGTCCTCCTCGGCCTCTTCCTCCGCGAGCAGGCTTTTGTTGACCACCAGAAGCCCATCTCTTTCCTCAAGGAGGCCCTCCTCCAGAGACTTCGCTATAAGCTCCTTCGCGGTCTTTACATCCATCAGGCGGAGGCTGAAGGCCAGTATCCCGACGAGCTCGCTCCGGGTGAACTCAACTGAACCTTTATACTCAACGGCCCGTTTCAGTGGGTGCAAGCTATCACCTAACTTTTTTAGGGCGCTGGAATAAATAAACCTTTGCATAACTCCGTTAGATGTTTAAGCACCCGCGAGAACCCTAAACGGTGATGCCGATGGAGCAGAGGACTCACAGGCTGACCTCCAAAAGACTGGTTGGAAAGCCCGTGAAAATCGAGAAGAACTACGCAGAAGTCCTTCTGGAGACGACTGAAGAGATGGCCGTCGATGAGTACGGGCTGGTTCACGGGGGCTTCACCTTCGGCTTAGCCGACTACGCGGCAATGCTCGCTGTGAACGAGCCAACGGTCGTGCTCGGGAAGGCTGAAGTGAAGTTCCTGAAGCCAGTTAAGGTCGGTGAAAAGCTGATTGCTAAGGCCCAGGTGAGTGAAGATCACGGAAAAAAGAAAATTGTGAATGGTGATGTCTTCAACGAGAGGAGCGAGAAGGTCTTTGAAGGCATTTTCCACTGCTACGTCCTGGAGAAGCACGTGCTCGAATGAGCCAAAATTTTTTAAACCAAAATATCGTATTTCGATATCGGTGTTAGATATGAAGTACCGAGATTTTCTCACCCTGCACATACTCCACCACGCGAGCGAAGAACCCGTCACGGGCTCCTTCATGATGGAAGAGCTTGGGAGGCACGGCTACCACGTCAGCCCTGGAACCATATATCCCCTCCTCCACGCCCTTGAGAAGGAAAGCCTCCTTAAGAGCCACTGGGAGGTCCGGGGCGGGAGACGGGTTAGGGTTTACGAGATAACGAAAATCGGCCGGAAAACCCTAGACGAGGGCAGGGAAAGGTTGAAGGAGCTCTGCACGGAACTGCTGGGGGAATAAGGGATGGAGGAAAGGGAGAAGAAGATATTCGGAATAAGCTGGAACGTCTTCTTACTTGGAATCGTCAGCTTCCTCAACGACATGAGCAGCGAGATGATAATGCCGATAATGCCGAGCTACCTGATGGAGGTCCTCGGTACCGGGAAGCTGCTCGGCGGTTCAGTTATGGGCGCGATAGAGAGCATGAGCTCGCTGTTCAAGGTTGCCTTTGGCTACGTGAGCGACCGCTTTAGAAAGAGAAAGGCCTTTGTCTTCGCCGGTTACGCCCTCTCAACCCTCGCCAAAGGAGCCTTAGCTTTCACCCGCTACTGGTGGGACTTCCTCCTCCTGCGCGCGGTGGACAGGATAGGAAAGGGGGTAAGAACAGCCCCCAGGGATGCGCTTATAGCGGAATCGAGCGAAAAAGGGAAGACCGGAAAGTCCTTCGGCTTCCACAGGATGATGGACACCCTCGGAGCCGTCGCCGGACCGCTCGTTGCAATCGGCCTGATAGAGCTTCTCAAAAGCCTGCCAGCTGAAACGGCCTACCGCTACATCTTCCTGCTCTCCGCGGTTCCCGGCGCGATATCGCTCCTCGTGATAATCCTCCTAGTGAAGGACCGGGGCGGTGAGGTCAAGAAGAAGATAAAGGGCATATCCACACTGAGGGACAGGAACCTGCAGCTCTTCCTCGCGGTGGTGGCTATAGGTGCACTCGGAAGGTACAGCTACGCCTTCACGATGTGGAAAGCTCAGGAGCTCGGCTACTCCGTGGTTCAGAGTATGGCATTCTACGCACTCTTCAACCTCATTTACGCCCTCTCGGCCTATCCCCTCGGAACCTACTCCGACACCTTCGGCAAGAAGAGGATGATAACCCTGGGCTTCGGCGTTGCGGCTTTGGCGGCTCTGGCTTTCACCTACGCGAGGGACCTCTACACGCTCATAGCGGCCTTCGTGCTTTACGGGATTTACATCGCCATCGAGGATACGATTCCGAGGGCATACATGGCGGATCTGGCGAGGGAATACGAGAAGGGAACTATAATAGGCGCCTACCACACGGTCTTCGGAATCTTTGTCCTTCCGGCGTCGGTGATAGCGGGCTGGCTCTGGGGAAGCTACTCACTGGCCTACGCCTTCACCTTCGCAGCTCTGATGAACTTCGTTGCCATGCTCCTAATGGCCTTCGTGAGGGAGCAGTGACTCTCTTCTTCGCTTTTCTTTCCAAACCCAGAGGAGTCAGATGGGGCCAACAAAAGGTATAAAATCAAGCGCCAAGCTTCCTTAGCTCTTCTTCCCCTATCATGAGCGGCCTCTCAGTCCCTATAACGTAGCTGAACTCCCACTTCACTTCTCCCCTGTTCATAAGCTCGGCGTAGCGCTTCGCTTTCTCCTCGGCCTCCTCAACGCTCGAGGCTTCAACGAGCCTTCTGACGTACCACTTCCTGTCCCCAAAGCGAAGCTTGAACTCCACCATGTACATAGGCATCACCGATGAAGTCATCATCGAAAAGACTTTAAAACCTTTCACTATCATTCACATCTGAATCAAAAACTGTGGTGATAAGTAATGAAGAAGATTCTAGCAATAGTTCTAATCCTAGCAATAACTACAATAATTTCAGTACCTTTAGAAGCAGGAAACACCAGTGTGAATTCAGTGCTCTATCACGTTAATGGGCAACCCCCGTTAATATGGGGTGTTTCTTGGAAGGGGGATAGGATTTACTGGGCATTTGAGGAGAACTCTAGTATGACCATCGTGGAAGCCAGGGCTCCGGGAGATGTAGAACCGCTCTTCAATTACGAAGTGACGGTATCAGGACACGATACAGATTACTATTTTGGAGGATCCCATGTGATGCCGTTCAACAACAGTTTTCTGATTTGGGGCCACTTGAGGTCCAAGATTGATGATGTGATGAAAGTCGATTACCTGAGTGGTTTCTGGATAGCGAACGTAAGCCGGAGCGGGAGAGTGAACTGGGCCAAGGCGTACCTCACCAAGTGTTCATCGTCAATACTGAGAACCGTGAAGGTAAACAACAAGATCCTGATTATTGGGGATGGAAGTATATACTCAGGTGGCGATGCATTCATCGCCTTATTAAACTCTAAGACCGGCGAAATCGAGAAAGGATATGCCCTCGGCGGCCGATCTATGGACGGGATATCACGCATCGTCAAGCTGAAAAATGGAAACTTCCTCCTGGCGGGAACTTCCTGGAGTTTCGGAACGCCCCAGACAGCCATTATTCTCGTGGAGATAACTCCCCAGCTGGATATCGTTCAGAAAAGGGCCTACGTAACCTACGAGAACAGGATCCCCGTTAAAGGGCTGGAACTGGACATTTCAAAAGTTAAGGTAACGGAAGACGGGAACGTGGTTCTTGAAGGCACATTTGGAGTATGGTCCCATACCCCCAACACCACGGTTCAATCCAAAGATGGATTATGGAAACTAAAGCTTGATAGGAATCTTAATGTCGTCTCATATTCGTTCAGAGAGCTGGCTTCTCCCACTACAAATCTCACCCTAAGTCTTGGTTACACTCTCGAACATAATAGCAAGCGCTATCTAATCCAGGAGATGTACACCGGTAATTTCAACGTGTTCGTGGGAGAGATAAGAGGTAATACCATAGACGGAGAACTAATAGGTATCCCAACCAACACAAATCCCACCAGACCACAGATATGGCTCATGGACGTTGCCCCGCTAGACGACTCAATGATGCTTTTCTTGGAAGTGCACGGGTTTGCCGACGAGATGTACGCCAACCAGATCGAGGGCATTCTGGTGGTTGAAGTCCCGTACGACAATATAACAGCAGTTAGAGAACTGAAAAAGCGCCACCTGTACTCGGGGCATTTCAAGTTCGAACTCAAAAAGTGGAACGTTGATGTCAGGCAGTACACAGGAGACTTTGATGAGATAATTCACACCCTAAAATTCAATCCCCCTGAAGGGGATATCAAGTTCATCAGGAAAACGGAGGGAATACCTCAGATAACAACAATCCGGGATCCAGGGCCTGCCGGAAAGCTTGAGTTTCCAGACATAGCGAACGAAACCCACGTTTACATAGATGGCAAGTACGTTGGAGCAGGACCTAAGATGTACACTCTCCCCGCGGGAGTCCATATAGTCAGGTTCCAACACAAGGGATTCGTACCATACACCTACGATGTGGAGATAAAACCAGACCACGTACACTATGTATTTGGACCAGCGTACGTCACCATAACAACCACTCCTCCAAACTCCACTATAGTCCTCATGGAACAGGATAAAAACATCTCCATCTCTGGGAAATCGCCACTAAAGGCCATATTACGCGGTTCGTACACTCTAAAAGTGACCAAGGAAGGGTTCAGGACTGTGGTGAAGGATATACACGGTTTCTATGGAAAGAACGTCACGCTTCACATAACGCTCCCCCCTCAATCCGCCACGCTAAAGATAGAAAGCAATCCCAGCGCATCGGTGTTCATCAACGGGACGTTCAAAGGGGATACTCCATTAGAAGTGGAACTACCCCCTGGGCAGTATGCCGTCGAATTGAAAAAAGACGGGTACCAGAATTATTCCATCACAGTAGCCCTTAAAGACGGGGACGTAGTCACCATCGGGGAAGTACTAGAAAAGGTACCTACCACGACGTCGAATCCGGCACAAAAGTTCTTCGAGGAGAACGAAACGGAGGACAATCCTGGTGCCAAAACCGAAAAATCCATCTGTGGACCAGGAATGGCAGTCATAATCGCACTACTGCCGGTAGGGATCAGAAAAAGACCTAAAAGTCGAGACGGTCAAGGCTCCATGGCCCGATAAACACCGCCCTCATTGACGGCCTCGAATATCTTCCCGCCTTCCTTGGTCTTCAGCTCAACGATCACGGCTGATGGCCTTTTCTCAACTTCCTCCTCAACCTTCCGAGTGCTGAGGACCTGAATGAATGCATCCCCAAGGCGCTCGAACTCGAAAACAAGGGCATCATCTTCCCAGCGGTGGCCGCGATAAGAAACGCCGCCCATTCTGAAGGTAATTTCAAGAACGATTTTCATCAACATTCCTCCAAACATTGCTCATCAATACATCAGTCTGTGATGTTAAAAAGGTTTAGCATTGAAAGAAAAGAAAAGCGCTTTCAACCCGTCTTCTTCAGCTTGACGACCTGCTTCGCGAATTCTTCCAAAACCTCCTTCCTCATGCCCTCAAAGAACTTTATCGAGCCGGCGTAGCTGTGGCCGCCGCCTTCAATTCCAGCGCTCGGAAGGGCCTCCTGGAGCTTTGGAATTATCTCGTTCAGGTCAAAGCCGTAAGCTGCCATTCCGTCGGCGGCTCTCACAACCGCGAAGTCCGGGCCGTAGGCGAGCGTTAGAATCGGCGCATCCTCGCCGTACTTCTCCTTGAAGTGATCGTGTATAAGGCCGGATAGCTTACCCGGGCTCGGATAGCTGAACTTTGGAGCAAAGAGCTCGATGTCTATCGTGTTGAACCTTATCCCGTTCGGCAGGACAACGCTCTTGACGTGGGGCAGGGAAGCTTTCAAAGCCTTCTCCTGCTTCTCCTTGACCTCCGGGTAGATGGCGTTGATGAGCTCGCGGTGCCTCTGGAGGTTGCCCGTGAGGAGAAGAATCTCGTCTATTACGCCGTGCCCGTCCATGAACTTCCAGAAGTAGGCCTCGTGGTCTATCACCTCGGCTATCTTCTTCAGATCCTCCTCGGTTAGGCCCTTAGCCTTCTTCGCTATCTCAAGGTACTGGTAGAACTCCGGGGCCTTGCTCCTGTCGCCGGTTCCGGCTATCGCTGGAAGGTGCTTTATCCTGTCCTCGACCTCGGGGTTGATGAAGCGCGCCACTTCCGTTGCCAGCATTCCGGCCGTTAATTCGTAGTAGCCGCGCTTTATGTGGTGGGGATTGACGTGCACATCGACGTAGTCATCAACCTTCGCCCTGTCCTCGCTGATCCACTCGCGCGGATCGTGGTGGTCTATGACCACTATCGGGACGCCGTAGGCCCTTATGCGCTTGTAAGCTGGAATGTCCTCGCTCGTTCCGCCGTTATCGACGATGACGAGGAGCGGGAGCGGATCGCCGAACTTCTCGTGATCCTCAACCATAAATATGATGTCCTTGAGCACATCCTCCAGCTCGTAGAAAGGAGCTCTGCTCGGTCTGCGCTTGAAGAGCTTCCACCTGGCACCGGAATCCGGCGAGATCTCCTCGATAAGCGGAACTATTGCATACTCAAGGGCCAGGCCCGAGGTGTAGCCGTCCGCGTCGGCATGGTGCCTCAGCAGTATCGGCCTGCCCTCCAGGATGGCGCGACGTATCATTAAAGCCGCCTTCATTATCTTGGGCTTGAGCTTCTCTAAAACCTCGCTCTCCACCAGGAAGCCCACGTCCTGGGGCTGGGCGCGCCTGTCCAGCTCTTCCTCTATGCGTCTCTTGACCTCGGCAGCCTCCGGTCCCCAGAGCCTCGCCATGTCGCTGGTCTCGATCTGAATCTCGCCGGAGTGGAAGGCTATCTTCCCGATTATCTCCACAACGTCCCCGACGTTGATGTTCGGATAGGCCCTAACTCCAGGGGCTTCAAAGGCGGCCGCCCAGGTTATGCCGGTTCCATCTGTTATCGTGAAGACCGTCGGCCCTCCGGTGACCTGTATCTGGGTAACCCTGCCGCGAAGCCTGACAGTCTGGCCCGCCATGTCCTTGCGGAGGTCGCCGATGAGCGTTACCGGAAGCTCCTTTCTGACGACTACCTCCTTGTAGTGTTTGAGGGCGGACTCTATGAAGTCCACCTCACCCCTGTCGGGCTTTACATCGAGAACCTGAACGAGTATCCCGTCGCCGGGCTTGTACTCCCTGCCGCCGAGGAGGTCTTTCCTCCGTATAAGTCCCCTGACGTGCGGATTGAGTTTGACGAAGACGCCAAAGCGCTCGACACGGTCGATTGTGCCCTTATAAATGCCCCCAATCTCAATATCCTCAAGGTCACAGGTCTTGTCGAGAACGTAGACGACCTTGTACTTGCGCATGCAGTCCGGGCAGACCCAGGTGGTCTCCATACCCGGTTCCCAGGGTTCTTTCACCTTGCCGCAGATGTCGCAGGCCAGAACGCGGCCGGTTCCACCGCAGGTCGGGCAGGTGTCGTAAACCGGCACTACACCCTTGCCGTGGCACTCCGGACAGGGTATCTCATCAACCTCGTCCTCAACGCCGATGTAGTCGAGGTTGCGATAGCCCTTCAGCTTCTCTCCAACCTTAAAATCGGCAGGAACGTAACCCCAGCCCTCACAAACGGGGCACTCCTTCTCGCCAGCCTTAACCTTCCCGGTTCCGTGGCACTCGGGACAGTCCTTAACCACCATGAGCATCACCTTAGAAATCTCTCGTCTGAGAGACCTAGGCCTGCTCCGGCTTATAACCTTTTGTCCCCACCCTGCCGAAGAAGCCCCAGAACACCAACATCGAGAGGCTGTACATGAAGGCGGTTATCAGGAACGGCCAGACCAGGGACCTGTCGAAGAGAACGCCGCCCACGTACTGGCCCACTCCAAAGGTCGCAGTCCAGGCCAGGCTGTTGAGGGCCATCGCGGTGGAGCGCTCCTCTTCCTCGAAGAACCCCATCATGAAGGAGTTCCATATCGGGTTGACTATGTTCATCAGTATCGTCCTGAGGATGTATACGACCGCCGCCACTGGAAAGGCCGGCGAGAAAGGAAGGGCGCCTATGAGGAGGCTCGCCGTCCCGTTGAAGGAGACGATCGTCTTAACGCTGCCGAACCTGTCGGCTATCATGGGCAGCAGGAACATCCCGACCCCCATTATGAACTGCTGGAAGGCGAAGAGCCAGCCGATGCTCTCCAGGCTCGTCCCGAAGCGCCCGTTGAACCAGAGCCCCATGTAGGGAATCGCTATCCCCGCACCAAGACCTATCAGTGCCCCCGGGAGGGCGAAGCGGCCTATTCTGACGAGAAGGCTCCTGTCGATGTTCAGCCCGCGGGAGTGCCTCTCAAGCACGGGCCTGACGAAGATAACTATCGCGAACCGAACCGGTATGACCGCGAGAACCAGGGAGAACACATGGCCATAGCTCAACCAGCGCGAGAGAAAGCCCGCGATGAGTATTCCGAGGGCCGATGCAATTGTACCAATTCCCGAAGAGAGGCTAAACAGGTAGTGCCTCTTCCCGTCCTCCACCTCCCCGCTGAGCAGCGCCATGAATGAAGGAGACTCAAGAGCCACGCCTATCCCTATCAGGACGCCGCCCAGGGCGAGCATCCAGAGGGTCGGGTGGAGAACCTGGGCGAGCCTCCCGAGGAACATCATACTCACTCCAAGGAGAACGGTTCTCTTGTAGCCCACTCTCGCGCCGAATGGGCCCGAAAACAGCAGAACCGCCGCCTGAGCCAGCGTTGAGAGCGAGAAGACCACACCTATGTTGGTGTAGTCGAAGCCGAGCGATTTGAGGTAGAACGGGAAGATAAACCAGGCTATGTTGCCCCCGAAGGCGGAGGCGAAGGAGTAAGCAACGAGCAGCCATGCGTCCCTCCCGAACCCGCGGTAGTTCTGCAGTGACATGAACGTTTAGACCGCGATTTGAGTATATAAACCTAACCGACCGAAAAGTTTATTAGTGAAACAGAGGATTACTCACCGTTTAAATCGGAAAATACGGTGATCTCTAAGCTCGAATAAAAAGTGTAAAATCTGAAAATAAGATAAAATAAGTTTCACATTTCTTCCATAAACTCATCCACGGCTTTTCTGGTTTCCGCGTACGTCCTGCCCGCGAGTATTATGACCTTGTAGCCGGGATTGCCTGGGTTGTCAAGCACCTTCACAACGTAGCCCTTCTCCATGACCTCATCCTTGATAGCCCGGATTGTGGCCTCCCCATAGGCCTTCTCCAGCAGCGCCCATGCCCTGTTGCTAACCCAGCCGCCAACTATGATGACGTTTCTATCCGAGGGCAGGCTCAGAAGCCCGGTATCGTTAACGATGAACGAGTAAACGTCCTCAGTGGCCTGAACAGTGGGGGCCGTTATGGAGACCTGCCTGGACACCGAAACGGATCGCACGAAGCGGTAGCCTTCCACACCGGTAACGGTGCCCTTATCGTTCCTTGTGAAGACGGGGGTTAGCTCAATGCCCCAGCCGGTCGGAAGTTTAAGGGCCTCCCCCGGCCCAACAAAAACCCTCGGAAACGCCTGAAGACTTGTGTTCACATGGAGATAGACCGTGTAGAGGCCCGCGTCCGGATCAATGTCCCAGACCCACTGACCTGTGTAAACCTCACCATCCTGATACTGCTTGACCTTTTCGTAGTATTCATAATCGCACGTAACCATCTGGGCGTTGTTTATACCCACAAAAAAGTCCCTTGGGGTAAACAGGAAAACCTTCCTGGCACCACCCTTCAGGAGCTCATTGAGCCTGGCGGTGGGATAGGCATCGTACTCCTCGAAGTCCTCGGCACCACTGGAATCAACGTACATCACGTAGTACTTATCCTTGGCCATGGTCTTCTGCTTGACGACGCCGCTGGGATAGGTGAGGTCAACGAGCATCTTGGAAACCTGCTGGTTTATGTCTACGAACTTTATGCTCCACCCGCCGGCAGAGACGGACTCACCGAGAGACTTGGATTCAGAATCAACCTTACTGTAGGAGTAGAAGTACATCGTGTCCTTCCCGTCAACGGTCGTGGAAACGATCTCGTAATCGCCGCCGATATCGAGGGGAGTCGTGTTCTCGTTGAAGATTATCTTCACGCTGCCATCGTGGAACTCCACCGTGCCCCTCGTCGAGTTGAAGTTAACGCGCGAGAAATCCACCTGAACGACCACCGCATGCCCAACGGGTTCATCGCTGACGTTGAGGCCAACGTCGGGCATGTCTCGGGAATTGAGCCTGTAGGTCTGGTTTTCATCTGGAATAATTACGCTGTGGTACTCCACAGGGACAGAAACTGTCTTCGTGTAAGTCCCCTGAGAAACCCCCTGAAGAACAAGAAAAGCACCGAGTCTTGAACCAGTTATAGCGTCCTCACCTATATGGAGGGGAGTTCCATTGACTATCTTTGTGGTCGGGAGGACTATCACCGTGTTCGAGGAGTTGATCCCCGTAATCGCTGCGTTAATCGGCGTAAGGAGCAGGCCCAGAACCACCAGGCCCATAAACAGAACCAAAGCCCTTTTCATCGTCTATCACCGATTTAAAGTGCATCTCAACCTTTATAACCTTTCCCCGAAAGTTACTTCTGCGATGATGAGTGAATCCAATGCTGACCGGATGATGAACCCCGAACCTGAGCATCAGACTGAAAACAAAAGGCGAACCGGGATGGAAGAGAAGCTGAAAGAGATATACGAGAGCATAGAAGAGCTGCGGAAAGAGAGCAGGGCCAGGAAAACCCCCGACAAGCTCGGCTGGGACGACATAGCCCAGGAAATCATTGGAGCGGTCACCTTCGCCCTTCCATTTCTCTTCACGGAGGAGCTGTGGGAGACAGCCAAGGACATCTCAGTTGAACGTTCAATCGCGGTACTCCTCATGACGTTAGGGGTTGCGTACCTGTTCATAACCAAATCCAGAATAGGGAACCTGAAGAGGGAGGAGCTCTTCCATATCCCGAAGAGACTCCTGACAGTAACTGCTATAGCCTACCTGATATCGGCCGTTCTGATATATGTGTACGGAATCAACAGCCTGGCCGACTTCACACCCGGCCAGTACGTCAACACGACCATACTTATAAGCACCTTCGCGGTGATAGGTGCCATAACCGTTGACATGGTGAAGTGAATGAAGCTCATAACTGGAAACCGCTTCGAGGCCTTCGTCGACGAGAAGGCCATCCTATTTCCCGAATACAGGAAAAACCGAGATGAACTCATCGATTTCGTGGATTCCCTAAGGGGGGAGGAGACCGTCGTTACGGCGAGCCTTGAGCTTATCGACTTGATAACCTGGAAGTTCAGGCGGGGCGAGGAGAACGTCCTGATATATTCCGATACGGGGAAGAGCCTCACCCTCAAGGAGACCTATGAGCTGAGGAAGTACCTCGACTTCGATGTGAGGGGGAACTTTTCAGGGGAAGAAGCAAGGACAAGCGTCCTCTTCGTCGAGGGGAAAACCGACGCCAAATTCTTCAAGGCAGTCTTCAAGAAGCTCTTTGAGTTCAAGGAGAGTAGGAAGGCACCTTACAGCCTGAGGTTTATAGAGAGGGTCTTTGAGCGCGACAACTTCGACCTGCTGAAGCGGGAGGATGGCTATTACCTGGCAATAATTCCGAGCGAGGGCAACTCAGGTGTAATCAGAAACCTCGGGAACTTCCTGAGGGCAATGGATGTATTCGACTTCACCGTTGAGAGGATCGGAGTGGCTATCGACGTCGATGAGGACAGAGAGATTGCTCTGGCCTCGATAGCCGGAAAGCTCTCGGGTTTTAAACACAGGAGAACATCCGTTGGCTACTTCGTAGGAAAAACCGAGGTGGTTCCGCTGATAATCGGCCTGCCCTTCGAGGACGAGACGATAGAGTGGAAGAAGCCAACAGTTGAAGACCTCATGCTCCACCTCATAACGAGGGAGGGACTTCTTGAGAGGATAAAGCCGGGACTTAAAGCCCTGAACGAAAGCCTTGGGAGAAAGCTCAAGCCCAAGGAGGTTATGTATCTGGCGTTATCGGCCTACGGCCACTGGGGCAATCTGGAGGGCTTCTACGAGCTCTTCGTCATGCGTTCCAGGTTCAGGAATCTAAAAACGGTTCTCAGGGAGGCGGGCCTCATGAAGGGCCTCATTTATCTCGCGGGCAGGGAGAATGACCGTTGAGTTTTTATCCTCCGAAGGGAATCCAAACCGGTGATGAGCATGAAGCTCGTTTCATTCGACGTCTGGAACACGCTGCTGGACATCAACGTCATGCTCGACGCCATGGCCGTTGAGCTCTCCAAGCTGATGGGAGCGTGCATAATAGACGTCGTCGAGGGAATGATGCTCACCCGTGAGAGGATAAAGCGAATGCGTGCAAAAACCGTAGGAAATCCGGCCAGGGCACTCGAAGAGAGCCAGGAGATGCTCGCAGAGCTTTTGGGGATAGATGTGGAACTCGTCAAAAGGGCCGCTGCGAGGGCCGTCCTGAAGGTCGGCGACGATATAGTCCTTCCGGGGGCAAGAGAAGCCCTCAAAGGCGTCAGGAGAAAGGGCCTGAAGGTCACTGTCACAGGAAACGTGATGTTCTGGCCCGGCTCCTACACGAGGCTTTTGCTCGAAAGGTTCGGGCTTACGGACTACATTGACAAAACCTTCTTCGCCGACGAGGTTCTGGTTTACAAGCCGATGCCGGAGATGTTCGAGAAGCCGCTCAGGGTTTTCAATGTTTCTCCGAACGAGGCAATCCACATAGGCGATACCTATGCGGAGGACTTCGAGGGTGCTTTAAGGGCCGGTCTCTGGGCGGTCTGGATAAACCCTGAAGCCGAGGAAATAAGGAAGATCCACGAGAGGGGCTTTGAGGTGCCAAACGTTGAGGGGATTTTAGAGGTGCTGAGGAGGACAGAAAAGAAGAGTTAGCGAAGGAGCTTGGCGTTCACTTCTTCCCCTTCACCTTCAGCCACGCGCCAAGCCCAACCTGCCTTGTCTTCTGATACCTGAGCTCCTCCTTCTTGTAGCCAAAAGCTCTTAGAATCCTCTCCACAGCCGGCAGAACCTGGTTCTCTATGTAATACTCCGCGTCGTATTTGTGCTTCGTCGGGTCGAACTCGTCGAAGGGAATCGCCCTGTCGCCTATCCGCCCGGAGCCCTTGAGGACGATGTAGCTTATCACCGTGCCGGGGCGTATCTTTACCCCCCTTGCGGCGAGGCGCTTCGCTATGGCCACGTGCGGGCCTGTGGCCTTGTAGTCCTTCAGCTCTCTGGTTATCTGCTCGTGGATGACCAGCTTCTCCGGCGGAACCTCGTATTTGCTCAGCTTTTCCGTTACTTCCTTGACTATCCTCACCGCTTCTTCCACGTCACCGTGCCTGAGAATAGCCTCCAGAACCCTTGCCTGGGTCTCCTTCGCTATCTCGCTCCAGTCGCGCCTGACTATTTCAAGCCCGCGCGTGGTTATCTTGCCCTCCTCGTCTATCACGGCGTACTTCTTCTTGGTAACGAAGAAGCCCCTCAGGTAGAAGCCCTCATATTCGAGCTCCAAAAGGCCGGGCAGTTTGGCGTTGATGTATTTTAAGAACTCCCTGGCCTTCGTCTTGACCGTCTCGGCGTTCTCTCCTGGTATCGTCGCGAAAAAGCCGTCCGTGTCTGCGTAGAGTACTTTAAACCCGAACTTCCCCTCTATCTCGTGAATGGTGGTTTCTATGTACTCCCTGCCCCACGCCGTAACGCTCTCGGCGCACTCCCTGCAGTACCATCTCGCCCTGGCGTAGCCGTAGTAGCCGTAGTAGCTGTTGTGGGCGTAGAGGAGCCCAAAGCCGGCCAGGAAGTTCTCATCACCTTCAACACTCAGGTCGTAGACGTGTCCCTCGTAGTGTTCCCTCTTAACATCAACAACTCTGTCAAGAACTATGTCCCCATTGAGAAGCCACTCTATTCTCTCGGCCCTTTCTTCGTCAAGCTTCCCGCTCTCAACGAGCTCCCTGAACTTTTCATGGCTCATGTTTTTCTGGAAGGCCTTTCCGAAGGTTTCTTTGAGTATTTCCTTGGGTATGACATGGGAGTAGTAGACGTTCTTTTTCTTCCGGTATTCTGTGAACGGGAGCTCTTCGTTCACGTAGATCCTGTAAACTCCACTATCGTGGCGGAGCTTAACTGCCGAAACGCCCAGCGAGTTGAGGAGCAGGACGAGGCCGTTTGCCAAAAGCTCGCTCTTCGTTGAGAGGCGAACCCTCTTGCTCGGGTGAACGTCGCCGTCGCCGATGAAGTATCCCTCAAGGAAGGCCCAGCGCACATTCTCCGGCGATGTGAAAATAACCTCTGGAACCTTCTTATTTTCAGCCAGCACCCCGCAGAGTCCCTCGAAGATGATGTAAGCCATCTTCCTCGGGATTTCAACGTAGTTCTTTCCACGTCTCGTTCTTCCAAAGAATTTCGATGCCAGCCTTTCCATATCGTTGAGAACGCTCTTCTCCTCGTTGTAAAGCTTTACCGTGTAGCTCCAGCCACCAGTATGGTTTTTCCACTTTCTCGCGTTCCCCTCGCTCACGTAGTATCCAAGGAGCTTTGCAAAGTCCTCGTTAACGTCTATGAACGGTCTCATCCTGAACCCGTTTCTGGTTCCAATCAGCCACTCCTTAAGTTCCTCCTCGGGCATCAGGTGGATAACGTCGCGGATGGCGTTGAAATCAACGATGTATTCCCTCCTGTTGCCGTTGTATCGAACCGTTTGGGCGAGCTTTTCGTACAGTTTCCTGTAACTTTCAAGTCCCTCTTCATCAACGACCTCATAGCCGATTTTCCTGAGCTTTACGTAGCCGAGCCTTTCAAGGTGTTCCAAATAGCGTCTGGCGGTCCTCAACCTTTTCTCTTCCCCAAAAATCCAGCGGAGGGTTCTCAGCATCCCCCTGAAGAAGTTCTTCCTTCCCTTAACGGGGATGGTCATGACTATGTCTTCGGTTTCACTCTCCGGAATTTTGAGGAGCAGTTCAACGATGTTGAGCCTGTCCTTCCTTTCGGGGAGGTTTATTCTCTTCGGCACCGCCAGGAGATCCCCGGGTTTGACTTCGCCACCGGTTACCTCTACGAGTTCGCCGTTCCTGTACGCGAAGAGGCTGTGGCCAGTGGTTACCCTTATCTTCCTCCCTGAGCTGAGGACTATCTCGTAAACGTCCCCGGCATAACGATGCCTGATTACGGCCTTCACAGGCATCGTGCGTGCTTTCTTTGACTTCCTGTTGAATGACAGGGTACGGATTCCTTTAACTTCAAGAAATTCCGTGTCGCCCTCCCTCATCACCAACTCCAAATCAGTCTTCATCAGTGCATCAACGAACTCCCCTATGCGGACAAGTTTAACTTCATCTCCTACGATTACCGGAACCCACTCCTCCGGCAGCAGGCTGTTTGCCAGAATCTTGATGGCGCGTTGCCTGTAATCGAGAAGCTTCTTCTCGATCGGGTCTATCGTGGCCTTCATTTTCCTCTTTATCTTCTGCCTCTCGTCGAGGAGGGAACCCAAAAGGCTCGGGATGAAACCGGGAAAGTCCTTGCAGAACTTGTGGCCCACCTCTGGGGCAACATCGTACTCCTTACAGCCCTCGTGGTTGAGCGTATCCGGCGAGACGTTGTGGGTGATTATGATGGAGGGATAGAGAGAGCGGAAGTCTAAATACACGATATTGCCCCATAATCCCCGTTCTGGTTCTTTGACGTAGCCGCCAGCGTAGCCCCCGCGCCGCCTCGCCAGTTCTCTCTCGCTGGGTTTGTTTGGGGCAAGTTCGTTTCTCTCGTAGGCCTTCCTCAGGAGGAACCACTCCACGAGGTTGCCGGTGCTTGACCTCGAAACGTCCCAGAGGCTCTGACCTATCAGCCTCGAAAGCTGGGCCTCCATCGGGAAGAACTCCCTGCCGAGTTCAAAAGTAACTTTAGCGTCCTCCATCGAGTATCTTGCCACCCTTTCAAGCCCCTCGCCGGTCTCCCAGGCCCTGGCAATCTCCTCTGCATAAACCTTCTCCTTCGGCTTTCCAAAGACTGCCTCGTAAACCGCCTCAAGGGTGTATGTTGGAAGGTTTATCGTCCTCCTTATGACTGGATACAGGTCAAAGTGTATTCTCCCCTTCACCTCGACCGCAAACCGATCTCCCATGCGCTGTATCTTCGGCTCGCTCCCGTCCCTGCCGAGGACGAACTTTATCCCGAGCTTCTCGGAGCGCTTTTTTAGGTAGGCGAAGTCGAAGTTGTCTCCGTTGTAGGTTATGAGAACGTCCGGATCCTTCTCCTTCACGACCTTGAGGAAGCGCTTTATCATCTCTTTCTCGGTTGAGACAACGTCAACGTAGGGCAGGTCAATCTTCTTCCACGTTATAACCCTCGCCTCATTCTCGTCGGCGTAGCTTATCATCAGAATCGGCCCCTCGGCAAACTCCTCGCCCTCGTGGTAGAGCGTCTCGATGTCGAAGGACATCATCTTGAGCTCCTCGTCACCCTCCATAGGGACGAGGTTCTTGTCGATGAGGTAGCGTTTGGCGAAGGGTATGTCGTACTCGTAGATGTCCACCACAGCGGGATGCTTCCTTATCTCGTCCCTAATGGCTGGCACGTCCTGCGGGTGTGTGAAGTAGAGCTTCCAGACCTCTATTGGCCTGCCGAGGAACTTCTTCCTAACCTTCTCGGCGCGCTTGACCTTGACAACTTTTCCGTGGCGCTCGGCGGTTATCTTCTTGATCTCCTCAATCGCGGAATCGTCCCTCAGGAGGGCGTAGATGTACGGCTCGAACTCGCGGTCGTATTCGATCTTGAACTCGCCGTTCTCCTTCTTGAATATCCTTACGACGGGTTTTCCGTCCTCAGTGATGTAGTCGGCATCGAGGATCATGACCAACACCTGTGGGATTATCGAATCCAGAACTAATAAACTTCGCCATGCTTAAATAAAGAATAGCAGCGGAAAGGGACAATCATGGATTTTCAACTTTCTGTATAAGGGCACTGCACTTCTCCTGAAGCTCAACGTTGGCCTTCAAAAGCTCCTCACTGGGATAGTTGCCGTTCCTCCGCCACTCCGTTGCAAAGTCGTGGATCAGGCTTAATCCCTCACGGACGGCAGAGATGTTGGCAGTTCCATTGAGAAAAGCAGTTCTTGACGCGTTTAGAAACTCCATACATCCCCCCGTGTCGGCCATCTTAAAAACCGACTCATTGAAGGTGTCCAGTCTGAGATAGCTCTCAGCCTCAAGAAGGTGGTTGAGGAGCCTCAGAAAGTCCCGTTCAAGTTCAACCGTGGAAAGGTTAAAGGCCGGGATGGAATTCGAGTCGAGTGCCCCAAGCGCATTCTTGGAGTGGAACTGGAGATCAACCATCGTGGAAAAAGTCACGGTGTGGAGCCAGCCCCTCTCACAGTCCATCTGCCCCTCAATCAGGGCGTTCAGACGCTCTTTCTGGACGTAGAGATGAAAGGCCGAGAATGCAATCACCAGCAGCAAAACAATAGCTATCATGTTTCCCCACTTCATAAAATCCCCTTACAAAACCCCACTTCCGAAGGTAATAAGTGTTTCGGTGGCCAGAGTATAACGCACCACCACCTTTTTAAACTCGGGCTCAAAGCCCCGTCCATGGAGCTGTTTTACCGCGTGAGCTTTCAGGAAGTGGTGGCGGACGCTTTAAGCTTAGTTGAGGAGCGTGAACTCTCATCGAAGCACGCGCTTGAGAGGGTTTTTAAGCGCGTGGCGGGTAGGGACAGGGACAAGGCGCGCGGACTGGCTCACGCCTACGTCTTCGAGATAGAGAAGTGGAGAAAAAAGATAGACTTCATAATAAACTCCGTCCTCAAAGGCTCAACGGTCGAAGACCTCGATCCATATCTGGCCAGCCTTCTGAGGATAGGCACCTTTGAAATCCACTTCCGGAAAGTTCCGCCGGCTGTGGCGACCGACTCAATAATCCGGGTAGTTAAGGAGCGCTTTGATTTCTCAAGGGCAAAGTTCGTGAACGCGCTGATGCACTCGATAGAGAAGTTCGACGTGGAGAAGGCACTTAAGAGACTTAAGGAAAGGGATAAAATCGAGTGGCTCTCCGTCCGATTCTCCCACCCGAGGTGGTACGTCGAGTACGCTATAGACCTCCTTGGTTACGACGAGGTTGTCCGTTTGCTCCTCAGCAACAACAAAGCTCAGCGCTACTACGTGAGGGCAAACACCCTCAAGACCGACGTGGACTCGCTAAGGGACTACCTTGAGGAGAACGGTGTGAGGACTGCCTTAACCCCTGTCCCGGACGTTTTGAAGATCCTCGAATACAAGACTCCGGTAACGAGGCTCGACTGGTACAGGGAAGGGAAGTTCGTTATCCAGGATCTGGCCTCTGCCTATGTTGCACACGTTTTGGCTCCCGAACCCGGCGAGAGGGTTCTGGATTTGGCCTCAGCACCGGGGAGCAAGACTTTCCATGCTGCCTCGCTAATGGAGAACAAAGGCGAAATAATCGCGGTCGACTACTCCTACGACAGGCTCATGCGCATGAAGGAGAAGATGAAGCTCCTCGGAATCAAAAACGTCAAGCTTGTTCACGCCGACGGCCAGAGCTTCAGGGATAAAGAGAAGTTCGACAAAATCATCCTCGATGCGCCGTGTTCAAGCTCGGGAACCTACCGGCAGTTCCCTGAGGTGAAGTGGCGCTTCAACGAGGAGAAAATCAAGCGCATAATAAACGTCCAGAGAAATATGCTCAGAAACGCCTACGAGAACCTTCGCGACGGCGGTGAGATGACCTACTCTACGTGCTCGATTAGAATAGACGAGGACGAGGAGAACGTTCTGTTTGCCGTTGAGAGGGTCGGGCTTGAGCTGATGGACTATCCTTTCGGCTGGGGCGACCGGGGCTTTCTTGAAATCGGCGATAAAGTCTTTAGAGCGTGGACGCACAGGCACGACTGCAACTCCTTTTTCATAGCGAAGATGAGAAAGGGTTAAACCAGCGGCTTCCTCCTCACCGGCCCTCCTGGTTTCTCCTCTTCAAATATCTCAGCCGTGAAGCGGTAGACCTTCGTGTCCTCGTCGAGCCAGCAGTCTGGAGGTAATCCAGCCTTCCAGCAGGTCTGGGCTAAAAACTCCTCCTCGTCCCAGCCCCACTCTATCGGAACCTGTGGGAGCAGTAAACCGGAGTAAATTCCCTTCTCGACTATCAGACCGTCCCTACCGACCTTAATATTCTTCGGCCTTTCTTCCGGCGGTCCCTCAATTGGCTCAGGTGGCGTCAGGACGCTCACCTCAATAACCAGGTCGTTCAGCTCGCTCTCCCTCACTGGCGGGAAGCGCGGGTCGTCGACAGCAGCGTATATGGCGGCCTTTATAGTAGCCTCAACCAGGGGATATATCGGCAAAGGGAAGCCTATGCATCCCCTAAGGGCCATTTGCGGAGGAGCGTGACGCCTGTTGATAGTCACGAAGACGCCCATCTTCTCCCACAGCTTCGGGGGCGTATCCTCTGGCGGTTTTATCGTTCTGCCGTTTCTAACGTACTCCTCTATAGCTCTCCTTGCGAGCCTGACGAGGAACTCCCCCCAGTCGTCCTTGATCTTGTACATCGCCCTCACCCACGGCTCATACGGTGGGAAGGGTTATTTACCTTTCCCGCAAAGCTTAAAAAATTGCCGAAGGAAGTTAAGTCGGGTGTCGAAAGTGGTGATAGTAGAGTTCGTCATCGTTCCCCTCGGCCAGAAAAGCCTGAGCAGGTACGTCGCAGAGGTGGTAAAGCTTTTAGAGAGAAAGGGTGTTAAATATCAACTGACCCCGATGGCAACAATAATAGAGGTTCCAACCGTAAGGGACGCGTTTGAAATACTAGAGCAGGCCCATGAACTCATGTTCGAGCTCGGGGCCGAGAGGGTCTCTACAACCGTGAGGATAGACGACAGGCGCGATGTGGAAAGAAAAATGGAGGACAAGGTGAAATCCGTGATGGAAAAGGTCAGGGGTGGTTGATATTAAAGCACTGATTCTCGCTATAGACCGCGATGACGACTTTGGAGAGAAGGCGGGCGTTGAGGGGCCGGTCATCGGGCGAGAGGCCTGTATCGACGCCGCCCTAAAGCTCAGCCTTGCCGATCCCGAGGACAGCGATGCCAACGTTGTTTATGCCGCAGTTAAGCTGTACGACAGCCTGAAAGAGAGCGGGGAGTTTGATGACGTCCAGGTGGCCCTCATAACCGGCCACCCGAAGGTGGGTGTCAAGAGCGACCTGGAGCTCGCCAGGCAGCTGGAGCTGGTTCTCGAGAGGTTCCCTGCGGATGGCGTCATCACAGTAACAGACGGCGCCGAAGACGAGCAGATATTCCCGATAATCACATCGAAAGTGCCGATAATAAGCTCCCACCGCGTCGTGGTCAAACAGAGCGAGGGCATAGAGACGACGTACTACATCATCTACAGGTATTTGAAGGAGATACTGAGCGACCCCGAGGTGGCGAAGGTGGTCCTCGGCATTCCCGGGATGATACTCCTGCTCTATGGAATCGCCCGCCTTATCGGCGTCTGGTATCCCGAGAGCGTAAAGATAATCTCCGCCACGATAACAGGTACGATACTCCTCTTTATCGGCGGCTACTTCTTCACCAAGGGCTTCCGGTTCAACGTCCGCGAGACCATAGCCAAGCAGTTCGTCTTCGTCATCTCGGTCATAGCAGGAGCGCTGGTCATCATAGGTGGTGCGATAAACGCCTACTTCCGGCTTGAGGAGTACTCCTTGGACCTGATAGGCAGTTATCCGGGAACGCCGCTCCTCGCGATGCTGATCTACATCAACGCACTCAACCCCTCCCTGATAATAGGGGTGGCGGTCATGATAACCGGTAAGGTGATACAGTCCTACCTGAGGAAGGACCACCACATCTGGTACTACACCTCCACGCTTCTCATGATGCCGGCCCTGTGGGTGACGATAGACCTCACCACCCGCTACGCGATGGCCATACTGACGCTCTCCGACATAGAGGTCTTCACGAAGCTTCTGTTTGCGCTGGCAGACGTCGCGGTGGCGGTTCTTGTTGGAATCTACATGAGGGGAAAAGTTAGGGGATGGGAGAGAGTTGAGGCTGGAGCAAGCGCTTGATGAGTACGATAAGAGGAGAAAGAAGGCCGCGAAAGAAGCCGAGAAAATAAGAAAAAAGTACAATAAACGCCTGGAGAAAAAGCTTCGGGAGATCCTGAAGAGGATAGACTCCCTTGAAAGGAAGGAGATCCCGAAGAACGTTGACGACAACATCAGGAAAATCGTGACCGCGGAGAGGAGGAACTACGTCACCTCCCTCAGGAACGCCCTGGAGAGCATCGGCGATATGGACGACCTCGGAAAGCGCCTTCCGGATTTAGCCAAGCTACACGTGGGACACGGTAGGTACCTCATAATCCTCTTCGAGAAGGACGTTTACGCAATAAACCGCCTGCTGAAGGAGCTGAACGAGGACTACGTGAAGTACTACAACGAACTGGCGGAGAAGGGGCTGGAGGACCTCAGAATACGGGAGATTCTATCGGAGGAGAAAGCCATAAGGAGAAGCATTGAAGAACTCACGGACGAGATCCGCGCGCTCCGGGAGAAGGCTAAGAAGAAGCGGGCGAAGATTGAGGAATCGCGCCGCCAGCACGGGCTGGAAGAGGTGAAGACGGAGATAAAGATCCTCTCGGCCAGGATACGGAGCGAAGAGATGGAAGTTCGCTCGAAGGCCTCGAAGCTCCAAAAACCCGTTAAGAGGCTGCGCCTGCACGAAACCATCGCCCAGGAATTCGTCGGGGACAGCTCCGTCGCACTTAGAAAGCCAGAGGAGTTCATATCCCTCATGAAGAAGATACACCCCGGCCTGGAGGGGAAGTACCGAAAGACCGCGGAGTGGCTCATCGACAACCTCGAGGAGAGGGCGCGGAGGATAGAGGAGGAACGGAAAAAGTTGGCGGAGCTTGAAGAGAGGCGCGACGAGGTTCTAACAGGCATCAATGACATGGAAAAGGAGCTGTGGGAGCTCCAGAGACTCATCGAGGAAAGGGAGACGGAACTCAAAAAGCTCAGGAGCAAGCTGGAGCACCTGGAGAGGGAGCTGGACGATAATCTGGCAAAACTCGAGGAGATCCTCGGCGAATCGATAGAGCGATAGGTTTATGAATTAGGTTCCCCTAATTCTTTTGGGTGATGAGCATGTTTAAAGTTGACAGGCTTCGATTCGGCACCGCAGGAATACCCATCTCAACCCCAAAACGTTCAACTATAGACGGAATAATCCACGTGAGAAACCTCGGGCTCGATGCGATGGAGCTTGAGTTCGTCAGGGGGGTCAATCTAAAACCGGAGCTGGCCAAGAAAATAAAGTACGTGGCGAAGAAGCATGACGTCCTCCTGACGGCCCACGCACCTTACTACATCAATCTCAACGCGGCCGAGAAGGCCAAGATCGAGGCCAGCAAGAGAAGGATAATCCAGAGCGCCGAGCGGCTCCATGAAGCGGGCGGATGGAGCGTCGTTTTTCACGCCGGTTACTACCTCAAGCAGGACCCTGCGAAGGTCTACGAAAAAATCAAAGGCGAGATAAAGGACATCGTAAAGAACCTCCAGGACAGGGGCATAGAGGTGTGGATAAGGCCCGAGCTGACAGGAAAGCCCACGCAGTTCGGAGACCTGATGGAGCTGGTAAAGCTGAGCGAAGAGATAGAGAGGGTCCTGCCAACGATAGACTTCGCCCACGCCCATGCCAGGAACAAAGGCAAATGCAACAGCGTTGAGGAATGGCGTGAGATGCTCTCCTTGATGGAGGACCGCCTTGGAAGAGATGCCTTAGACAACATGCACATCCACATAAGCGGCATAAACTACACAGCAAAGGGGGAGAGGAACCACCTGAACCTCCAGGAGAGTGACATGAACTGGAAAGACCTGCTGAGGGTTCTCAAGGAGTTCAAAGTCAAGGGAGTGGTCATAAGCGAGAGCCCGAACATCGAGGGCGATGCAATCCTGATGAAAAAGAAATACGAGGAGATACGGGTTTAAGCCCTCTCAATCCTCCCGTATCTTTCCATGATTTCCACAAGCCTATCAACAGGAAGGGCGTAGCGGATCCTGCCGTTTCTGCCCCCCATCGTCCTGGCCTGCAGGAGGGAGTTGATTATCGCCTCTTCAGTGGAATCCGCCACTGCTATAAAGAGCCTGTTGAGGGCATCGTCGGGCAAGAAGCCTATTGACTGGACTTCCTTACCGCCCGGGACGGTCTGGGCTGTCGAGAAGGCCAGAACTATGTCCCCGCTCCCGTTGTGACCGTAGGAGCCTGTCCTGGCCAGGCCAAGGATTGCCCTCCTAGCCACTCTCGTGAGTTGCCTCGATGTGAGCGGCGCGTCTGTGGCGATTACAATCGATATGCTCCCCCTCATGGAGAGCCCCCTTCCGGGATAGTCTTTCAGCTCAAGGCCGACGAGAACGCCAGCTATGACCAAATCCTCCCTCTTGCCAAAGTTGCTGAGGACGAGCGATGCAACGGTATAGCTTTCACCGCCAATCTCGACGACCCTCGACGACGAGCCTATTCCGCCCTTGAACTCAAAGGCGCTCATCCCGGTGCCGGCTCCAACCGAGCCTTCCTCAAAGTCGAGTGAAGCGTTTTTGAAGGCCTCAAAGACGTGTTCCTCATTAACGGCACGCTTTTTATTATCGTTCAGGTAGCCATCGTTGCACTCCATCACGAGGGGATTGACAGATATCCCTTCGGGGTTCTCTTTGGCCCAGAGGCTTATCAGCGCGTCCGCAATGCGGTAGCCGTTGAGCGTGCTCGTGAGTGCTACAGGAGTTTCGAGATAGCCGAGCTCCTCCACCTGGATAAACCCGATCGGTTTGGAAAAGCCGTTGAAGGTGTAAACCCCCGCGAAGAGCCTCTCCCGGTAAGGATTCTTCACCGGCGGGACGAGGACTGTAACTCCCGTTCTAATATCGTCTCCCTCGATTATCGTTGAGTTGCCAACCTTAACCCCCAGGTCGGCTATTGAATTTCTCCTTCCGTGCTCGTAGCGACCTATCCTTATCCCCAGCTCGGGAGCCTTCATGCTATCACCAATGATAAATAGCATGCCGGAGTTAACAACCTTTCCCAATCAAGACTTATAAACCCTCAAAACCGAGTTGTCCCCATGGGGTCAAGGCTCTCGAAGCTCTTCCTGCTCATCCCGCTGGCCTTCCTCGTGGTCTTCTTCTACGTCCCGTTAGCCAGTATTCTAAAAACCGGCCTCTGGGAGAACGGCCTCACCCTTAGGCACATCTCCGCAGTTCTGGCCAACGACTACCACAGGAGGGTCATAGCCTTCACGATAGGGCAGGCGATAGCCTCAACCTTCCTTACCCTTGCACTCGGCCTTCCCGGGGCATACATATTCGCCCGCTATGATTTTCCGGGAAAGGGCACCATAAAGGCGATTCTAACCGTCCCGTTCGTCATGCCCAGCGTGATGGTAGCCCTTGGCTACATACTCCTATTCGGAAAAAGCGGCTTCATAACCGGGCTCATAGGCCGCGACCTTGGAATCCTCTACTCCTGGAAGGGAATCCTCCTCGCCCACGCCTTCTACAACTTCCCAATAGTTATCCGCATGGTCTCGTCGCTGTGGCAGCGCGTTAATCCTCACTACGAGGAGGCGGCGATGGCACTCGGGGCCAAAGGCTGGACGCTCTTCAGAAAGGTTACCCTCCCGATGATTTCCCCGGCGATTTTTGCCTCCGCGATGCTGACTTTTGTCTTCTGCTTCCTGAGCTTCTCGATTCCCCTCATTATCGGCGGCTATCGCTATGCCACCATAGAGGTGGACATCTTCACCTCGATAATGGTTCTCCTGGACTTCAAGACCGGCTCGGCACTGGCAATAATCCAGATAATCCTGAGCATGGGCTTCATGTACCTCTATCTTAGGGCGCTTGATGCATACGCCAAGCGCGAGGAGCAGCGCGTATTTAGAAAGCCCCGCCCCTTCACGAGGCGCGACTGGCTGAGCCTCAAGGGACTGTTCGTTGGGGTCTATTCCATAATCATCTTCCTCTTCATAGTTTCCCCGCTCTTAGCTGTCCTCTACGACTCCCTGCGCTTCAACGATGCCTGGAGCCTCGAATGGTACAGGAGGATATTCTCGACCGAGTACAACCCGATGTTCGGGGCGACGACGCTCGACGCGGTAAGGAACTCCCTGACCTTCGGCCTGGCGACGATATTTCTGTCTGTTCTCGTTGCCCTGCCAATAGCCTACGCCCTCCACCGCTGGGACTTCAGGGGAAAGCGACTCTTCGATGTCCTGGTTATGCTCCCACTGGCGAGTTCAGCCATAACCCTCGGCCTGGGATACATAAGGGTCTTCCACAGCACGAGGCTCTACTTCACCGCCTGGATAATCATCGCCGCCCACACCGTCATAGCCTATCCCTTCGTCTTAAGGGCGGTTTCCACCTCCTTAAAGAAGATAAGACCGAACCTCTGGGAGGCGGCGCTGAGCCTGGGAGCCAAAGAGTGGAAGGCCTTCCTGAGGGTGGAGCTTCCGCTGGCTTTGGGTGGGGTCGTCGTCGGCGCGATATTCGCCTTCGCCATGAGCATAGCGGAGCTGGGAGCGACCTACATGCTGGCCAAACCAGAGTACACCACCATGACTGTGGCCATATACAAGTTCCTCGGGGCGAGGCAGTTCGGTTCCGCTTCTGCCCTATCAGTTCTCCTTATGGCGGTCTCAACGCTCAGTTTCCTGATAATCGAGAGGGTAGGTGAGGAAGTATGGTGAGGGTAGAGCTGCGAGGAGTGGTCAAGGAGTGGGAGGACTTCAGGCTTGAGATAGGCGAGCTGGCAGTTAAGGACGGCGAGTTTCTCACGCTCCTCGGGCCGAGCGGCTGCGGAAAGACCACGACGCTCAGAATGATAGCGGGCTTTGAAAAGCCGGATAGGGGAGAGATACTATTCGATGGAAGGCCCATAAACGATCTGCCCCCCTACGAGCGCGGGATAGGCATAGTCTTCCAGGACTACGCGCTGTTTCCACACATGACGGTCTTCAAAAACATCGCCTTCGGGCTGGAGATGAAAAAGCTCCCGAAGGCCGAAATCGAAAGGAAGGTGAGATGGGCGCTTGAGCTGGTCGGCCTTTCTGGATTAGAAAACCGCTATCCGGAGCAGCTGAGCGGTGGACAACAGCAGAGGGTTGCCCTCGCGAGGGCTTTAGTGGTTGAGCCCGACGTCCTCCTGCTCGACGAGCCCCTCAGCAACCTCGACGCCAAGATAAGGGAGCGTTTGAGGGGAGAGATAAAGAGAATCCAGCGCGAGCTCGGCATAACGACGATATACGTCACCCACGACCAGGAGGAGGCGATGGCGGTAAGCGACAGGATTGCCGTTATGAACTTTGGAAGAGTTGAGCAGGTGGGGAAACCGCTGGAGCTCTACTACCGTCCAAAGACCGAGTTTGTGGCGCGCTTTCTGGGCTTGAGCAACATACTGGAGCTTAAAGCGGAAAACGGGAGGGCCTGCATCGGGAGTCTGTGCTTTAACGTCGAAAGAGAGGGGAGGGTGAGAATCTTCTTCAGGCCGGAGAGCGTTTACTTGAAGCCCGGCGATACCGCCGAAATCATCGACTACGAACTCCTGCCGGGGAGGATAAGGCTCAAGCTTGAAATCGAAGGCAGTGTTATCCTCGCGGAGCGCTTCCTCGACGAGCTGCCCTTCATCGTGGAGGAGATGCCAGAGAGAGTAGATGTTGAGGTGAGGAACTTCTCGGTGCTCGAAGCGGAGTGAGATATGGTTTAACTCAATGCCATTAAAACTTTCACCCCCAAAAGTAGAGAGGATTAAATAGGAGAGCCCAAACATAGAGCCGGTGGGACTCGTGAGAAAGGCCTTTGCTGGCGCCATAGTGCTGGTTCTTGCGCTGGTGATCATGACGGTTCTGGTGGGAGACAGTTTCCATCCAAGCACACGGGAGGAAAACCCGCCGATGAACCAATAAAACGTTACATGCTCCCTCAATGTCAGTTCCAAGACTCCGAAAAACGCCCTAATCGGCGGGTGGGTAGACAATAGAATCACCGAAGTGACCAACGGCTCCGAAATCACACTGAAGGACTGGTTCGCCGTTTACCCCCACATGAACCACACCTCCCCACCCGAAGGCTGGAACGCCTACCTCATCTACTGGCCGGAGAAGTTCAACCTGACTGTGCCGTGCTCCATGGGAGGCTTTACAATGGCCCTGGTGGGCAGAAAGAGCGGGCAATCCTTCTACCAGGCAGCTTTGATTAACGAGACTTTTCCCAAACACTAAACGGAGTGCTGGGATGGAGGAAAAGGGCAGTGGCTGGAACTGCCGCCGGGAAAGGCCTACTTCGCGGTCAAGTTCATTCCAACGGCCAACGCGACCTGGAAATTTACTGTCTTGACGCCGACCAAGACCTGGACGGACTTCAGGGACTACCACATCTTCTTCGATACTCCCATAGAGCTGAACGCAACCTGCACCTGCCCGATAGAGACGCTGATTGAGAGGTTTGAGGCTTCCATTAAAGCCCAGGGCTTCGAAGAGACCAAACTCTGGACCACACCCCGGGAGAACGACTGCTTCAAGCCCCTCAGCGTTAAACTCTACCGCAAAGATGACCGGTACCTCTACGTGGAATTCGCCCGGGTGAAGGGTCTGGATCTGGTCAGGGTTCTCATGATACTCGCTGAGGAAAAGGAAGTCGTGAAAGCCTACGCGGAAGGTTTCACCGCGGTGGGCGGCGAGGGTAAGGTTCCGTCCAAATAGTGCTCACGTTCCGTCTTCCTTTTCTTCGACATTTTTCTGTCAAAAAATCTTTAAAAAACCAAGTTATTAGGCAGAAACAAGTCAAACCAAGGGGTGAAGCTCATGGGATGGTTCGAGAACTACTTCGAGTTTGATAGGCACGGCACGGACATGAAGACCGAGATCCTGGCGGGCGTTACCACCTTCATGACGATGGCGTACATTCTCTTCGTGAACCCATCCATACTCAGCGATGCCATGGGTAAGGAAGCTTTCAGCTCGCTCGTAGCTGTTACCGCCCTGGCCGCTGGCTTCGCGACCATTCTGATGGGCCTCTACGCCAAGAAGCCCTTCGCCCTCGCCCCGGGAATGGGGTTGAACGCTTACTTCGCCTACAGCGTGGTCATAGGCATGGGCTACGACTGGCGCGTTGCCCTCGCCGCGGTCTTCGTTGAGGGTTTAATCTTCATAGTCCTCAGCGTCACCAAAGTGAGAAGCGCGATAATCCACGCGATACCGCTCAGCCAGAAGTACGCGGTCGGTGCCGGAATAGGTCTCTTCCTGACCTTCATAGGTCTGAACGATGTCGGCCTGCTTTCGGCCAAGGTCGTCGCCCCGAAGGGCTCCGAGCTCCTCATCGACAACCAGGTGAACCTCATCGGAACCCTCAAGTTCACCGGGCTGAACACCTCCGCTCTGGCGAGCGGCGACATACTGCTGTTCTTCTTCGGGCTCTTCCTCACGATGGTTCTCATCGCACTCCGCGTTAAGGGCTCGCTCCTGATATCCATCATAACTACGAGCGTCATCGGCTGGGCCACCGGCGTCGCCCCCTGGCCGAACCAGCTGTTCTCAACACCGGACATCAGCTACACGTTCATGCAGATGGACCTCCAGGGCCTCCTCAACGTAGGGGCGCTCGGCGTTATCTTCGCCTTCTTCATGGTGGACTTCTTTGACACGCTGGGAACGGTTACGGGCCTGAGCGCCAAGGCAGGTTTCCTGACTGAGGAGGGCAAGGTTCCCGACGCTGAGAAGGTTCTCCTCACCGATGCTATAGGCACCACCGTGGGAGCAGTCCTCGGAACCTCAACCGTCACGACCTACATAGAGAGCGCGGCAGGAATAGAGGAGGGCGGAAGGACGGGAATGACGGCACTCGTCACCGGCCTGCTCTTCCTTGGCATAGGCCTCTTCATAGCACCGCTGGCCCAGGCCATACCGGCCTTTGCAACGGCTCCGGCGCTCGTCATAGTGGGTTACTACATGATGAGCGCCATCAAGGAAGTGAACTTCGCCGATCACACCGAGGCCATACCAGCCTTCCTCGTGCTCATAACCATACCCTACACCTACTCGATAGCGGACGGAATAGGCATCGGCTTCATCAGCTACACACTGCTGAAGCTCTTCAGCGGCAGAAAAGAGGAGATACACCCGTTGATGTACGTCCTGTCTCTGATATTTGTGGCGTACTTCGCCTACCTCGGCGGGGTCTTTTGATTCCACTTTTCTTTCTTAAAGAATAGCAAAAGTTTGAGAGAATCACTCGGATTCGGCGTTCTCGGCCAGCTTCTCTTTTATGAACTGTTTGAGGACATAGGGACACTGCTCCTGAATGAACTGGGCGAACTCCCTTATCCTCTGCACGGTTATCTCGCTGACGTAGTGCTCGAACTGGCAGGCGTCTCTCTCTGCTATCTCCGGCGGAATGCCCAGGATATCGATGAAGAACTGCGTCAGGAGCAGGTGCTTCGAGTAGGTTGCCTCGGCTATCCCCCTGCCGGCGTCGGTCAGTAGAATTCTGTCGTACTTCTCGTACTCCACCAATCCCTTCTCTGAGAGCTTCTTCAGGGCATCCACCACGCTCGGCGGCTTGACGCGCATCATCTTGGCGATGTCCTTGACGCGGATAATTCCCTTGTTCTTGTGAAGGATGTACATGGTCTCGAGGTACTCCTCTTCCCTCTTGCTTACCTCCAACGACCTCACCTGATTAGGCTACCCAAAAATGTTTAAGTAGTTTTCGCAGCAGGGATGCTTGCCTGCGCAAAGTTTCAGGGTAAAGCTTATAAAATCTCCCGGCCGTTATCCCATCGGGTGTGGGCCGGTAGCTCAGCCTGGTTAGAGCGCGGGGCTTTTAACCCCGTGGCCGCGGGTTCGAATCCCGTCCGGCCCGCCACACAAACTTCGCCTGCGCGACGTCGAGCTTTGCTCGACGCATGGGACGACAGTCCCGTTGAGTTTGATCAAGGCTCGTGGTTCATTTTTGGAATGCTAAAGCTCAAGAGGATTCCTTTTACGAGCTGTTTTGGATTTGAATTCCCCCATTAATGCCTTTCTCAAGGAGTTCCTCTTCTTTGACGCTCTTCGGGCGTCGGTTAAAATTGAACTCCCATTAAAAAGCAAAATAACAAAAGCAGAATTTTCAAAATTCACTCCGGCGTGTTTCGATGGAATCCCTCTCAAACTGACAAATTTAAAGGGAACCACAAACTTTGATGAAACTTTGCTTGCAAAGTTCCTGTACTCTCAAATCCTAATGTGAATTGAAGTCTCACTCTAGAAATCTGAAGATACCAAAGAAACTTGAAAAAGCTTCACCAAGAGTTGGTAGCTCTTTGCAAGAGCATTAATGCGAGAGGGGTTTAAATCCCAAACGTTCTCTTTTCAAGAGAGAACCTCGTGTAAAGAATCCGTTGAATAAGGGGTTGCTTTTCTTTTGACGCCCAAAGGGCGTCGATTTTTAAAGTTAAACCTACACTCAAAGAGCAACTTGAAAAGTTCTCAACTTTAAAAAAGCCAATTGATAAGAAATCACACAGAATTGAGCATGAAAAGGAGATACAAACTTTCCGTCAACGCTTCGTGGGAAGCAAAGGGTCGTTAGAATGGCGCCCGGGTCGGGATTTGAACCCGAGTCACGGGAGTGACAGTCCCGTATGATGGGCCTGGCTACACCACCCGGGCGTTTGAGTGGCCGGCGGCGTCCCCGGTTTCCCGCCCCCTCTCGGAGGGCAGTACACCCGGGATCGCTGGCGGGCTTAACTTCCGGGGTCGAAACGAGACCGGGTGTGACCCCGCCGCTATGACCGCCGTACCGGTACAGACCTCCCGTGATGAGTTTATAAACTTTACGGTCAAATAGGGAAAAGGTTATAGTCCTCACGGGCGAGGTTCCAGAGAGAGGTGATAATAATGGGACTGCTTGAAGACAAAGCACTCGTGGAAGCGGCCCTATTCGTTTCTGGAAGGCCCCTGAGCGTCAAGGAGCTCTCAAGGGCGCTCGGCATAAGGTCACTCGACTACCTGGAGAAGCTCATCGAACTTATAGCGGCCGAGTACGCCGAGAGAAAGAGTGCCATAGAGGTCGTCAGGGTTCTAGGGGACAAGTATGTCATGCAGATAAAGCAGGAGTACAGCCAGCGCGTCGTCCATCTGATGCCAAGGCCGGACCTCCGGACTGGAGAGCTCAAAACCCTCGCGCTAATAGCCTACCTTCAGCCGATAGAACAGAGCAAGGTGGTGAAGCTCCGCGGGAGCCAGGCGTACGAGCACATAAGGAAGCTCCTGGAAATGGGTCTCATCTACGCCGAACCATACGAGAGAACGAAGCTCCTCGGAACGACGCCGAAGTTCGCCGAGCTCTACGGCTTCCCCGAGAACGACCCAAACATAATCAAGGAGGCCTTCAGGAAGGTGGTTCATGCCGAGTACAGCGACCTTATAGCGAAGCTAGACGGAAGGGGCAATGAAGAGTCCGGAGAATCCGAAGAAACCCCCGGTGAAGCCGCCGAGGTCGGAGAATCCGGCAGTGTCGAAAAGGTTCCTGAGGCCGAGGAGTGATTCCTTGGCCCCCAAATCCCCCTATTTCTGCCCACTGGAAGAAAACAGGGCCTGTTTCTTGAAAAACCCCTTCAGGAGGGGGTTTGGAGAAAGGTTTAAATACCCGAACCCACAATTACCATCAAGGTGAGTGTTATGGGAGTGCTGACCAAAGAGCAGATTATCGAGATGATCGAGGGGCAGAAGGGCCTTTCGAGGGATGAAATCGAGGAAAAGATAACCCAGATCGCGGTCCGCGAGGGCATCTCGGAGCACGCCGCGGCCGTTATGCTGGCCGAGGAACTCGGGGTCAGCCTTGAGGGAAGGGAAGAGCTCCTCCACATAGCAGACTTGGTTCCTGGAATGACCGGCGTTAACGTCGTTGCGAGAATAATAAGGAAGTACCCGCCGAGGGAGTACAAGAGGAGGGACGGCTCAACCGGCCACGTGGCCAACCTCATAATCTACGACTCAACAGGCAAGACGCGGCTCGTTCTCTGGGACGGCCTCGTCGCCAAGTATTACAACGAGCTCAACCCCGGGGACCTCATCAAAATAATCGACCCCAGTGTGAGAGAAGGCAGGAACGGTATAGAGCTCCACGCCAACTTCAGAACGAGGATAATCCCGAACCCGGAGGATCCGAGGGCCGAGGAGATACCCCCGCTCGAGGAGGTCAGGAGCTATAACTATCAGAGAAGGAAGATAGGCGAGCTGATGGGAGGGGAGAGGTTCATCGAGGTTCGCGGAACGATTGCGAGGCTCTACCGCGTTACCGTCTACGACGCCTGCCCGCAGTGCAGGAGGAAGGTGGACTACGACCCGACCACGGAGTCATGGATATGCCCGGAGCACGGCGAGGTGAAGCCCACGAAGATAACCATAATGGACTTCGGCCTCGACGACTCGACCGGTTACATAAGGACGACCCTATTCGGAGACGATGCCGCGGAGCTTATCGGCAGGGACCCCGAAGAGATAGCCGAAAAGCTCAGGGAGCTCGTTGAGAGCGGATTGACCCTCAGGGAGGCCGGAAGGAAGCTCGCGGAGGACGAGTATTACTACCTGCTGGGCAGGGAGATAGTCGTCAGGGGCAACGTCGTGGACGACAAGTTCCTGGGACTCATACTGAAGGCCTTTGGCTGGGACGAGGTCGATCCGAGGCGCGAGATAGCCAGGGTGAGGGCCGAGCTGAAAAAGGCCCTAACGGAGCTTGAGGGTGGTGAGTGAAATGGAGGAAGTCAGGTTCAGGCGCAGAAAGCCCGCCGTCGAGAGGAAGATAAGCGAGATACGCGACGACGATACAAGGATTTCACTCATCGGCAAGGCATTCAAGGTCGATAAGATGGACTACACCTTCTGGCTCGACGACGGAACCGGCGTCATACTCATAGAGAGCGAGGAGAACGTCCTTCCCGCGGAGGGGCAGGTGGTCAGGGTCATAGGACGCGTGATAAGGAACGAGGAGGAAACCCACATCTACGGCGAGGTCGTTCAGGACTTCAGCAATGCTGACCTGGAAGCCCTTGAGGAGATAAGGGAGCTCGAAAGGAAGGTCCTGCCCAAGGTGGAGGGCATCGTGGAGTTCTTCGGGGGTGAGGAGATATGAAGAAGCGCCTGCCAGCGAGCAGGGTCTACATCAGGGACATCATCGACGGCTACTACGTCAGGAGTGAGGGCGACTTCGAGCCGAACTACCTGATAACCAAGGACGCCAGAAAGGTTTACCGCGTCAAGGTGGTCGCCACGGTCGTCCGCGAGCCGGTGATAAGCGAAGACGAGACCTACGGCAAGCTCCAGATCGACGACGGAACCGGGACGATATGGGTTCTCGGCTTCCGCGACGACACGCGCTTTGTGAGGCTCGTGAAGAAGGGCGACCTCGTGCAGATAATCGGAAAGGTCGGGGAGTGGCGCGAGGACAAGCAGATACTCGTTGAAGGAATAACCAAAGTCGAGCCCAACATGTGGATACTCCACCGCTTCGAGACCCTCAAAGAGAAGGTCGAGCACGCAGAGAAGGCCAGGATGGCCTTTGAGATATACGACAAGTACGGCATCACCGCGAAGGCAAAGGTCATCGCCAAGAACCGGGGCGTGAGCGAGGAGATGCTGATAACGATAGACGAGCTCTACACCATGATGCTTGAGCAGAGAAGCACGGAGGAAGCTCTGTTCGAAGAGGAGGAAATCATCGAAGCCGAAGAGGCCAAAGAGGAGAACCCCGAGCTTGAGAAAGCCAAGAAGGCAGTCCTCGACCTGCTCCAGGAGAAGGGCAAAGCTTTGTCGCACAAGTTCATCGTCAAGAAGCTCTCCTCCGACTTCGAGGAGGGGCTCATCGAGGACGCAATCACACAGCTCCTCGCGGATGGGGAGATATACGAGCCGGAGATAGGCTACTACGAACCCCTCTGACATTCTCTTTTTAACTCGGAGCACTGGAAATAGGAAAGGTAAGGAAGCTCAGTACTGCTCCCTCATCGTTCTTATGACCGGGTCGTGGATGAGCGTAGAGGTTATGCTGTCCACCATCCGGAAGAACTCGTCGCGGCCCTTCTCAAGGGGCATGTTCTCCAGCCGTATCAGCTCGCAGCCGCTTCCGAGAATCCACTTGCCCAGGAGTATCTTTTCCCTGTCCCCTTTTCTGAGGTCCAGCCTGGCGAGGCCGTAGGGTATGTCCGCGGTCCACCAGTTGGCCCTGAACGTAACGCTCCAACCGGCGTTCTCCACGGCCTCAGCGAGTTTCTCAATGGTCATGCCGGGCCCGTAGGGTGTTTTGAACGTAACGACGGTCCAGAGACCGTCCCCCTCAAGCGCACGCGCAAGTTCATCCTTAAACTCCATGAACTTCACCTCCGGTTCTAGTTTCTCAGGGTTCAGACCAGCGCCGCAACCAGGAAAGCCATCACAGCGAGGAATATGCTCACCTTCAGCAGCTTCTGGGAGCTGTGGGCCGCTTCCCTATCCTGGGAGCGGAGTATGAGGTATGCCGCGTAGAGGATTATAAGGTCAACCGGCACCATCGCGTAGTAGCCGAGACCGACCCCCGCCGTTATCGGGAGGAAAGACGCCACCACCGTCAGCACCGCGAAGGCCGCACCAAGGTAGGCCGCGTTCCTCTTCCCCCACACTATGGGCAGGGTTCTGGCACCCTTCGCAAGGTCACCTTCAACATCCTCTATATCCTTTATAACCTCGCGCGCCACGTTGACCAGGAAGGCACACACCGCCAGGTAGCCGGCCAGGCCAAGGTGCTCAACGGAGACCGCACCATAGAGCGGCGTCGCACCGGTCAGGCCAGCAACGACGAGGTTACCGACGAAGGGCAGAGGTTTGAGCTTCCAGGCGTAGAGGAACATGGCGGCGTACGCTATAATGGCCAGCAAGAAGGCGTAGACGTTTATCATGTACGCTAACACCAGCCCCACCGCGAATAGCAGCAGGGAGTAGTAGAGCGCCGTTCTCCTGTCCATGGCACCCCTGGGGAGCGGTCTGTCAGGACGGTTTATTTTATCTATCTCGTAGTCAAAGTAGTCGTTTATGGTGTTGCCCCCGGCGCACCCCAGGGTGACCACCAGGAAGACGAGGGCCGTCGTCAGGGCGTCGGGGAGGTGACCAACCGCCACGATCGACCCGAGGATACCCACCACTCCGGCCAGGGCGCAGTTGTGGGGCCGGGTTATCTCGATGAAGGCCTTGAATTCCATTAGGCTCACCTAATTCGATTAGGTTATTAACTTAAAAATCTTTGCTACAGCTCCTCCCGCCTGAGGAGACCAAGTTCCTCGCCATTTTCAAGCACCTGTATACGGCCAAAGCGCAGTTCCACTGCATTCTCAACCTCTTCCTCAGAGAGGGGGGTGAGGACCTGAGCCTTCATTCCGCTGAAGTTTATCCACTTCAGTATGCCAACACCCATACATAGACCCTCTCCGTCCATGAAACCCACGAGGAGGTTGCTCAGCCTCTCAAAATCAACGGTGTGGATGGCTGGGCGGCCGTACTGCCTCGAAAAGCCCTCCGCATCGACCTTGACGACGGTGTAGTGCTCCCCCTTCCACCCGGCCACCACAAGCCATTTGAAGAGCGTGGAGAGCAGTTCGCGCTCCTCCTCCCTCAGGGGTCTGCCGCGGAAGAGCTCCGTACCCCCAGGAATCACCTTCGTCAGATCCACCTCAACAGTCCTGGAGTTTGAAAAGTACGCCTTCCACTTCTCCTTCCGGACTTCCCTGCGTTCCCGGCGCGAGTGTTCCCTCGCGGCGGGGCTGACCGAGAGCGTGACGATTTCACCGTACGGGGCGAGGACCTTTCGCAGGTATTCCATCTCCCCTGCCCGCTCAAGCAGAACGATGATGTCCGGCCTAACGAGTTCGGCTTTGAGGCGCTTCAGCTCAACCCCCGTTCCCGTGACGAAGCCGGTGGTGTCTATCAGCACAACGTCCGCCTTTTCAGCGGCGATGTCCGTGAGCCTCTTAACCCCCACCGCCATCTCACCGACGTACTGGCCCGGGGTGGTTGTTCCTATGAAGTAGTGGGCGTGTCCCCTGAGTTCGCTTGGGCTGGAGAACGGCCCGTCCACGAAGGCAAGGCTGACCGTTGCGGGCGGGAGGATTCCCTTCTGACCAACGTCGCTGTCCACAATCGCGACCCGAAGACCCCTCTCAGCCAGGCCGTTGGCCAGGAACGTGAGGAGAGTAGTCTTGCCGCTGTCGGTTCCCCCAACGAGCATAACCCGAAGGGGCCGGTCTCTGGAGGACAGTTCATCGAGAAGGACAAAACGATCCTCGGGGACATCCGTGGTGTATCCCGCCTTGTTCATGGGAGCACATTGGAAAGAGAAATTAAAAAGATAACTGCAGCACAACCGGAAAGACTCGGAACCCAAATGTGGAGCCAGCGACCCCGGCCGGGATAAGAAGCTCAAGACATGGAGGTCGGAACATATACGATGAAAAGACTTATAAGATATGTTATATGCCACAGAATATAGGCCAACAAAAATTTGACATTGGCCCGGAAAATCGTTGGTTTAATAAACATGTAAATAAGAATCATGCAAAAGGAGGTTTAAAAATGGAGGAGAAGGCCACCCTTACCCCGAGGCAGATCAAACTGCTCAGGAAGTTCCACGAAGAGGGCAAGACCATAGAGGTTCACACCGTTGAGAAGACCCAGGATGAGCTTGCGGAAGAGCTCGGTATAACCAGACAGGCTCTCAGCAATCACCTCAAGGTTCTCAAGGAGCTGGGCTACATAAGAACCGGAAGGGGCTTCATAGACCTAACCGACAGGGCCCTTGACCTTCTTGGCGAGAAGAAGGGCGATGTGTTTGTGTTCGTGAGAATAGAGCCCACGAAGAGAAGGCAGGTTTACGAGGCGATAAAGAGGCTCAAAATAAAGAAGATATACCGCGTCACCGGTGACATAGACCTCATCATTGAGGCGGACAAGACCCGCCTCGACGAGATACTCGAGGAGATATCCTCACTCGACGGCGTCAAGGAGACCATCACCCACATCGTCCTCGAAGTCCTCTGACTCCGTTTCCGCGGAGGGCTTTTCCCTTCCCTCCTCAATCTTCTTCTCCATGAGCTTCCTTAACTCAAGGAGGTTCTTCCCGAACTTGGCGGATATAGGTATGAAGGTCTCGGGTACCTCGCTGTAGGGAACGCCGAACTTCTCGGCGAGAAAGTTTATGGTTTTCTGAAGGTTCCTTACCTTGTCCATCTTGTTGACCGCGACTATCACCGGAATCCCCAGCTCTCGGAGGAAGGCGTAGAACTCCACGTCGATAGGTATCTCCCCGCGCTTCTCCCAGCGCTCTATTATCTCCGGGGCGGCTTTGCCGTCGACAACCAGAACAGCCAGCTCGATGTCACCGGCATTGTCCTCGATGAAGTGGACTATCTCGTCCTTTATGCGCTCCTGCTTCGCCTTTGGAACGCCGCTCATGAAGCCGAAGCCCGGCATGTCCACCACCAGCTTCCCGCGCCAGTTTATCTCCACCGGCTTTCTGGTAACCCCTGGCCTCTTGCCCCTCTTGACCCACTTGCCGGTCAGGCGGAAGATGAGCGTGCTTTTGCCAACGTTCGAACGTCCCACGAATATTATCATCCATCTCACCGTAAGCGATGAAGCTTTTTCGCCTTATAAGCCTTGGCGGAAAAGTTAAGTATGCCAAGGTACAAGTCACACCGGTGGTGTTATGGTAGAGGGCGGCGAAACCAAGGCCAACCAGCTCATCAACAAATTCGTCATATCCCTGACGGATGGGAAGATACTGGGCTACGTTACCGATATAAACGTTGAGGTTGAAGGCGACCAGTTCTACTTCATCCTCAAAATGAAGGAAGTGGAGAACCTTGGAAAGGGCCAGAGCATGTTCTCCAGCGAGAGGAAGCTCAAGATAAGGCCAAACGATATAGTCAACGTTGGGCCGGACGTTATAATCCTTGGGAACGGTAAAGTCCCGCCCCTCAGGGAGATAGAGAGGCTCAACCAGATAGCCGAGGAGTACAACGCCCTGGTGAGGGAGCTTGAAGCCAAGGAAAGGCTCATAGAGAAGCTCAAGGAGGAAAACTATGGCCAGACCAAGCAGCTGGATGAGCTCCAGCGCGAGCTGAGAAAGCTCCAGGTCATGAAGGAGGACTTTGAGCATCTCAAGGAGCAGCTGGTGAGACAGGAGGGTCAGCTTGAGATGGCCAAGGACTACATACGGCTCCTGGAGGGCCTCAGGCACGACATAGACAAGATAAAAGAGGACGTTGACAGGCTCCTGCAGACCCAGCTGGAGGAAGTTGTTAGGGGAATAATCAACGAAGAACTGAACGCAAGGGGATTAAAGAAGACGAGCTTCATTTAGCTGAAGAGTTGCGGGCCAAAGGCGTGCAGGAGTATCTCCAGGGCCACGAGTATGAGCGTCACCGCGATGACGCCCCTCGGGCTTATCTTTATCGCCTTGGTGTCCTCGTCGAAGAACCTCATGAGACCGGCGCCGGTCGGGGGAAGTGTGGTCTTCTCCTTTGCCATTTTCTCTCACCTCTTAAAGGGGTAGGGTTCTCCAATATATAAAAAAGTTGTGATCGGCACCATCCCTCGCCTGTTCAGAGGAAACTTTTTAAATACCAAACCACAGCGCTCACTGGATAAGGGGTTTACCCAATGAATCCCGCTAATGACATAGGAGGTGGGAGGAAATGGCGACCTTTAAGCTCGTTATATCCAACCCGAAGAACGGCATAGCCAGGCAGGTCGAGATAAGCGGCGAAGAGGCCGAGAGGCTCATAGGAAAGAGGATTGGAGAGGAGATACCGGCGAGCGAGCTCGGACTCAACCTCACCGAGATATTCGGCGAGGAGATCCCGGGCGATGTTAAGCTCAGGATAACCGGTGGAACCGACAAGGACGGCTTCGCAATGAGGCCAGATGTCCACGGCCCGAGGAGGGTCAAGATCCTCGTCTCCAGGGGGCCCGGCTTCAGGCCCAAGGAGAGGGGTGAGAGGAGGAAGAAGACCGTTCGTGGAAACACCATCAGCCCCGAGATCGTCCAGATCAACATGAAGCTCGTCTTCTGAGCTTCCTCCTTCCCCCAAACTTATCGCTTTTCTATTCGGCTCAAGTTCTCCCTATCGAGGTAACCTTAATAAATGTCCCCGCGGTCTAATCTTAGGGGTGAGAGAAGATGACAAAGAAGAAGGAGTTTAGACAGGCGGAAGTTAACATCGGAATGGTTGGTCACGTTGATCACGGTAAAACGACACTCACAAGGGCCCTGACCGGCATCTGGACCGACACCCACAGCGAAGAGATGAGAAGGGGCATCACAATCAAGATAGGTTTTGCCGATGCGGAGATGAGGAAGTGCCCGAACTGCGGAAGGTATTCAAGCTCACCGGTGTGCCCGTACTGCGGCCATGAGACCGAGTTCGAGAGGCGCATTTCCTTCATAGACGCCCCCGGTCACGAGGCGCTGATGACAACGATGCTCGCCGGTGCCTCCCTCATGGATGGTGCCGTTCTCGTCATAGCGGCCAACGAGGGAATAATGCCCCAGACCAGGGAGCACCTCATGGCCCTCCAGATAGTCGGGAACCAGAACATAGTGATAGCCCTCAACAAGATCGAGCTGGTTGACAGGGAGAAGGTTATCCAGCGCTACAACGAGATAAAGGAGTTCGTCAAGGGCACGGTTGCCGAGAACGCCCCGATAATCCCGATCTCTGCCCTTCACGGCGCGAACGTCGACGTTCTCCTCGCGGCGATAGAGGAGTTCATACCAACCCCGAAGCACGACCTCAAGAAGCCGCCCAAGATGCTGGTGCTCAGGAGCTTCGACGTCAACAAGCCGGGAACCAAGCCCGAGAAGCTCGTCGGCGGCGTCATTGGAGGTTCGATAATCCAGGGCAAGCTCAAGGTCGGCGACGAGATAGAGATTCGCCCCGGCGTCCCCTACGAGGACCACGGCAGAATAAAGTACGAGCCGATAACCACCGAGATAGTCTCCCTCCAGGCCGGCGGAAGGTTCGTGGACGAAGCCTACCCCGGCGGTCTTGTCGGTGTCGGCACCAAGCTCGACCCGTACCTCACCAAGGGCGACCTGATGGCCGGAAACGTCGTCGGAAAGCCCGGCCAGCTGCCGCCGGTCTGGGACGACCTCAGGCTTGAGGTTCACCTCCTTGAGCGCGTCGTCGGAACCGAGGAGGAGCTTAAGGTCGAGCCGATAAAGAGGAGAGAAGTGCTCCTCCTCAACGTCGGAACCGCGAGAACTATGGGCCTCGTCACCGGCCTCGGGAAGGACGAGGTCGAGCTCAAGCTCCAGATACCCATCTGTGCCGAGGTCGGCGACAGGGTCGCCATCAGCAGACAGGTCGGCTCAAGGTGGCGCCTCATCGGCTACGGCTTCATAAGGGAGTGAGCCCTCTTCTTTTTCACTAACTTTCGGTGAGGCAGATGCCAGAGAGGCGGGAATGGCTGGTGATTCCGGACACGAACTTTCTGCTGGTTCCGGGGCAGTTCGGCGTTGACATAATCGGCGAACTGAATAGGGTTCTCGACGTGAAGTTTAGAATAGCCGTTCCCAACGTCGTCCTTCAGGAGCTGGAGGTCATAGAGAGGAAGTCCCGCGGGAAGGATTTGCTCGCCATCAGGATGGCCAAAAAGCTCGCGGAGAGGTTCGAGGTCGTTGAGATAGGCCGCTTTGGTGAAAAGCCTATAGACGACCAGATATTCGACTTCGCTGTGAAGAACGAGCACGTTATAGTGTGCACCAACGACAAGGGATTAAAGAGAAGGCTGAGGGAGAAGGGCGTTCCGGTCGTTTATCTCCGCTCGAAGAAGATTCTAGAGCTTGAGGGAATGCTGGAGTAACTAAACGTCCATTATTTCAAGGAAGTCAACTCGTTCAAAGTCAGAATCGAAGGTAGCTATCTTTTTGATACCTTCAATCCTGCACGTCAATGCTATGGAAGCGTCGTTTGGGAGGAGTCGATAATGAGATTACCCCAAGAAGGTCGTTCACGGAATACGCTGGGTTCACAAGCGTAAAATCTGACAAAAGCTCCCTAACGGGTGACAAATCCATGCTAATCTTCGGGAACTTTTTCTTTAAGTTGTACGGGCTCAAACCTGTTGTCAACCGTAGATACCCATAACTCACTTCAGAGAGAACAACAGGATTAATGACACCTTCAATTTCTCCCAACTCAACGAGTTCAATAAGACTGCGGGCTTTTTCCTCGCCTCCAAGGAACTTCAGGAACAAGTTGCTGTCAAAGAACACCCTCATTCTCTATCTCCTCTATGACCTCTTCAACGTCCTCCTTTTTAAATATGCCAAAGTACCTGTCAATCCTACCCGGCTTTTTAAGGACGATGATTACCTCTTCACCTTCTTTTAAATCAAGCCTCTTCTCAGGAACCAGCACCCCATGCCTGTAAACTGCCCTCACACTTTCCATACCTACCACAGCTATTATTTCAGTGACCTCATATTTATCCATTTCGACACAATTCTTAAAACACCCTCTCCTCCACGTCCTTGGGTGGAAAAGATGTACACGGAGGAAAAACTGCTGGGTGAGATTAGGGAACTCCTCGGCGATGAGGAGCTCTACGGGCTATACGAGAGGGCATTCAGAGAGTACCACTACTACTTCGAGACCACCAACTACATCGTTCTGAACGTCTACGGCTTCAACGACCACGGGCCTATCCACGTCCTGCTCACGACCAGACGCGCGCTGGAGCTTCTGAACATCATCAGGAAGTTCGGAATCCAGACCACCGCGGAAAAGCTCGGCAAGCCCTTCCGCTGGAGCAAGTTCATAGTGGCCTTCGGAGCGCTGTTCCACGACACCGGGAACATGATACACAGGATAAACCACTACCAGTTCAGCGTTCTCCTGGCCGAGCCGATAATAGAGAAGCTCGTGAGGGAGTTCGGGACGGACGACCCACTCCTCCTCAAGGCACTCACCCTCAATGCCATCTACACCCACGATGAGGCCGTTCCGTGCACCACCATCGAGGGCTCGCTCGTTACGATAGCGGACGGCTGCGACATGGAGGCCGGGAGAAGCAGGCTCGTCCACAAGAAGGACAAGGTGGACATACACGCGGTTTCAGCTCTGGCCATCGAGAAGGTTGAGATCAGGGAAGGGGACGAGGAACAGCCGATACTCATTGAGATATGGATGAAGCACCCCGCGGGGATATTCCAGGTGGACGAGATACTGACGAAGAAGGTCAAGAGTTCCCTCCTGGGCGGAAGGGTCAGGCTCAGGATACACACCGGCACGGAGGTCATGGAGAAGGTTATTTAACCCCCCACCGTTTCTTTATCCATGCTGATCGAAGCCTACCGTGACCTCAAGTACCTTCTCAACAGGGGCTACCGGAAAAGCGTTGCTCTCAACTTTGTCGCCGACCATTACAGACTGAGAAAGGCCGAGAGACATCTCCTGGCGAGGTGCGTTTTCCCGGACGAATGGATAGTCGAGGTTCGGAAAAAACTCCTCAGACCGGAAGAGCTCATGGGCAGGGTTTTGGCTATAGACGGCTTCAACGTGCTCATAACCCTTGAGTCGCTCCTCGAAGGGAAGGCAATACTCTGCGAGGATGGGCTCGTGAGGGATTTGAAGTACCAGGGAAAGTACAGGCTCAACGAAGGTACGGAGCGGCTCCTCGGCAACCTTGCCCGTGCCCTCGGAGAGCTGGGCCTTAAAAAGGCCGTGTTCTTCTACGGCTCGGCGGTTCCAAGGAGCGGGGAGATAAAGGGGCTGACCGAGGAAGCCCTCATTCGGGAGGGGGTCAAATCCGAAGTGAGGCTCGTCAGAAGCCCCGACTTTGAGCTCAAGGCCTTCGAAACCGTCGCAACTGCCGACATCGGAATCATATCAAAGGTTCCCCACGTCTTCGACCTGGCCGCATACGTGGGCATGCTCGCCGGGTGGGAGGCGGGCGACCTCTTTAAACTCCTGGAAAAAACGTATTCAATGGAATACTAACATTCAGATGACTGTTTTAGAGCTGTAAAGACGTTTGAAGTCTTGGAAAATTTTTAATACATCCGTGTACAAGGCAACTGTATATTTCGCAGTACCCGCTTTTCTTTCTTGGCGGGTGATGGAGGAGGTTTGCATGAGAAAAACCAAAGCGATCCTGCTGGCACTTCTGATAGCCGGCATGGTCCTCGCCAGCGGCTGTATGGGCGAAGGGATCACCTCGGGCTCTCCCTCCCCCACGACCTCAAGCCAGCCATCGACAACTCAGCCCGAAACCACTACAACACAGGAGCCCTCAACCTGGGAGATGAAAGCGGTCTGGAGCGCTGACACCACGGGAATACCATTCATGGACATGAGTCCGGACGGAAGCCTCTCGGCGGCCATAGACTGGAACCGCGGTCTTTTGTACCTGGTCAAGCCGGACGGGAGTAACACAACCCTGAACCTCCGAAGGAACGGGGGTGAAATAGGGCCCGTGGTTTCGAGCGTCGCCGTGGTTGGAGACCAGGCTTGGGTTCTGGCGTCGTACGGAGGGTTCGCGGGGATAAGAATCTTTTCCTGGAATGGCTTTGTCGGCGAGGAGAGACACGGGGGAGCCGGTGCTGTTGCCGACTACATGCTCCGCTCTCCGAGCGGAAACCATATCTGCTACCTGGTGACAGTCTCTCCCACGGAGCAGGAGCTCCACTGCGACGGGGAAAAAATCACGCTCACACCCGATGACTACGATCTCAAGTCCATCTCGGACTCCGGGCTCGTCGTTCTGTCGGAAAAAGAGAGGGCGTTCGTCTTCAAGGACGGGGAAAGAATCCTGACGTTCAACACGAGCAGGGTAATCGCCTACCGCGATAAACTGCTGGTAAGCGAGGACGGGAAGCTGAAGGTTTTCTCCAGGGACGGGAAGTTGCTGGCAGAGGGGAGCTATCCATTCGACCAGACGGTACTGCTCAAGTGGACTCTGATCCCCACCGGAAGATACCTGCTCTGGCACGAGCCCTTGGGGGACACCCACGTACTCACCTGGAACCTTACTGAAGTCAAAGTCCTGCCTGGGTTCCCGTACTTCGCAAACGAGAACTTCGCCGTCACTGCCAAAGACGGAGTTATTCACTGCTACTCTCTAGGCGACTTCCACGAGGTCTTCAGCGTGAAGATTCCAGGCGATTCACTCGGCTACATAAAGCTGAGCGACGACGGGAAGGTCATGCTGATCTCCGGGGAAACGGGGGGATTTTGGCTCTATGCCAAAGATTAACACCCAAAATTTAAATAGTCCAAACATGTATTTAATACAAGAAAGAAAGGAGTTGGATAGATATGAAGAAATTTAGAACAGTTCTTGCAGTTTTTCTAGTATTTTTGGTTTTTGTCAGCGTTAGTGGATGCCTCGGAGGCGGGGGAGAGGAGAGCCCCACAACATCCGAGTCCCCCACCGGTACGGGAAGCCAAACCACCAGCGCGGGAACTGGCGGGGGAGGATATAGCACGACGGAGAGCCCGGGCGGAACCACCACGCCTGGAACCACAACTGAAACCGAAACGGAAACTGGTACATCGGAGTACGCATCATGGATGAACCCGTGGGACGCATACAACCCGATCCAGATAGACGGAGAGCAGTACCTCATAACCTCCATAAAGTACAAGCTCAGGATAAGGACCGAGGAAGGCGGCCCGATTTACGAGTACGAGATCGAGAAGAGCAGGGGGCCGACGAAGATACACGTTTACGGCAATAAGATAGACATGGAGACCGGAGAGCAGGAGAAGGCGGACCTGGGAGAGTTTGAGGTTTACGAGTACTACGGAAAGATTACCCCGATAAACGCAGAGGATATGAACAGCACCTTCGAGTACCGCCTCTGGGTAACCGAAAGAACTTCCGACACTGACACGTTCTTCCTGTTCCCGTCACTGGACTTCCTGACCCTCTACGCTTCCCTTTACTCCGGCGCAGGCAACACCGTCGGGGTATGGATGAAGTACGGGGACCAGGTTTTTGAGTTCTACAACCCCGGAGCCGTCGGTGAGATGAGCGTGGCCCCCTACCAGGAAGGGGACATAAACATGCTCTCGAACATCGCCGACATAGAGTCCATATACATGAGCTGGTACGGGTTCTACAACTTCGGCTTCTGGACCGCCCTTGAGGATGAGAACATCTACCAGGAAACCACGGGCAGCTGGGGAGTGATGGGCTACCAGTACAACTACGAGGTGAAGCCGGACGGGACAATGACCCTTGGAGGCAAAAATTTCAAGGTGTCCCATGTCTCATGGACTTACACCCTCGGGAGCATCACCGGCCAGGGTGAGGCGGTCCTCGCGGCCAACCTTCCGGTGCCGATAGAGGCCAAAGGAATCTTCATCGAGCAGGGAGGGGCCAACGTCTTCACCCACGTCAAAATAGAGGGCATCGGGTTCGAGAAGGTCTGAGCCCTCAACCCTTTCACTTTTCAGGCAAACTTTAAATCTTTCAAGGAATATGTTTCTTCATGTTTGGTGAGCACGAGCTCAAGACCCAGTTCATCAAAATCATGGACAAAAAAATTCATCTCGTTGAGGAGCCAGGAGACAAAATCCTCTACCGCCGGGATGAGACGAGGGTTCTGATAAAAAGGGGAAAGGGAAAGTTCCTCATCCTCCCAGCCCCAGCCGAGGGCTATGGTGTGAAGTTTCTGTTCATAAGACTCTCCGAGAGGATCGCCATTCCCCCCAAGGAACGACTGGTGGGATACCTCTCCGCCCCGATAGACGTCTCCGTTATGAGCGGCGACCTGGAGATAGACCGCTTTGTGGTCGGAAGGGAGAAGTACACCCTCTACGGCGAGAAGACGGTGGGAGTGATAGCGAGATACCACGAGAGCGATTTTTATGAAAAGCCCCCCGATTCTCCTGGGATAGTGAAGCTCGTCATCAGCAACCCCACAGAAAGCTGGAAGCTGGTGGAGAGGATAGTGTTTCCGATAAGGAACAGCGTGATGTTCTACGAGGAAAACAGAGCGTACTATCCCCTCATAATTCTGCTGACGAAGGAGATTTACGAGGTCAACAACACCGGAAACCCCCCTGACGGGACGCTGAAGCCCACCCATGAGGCGGAACCGCTCCCCAACTTCAGAATGAGGTGGTCGTGATGGCAGCTAACAGTACCACAACGACCCCCATCCAGATAGACCTCAGCCTGCTGACAATCGTGGAAGCGGCCCTGATAGTGTTCGGAATGCTCGTCCTAGGGAGGATAGTCAGGAAGATAATCATCAGAAAATCAAAGGAAACGAGCCTGACATGGATAATCAACGAGGACACAGCGGATATAGTGTTCCGAATGTTCGTGCTCGGGGGCATCATATGGGCCCTGTACCTGCTCGGCATAATGAGCTACGGGCTGGGACCGACCACCGTGGGCAACATAGCCTTCGCGATGGGCTTCTTCTACTTCTCGTACCTGATAGCAAAGAAGTCCAGGGACTACATGATAATAAGCTCCGGCAAGAAGGCCAAGCCTGAGGTCATCGTGAAGGCAAAGATCTTTTACTACGTTTTCATAACGATAGCCTTCTTCATGACCCTTAGCTTCGCTGGAGTAAGCACTGAACTCAGCGCACTCCTTGCGGCGGCGGGGATAACTGGTATCGTCCTTGGTTTCTCCGCACAGACGGTTGTTTCAAACTTTATCTCGGGAGTCTTCATGTACTTCGACAAGCCCCTCCAGATAGGGGACGCCGTGAAGGTGGAGGACATCACGGGCGTCGTTGAAGACATAAGAATACTTTCCACGAGGATAAGGGCCTGGGACGGCACGCTCATCAGGATTCCAAACGAGAGGCTGTTCAACAGCAACATAGTCAACTTCATGCGCTATCCCGTGAGAAGGGTCGACCTGGAGGTTGGAATAGCCTACGCTGCCGATGCCGAAAGGGCGGTGGAGATAATAAAGCGCGTTCTTGATGATATCCCCCTGGTCCTGGTCGAGCCCGAGCCTCTGGCTTACGTTGACAGGCTCGATGACAGCGCGGTGGTTATTGCCATACGCGCCTGGGCACCCAGCGAGAAGTGGTTCGACGTCAGAATAAGGATAATCCACGACGTCAAGAAAGCTCTTGACGAGGCCGGAATAGAGATACCGTTCCCGCAGAGGGTGAACTGGTTCGCCAACGAACTGAGGGTTAAGATAGAGGAGCCGCCGGAAGAGGAAAATGAGAAAGGACAGGCTTAGTCCCCTTTCTTTTCAATCAGCGCGTAGAAGAATCCGATAGTGCCGTGCCTGTGGGGCCAGGCTCTCATGGTTCCCGGCAAGAAACCCTCGCTGTAGGGCCCGCTCAGTGGGACGAGTCTGGCATCACTGTGCCTCCCGAGGAACCACTCCACAACCCCCTCGTTTTCCTCCCTGAGCATCGAGCACGTCGAGTAGAGAAGCCTTCCTTCGGGCTTTAAAAGCTTCCACGCGCTCTCTATGAGCTCCCTCTGAAGGGCCACCACCTTCTGAATGTTCTTCTCGCGGAGGCGCCACCTCAGCTCGGGATTCTTGGCTATCGTCCCATCGCTGGTGCAGGGCGCATCGAGCATCACCCTGTCGGCGATTCCCACTCCCAGCATATCCGGGGCCTTTCTGCCGTCTGCCCTTATCGTCTCGGCTATCTTAACGCCCGTCCTCCTGAGAACCTCGTTCATGCGCTTTATTCTGGTCTTGTCAACATCAAGGGCATATATTTTACCCTCATTGTGCATCAGCTCCGCCATGTGGGCGGTTTTTCCACCCGGAGCCGCTGCTAAATCAACGACCGTTTCGCCGGGTTTTGGGTTTAGTACAAGCGATGCAACGGCTGCCGCCTCCTCCTGCGCGATGGCGAAGCCCTTGTTGAAGAGCCATTCCGGGTTGAACGGGTCAAGAACCCTGATGAGAGTGTCGACCCTCTCGCTCCTCTCAAAGCGGACGTTCTTTTTCCGGAGATAGCCCTCAACCTCCTCAACGCTGCTCTTCAGCAGGTTAACCCTGATGCTCGTCGGCAACGTTTCGTTGAGGGCCCTCAGGAGGTCTTCGGCCTCGTTTCCAACAAGTTCCCTCATCTTCACTATGAACCACTCTGGAAAGAGATAGTCCCACTTCAGACGCTTCTCCTCAGTGTCGATGACCGGCACGTATTCAAAGAGACGCGGAAGGAGGTCGTAGTAATAATAGCCAACATAGGGGTGGGTCCTCCTCGATAAAAACTGAGCGAGGCCCTTCAGATGCCCCCGCGTTTTTTCGCTGGGATCCCTGAAGACGGCCACCTCAATCGCAACCCTCAGCGTTGCCCTCAGCCAGGGGTCAAGGATGAGCGGAGAAACTCCGACAAGCTCCTCGATTATCTCGTCTATCAGACCGAGCCTGCGCTGGATGGAGTAGAATATGCCCGTCAGCTTCGAGTTCTCCCAGCCATCGATTTTGTACCTGGCAAAGGCCTTTCTCTTGGCGCTCTGGCTGGGCTTGACTTCCTCTCCGAGCTTAACCGCCTCTATAAGTGCATACAGCTGTCTGTCACTTAGTTTTAACTTGGCCACATTCATCCTCCACCATTATCTGGGGAGACCGACATATATCGCTTTCGCCCGAAAAGTGGGTAAAGAATTACACAGACCCGCTGGGCCGGAGGGCCTCTACGAGATCGGGTTCAATGCCGCCGTTCTCCTCCCACATGCGAAGAAGGAGGTCGGTTTTCCCGATAATGAACAGGAGAAAGAGGGCATCCTCGCCACGTCCATCACTCAGGAGCGATCTGACTGCATCCAGGGCCTCCTCATGTCTGGAAGTGTAGTAAGAGAACAACACGTTCTCCAGGTCTTTCCTGACTTCCCCAGCCCTTGTACGCAGGAAAACATTTTCCTCCCCGGTCTCAACCGCCCGGAGCAGGGAGGTGAAGCGGACGAGCCGTCTCATCATCTCCGGTGTCGCGTGGAATTCCAGAACCTCCTCCAGGAGATCGATTCCGAGCTCAATCATCAGGGCGTTGCCGCTCGAGATCAGCGACGCCATACTGGCCGTCAGGAACTCCCAGTAGCCCGCAATCGTGCCCATGTTGAGGAGAACGCGGAGACCCAGGAGCCTGGTCCACAGGGAGTCCGAGAACACGAGGGAACGAATCTTTGAGAGCCCATCTTTTCCGAGGGGCGGCACCCGCACCCTCTCAAAAAGGTCGAGTATTGAGAGGCAGGTCAGGGTGTCTCCCCCCGCCATCACCTGAGCTGCTGCGTCCAGAAGCACAAGGAACCGCTCCTCGTCGAGGGGGGTGTTCTCAAGAAGCGGCGTGAGAACCTCCAGCGCCCTGTAAACGACCCTGGGATCCTCGTCGGTGAGCCTGCCGGCCAGGGACATGAAACCCTGACTCAGTATGAGCGTCCTAACACCCGTATCCGAGTCCTCAAGAAGTTTTCCAATGGCCATAAGGGCTCGAAGGCGGACGGTGCTGTCATCATCCTCCAGCAATCCAAGAAGTGACATGAGCACATGATCGTCATCGTTTGCGATATTGATTACATCCATCGCCTGCCAAGACGTGAGCATCTCCCTAATTTGATCCATACACCCACCCCCTATTCTACCCACAATAAATTGAACGTCATCCAATATATCGTTTTCGCTTTATGTTCTCTCAAGTCTATAGATGTCCACCAGAACCCTTTCCAGTCTCTTCCTGTGGAAGAAGAACTGGGCTGGAATCTCAAAGGGGAGCGTTACCCTGTGGGTTATCTCAAAACCGGCGTCCCCAACAAAAGCCTCTATGAAACGCCTTACCTCAGGTTTGGCCAGGTGTATGGAATAAACAACATCGCTCACCTCAAAAGCTTTGAGCAGAAAAGGCCTGTCCGCGTGGGGGTTCTGGCTGCCGAAGGGGGGGTTCATCACAACCGTGTCCACCTTCCGCCCAAAACGGGAGACCTCGGAGTGAATGAACTCGATGCACTCCTCCATACCAAGGGAGCGGGCGTTTTCTCTCGCAATCTCAAGCGCGGTTTCGTCCACCTCAACGGCATAAACCCCCGCGGCACCAAGGAGGCAAGCACCGATGGAGAGAACACCGGTTCCCGCACCCAGGTCCCCCACGACCCTTCCATCAATGTCTCCCAGTGAATGGGCGAGCCAGAGGAGCTCCGCGGCAACGTTCCCTGGAGTCCTGTATTGCTCGAGCTCAGGTTTGGGATTTCTGAAACCCTCGAGACGGGAGAGGGCAATCGCGAGGTGCTTCTTCTTCACTTCCCACCACCATGGAGCGTGATGCCAATCGGCTCGTCTTCCTTCCGCCCCACCCCGAGTATTTCGTCGAAGGCGTAGTCCTCACGCAGGCCCAGGAGTATCTCGACCTCCGGAGGCGTCAGCACCGGCTTCCTCCAGTTCTCGTAGTCGTCTATCGGGACGCGCGGGCAGGCGACTACGACGTACGCATCGAAGTCGAAGCCCTCCAGCGCGGGGTAGCTGATGTGGTTCATAGCTATGAGCCTCGCGTACTTGCCGTGCTCGCGGAGGAGCCTAACCACGCGCTTCGCCTCAGCTAAGCGGAGCTGGCCCTTCTTGGTGCTCGTTATCACACCGAAGCGCTCGGCATCAATCGCCTTTGCTATCTGGGCCCAGCGCCTCCTGATGAGCCTTTCGGCCTCGTTATCCATCCAGATGGCGTCGCCCGAGTAGGGATTGACTGCCAAGGTTGGTTTACCCGTTGCGACCGCGACGCCGAGGGGGTGGAAGTAACCGGCCCCTATGAAGAGAACCCCTTCCGCATCGACCTTCGCCGCGGTGAAGTTGCAGCCGAGAACCTGGCCCGGCCAGCTGACGCGGGAGTCCCCTTTCCCGGTGATAACCTCAAAGCTATGTTTTTCCAAAAACGCCCTCGCCCGCTCAAGCTGGTGGATGTGCTGGGCGGTCGTGACGAGGGCTATCCTCTTCCCCAGCTTTCGTACCTCGTCAAGGTTCTTCTCGAGTGAAGGAACCACATCAACATTCGCAAAGGCAGGGACGAATATCGTTGGAACCTCCAGATGGAGCATCATGTACGAGTGTCCCAGGTGTATCAGCGCGTCGCAGCCGAGGAGCCTCGCCTCCCGGTCCGCAGGGTCGCAGGCGCCGTAGTTGATGTCGCCGCTTATTATGGCCTCTATCCCGTTCCCCTCAAGAAAGTCTGCCAGGGCCTGGGCCTCGCTCTTCAGGCCCTCCGGAGTCTGAATGAGCACCCTTTCCGCGCCGAGCTCTCGCAGCCTCTCCAATATCTCACCCATCGAAACCTCATGCATCTTGCCCACCGACGGCGTTTAGATGGAACCCTTTAAATCACCATCGATTCGCAGAGTTGTACAGCACTTTGATGAACTTAAAAGCACATTATCAACCATAGAAGTGCAACCGAAACCCTTATTAAACATTGCTGCACTAAATTTTCTGCAATGCATTGGAGGTGTTCCAAATGAAGAAGGTCGCTGCAATAGTTGGGCTTCTCCTCCTGGCCACCATGCTAAACCCGGTGGCTGCTTCGAGCAGTAAAGGCGGCGGGAACTACTGGCACCCATACCCGTACAACCTGGTGCCCGGCGACATAGTGATCGGCCACAACCCAACCAGCGACAAGATAATCCCCGGCTACTGGACACATACGGGTATAATAATCGGCTGGAGCTCAACCTACAACGAGTGGATAGTCGTTGAAGCCACGATGAGCCACGGCGTAACCTGGTCCACGCTGAGTGAGTTTATGAGCAGGTACGACACCGTGGCAGTTCTTCGCGTCGCCACCAGCGACTACGTGAGGCAGAACGCGGTTTACTTCGCCTACCAGCAGCTCGGAAAGCCCTACGACTACGGCTGGTGGACGAAGCAGGTTTACGGTGATTCCTATTACTGCTCAGAACTCGTGTGGGCGGCGTACATCGCTGCGGGCGGCCCGGACATCGACCAGAACCCCGGCTGGTCATGGAGTTTCGCAAACGGTGTGGCCCCCGACGAGGTCTACTACGACGGCGACACCTATGTGATCTACTACCACTCGGCCTGACCACCCCATTTCTTTTTTGCTGACCGGAAAGGAATATTTCATCAACGTATTCTTCCAGAAGGTAGCACGAAGCCATGAATATCAAGTCCAATGTAAACAACGAACGAGAATAAAACTTATTAACCTGCCGGCCTATTTTTGTTCCGCCCAACACTGGGGGTGATGAAATGAGGAAGCTTGGAATAATAGCCGTGGTGTTCCTCCTTCTCGGCGCCACCGTCCCAGGTGCCAGCGCCGGCGACCTGCTCAACTACATCTGGGACACCAGGACCTACCAGCACCCGTACCCGACCGACGTTCAGCCGGGAGACCTCGTCTACGGCCACAGCCCGGATCTCTTCAACGCCATAATCCCCGGCTACTGGATACACGTTGCCATCGTCGCCTGGTACAACGAGAGCATCAACGACTGGATGGTCATAGAGGCCAAGATAGGCAAGGGCGTCATCATCAGCCCGCTCAGCGAGTTCCTCAGCAGGTACGACGTGGTCGCCCTCCAGAGGGTCATGGTCGATGACGCCACCAAGCAGAGGGCCATTCAGTTCGCCTACCAGCAGCTCGGAAAGCCCTACAACTACAACTACATCGGTAAGCCGAAGGTCTACGATGACGAGTACTACTGCTCCCAGCTTATCTGGGCCGCGTACCTCGTCGCCAGCAACTTCCAGGTGGACCTGGACGAGAACGACGGCGCCTGGAGCTGGACGTACTTCTACTCAGTCGCCCCGCAGGAAGTTTACGACGACCCGATGACTTACACCATCTACTACCACTCCGCCTGAGCCCTCTTCTCCTTTCTTTCCATTCCCCCTCAACAAAAGCCTTTTATACTTCCTGACCCAACAATACCTCGAAGTTCGATGCATCGGGGTGATGAGTATGGATGAGTTCATCATAACGACCACCGAGAAAATTCCGGGGTACAGGGTGGTCGCGGTAAAGGGCCTCGCGAGGGGCGGTATCGTCAGGGCAACCCACGTTGGCAGGGACATAATGGCCTTCTTCAAGAACCTGAAGGGCGGAGAGGTTCAGGAGTACACCCAGATGCTCGCCGAGGCCCGGGAGGAAGCCCTGAGGAGAATGAAGCTCCACGCCGAGGACATGGGGGCCAATGCCGTCATAGGGGTCCGCTTCATGACTTCAGCTGTTGCCTCGGGCATGGCGGAGATATACGCCTACGGCACGGCGGTGGTCGTTGAAAAGCTGGAGGAGTGAGCATGTACCTCCTTCCGTTCCCCATAATAGGCGGTCTCTTAGCGTGGGCAACGCTGTACTTTATAGGCTTCGAAAAGCAGAGGTGGGGCGAGTTTCTCTTAGGCTTGGCGGCCTTCTTCATTGCGATGATAATCCAGAACCCCGTCCAGCAGCTCCCGCTCCTCGGAATGGGGATAAAGTCCAACGCAGACGTCATAGCCAGGGGGACGGCCTTCGTCGTGGGTGTCTCGATATGGTTCGGACTTATCGCCGGCATAGTTCAGGAGGGGGCAAAGTACCTCCTGGTAAAGGGGAAGAGCCTGAACACCGGCCTGTTCATGGGGCTGGGCTTCGGAATAACGGAGGTCTTCGTTATAGCAGGAGCGGCCCTCGCAGGAGCTATGGCAACTGGAAAACCGCTCGACGTACCGTTAAGCACGGCGCTCCTCTCGATGGTGGAGCGCTACTTCGTGGTGCTCTTCCACGTCGGAACGGGGATATACCTGGCTTATGCTTACAGGGAAGGCTACGGGAAGGAAGGACTAATCGCGATGATAGGAATCCACGCGGTCATCGATTCCCTGGCAGCTTATTCCCAGCTCACGAAAAGCGAGCCGGCCATATACGCGGTAGAGTTTATAACCGCCCTCGCCGCACTGGGGCTGCTCTATTACATGATTCCAAAGGCAAAGGTCGAGCTCCCGAAGGAAGAGGAAGCCCTGTGGTGAGCGACGTGCTGGTGGACAGAAAGGAGAAAGCCCTCAAGAAGCTGAGAAAAGACCTCCGCTCCGGGCTCTACTCGTACCTGGTGCTCCTGCTCCTGGAGCGGGAGGAAGAGCTCCACGGCTACGCGATACGGAAGAGACTGGAGGAGCTCAGCGACGGCAGGATAGTCCCAAGTGAAGGGGCACTCTACGACATCCTCAAGAGCCTGAAGAAGACCGGGCTGGTTCAGGACACCTGGGCTGAAGTTGGCGGAAGGCCGAGGAAGTACTACTCCCTGACGAAGCTGGGCAGGGAAGTCCTGAGCGAGCTGAAGATGGAGATAGGGGCGATAATGGAGACGCTTGAGAGGATGGAGGAAAAGTAGTCCAAGGGAGTCACCATGGAACCATATACGCTCCTCAGAATCATCTGGGCGGCCTTCCTCGGCCTCGGCATGATTGCCGCTGGAGTCATTACATTTACCTCGAAGGGCGAGCCGGGAATCGGCTTCAGGATAGGCTACATCTACCTCTCCGAGCGCGCGAGGAGGAAAGCCAACCGCGTCTCTGGAATCGGGACGGTTCTCACCGGGTTTCTTCTAATAATCCTCTCCCCGCTTCTGAGCTTCCCATGGCTTGCCGTCCTCCTGCTCCTCGGCCTCGGAACAACGATGCTGATTGCATATCTTGTTGCGAAGCGCGAGTACGAGCTGGAGGAGCTCTCGGAGAAAGCGCCCGAGAAACCTGGAAAAGTGATAAAACCCCCAAATTTAAAGAAGTACATCGCCCTCCAGACAGCTTTTCTGGCCATCTTCACCGGCCTTTGTATAGCTGGAAGAGTTCCCCGGGAAACCGCCATCGTTCTCGGCGGAGCGCTCATTCTGCTCCTCGCACTGACGTTTTTAGTTTCCCGTCCGCTGGTTTTCCAGCTTGCTCCCAAGTTCAAGGGGAAGATGGCTATGAGCTTCGCAAGGGCGCTGACCCTCGTCTCGGGATTGACGACGGCTGAGATTGCCTTAGCGGCACTCGGCTATGAACCCGGGCCGCTTGGCGTCGTTTTGCTTCTCATGGCTTCGCTCGGCGTTATCTTCTATGCGGCATTCATCGCCTTAACGGGAGCCTACGAGGAAGGTTACTACTAGCCCCCAGGGGATTTATCGGCATCCCATATTCCGATGGATTTAAATAATTTCACACATTCTTTACCGTGGTGATGCCATGTCCCTGGAGGAGCTCTACCGCCACATCAACTGGCGGATGAACCCAAAAGATGAGAGGGCGAGGGAGAGGTTCGGGAAAATAGTGGAGTTCTTTGAATCAATCAGGGAAGAGCTCCCGCACGGAGAGAGAGTCCTTGACCTCTGCGCCGGGACGGGTATAGCCGGAGTTGCCCTTGCGAAGGTGACCAATGCCAGACTCCTAACACTCCTCGATGCAAGGAAAGACGACCTTGAACTAGCAGGGGATTGGCTTGACATAGGTGGACTAAGCCCAGAGCTCAGAACCGTTCAGGGCGATGCGAGGGAGGTTGCAAGCCTCGTCGGGGAGCACGATGTAGCCGTCCTCTGGGGCTACACGATGCCACATTTCGACCCGTTTGATGCAGTAAAACTGTTCGCGAACGTTGCCCTAGTCCTGAGCGACGACGGGGTCTTCATAATAGAGGACATGGACAGGGTCTACGGCATACTCTACAGGGCGGGCTACAGGGAGTTCCTCATAGAGGGGCGCAGGGAGGACCACACCATCGCCTCCATGCACGAGGGTTATGACTTCGTCAGGGGGACTTTTAGGCGGGGCTACTACCTCCTCCCGGGCTTCAAAAAGATTGGCACGGTTGACTTCCACCACTGGGACCTGGCGACCCAGCTGGCGATCGGGCGGATATTCTTCGGGGAGGCCAGGCTCATAAGGCCGGGGGAGCACGGATTCACGCGCGTGGGGGATGTACTCTACTTCAAACGTCCAAGAAAGGACATCGCCGCGCTTGTTCTCGACGACTTCAGCGGTCCGCGCTGAACGCTATCTCTATCTCCTGCCCCGTGTTCCCATTCTTTACGACGAGATACTGGACCCCCTCCGAGGTGAGGAGGTTCAGGTTAACCTCCGTCACGTTCTCCCACCGGAGGATGACGCTGCCGCAAGTGACGTTCTCAAAGTAGCCCGATTCAGAGGTGACGATGTAGACGGAGAACGGGTGCTCCGCCCTCACGTGCCCCGTCACGTGGGAGCCCGCGGGAAGCAGCTCGGCCTGAAGGGCGCCCGCTCCAAAGTAGCCCCTCTGATACGATGTGCTGGGCAGAAAACCCGCGGCATTGGCGGCCAGGCCCACGCCCAGTGCTACCAGCAGAAGACCCCCCAAAAGGATGTAACCCCTGATTTTTGTCACCATTAACATTCTACGGCTTTTATTCTTAAAACCCTTTCGAAACCGATCCCTAAACAGAAAGCGGAGCCCCCACGGAGCCCCATTGATGTAAAATCTCCAACATACACCGCTCCACCACTGGAAAATCTGGAACCAGCCAACAGTGGTATTGGTCACTTTCCAAAGGAATGGGGTTTTTGTGACCATGACAGTACGATGATGCAGCATACAAACATAAAGAGAAATAGGGAGACCCAATCACAGGGCGTAGTGCTCGGGGCGCCTGTCCCCGAAGACGTCGTTCATCTCGTTGAGCTTCTTGTTTCTCGCCATCCCGAGGTCTATCTCGACAACGGCCACCTCCTCCTCATCCTCGCTCCCCACCGCCAGCACTTCGGCCCTCGGCGATGCTATCGTGCTCTTACCGATGAACCTCAATCCAAACTCCTCGCCGATCCTGTTGGCGGTTATCGTGTAGACACGGTTCTCCAAAGCTCTGATCGGCATCGCCCTGGGGGCGTAGGGCATCACCAGGTTGCTAGGATGGGCTATGATGTCGGCCCCTTTGAGGGCGAGCGTTCTCGCGCTTTCAGGGAAGAACCAGTCGAAGCATATCATGACGCCGACCTTTGCGATCCCGATGTTGAAAACATGGAAGCCCAGATCCCCCGGTTCAAAGAATAGCTTCTCACGGTAGAAGAGGTGAACCTTGCGGTATTTGCCTATGTAGCCGCTACCTATTGGGCCGGTAACGACCGCGGAATTGTACAGCCTTCCCCCCTCGTCCTTCTCCGCGGTTCCCGCGACTATGAAGACACCGAGCTCTCTGGAGAGCTCCATGAGGAACTGGGTTGTGGGTCCGTCGGGTATCTGACCCGCGACTTCCAGAACTTCCTCCCTGCTTCTGAAGTTGTAGCCCGTGTCAAAGAGCTCCGGAAGGACGATGAGTTCCGCGCCTTCATCGGCGGCGGTACGTATCAGCTCCTCCGCCTTGGAATAGTTCGCCTCAGGCTCAAGAAAAACGGGTTCCATCTGAACGTAAGCCACCTTCATGCCATCACCGTTCGGTGTTGGGCTGAAGAGTTGATAAGGTTAGCGGAGGAATTTCCAGGAAGTATACAGCAGAAACAGAGTATTAAACATCCAAAACAGCACCAAAATATGATTGCAATATCGGAAGCAACGCATACATGCCAATGCCCATTTTAGACTCCCTACTTGCCATAACAAGGACACAAGCCGGCGAGAAATTGAAGAACTGGAAACCCGCTCTCCCGTGCCGTTTTCCCCGCTTGCGGGTGTCCATGAACCTTTTTAGCCGTACGAAAAGTACCGGCCCTTTCCCAAGGAAAAGCTTAAAAAGGAACCTCCGGAGCTAACCCCTGAGAGAAACTCAGGGGTGATGATCATGAAGAGGCGCCCGAGGAAGTGGAAGAAGAAGGGAAGAATGAGATGGAAGTGGATCAAGAAGAGGGTCAGGAGACTCAAGAGGCAGCGCAGGAAGGAGCGCGGACTCATCTGATGCTCCTCCTTTTCTCCACCGTTTTCGGTGGTTCCATGAATTCTTTTAAGGACTTCGAGAGCCTCTCACTGGAGATTGAGACCTCCCGCGGGAGGACGCTTCTTATTGCAGACCCACATATAGGTTTCGAGCTGTCGCGCGGGCTGAGGGTAAGAACACGCTTCGAGGAGCACCTGGCGGAGTTCATCGCCGGAATGGATCCTGACTTCCTCATCCTCCTCGGCGACCTGAAGGAGCCGATAGGGCTGAGCTTCACGATGAAACGCCTCATTATGGGCTTTTTCTCGAGCCTCAGGGGGATCCCAACGGCAGTAACGAAGGGAAACCATGACGGGAGGATAGAGGAGGTCGCCGGGAAGTTCCCCCACGTCGAGGTGACCGACCACCTGCTGGTGGACGACAGGCTCTTCCTCCACGGCCATACCGGCCTGCCCGGGCTGGAGTTCGAGGAAGCTTACCTGGGCCACATCCATCCCGCGTACACCCTCAAAAGGGGCGGCGTTTCGAGGAAGGTGAAGGTCTTCGTCCGCTCCGGAAGGTTCCTCATACTGCCAACAATAAACCCGTTCATAGAGGGCTTTAACGTGGTGGACGGAATAAGAATGGTGCCGTTTCTGAAAGGGGTTGGCTCGGTGGAGCTGTTCCTCCCGGAGGGAATTTACCTGGGCAGGGTGAACCTCCGATGACCGGCATTTTCCCCGACGAGGATTCATGGGAAAACGGAATGGTTCCAAACACTGCGGGCAAAGTTTATAACCCGTATGAAAATAATCTTTCATAGGTGGGAAAATGGGGGTATCAGGTGAGCGGGATGAGTGATGTCTACGAAAAGCTTGAGGCGCTGCTTCGTTCCCTGGGGGTCAAAAAGACCGAGCTGAGGATTTATCGGCTTCTGCTTGACAAGAAGGAGCCGATGAGGATAACAGAGATACAGAGGGAGCTCGGGATAAGCGAACGCTCGGTCAGGGAGCACGTGCTCAGCCTCTACAGGAGGGGCATTCTGAGGAGAACCCTAATCGAGCAGGGCTGGCTCGGCTACACGTACAGCGCCGTTTCTCCTAGCGAAGTTCTTGAAAACATCAAGCAGAGCCTTGTAAAGAGAATAAACGAGCTGGAGCAGGAGCTGAAAAGCGGCTCCAAATCCAGCAGGAATTAAGCCCGCTCCACGATTCCCAGGGCCTCCAGGATTCCCACAAGCCTTTCCAGCTTTTCTTCATCGATTTCCCCGTACTCTTCCCCGAGCGCCTTAAAGGCCCGCTCCATGGGAAGGAGTTCCGCGAGCATCAGCAGTTCATGGAGATGCACCAGAACCCGCCGGTCCCGGGTCAGCGAACCGAACTCCTCGGCGAGCTTTTCATCTGCCTCCCTTATGAGGCGCTCCGACAGTAAGCCCCTGACCTTCCACCGCAGCCAGGGCTCCGGCTCAAACCTGTGGCCGCTCTCAATGCCCAGGAAACGTGAGTCCCTGGCGAGGCCCGTCATCACAAGGCGCTCAACCTCGTCCGTTTTTCTCTCCCTCGATAGCTCACCGAGGTATTTCATCGCGTATCCACGGGCAAAGCGCTGGAGCTCCTGCCCATCACCCTTCGCAAGGGCCAGGGCGGTCGCGAGGACGGCCCTTCCAATGACCTCAACACTCTCCCTGCCCACCTTGTCGATGGTGTCGCCGCTGGAGTGGTAGAAGCGGTCCGGCCAGGTTATGGGCATTACAGTGGGGATTCCGAAGAAGTTGAAGACATCGTGGTCGCTGCCCATCTCGTACGGGAAGCTCTTCACTCTGAGCCTGGGCAGGGGGCTCCCGGAGAAGCTTTTTCCGGCCCCGTTCGCCAGGTCGAGGTAGTATTCGAGGATCCCCGAGACCACCGAGAAGCGGGAGGCGGGCGTTCTCACCAGCATTATCGTCGAGCCGGCCCTGTCCGGACTGCCCGCCACCATGTCAAGGTTTATGGCCGCATAGTACTTCTCAAGCTCGACGTGGCGCTCGATGAAGGCCTGCGTTCCGTAGTATTCGGGAACCCAGAGAAACGCGAAGCCAAAGCGGAACGAATCGTCGTAGAGACGGGACAGAACGCGCGCCAGCTCCATCAGCATCGCACTTCCACTCGCGTTGTCGTTAGCTCCAGGCTTCGGATGGCAGATGTGGGCGGTGAGCAGAAGGAACGGGGGTTTACCCACCTCAGCGTAGAGAATCGGAAGAACCTGGCGCTCGTTTATCACCGTCTCAACCTCAATCCTCGCACTCACGCTCTCCCCCGAGTTCAGCTTTCCAATGATTTTCCTGGCCAGGGTCTCTGGGACGGCCACCGCGGGAATCCTGGCCCATTCAAGGTCGTCCTTTGTGAGGAAGAGCCCTATGTAGGGCACCTCCTCCCCGGTGCTCTCACGGTAGGCCATGAAGCCGACCGCCCCCATCTCGTTGGCCCTGAGGTATGCTTTCCTCCACTCGCGTCCAGCAAGGACTATCCTGCCCCGTGCTTTTTCCCAGTCCTCCTCCCGGGCAACGTGAACGACCTCCCCCTCAGCACTCCCGCTTGGGGAGTGGGCCATGACCACAAGGGGGCTTAAAGCGGTGGTCAGTGTTTTACCAAGAACCTCGACCTTTCCGTGAACCAAGTCCCAGGCTATCGGCGACTTGAGCGTCAGGTACAGGCTTTTCCCGTCGTAGGTCTCCTCGTAGAGGTTAGCGCCGATCCCCCAGATGCGGAGCTCCTCCAGTATGAAGCGGACCGCCTCGGGGAGCTCCTTCGAGCCCTGTATGCGGTGGAACTGGCTTATCTCAGCGATGTAGTGCAGCACGTTGTTCGGATCAAAAACCTCGGCTTCCTTCAGGAAACGTCTCATTCCTTATCACCCAGATGGAGCATCCTGGGAGGCCTCATGAGCCTCAGGCTGTCAAGCAGGTCTGGGGGCATGAGGAGTCCAACGGTTTCAACAAACCTTGTGAATTCAACCTCCACGGCGGACTCCTCCCCCATTTCTCCGGGCGGTACCTCTTCCTGTGTGGAGCCCTCCCGGCCGCCCGCCACGAGAAGGCCCCGTCTAATATCCTCCTCGCGCTTCTTGGCGCCGGCAGTTCTCCCCCGGAGGTAGGCATCCCTAACTGCCTCGTAGGCACCGAGATCACCGGCTGCCTTATAGAGCTCGTCCCGCCGCTTCCTCACCCATTCGGCCCATTCGCTGTGCCCTTTGTAGCCGACGAAGTAGCCGAACTCATAGGCCCTTCTGACGAGCCGCCGGATCTCATCTTCCATCTCAGACACCTCAGAACGGGGCCTCAGGGTAAACCACAAGCCCCTCATCCGTGAAGCGTATCTTCTTGAGGTTGCTGTCGTGGGGGACGCCGTGCATCTTGAGAACCTGGATCGCGCGAACCATCTGATAGTTCCTCATGAAGTGGTGCATTACAATGACCCCATCGGCCAGGTAGTACTCGTCAGTATAGGCCTCCGAACTGAGCATCTCGGAGATTATCACACAGGTGACCCCCATGTCGTGGAGCTTTCTGATGAACCTTCCAACGGCCATTCTTTTATTCTCCGGATCGACCACTGCGTACTCCAAGGAGGTAAATGAATCGATCACAACGCGGCTGGCGTTCTCCGCTTTGATTATGTGGAGGAGCATCTCAAGGATCTCGTTCCAGGAAAATCTCCTGCCCGCTCCGAATATCGCCTCACCCAGGTCGTGGAGTACTATCCTCTTTGCCTGCACGTGGGCCAGAAGACCGAAGTTGTAGCGGAGCATGTCCTGCGTGACTATTCTGGGATGCTGGACTATTGAGATGTACACTCCCTTCTCATCGTTTCTTGCACCCTCGACCAGAAACTGAACCCCAAGGGTCGTCTTACCGCTTCCGGGAGGGCCAACGACGAGATAAACCCTGCCCGGAACAAAACCTCCCCCGATAAGATTGTCAAGCCCCGCGACACCGGTGGATGTCCTGTCGAGGCTCTTGAGGAACTCCCCAACGTACATAGCTTTCCCCCCAGTATTCCATCGCCATTGTATTTAAAGTTAAGCGGACTGATGGAGCAGAGATGCCCCTAACAAGTATAACAGCATGTCAAGTCAATAAATTACTTTCGCATCATTCAGAAATTCAAATGAACAGAAAGGGTGCCCAAATCCCACCAGGATCATCCCCACGTGACGTGCCGGTTAACGAGGAAGCGGACGACGAAGGAAACCACTATACCGATGAGGTTTGCGACGAGGTAGTTCATGCCGAGATAGACAAGACCCACGTAGATAACCCACTGGACGAGCGCTCCTGTGAGGGCGGCGACGTGGAAGGTGGCAATGCGCTTCCAGAGGGGCTTTCTCTGGAGGTCCCTGAAAGTCCAGAGGTCGTTCCAGGTGAAGTTGTTGAGTATCGCCAGCTCGGTCGCCGGGATGTTGGCGAGTATCTTGTCCCAGCCAAGGAAGTTCACAAAGGCCCACAGAAAGCCCTCGTTCACCACGACGCCCGAGAGGCCGACGAGGGTGAACTTGATGAGCCTGTCAAGCTCGCCCTCCCAGCGCATGAGCCTGTAAACATGCTTGAGGTAGTTCACCATGGTCTTCGTTCCCAGTTTGCTCTCGCCGGCGTGCCTCAGGCCGAAGGTGAAGGGAACCTCCGTGACTTCCTTGTATCTGCCCTTTATGAGAATTTCCATGAGTATTTTGAAGCCTATCGGGTTGAGCTTGGCTCCTTCAACAACATCCCTCCGGAGGGCAAAAAAGCCGCTCACAGGATCCTTGACGTCCCGTATCTTTGGAAGCGCCAGGCGGCCTATCATTATCGCGCCCTTCGATATGAGCTTTCTGTACCAGTACCAGTTCTTAACACCCCCGCCGGGAACGTACCTGCTCGCTATGGCAATGTCGGCGCCTTTTTCAATGGCGTTCAGGAGTTCAGGAACAACCTCTGGGGGGTGCTGCAGATCGGCGTCCATAACGACAAAGACGGTGCCGGCGGCTTCTTTGAAACCCCTGATGACCGCAGAGGAGAGCCCTTTTTCCTCAGTCCTGCGGATAACTTTCACAGGGTACTCCCCCGCCAGGCTCCTGGCGAACTCCCAGGTCCCATCGGGGGAATCATCATCGACGACGACGATTTCGTAGTCATAACCCTTTAGAGCCCCGTCTATCCGCTCAAAGAGCTCCTCCAGGTTGTCCCTCTCATTGTATGTTGGGATGATTACAGAAACCTTCACTGTCCTTCCCTCCGGTGCACCTGAATAAATCCGTAAACTTTATAAGTCTTTCAAAGTCCCTTAACAGCGGGCAGTGGGGCCGTGGGGTAGCTTGGCCTATCCTTCCGGCTTCGGGAGCCGGGGACCCGAGTTCGAATCTCGGCGGCCCCACCATAACAGCCCTTTCTGACGAAAGCGCTGGCGGAAGGTTGGTGCTCTTTTGAGAGGACTTGTCTTTTTGAGTGGGAGTTTAATGAGGCAATTCCTTGTTCAAGTTACCTTGTTTGAGTGAGTTTACTTTCCCCGCGCTCCTTCGGAGCGCTTTAAGAGTCAAACCCGCGTTTGATGCTTGTGAAATGTGAATTCCAGCTTAAAATGGCAGTTTGGTAGTGCAAACCATTTTCGGCTACACTTTTGGGAGAAGAATCACAAACTTTGATGAAACTTTACCAAGCAAAGTTTCTTTGGTAAGGCTTTTCTAAAAGCTTCCTTCGCAAAGTTTGGTGCTACTTTTCATCGTTCCAGTCCTCGATAACATGCGTCTGCCTCATCTTTTCGGCGAAATTCCAGAACTTCGGAACGACCATCAATGCAATGCCCACAGCCAGCACCAGCACCGCTATGACTGCGGCCGCAATGCCGCCACTGCTGAAAGCCCAGAAGGTCATCACGAAGGGGGCGAGTATTATTCCAAGTATGGCGGCACCAAAAACCAGCACCAGGATCCTGTAGCCGTACCGCTCCATGAAGATGGCGAAGTCCATTGGTTCCACCCGTTACCATTTAAATGAATGAAAATTATAAACTTTGCGAACAGGACCGGTGGAAGGATAAAATTTATAAATCCATCCCTGAACCTATCAACGGGTACAGCCCCGTGGTGTAGCGGCCAAGCATAGGGGACTCTGGATCCCTTGACCGGGGTTCGAATCCCCGCGGGGCTACCATTCAACTGGGCTCCAGACATTCGAACCCCACCTTCCCTTCCACTTCTAAGTTCCATTATCGAACCTCAAATTACACCACAGATCGTACCACGTGCCGTTGTCGGGCATCATGTTCGATCTTGTGGCCGGTGCAGTTCTGCGAAAATATACGTGAAAGCAGCCACACATTATTGAATATATCCCTGAGCCTTGGATAATATCCAAAATATCTTGAGGAAGCGACAGTTAAAAACGAAAGGAGAGAATGCTTCTGAAGGTTCCAACAACTCATAGGCCCCAATTAATCTGGATACTGTATTAAAATGCCGAAAATTCAAAAATCAGACTTTTTAGGAACTTTTAAATAGTATGCCGTGGACTTCTAAAGTGATGTTACACACGGATTGCCTAACATGGAGGTGAGGGCATGGACAGCACCATCAGTTTGGAAAGTGAAATCACAAACCTGCTCAGAGTACACGGCTCATTGAGCGTCGCGTTTCTGACGAGGTTCCTCAACGAGATGGGGTTAGAATGCACCAGACAGAAGGTTGAAAGAACCCTAAGAAGGATGATTCAGCAAAGGAAGGTGGAGGCATTTTATACCAACGGAAATAAGCGCAAACATTATCGCTTGCGGTGATATCATGGGTGCAACGACTGCAATACTTGGCAACGATAGAAGGATGCTCATGGTGGAGTTCCTTCAGAAGAGCGATGGGCGGGCGGAGCTCAGGGACATAGTCGAGTACATAGCCGAGATGGAAGGTGACACCGACCGAAAACACAGGAAAAGCGTGTACGTCAGCCTGATGCAGACGCACATCCCCAAACTTGAGAGGGAGGGCGTCGTAACCTTCAATCACGGCGTCGTTACGCTCCTGAAGATACCGGACGATGTTACCGTTTACATGGAGGTCGTGAACAAGCACGACATCAGCTGGAGCGCCTTCTATATGGGCACCTCGCTGATATTCATAGCTGCAGGCTGGTATCTGGGGAACCCGCCCCTGCTCCTCGCGGCCATCGTGTACCTGGTCATAAGTGTGGTGCACCATAGAAAGATCAGCAGGCTGATCTAGCCCAATAAGGCTCTAATTGGGTTTTTCTAATCAGTTGAAGCGGTTCTGCTTCAGGTAATGGGGCATTACCACGCAGTAATCCGGAATTTACTATATAGCAGAAGCGTCCTAATAAGGTACAAGTGTCTCGGTGACGTGCCGCCAAGTGACGGTGCCGAGGGATGCCAATTTGATATTTGGGAGGAAAACACCATGAAGAAAATTTTGGCCCTCGGTATGCTGGGGCTGATGATCGCGGCGGCCTTTGCTTTGGGTACGAGCGCGACCTTCAGGGACTACCGCGTCCAGAGGAGCTCACACATTGCCGTCGTTCCCGACGACACAGAGCTCATCGACCTGACGCCCGTCCAGCCCTACGCGTACATCAACGATGGGGGGCAACTTGTTATTGACTTCTCTGAGAACAACCCGAACTGGCCCGGACACGACAACCCGGACTGGGCTGAGTACCAGGGGGAGCTCGAGGGATACACAGGCAGGGGAATTGGCCTGAGCCCGCAGAGCAGGTACAACTTCGACCACGTTTTCAACGTGAGCAACCACCTCTGGGAGAACAAGGTTATAGTCGTCGAGGTAATCTCCTCGGATCCCGGCAAGGTCTCATTCTACGACCCCGGTGAGAACATGTACATAACCAACGGCAACGCTATCCCGTACAACTCGGACACAGCGGCCGGAGACGTCTGCTTTTACCTTGAGCCCGGAGAGGCCCTCGGTGTTGGCATGGAGCTTGCGGCTGGAAACAGCCTGGGAGACTACGACGTGACCGTGACCATCAAAGCCTGGCCGGCTGACGACGCACCCATTGACTGCGGAGGCGCGAGGTGATCAAAATGAAAAAGATAATCGGACTCTTCGTCCTTATAGCAGGATTGCTAATAGCAGTAACCGCGAGCAGCGCAAACTTCGCCTACTTTGAGGCGGACAGGAACGTTCACATTCAGATCGTCCCCGACGACAACGAGCTCATTGACCTCAGGCCGATCCAGCCCTACGCGTACATAACCGACAACGGGATGCTCGTCATAGACCTCAGCCACAACAACCCCAACTGGGAAGAGGGCTTTGGAGAGGGCGTCAGCCCGAACAGCACCTACGTCTTTGAGGAAGTCTTCGGCGTGAGCAACGACCTCTGGGAGCAGACCCCGATATGTATGGAGATCACCTACAGCGGTGGCGACGAGGTTACGTTCTTTGAGGGCGACTACATGCCCGGCCAGACCGTTGGCAGCGACCACCTGTTTGTTACCATAATGCCCGGCGATGTTGTCACGATCGGTATGATCATCAACACCACCGGAATCAGCGCACCCGACTCACTGGACGGCCAGATTCAGTTCTACGCCGTTGCCGGTGAGTGCCAGAGCTGATTAGACGGGTAGACATTTCATTATGGAGCGTTTGCTCCCCTTTTTAGATTCTTCGAGGGGGAAGAGAGATGGGAACAAAAACAGAAGTCATTGCAGGCATTGGAATCATGGTAATTCTGCTCATAGGAGTCGGGGGACTCCATTCCTCCGGCCCGATTACGGTAGTTTACGCAACCCCAGATGGGGAAGAGTTCTCTTTGGATTCCCCCGCCCCCCCGTATTCATACCTGGATAACGGTGTTCTTGTCGTTGATATATCCCCTGACAGCCCGTTCTATCCGGGCGATGGAGAGGGACTGAGCGTTAACAGTACTTACGTTTTTGATGGGGTATTCATAATAGAGAACAACCAGAGCGAGACAGGTTACGATACAATATGCGTGAGGGTAAGCTCGGACTCCTCGAACCTGGGGTTCTTTGAGGGCGCGTTCGGCGGAAGCTGGGCGGACGTCATTGAGGTCACCCTCGGGGCGGAAGAGAGCGCCGAGATAGGCATGATGGTGAACACCACCGGGCTTCAGCTCGGGGATTACTTGAGTGAAATAACAATAGAGGCCTGGGGAGGAAGCTGCGGATGAATACCCTCGTGGAGTACGCGGTCCTCGCGGTTCTCGGAGTGCTGGTCATAGGTTCTCTCGCAGGAGCCCTTCTTGACAGGCCGGTTTTCATGTCCTACGCTTACTCGGGGAGCATGACGCCCACCATAGATAAGGGCGACCTGTTCTTCATCAACCCCCTAGCGAGAAACCCCGACGTCGGGGACGTCATAGTGTTCAAGGTAGGGAGCACGTGGACCGTCCACAGGGTGGTCGCGATAACCGAAGACGGGTACATAACTAGGGGCGATAACAACGTGGCCAGCGACCAGCAGAGCCACAACATACCCCCAATAAAGAAAGATCAGATTGGAGGGACTGTAATAGCGCCAGGCGGCCACGTGATAACCGTGCCGAAGGTCGGCAACTACATCGAGAGCGGCCTCTCGGACAGGGGCAAGATACTCCTCGGGGCCATCCTGATAGTCGTCGGGATACTGGCCTTCGGGAGCAGTGAAGCGGTGAGAGGAGGAAAAAGAAAGCGGTTTTTCACCCTGAAGTTCAGAACGCTCTTCATGCTTGCCTCCGCATTCCTGCTGTTGATGGTGGCCATCTCAATCTTCGTCTCCTGGGAAGTAATACCTATAGAGTACTCGGTAACGTCCGCCGGCGGGGCAAGGGAGGGCTGGTACCAGCCAGGGGAAGAGTTCCAGACCGAAATTACGGTGAAGAACAACAACCTGTACCCGATGAGGTACTACGTCTCAGTCCAAGAGCCCGTAACCGGAGTCTCAAGCGAGGAGTTCGGCCTATCCAGGGGCGGAGAAGAGGACTTTACCATCACCATATTGGCGCCACAGAAAACGTCGGTGTACTCCACCAAGGTCAAGGTTAATGCGTACCCCCCTGTACTTCCCGACTCAGTGATGGACACCCTCTACCGGGTACACCCGATGGTACCCCTGCTGGCGATCCTTGCAGTCATTTCGGCTTTCCTCGGAGCGATGTACGTACTCTCGGGGATAGGGAACGAAGACGTGGTTAGAATCAGAAGGAGGAGGCATTCCAAACACAGGGGAATACCGGAGGTGTTTAAGGTATGAGAGGGACCATTGCAGTACTGATAACAATCGCACTAGCGTCACTGGTTATCGTCAGCTCGAGCGGGACTTTCGTAAGCTTCGGCGCCACCAGGGAGGTAAAAGTCCAGGTGGTACCGCACGAACAGGAGTATCTCGGCTTCGACTGCGAAGACGGCTATGCCGCGGTCATTGAGGTCAACACCAATTCGGAGCTTGACTTCGACGCACTGACCGTTAGAAACTACCTCAACGACATGAAGGACGTCACTATCACGCTCCATCCCGACTACTCGGGGCTTCCAGCGGGGGTCACGATGTTCATAGAGACGGAGGACGGTGCGGTGAGAACCCTTGCGTCCGAGGAGGAATACACGTTCTTCGGAAACGTGACCGTGGGGAACGCGGAACCGGGTGAGTACATAATCCCGGTTGAGATGTACGCAACATGGAACGGCGGGGATGCATCGATATCCACCTGCCCGATAAAGCTGATCATCAATGGAGGACCCACCATAGAGAAGGAGCTCCTGAGCGGACCGCTTGAGCTTCCAACGCACACATACGCGGAGTGGACGTTCAGAATCACCGTGACGAACCCAGGAGAGGAGCAGACGCTTACGATAAAGGACGTGATTCCGGGGGAGTTCGAGATTGAGTCCATAGACCCGAGCGCTGGAACGTACACGGTAACACAGACCGGGGCGGCGCATCACATCACCTGGGAGGTTCACCTCGGGGCGGGTGAGAGCGCCCACATGAACGTGACGATATACACCAAACTCAACCCTGCGGGCAAGCAGGAGTTCACGTCCTGCGGGGACTACATCCTGAACGAAGGGGCCGAGCTGGTGGAATACGGCATCACAAGTGAGAGCATAACCGTCCACGCAACCTGTGATGGGGGAGGAGACTGCGACCTGTGCATAATGAACCGCTGGATCAGCGGGGTTAAGCACCTACCCCGGGACACTGCCGCGGATTACAACACAAGAACCGTAGTGAAAAACGGGGGCGACGAGAGGGACCTGGTCGTGACCCAGTACGTTGGTTCCCAGTTCACCCTGGTGAACAACATACCGACAAAGGGGACGGTTTCCACTGAGGTCATGGAGGACGGGAGGACGCGCGTTACCTGGACACTCCACCTGGCCCACAACGAGGTCGCCAGACTCAACCTCTACGAACACACGGACGGAATCTACACAAGCTCACACAGGTACGTTATGCTGGTCAGCACCCCCTGCGTTGCAGGATGTGAATGTCATGGCTGCGCCAAGTACGTTTACGTCTACGCGTGCGGCTGCCACGCCGGCAGGGACGCTCCGGAGGCACCGGACGTCTACGAAGACACTGAAATCGAATCTGACTGTTGCACGGAGGCATGTGAAGGATGAATAAAGAAGGCATTACAAAATTTATCAGAAGGAAGGAAGTGCTGGGGATATTCCTGGTGCTCTTCATAGTTTTCGGGTTTTATTCCGTGAAGCTCATGAGCGCAAGCCCGTACATGGTCACCACGCATAAGATAGGGACGTACCGGGAAGAGGGAACGCTGAAACACGAGGCATACCTCGAACCCAACGATCTCTACGGGTACAGATTGACAATGGATAACTACCCGATACCCCTGGTGGATAGGTTCCTGCTGACGTACACATACAGGTCGCAACCGCCCCTGAACGAGGGGTCGTACCACATCGCCGTGAAGGCCGAGTACTACGTGAACAAAGGCAGCGAGGAGATCGTCCTCTGGGAGGAACCGCTCTTCGATGAGAGTGGAAACCTGACGGACGGCAGATTCAGCGCGGAGTACGTTCTGGACATGAAGAGCTTCGAGAACACGAGCAAAAGGATCTCCAGCGAACTCGGTGTGAAGAGGCTGAAGAACAGGATAACCATTGAGACCACAGTGACGGGCACCGGAAGCGTCGGCGGCAGGGAGATAAGGGAGAACTTCGACCACACCATCGAACTCGTTAGGGACTCAACGGCAGAGCTTTACTACTTCACGGACACCAGCAAGGCAGAGAAGAGAGCGCTCACCGAGACGGTAAGGACGGAGAAGGATGCAAGCGTTCTTGGCATAACAAGCGACCTTGGAACGGCCCAGACCGTCACCACGGTACTGGCACTCCTGATGCTGATACCCCTGCTCGGCTACGTTTACACATCAAGGGCTCCAAAGGACGAGCTGTCAAAGATAAGGCCCTACGTGGTTAAAGGAGCTCCAGGCCCCGTTGAGAAGGTCGTTGAGCTTAAGACCCCCAAAGACCTGGAGACAACCTTTGAGCTCATAGACAAACCTATCCTGCACTACATAGAGGGAGACGAGGAAGTCTACGCAATAATCGACGATGGGGTGTCATACGAGTACAGGAAACCCCTGCCAGGAGAAGGGAAAGGGGCCAACTGAGGCATCCCCTTTTCCCGCTTTTTTTCCAGTTTCCTTAACCAAAACTTTAAAAGCCCTATTCGAAAGCCTAAGCTAGAGGTTCTTAAAGAGGTAAGAGGTGGTTAGAGATGAACCCGTTCCACGAGCTTGAGCCCGGACCGGAGGTTCCAGAGGTCGTTTACGCTCTCATAGAGATTCCGAAGGGAAGCAGGAACAAGTACGAGCTCGACAAGAAGACCGGCCTTATAAAGCTCGATAGAGTGCTCTACAGCCCGTTCTTCTATCCGGTCGACTACGGAATAATCCCGCAGACCTGGTACGACGACGGCGACCCCTTCGACATCATGGTCATCATGCGCGAGCCGGTTTACCCGCTCACCCTCATAGAGGCGAGACCGATAGGCATCATGAAGATGGAGGACTCTGGCGATAAAGACTGGAAGGTTCTCGCGGTTCCTGTTGAGGACCCCTACTTCGAGGACTGGAATGACATAGACGACGTCCCGAAGGCCTTCCTCGACGAGGTTGCCCACTTCTTCCAGAGGTACAAAGAGCTACAAGGAAAGACCACCCAGATAGAGGGCTGGGGCAACGCCGAGGAGGCCAAGAGGGAGATCCTCAGGGCCATCGAGCTCTACAAGGAGAAGTTCGGAAAGAAGGAGTGATTTCTTTTCCCTCTTATTCCCCCAAGGAGGTTAAGGCATGTACAAGCTCCTCAAGATTAAAGACGTCGTTAGGATTCCACCCAGGATGTTCACGATGGACCCCAAGGAGGCCGCAAAGCTCGTCCTCCGCGAGACCTACGAGGGCATCTACGATAGAGACGAGGGCGTTGTTCTGGCGGTAATGGACGTTGAGGACATCGGGCAGGGTGTCATTGTTCCTGGAGACGGTGCAACCTACCACGAGGTGGTCTTCGACGTCCTGGTTTGGAAGCCCGAGATGCACGAGGTCGTCGAGGGCGAGGTTATCGATGTAGCCCCGTACGGTGCCTTCATCAGGATAGGCCCGATGGACGGTCTCGTCCACATCAGTCAGCTCATGGATGACTACGTCGTCTTCGACGAGAAGAACAAGCAGTTCATCGGTAAGGAGACCAACAGGATACTCAAGCTCGGCGACGAGGCGAGGGCGAGGATAATAGCGGTAAGCGTCAAGAGCCGCGTTATCAGGGAGAACAAGATAGGCCTCACCATGCGTCAGCCGGGCCTCGGAAAGAGGGACTGGGTTGAGAAGGAAAAGCGCAGGGAGGCTGAGGAGTAATGGCGAAGGAGCGCGCCTGCAGGCACTGTCACTACATAACGACCGAGGACCGCTGCCCGGTCTGCGGCAGCAGGGACCTCAGCGACGAGTGGTTCGACCTCGTCATAATCACCGAGCCCGAGAAGTCGAGGATAGCGCAGAAGCTGGGCGTCGAGGTCCCAGGAAAGTACGCCATAAGGGTCAGATGATGAGGTTCGTACTCACCCCCGAGCTTAGAAGGGAACTCAAAGACCCCCTCGGGGAGCTCATCCGGGGGAAGATTCCCGAGCCTTACCTCAGGCTCAAGGGTGAGCTTGAGAGGGCCGGGTACGTCGTTACGGTAGGCGATGTCGTAACGGAGAATGTCCTCAAGCTCGGGATAAGGCCGAGCATAGCCATATACGACCACAGAACCAAAAGACACGAGTACAACCCGGATATCGAGACGGGTTCAGTCGTGATGACCGTCCAGAACCCCCCCGGAACCATAACGAAAGCTTTATTAAACGCAATCAGAAAGGGCTTTGGACTGGCCGCGAGGGGCAGGCGTGTTTACATAAAGGTGTATGGAGAGGAGGACCTGGCGGCGATTCCCGCCGTGCTCTACGCCCCTTACGGGAGCCTCGTGCTCTACGGCCAGCCGGACGAGGGAGTAGTGCTTATAAAGGTAACCCCCGAATGCAAGCTCAAGTGTGGAAAGCTCATGTCGAAGATGGAGGTGATTCACGATGGAGATTAAGGTTACCGAGATAAGGGAGAACAAGCTCCTCGGAAGGAAGGAGATATACTTTGACGTCATCCACGAGGGTGAGCCGACCCCGAGCAGGGCCGACGTCAAGGGCAAGCTCGTTGCCATGCTCGACCTCAACCCGGAGACCGTGGTTCTCCAGTACATAAGGAGCTACTTCGGTAGCCGCGTCAGCAGGGGCTACGCGAAAGCTTATGAGAGCAGGGAGAGGATGCTCTACATCGAGCCGGAGTATATCCTCATCAGGGACGGCCTCATTCAGAAGGAGGAGGAGTGAGGTGGTTTAGATGGCTAAGGGCAAGAAGACCAGCCAGAAGTGGAAGCTCTACGAGGTCCAGGGCGGGAAGGTCAAGAGGAAGGGTAAGTTCTGCCCGCGCTGCGGTCCAGGAGTGTTTATGGCCGAGCACAAGGACCGCTGGAGCTGCGGCCGCTGCGGCTACACCGAGTGGAAGAGGAAGTGATTCCTCTCCTTTCTCAGGCTTTTCTACAACCCCCTAAGGGTTAAACTCAAGATGACATTGCGGTAGATGGTACCATGCCCACCTACTACGGCATCGAGCTCAAGCTCCACCCTCAGGTCTACGAGCCGGCGGAGGATACGTTCCTTCTGGCGGAGAACCTCGCGGTTAGGGAAGGTGACCTGGCCCTCGACGTTGGAACTGGAACTGGGCTTATAGCACTCCTGATGGCAAGAAAAGCCCGCTTTGTTCTGGGAGTGGACATCAATCCGCTGGCCGTTGAGCTGGCGGGGGAGAACGCAGAGCTGAATGGCATCAAAAACGTCGAGTTTCGCATGAGCGACCTCTTTGAGAACGTTTCCGGAAAGTTCGACGTGATAACCTTTAACGCCCCATACCTGCCCGGCGAGCCGGAGGAGCCGATAGACCTGGCGCTGGTTGGCGGCGAGGGCGGCAGGGAGGTCCTCGACAGGTTTATTCGGGAGGTGCGGGATTACCTCAAACCCGGCGGAACCGTCCAGATAGTCCAGAGCTCGATAACCGGGGTGGAAGAAACGCTGGGAAGGCTGGAGAAAGCGGGATTGAGGGGAAAAATAGCCGCTAGGGTGCACGTCTTTTTTGAGGACATAGTGCTGATAAACGCCACTACGCAAGGCGGTGACGTTTGATCTCAAATAGGAGCTTCACCTTCGGCCTCTCGGGGAAGTCCACGTCCTCCTCAAAGAAGTCTATTTCAATCTCCCTTGCCTTGATCTCCTGGCGCGGTTTTATGTTTCCAAACATGGAGGTAGAATCAACGGGCGGCTTTTAAAGTTTTCGCATATTGCCGAAGTATTTTTCGACGATAAAATATTCCACACACCCGACCCATCACCTTTTTAAAAGGCTCTCCCAAAGCCAACCCAGAGAGATGAATTAGGTGAGGCTAATGGCGTTAACGTTCAAGTCCAACCCTAACATGCCGGAGGAGATAGCGAGTCTCTTCAGGAAGCAGCACTACGCTTTAGTAGGAAGGCACAGCAGTGTGAAGCTCTGCCACTGGCTCAAGGAGAGCATAAAGCACGACCGCTTCTGCTACAAGCAGAAGTTCTACAACATACACTCCCACCGCTGTCTGCAGATGACGCCGGTTACGGCATGGTGCACCCACAACTGCATATTCTGCTGGCGCCCGATGGAGGGCTTCCTGGGGACCGAGCTTCCAGAACCCTGGGACGACCCGGCATTCATCGTTGAGGAGAGCATAAAGGCCCAGCGCAAGCTCCTCGTCGGCTACAAGGGAATGCCCGGCATAAACATGAAGAAGTTCGAGGAGGCGTGGAATCCAAAGCACGCCGCCATAAGCCTATCCGGCGAGCCGATGCTGTACCCCTACATGGGCGACCTGGTGGAGGAGTTCCACAAGAGAGGCTTTACCACGTTCATAGTCACCAACGGAACCGTTCCGGAGAGGCTCGAGGAGATGAAGGGAGAGGACAAGCTGCCGAGCCAGCTCTATGTCTCACTCACCGCTCCGGACATCGGGACCTACAACCGCGTGAACGTCCCCATGATTCCGGACGGATGGGAGAAGATAAAGGAGACGCTGGGGCTCATGAATGATGCCCAGACCAGGACGGTGGTAAGGCTGACCCTCGTCAGGGGCGAGAACATGCACAACCCGGAGGGCTACGCGAAGCTGATAAAGCTCGCCAACCCGATGTTCGTCGAGGCAAAAGCCTACATGTTCGTCGGATTCTCGCGCAACAGGCTCACCATCAACAACATGCCGAGGCACGAGGAGATTAAGGCCTTCGCCGAGGAGCTGGTGAAGCACCTGCCCGGCTACCACATCGAAGATGAATACGAGCCGAGCAGGGTCGTGCTCATAATGCGCGACGACGTTGATCCCCACGGAACCGGAATCGGCGGCAGATTCATAAAGCACTGACCGCTCTTTCTTTTTACTCCGCAGGAATATGGAAAAAGTTTATTTATTCTCGGCGCTTAGAATCTGCTTAGGGGTGTAAGGTGATGAAGAAGGTTCTGGCCACGATAATGATTGTTCTCATGCTGATTCCAGCCGTTGGCGCCGGAAAGATAGACGGCTCCGTGACGTTTCTCAGCGGGGCTTCCCAGAGCACAAAGGAGACGAGGGAAGTAAGCCTGGCACTGATGGCCCTGATCTCGGCACGCGATGATGTGAACTGGGACGTAACTCCCGACATCGAGGCCCTCGTGGACGAGCTTCTAAAGGAGCAGAACGAGGACGGGGGCTGGGGCCACTACTTCAACGAACCCAGCAACGTCCTTGACACCGCCTACGCCGTGATAGCACTCACCAGGGCGTACCCCCTGATGGACGTCTGGAAGGCGAGAGACGTCAAGGGGGCAATTGATTCTGGAATCGACTACCTCCTCGCCTCCAAAGAAGAGAACGGCTGGGGGTACATCCCCGGAACCCCAGTCTCGTGCTATCCAACTGTCGTGGCCCTCTGGGCCCTTGGCGAAAACGGTTACACTTACAACAGCAGAACCGTCCGGGACGCCATTAGATACCTTGAGAGCGTCAACGCCTCCTCCTGCGAGATTTCAAATTACGAATTCCTGGCCCTCAGGGTCATAGCTTACCACAGCACCGGCTACCCCCTCGGGAGCGATGTAGCAGATCAGCTCAAGGACATCCTCCTCAAGGAGACCCCTGAGACCAAGGAGAGAGCTATGCTCACCTACGCCCTCGTTCTGGTCTCTCCCATAGATCTCGATGTCGCAAGGGCGCTCAAAATGCTCGAAAACGAGGGCAGGTCCTCGGACGACATCTTCTACTGGATGAACACCCCGAGCCTCATGTCCCAGACGGAGATCATATCCTCAACCGCCTTCGCACTGATGGCGCTGTCTCACCCTCTGAAGGTCACCATCCCAAGTGAGGTTACCAACCCGTACACCATGCCCTGCAGGGAGCTCAAGTACATGCAAAACCTCGACGGTGGCTGGGGGCTCGTTCTCAATGAACCGAGCAACGAGAAGGCCACCTACTACGCCCTCCTAGGGCTGGAAAAGTGCTATCCCACCAACGAGAGCATCAATAAGGCCCTCAAGTGGGCCAGAAACGCCTTCGAGAAGGACGCCCTCTGGGTCAAGGAAAACGGAAGAATGTCCGTCGGCTATTACTATGCACTCGAGACCCTGCTCCACTACGGCCTGCTGAGCGAGGAGGAGAAGGTCAGTGCCGTTGAACTGATAAGAAACGCCCAGCTTGACTACGGCCTCTGGGGCAACACCGTCCTAGGCCCACAGCCCTACGAAACGGCTCTGGCAGTCAAGGCCCTCCTCGACCTCGGTGTCCCCGCGAACGACCCTCTCATCCAGGCCGCCAAGGAGTGGCTTCTCAGCATAAGCAACGGCGGCTGGGGAACCCATGTCACAACCCATCACTTCTCATACATGCTCAAGCCGGACGTACTGACTACCATAACGGTTCTTGAAGCCCTGGAGAATGTGGCCACCCCCGAAGAGCTTGAACCCCATCTCCAGTGGCTCATGGACCAGAGAATAAACGGCGGCTGGGCCTACTGGAAGGCATACTACATCTGGCAGAAGAACAGGGAGTACCCCGGAACCCCGAGCGTTGAGCTGACCGTACGCGCCACTGACCTGCTCCTCAGGCACGGCTACAACTACACCTCCGAGACCCTCGACTTCGTGATGAACGCCAGGGACAGCGGGCTGATAAGGAACAAGCCCATCGAGACCGCGAACGCTGTGCTCTACCTCTGCCGCTTCCAGTACATACCCCCAGTCAGCCTCAACGACGTGAGGGCAGCGCTCGACAGGGACATCTTTGAGGTCATCGCACCGGATATGGACAACGAGAGCGTGGCTGAAATAGTGAACCGCCTGAGCGACACGTTCAGCGGCGGCTTCATCGCGGCCAACGGCACCGGAATCGGCGAGGGAAGCTACATTGTTCTCTCAAACTTCAGTGGCTACAGTATAAGGGCCTACAACCCGTACCTGCCCTTCCACATAGACGGCGATAACGTTACCGTCGGCAACGTCACCGTTCCGCTGAACAAGTCAGTTGTCCTCATACCCGGCAAGACGCCGGAAGGGGTGGTGCTCTTCGTATTCTACGAGCCTGAGAACGGGGAGATAGCGAAGGAAGTCTTCACCACAGGTTTCATCAAGTACATCGGCGGAAGCGCAATGGTGCTCGTCATCGAGAACGGAAGAATAGAAGTAATAGCGGTGGGGTGATAGGGAAGTGAGGGCTCTAATCATCGGGATCGGTCAGTGCGGAACTAAAATCGCCGACCTCTTTTCTCTTGTTGATTTTGAAACCCTTGCGATAAACACTTCCCGTGGGGACCTTGAATACCTCAAGCACGTTCCCCACGAGCGCAGGATACTCATCGGTGAGGGCATAACCGGAGGAAAGGGCGTCAACGCCAACCCCATACTCGGCAGGGAGGCCATGAAGCGCGACCTGCCCGTTGTGATGCGCAAGATAGGGTCCATAATAGGCTACGAGGACGTGGACATATTCTTCCTCACCTTTGGCTTCGGCGGCGGAACCGGGGCCGGGGGGACGCCCATCCTCGCGGAGGCCCTGAAGGAGGAGTATCCCGACTCCCTCGTCGTCGCAATAGGGGCCCTTCCCCTCAGGGAGGAGGGCATCAGACCAACAATCAACGCCGCTATAACGATAGATAAGCTCTCCAAGATAGCGGACTCGATAATCGCCATAGACAACAACAAGCTCCGCGGGAGCGGCGACGATATAACCCACGCCTATGAGCGGATAAACTATACAATAGTCGAGCGCATAGCTTCCCTCCTGGCGCTCGTCGATGTTCCCGGCGAGCAGACCCTCGACGCGAGCGACCTGAAGTTCGTCCTCAAGGCATTCGGCAGCTTCGCCACAGTGGGGTACGCAAAGGCCGAGGCAGGCAGGGTCAAGAGCCTCTCGCGCCTCATCATAAAATCGTTCGAAAACGAGGGACTATACCTCGACGCCAACATAGAGTCCGCACTCTACGGCCTCGTGGCGGTTCACGGCCCCCCTGAGGTCCTGAAGGCCGGCGATATCTTTGAAGCGCTCGACTACCTCACCAACAAAATAAAGGGAAAGCAGATATTCCGCGGCTTCTACCCGGACCCCCGCGAGAGGGACGTCGAGGTCGTCACCCTCCTCAGCGGCATCTACGACAGCAAGAGCATAGAGGACATCATAATCACCGCCAGAAACTACGCCCAGTCGTTTATGAGGGCAAAGGAGGAAGCGGAAAGCCGGAAGAGAGAGCTTCTGAGCGGCCTGCCGGATTTCGACGATGTTTATCCTGCCGGTGACGTATACGAGGGAACGTTCCCCGACGTGGACGAGGTGGCAAAGAGGCTGAGGAGGGAAAAGGATGACTGACCCTGTGAAGGACTCCGTCGAAGTGGCCCTCGACCTTGACGAGAAGGAGGTCTACTCCCATATTGCCCACGAGAGTGCCGAGGACATAATCAGAATTATCTCCTCCCTTGACGCCGAGAGGGCGAAGCTCCACGGGGAAGTTATCTACTACAAGGACGACTGGGACGACCTCATCAGGGAGAGGATGGCAAAGGGAAAGCGTCACACCGCCTTTGACTTCTACAACCCGGCTTTACTCGACATCTGGGAGGCAAAGGTTAGGGAGCTGAAGGAGCTCAAAAAGAGAGAGAAACTCGGCTACGCTCTGCTCGCAGCGGTACTCGTCCTCACAGGCGCGGCTTCAGTTATGACCGGCCAGGCCTATGTCCTTCTCGGCATGGCACTGCTGCCGCTGGCGGTTCTCATCCGCGACCGCAGCAGGGATAGGTCCGACCTGATATACTACGAACTCACGCAGTTTTTCATCGACGAGCTGGGTGAACTCGTCAGAAAACACAACCTCCAGCCCGAGCGCTACAAGTTCAAAATATTTAGCGGTGATTACTTCGGTATCGAGGCCAGAAAACTCGGAACGGGCCTTTTCGCAGTAGTAACGGCCGAAAAATCCAAGGGCAACCATTAAATAGATGTTCAAAGATATACCAGTAGTGAGGGGAGAAAACATGAAGATTGCGAGACGCGGCCAGGTGTCACTGGAATTCATGCTTGTGTTCGGAATAATGCTCATACTTTTGCTCTACTCAGTCAACAGCATCACGTTCCAGCAGGGTTCGACTTCAACGGAGACCCTTAAAATGCAGATCCTCCTAGAGGAAAAGAGCCTCGCCAACGCGATAGCGGGTACGATAGCCCAGGTCTACGCCCAGGGACCTGGGGCAAAATCGACCACATACGTGAAGGTCACCTACCTCGCCGAGCCTGATTACCTCCAGAAGGCCTCTGGCTCGGCCAAGGTGAGCGTCGGGGCCTCGAACAGCTTTGTGTTCGTTGGCGTCGGGGATCAGCTAAGAACAGCAGACGTAGGTAACGAGGAAAAGAACACCGTTCTGACCGAGATGCCGTACACCTCTGTGGGGAAGGGCATAGTGTTCCCAGACGGCCTTCCGGCGAAGTCCGTCAGGATAATCGTTGAGTGGGACCCGAGCAGGGACGAGGACTGGAATGCTAGGGTCGTCGGCAGCTACCTGGAAATCACGATAAACATCAACCCCGGTGGGTGAAGATGAGAAAGGGCCAGATAAGCCTTGACTTTCTGTTCGCGGTTACGCTTGTGATGATAACGATGCTCAACGTGGTCTACATAGCCACGAGCGAGAAGGGCAACGCCGAAACCTTTGACGTGACCGCGAGGCTCAAGGTGTTCTCGGTGGACATCAGGGACACCGTGGCCAAGGTCTATGCAAGCGGGAATGGATTCAGCGTGAGGAAAACCTCACCGTTCCCCCTCAAGAGTGGAGAGAGGATAGTGGTGAGACTAAAAGCCGAGGACAATACGATAACGGTGATTGGAGTAATCGGGGGAAAACGGTATACGGTAGTCCAGAAAAGCCCCGTCCCGATATACCAGGACGATTCGATACAGCTCAACCCAACCAGGGACGAGATATGGATAGTGGCCAGAGAGGAGGAGGGAAAGACGTATGTCGAGCTCCAGACATCGCCGTAGGGGTCAGACCTCGGTGGAAGTTCTCTTCATAATAGGGATAATTCTAACAGGGATAGTTATTATAACCCCCTCCTATCTTGACGAAAACAGAAGTGCATCCCTGGTAACGTACGTCAGGAACTCCGCCACGAGTGCATGCGCATACCTCAACTCCGGGGCCATAACAAACGACAACCAGTACCGCGTTCTCAATAGGATTATCACGGCCTCAAACTACACCTCCAAATCTTTCCGCGTTGTTTCCGTCAAGTCAAGCGAAAGCGGAGATACCATAACGATAAACGTCAGGATAGAGTACTCGGGAAAGATCGACCTGAAGAATGGCGGGATTGCGTGGCGAATAAAAACCTTCATAACCCGCGACTTAGTTGCCCACAGCGACGCAAAGCTAAGCGGGGGAACCCTCTACTACGGGGACAAGAAGGTTGTTATCAAAGTAAAAGTGGTGAGAGCATGAGAAGAAGGGGTCAGATGTTCTCACTGGACGCGATGCTGTCTCTCGTAATGGTGGTAATGATCCTTGGTATGGTCAGTACAACCTCAACCGCGTTAAAGGGCGAGATAACCACGATGGTGGGCTGGTACGAGAGGAGCAACGTTGGAGACGACATTCTGGATATCCTGGTAAAAACTCCCGGGGACCCGGAGGACTGGGAGGCTGATCCCTCCACTCTCATCCATCTGGGTCTTGAAAATCCGTCCTATCCCGACACAATTGATTTCAAGAAGGTGGAGGCTCTCAACAACGCCTACCTGGACAACGACGACGCCCTCAAAGGGGCACTGATCAACCTCAGCATGGGGAGAGACTTCAGCCTCGGCCTTTTCCTTACGAAGATTGAGATCAGCGGTGATGTAACGGTCATTCCACCCAACACAGAGGGCTCCGTGGACGTAGAAGCGGAAAGCCAGGTTTCAATATCCCAGACAAACGGCTTCGCCTTTGGTAGGCCTGTGATAGCGGAGTGGATGAACCCGGAGAGGTCAGATGAAGAGGGAACCGGAAATATAGACCACGTAATAAACATAACTGCCGGGGAGAGCTTTGTGTTCAAGCTGACCAGCGACAACACCAACGTCAGGGTTATAGTACATGAACCCGGATCAGGCCAGCCCAGCAGGTACGATATACCCTCAGGGGTTGTCGTCCATATCGATGTGGATACAGGATATCTCCTAATAGGGTGGACGAAGCTGAGTGACGGAACGTACAAGATCTGGATACCATACAAACCCGGAAACCCGGTCTGGACAACGTGGTCCGGCACGATCTGGTGGGGTCAGCAGGGAGGAGTATCATCTTCGGACCTCAACATAAGGTATGTGTACGCAACCGAGGTAACCCACGCAGACTACAACATCACCCTGATTAACGGCGAGTTCGTGAACGACGCGGACGAGATAAAGGCCTCGATGGACAGGTCGCCCTGGGTGACCTACTCCGAGAGGCGCGTTCCTATAAGCAAGCTCGTGTACTCCAGCCAGTACACAGTAGCGCCTTCCAGCCTTCCAGAGGAGCTGTACGTTGGAACAATATACAATCCAATACCTGAATACATGAGCCTCAAGGTCCAGTTCGATAATCCCGGCTACATAGTAATGGTGGCCTGGCTGAGGGGCACGAACGTCTCGGGCTACTCCGTTATGGCGGCGTACCGCGGTCAATCCGACCCCATCATGAGGGCAATTATAAATCAGACCATAAACGGGAACACCATAGTGAAGTACTACTCATCTCAGAGTCCGGACTACATCATCATACCCTGGAAGGACTTCCTGACCACGATTAAACCCGGTGAGAACCTCGACGTGTACGTGTGGGTGTACAAGATGAGCAACGTTGATTCCCTAACCGTAACCGACCTCAGCGGCCTAAACACCCTGATGAAACCCCAGACGAGTCTGGCGGTATTAAGACTTCGCGTGTGGGATGAGCCATGAGGAGACGGGGTTTCGTGTTCACCCTTGACGCGGTCCTTGCCATACTTCTGGTCACTATGTTCGTGGTAAGCATGGTGCAGGTGACCAGCACATCAAGTCAGGTGTACTCGACCTACATGCGCTCCCAGAGCAAGTACCTGGCCGAGGACACCCTAACGATGCTGAGAACCGTGCCGCTGAGGGAGCTCGTGCCGCCGGAGAAGCTGGAGGAGTGGACGAGCGGTTCTGATCCAATCCTCAACACGACGCTAGTAACGCCGGACATGTCGCCGATAGACATAGTCTCAACCTACTGGGCCACGGACCCGCTCTACCCCGGCGTCGATCTCAAACACAAGGCCGAGATAATAATGGGCTATGTCCTCAACAACACCCTGAAGGGATACAACTACGAGATGATGATAAACGACTACACCAGCCCGTACCTTAAGAAGACCGGTTCCGACTCCTCAACCGCCCCGGATGTCATCCCTGCCACTCTTCTCATAAGCGGCTACGCCTACAACCAGACCCCGAGAGGCTACATGGCGAGGGCGTTTCTGACAAAGGCGGAGTACACAAGGCAGGACATCTTCGGCATACAGAGGGTTCTGGCAAGATGCCATTATGCTGATGAATACGGAAGGGCCCGGGCTAACACGCTAACGGTCCAGAGTCACTTCAGACTTCCAAACGATGCAGACATAGAAAAAGCTGACATTAGGCTTGTAGCAAGAACAGGATATCAGACATCATCCTTTGACCTAAACGGACATTCCCTGAGCACTGGTTACTATAACAACATCAAAGGATACCTGCAGGGCGGAGATAACGTTCTAACGGCCACATTTTCAACCCGTTACAGTACCAGGTACTGCTACGAGCTGGGATACGGTAGCGGTTCCTTGATGTACGTAAAATACTCCACCAACACTACAAGCTTTCAGCTCTTTGATCCGGTGAGACGTTACGGGGAACTGTACGACGTTACAAGCCACACAGGAATATACTACCTCAATGCCCTCTTTGCACCAGGAAACATCACGGGAATATCACTACATCTCGTCACAGAAGGGGTCAGAAATATCAACATCTACTACTCATACGGTTCAAACAACTATTGGATTGCATATAGGAATGTTTCTCCCACGGGAGTACAGACAGTAGATATAAGCGCACAGGAAATTGAGCAGAACCTGACCGAGTGGGGGTTCAGCCTCAACGACCTGTCCAAGACGTACTTCAAGATCGTAATCGCCCTTGACGCCGAATGGGATGCGCAACACAGGTATTTCATATACAATACCACTGGCAAGGAAAGGCGCCTCTACGGAAACGGACAGTCGTGGATACGGATAGATTACGTTCCAAGGACTGTAGTCAGCAGGTACGCGATACCTCTTTCCATATTCAAGGACTACAACCAGATAAGCTACGGTGGTACCTGTTATGGAATAAGATGCCAAAGGATGAGCTTCTCATACAACCTGCCCCCCAAGTCCATCCCCTGGTACGTTGACGTATGGACGGCCATCCAGTTCACAACCTTTACCCCCACCGCAACGACGACGCTGTCCGAAAACGGCCAGGTATTCTACGATGACTATTCCGATATCTACATGATAAGGGTCGGATACTCCCAGCTGAACGATAACATGATGGTGCCAGGCCAGTCAAACACCTACGTGGCTGAAAGCTCGGACTCATACCAGTACGGATTCAGAAATGGTGAGAGCAGGGCAATAATCAACTACTTCATAGAGGGCTATGCGGGTTACGGAGACGTCTTTCCAAAGCCCCTCCAGGGATATCCCGGCTACAATGGGTACCGGCTTACGTACTACTACTCCAAGGGAGGCGGTACGTACGAGCGCACAATACTGATAGGCGACTCCCCCTACCTTGACATAACTGTGGACGACCTCGACCCAACCAGATACGCGGTCGATGATGCCATACTTCGGCTGTTCAACAACCTCAACTTCCTGGCAGACACAGACCCCAACGGGTGGAAGAGCCAGCCCTTCGACGGCTCCCAGAACAACCCGATAGACGTTGACCTGCCGGAGAGCGTTAGGATAGACTTCGTCTCCATGGGGAACATACCTGGACTCTTTGAGCCGATATCGATAACCCTTCGCGTCTGGAGGGAAGGCGGATGAGAAGGAGAGCCTACATCATAAACTCCACGGTCATACTCCTAATCATACCCCTCATACTCCTCCTGGCTACTTATGAGGACGTATCCTCCCAAATAGTCTTCTATCAGAGCGAGAGGATGCAGGTCGAGAGGACGTACAGGGTAGTATCATACATCGAGATGGACTTCCAGAGAACCCTGGAGATATCCGGGAAGAGGGCGGTGGTAACAGTAGTCGATTACATAGCAAGCACCGGGAACTTCCTGAGCGCCTCCAGCAGCCCTGCCAACATCACCATACGGGACCTGATGCTGGTCGAAGAGGCACAGGGTGTGAGTCAGCAGTACGCGGACAAGCTGATGAAGGATCAGACAGTATTTAGATGGCTGCTCAATATCTCCTCCGAACTTGACAAGCAGGGATACACACTGGAGGTAGACGATACCGCCATTTCAGACGTGGCCGGCATGAGCCGCGAGAGTAGAAAAGAATTCCTTCGAAAGAACGTTGATATAACCGTCGCCCCCCTGGACTCGTTCAGGATAGTTGTGAAGGCCAGAATAAACAACGTCAAGATATATGACTCGGCGAATAACGTCGTTTATCAGGGCACGATTCCGAGGGACGGTTACGTGTACTCTATCGTGTCGATAGAGGAACTGGAGGACCCAATGTTCTCGGCCTTAACCGGTGGGAGGTACTTCAGATCCATAAGGCCGTGCAACTACACATATCCCGAGCTAATAGACAGACCTATAAAAGTTCTCTACGGAGATGGGGCCAGCAACGTGTACCATTACCCAGGTGTCTATTCCAAGACCACCGATCTCGGGAACATCTTCTTCGGAAACGTATACCCCGGCGATGGTGCCTCAGCATATGTCATAAAGAGCGGAACGCCCACGGATCCATCCACCCCGATGATAGTGAACACAAGCCTGACCGAAGGAGGAGATCTGGCCGATCCTTCCAGAGTCTTTAAAACCGGAGATTTGGGAGTCCTAGCATTCGATGAAACGTCGGGTAGCGGCTCAACCAACTGGTGCTCCGGCCTTGAGTACAGGCTAAACATAACCGTGACCAACAACGCGGGTGAAGACCTTGACGACTACCAGATACCGATACTGCTGAGCACCGCCAAAGGATTCTCACCCCAGTTGCTAAGAGCCATCTTCAGAAATACCCAGGCCTCAGGGGAAGACCCATACACCACAAATGCATCCATAAGGATATATGATTCAAACTGCAACCCAGTTCCATTCTGGATAGAATATTGGGATGTTCAAAATAGAAAAGCGCTAATCTGGATACGCACTTCAATACCCCGGAGAGGCTCCACTAAGTTACAGCTGTACTTTGGGAATAGCGCAGAACCAGTAAAAGGAAATGGAGAGGACGTTTTCATATTTTTTGAAGATTTTAACAGGGATACTATAGATTCCACTAAATGGACAAACACTTCCGTTGCTGGGGATAACGGGCATAATACAGGCCCGGGCACATGGACAGTAGAAAACGGGATCCTAAAGTCAGATACCTCCAACAAAGCATATGGGTTGGTCTCAATCCGAACATTCGCAGCCCCTATAATTATAGAGGCCAGAATGAGAAACAATCCCCGCGACCTCGATAACGATGTAATTGGGGTTCTATTCGCATTCCAGAAGTGGGATGAATTTTATGGGGCACTCATTGACTATGGAGACACGGGGTGGGGGGCATCAACTTCACTAGTTGCGGATTCGCTAGATTGGCAAGAGAGATTCAACGATGATACCGCCAGAACGACGCCTAAAAACGGAAACTGGCACATAGTAAAGGTCGAATTCTATCGGCCAGGATATGCCCGGTATTACTTGGACAACACACTTATAAGCGACAAACATGATGCACAAAGCTCATACAGCCAAGGAGCCGTTGGATTAGTCAGCGGTTACATGGGTGGCGGTGCGCACTTTGACTGGATCTTCGTTCGCAAATATCCATCTATAGATCCGGATATTTCATATGCCACAATAGAACAGTACTCCCAATCCCAAACTACAGTAAAGACCGTCCCGGCTAGGGCCTACGACCTCCAGCCCTTCGTGGAGTGCCTCATGGATCAGAGATACTTTGGAACTTACTCCGGATGGTCCTTCTTCGAGAGGCTGGAGAACAGCAATCGCAACCACGAAGGCTACGTACGGCTCGCGAAGAGGATGCAGGATGAGATGGGAATAAAGTATGGCAACGAGTACTACCCGATAGGCCTCGTCAGCTTCACGATACCCCACAGGGTCTACGACGAGAAGCTGTTCAATATATTCGTCAGTCTCCAAATCGCCCCGGAAGAGGGAGTGTCCAGTGCTGACTACAATTTCCTGAACCACTACTTCAAGTCGAGGGACGTTATCTCCAGTACGGGCTATCGTGTGTGGGGAATCTCCTACGAAGACCCGAACAATCCGAATCCCAATCTGCACAACCCGAGAGAGGTCCCGTTCTTCATGGACTATGGGACGGCCGTTGCCATCTTCGGAGCTGAAGGGGCAAACGACCTGCTGAAGAGGTGAAATCATGGGGCTGGAAGATTTCCTCTACCGTATTGGTGAATCGGTGTACTCAGCCGGTGCCAAGGTCAGGGGGTTTCTTTTTCCCACTTCCGGGGAAAGACCACCGAACTTCAGTCTGATGAAGAGGCTCACCAAAAAACCGCTAACCGTTCACGAGTTCCTAAGCTTAAGGCTCCAGGTGGCGTTTCTCCTTTACCTCTTTGCCAATCTGGCAATGCTACTCCTTCGGCTGAGCCCAATATGGATAGCGGCCGTTGGAGCGGCCTACGTCGTATACCTCCGGTATACCCTCCTGAAAAACAGGGACTTCTTCATAGACCCCCAACCGTACAGAACATTCTACTACGGAATCTCGGCCGTAACCCTGGCCGCGTTCCTTGGCTACACCCTCGTGAGAAGGGTCGCTACCTCGGTTTACTACTACTATGGCTACCTCCTGGTGGTCTTCGCGGCGGTGATGGCGTTCCGCTGGTACTTCAAGGAGAGATACGGGAGGGACTACACTTACGGCGTTGTTGAGGAGATCAAGGGCGACGTCGTCAGGGTCTTTGTGCACGACGATATAGCGGCGAACGTCAAGCCCGGCCACTACTGGGTCGATGCCGTTGAAGACCTCGAAGTAGGCAGGGTAGTGAAGCTCGTGGTGGAAGACAGAAAGCTCAAGGGAGCGGTTCCGGTAAGGATAATAGAGGTCTACCTCACGGATCAGTCCTCCCAGACCTCAACCGAACCAAAGGAAGAAGCCGAGTGAAGCACGAGTAGATATATCGAGTGACAGGGCTCAATGAGGTTCGTCTTGACAAATCCCTCGCCGTTCTTCTTTATCTTCAGGGGCTCGACACCGTAGCATTCAGGAAGGATTAGAACGTAGTCATCTCCCCCAACAAGACGGAAGCCAAGCCCTTCGCAGATCTTCCCCAGGAACCCCCTGAACTCCTCCCACCTATCAATCCTGGTGACGTAGTAGACCGTGTGCCCCAAGCTATCACCAAAGATAGTAAGAACTAAACTTTAAAAAGTTTTCTAATTTGCAATCCTGGAACGTAACAGGCAGGGATTTTCAAGATTGCCCGAAAGCAATGAGCGAGCTATGATGAGTAAACCCGTTGCCGATAAAAGATGAGGAGAGGACCGAATAGCTGACTAGAACTCTCCGCAGAGCCTTGCGAAGTTGCGGTATATATCCGCCCCCCTCTCCGTGTGAGCGACCTCTGGATGGAACTGAACGCCGTATATCGGCAGGCTCTCGTGTTTCATGGCCTCGACCGGGCAGGTCTCACTCCTCGCGAGGAGCTTAAAGTTAGGTGGCAACTCCTTCACCTCGTCCATGTGACTCTCCCAGACCTTGAGCCTCTTCGGAAGCCCGCGGAAGATGTCGTTTTCCTCCAGTATCTCCACCTCAACGAGGCTGTACTCGGCCTTTTCGCCCCTTCCGACCTTTCCGCCGAAGTGCCTCGCTATGAGCTGGTGACCGAGGCAGATGCCAAGGATTGGAACGTTGAACTCGTCGTAGTGCTCCAAGATAGCGGAGCAGTTGCCGGTCTTCTCGATGTCCGGACCGCCAGAGAAGATGATGCCCTTCGGCCTCATCGCCTTTATATCCTCAAGCGGCGTCGTGTTGGGGATTATCTTGGCCTCAACGCCGAGGTATTTTAAAGTCCTCCAAATCCTGTGGACGTATTGACCCCCGTTGTCCATTATAACTATCATTCATCCACCTCCAGGAGTTTGAAGAACTCACCATACTCCTCAACCAGATAGAAGGCCCTCAGACCGAGGGACTTGGCCAGGTCAGACATCTTTCTATCGTTGGTTATCAAAACCGCATCAAGGTAACGGGCAGTTGCGATGAAGTATATGTCAGACGCCTTGTGATGCGTCTGAAAGGCCACCTCCTTTAAATCCTCCATTATCAGCTCCTCGGGGACCCAGATAACAATTTCCGAGTAGTGGCCTAAAGCCCTCTCAACGGATTTTCGGTCAAAATACCTGGACAGAACGGCCGTGAACTCAACCCCGCCGAGCCTTGGAGCATAGAGTTCAATCACCCCAAGCTGGGCGTTCTCGATAACCCTTTCGGCAATTTCAGTTCGCTTGGGGTAAAAATCCGAGAACAAGTGGAAAACAACTGAAGTGTCAATGACAACCCTCATGTTTCCTCCTCCCGCAGGCGGAGCAGGTAGTCTGTTGGATCCTCCCTGAACTTCTCAGGTGTTACTTCCCGTCTCATCTCCCTTGCCAGTTTGAGGAAGTCATCGCTGTAAACCCTCACCCTGAGCCTCTGGCCCTCCTTCAGCTTGAGGGGCTTGAGGGGTCTCAGCACGCCGTTTTCGTAAATCACTTCGATAATTTCTCCCATGATCTCACCGGGTAAAATTGGAAGTGAAGGTAAATAAGCTTTCACTCGAACTCTATCGTCGCCGGCGGTTTGTTGGTGACGTCGTAAAGCACCCTTCCGACCTCGGGTATCTCACTCGTTATCCTGAAGGCTATCCTCTGGAGGACCTCGAAGGGGACGTTCATGGCATTGGCGGTCATTCCGTCGAGGCTCTCAACGACGCGAACTGCTATTGTTTCCTTGTAGGCCCTTATGTCGCCCTGGACACCAACGGTCTTAACCCCGAGCAGGACGGCGAAGGCCTGCCACGGCTTAAGTCCGGCCTTCTCGATTTCCTCCTCGACTATCGCGTTCGCCTCCCTGACTATCGCTATCCTCTTGGGTGTCACCTCACCGAGAACCCTAACTGCCAAACCGGGCCCTGGGAAGGGCATTCTGCTGTATATCTTATCAGGTAAACCGAGTTCTTTGGCTAATTCCCTTACCTCGTCCTTGTAGAGGTCTCTGAGGGGCTCGATGAGCTTGAGGTTGAGTCTCTCGGGCAGTCCTCCAACGTTGTGGTGGCTCTTGATTTTGCCCTTGCTCTCGATCCAGTCCGGGGCTATCGTTCCCTGGATTAGGGAATCAGCGTTAATTTCCCTCGCGATTTCCTCAAACACCTCGATGAAGACCCTGCCGATTATCTTCCTCTTCTCCTCGGGATCGGTGACGCCCTTAAGCTCACTGAAGAACCTCTCACCGGCATCGACGTAGTGCAGGTTAAGGCCGAACTCGTCTCGGAATGTTTTGACAACAAATTTAGGTTCGCCCTTCCTCATGAAGCCTGTGTTCACGAAAACCGCGTGGAGCTTATCGCCTATCGCTTTGTGGGCGAGTATTGCAGCCGTCGAGCTGTCAACGCCACCGCTGAGCGCTATTATTGCCCTACTATCGCCGACCGTTTCCCTAATCTCCTCAACCTTCTCCTCGATGAACCTCTCCCACATGAGCACCACCTTTTTGCCAACCATTCGGACGTCAATTTATAAACCTATCCGAGCGGGAATTAGACAGTTTCACGTCAAAATTTCGTCGAGCCTCCCTACCTCGATGGCCTGCCTAAGCTCCATCGCTATTCTCCTCCCGGTGCTGACCGGGTAGTCGTAGCGGAGCCAGCTGTAGGGAGAGCCGTGGACGAAGGGGTTTGTTCCAGCGACTATCCTGGCGGAAATCTCGAAGACGACGAACTCAAGCTCCTCGGTGAAGACCCCTTCAAGACAGAAGGGGCCCCATAGACCGCCCATGAGCTTCTCCGCCGCTTCCACAACCCTTTCACCAGCATCGATGATGTCCATCAGCAGGCTCTCCCTCAGGACGAGCGGGATGTTGCCTATCACCGTGTAGTTGGTGTTCAACTCCATCTCAAGCTGTTCCCTGGCAGGAATCCTTCCTATCGCGTCGGCGTTGGACTCGTACCTTCTGTCAATGCTCATCAGCTCCAGCTCGCGGTTGAGCTTCGAGTAGAAATAGTGGGGATAAACAGGAACGCCGAGGACATACTCCTGAATCTGAATCCCTGCCAGGTCCTCCTTGTCCCTGATGTCCAGTCTTTCTGCCTTTCTCCAGAAGTCCTCGGAGCTCTTAGCTAAAAAGTAGCCCTTTCCCCCCTTCGCCCCGTGGGGCTTGACTATGACCGGCCCGTCTATGTCGTCTGGATCCTCGTAAACCCTCGGAAGGCGAAGCTTCGCCTTCTCGAGCCACTTCCGTTCCAGCGAGCGGTCGCTCTCCCACCTGAGGACTTCTTTGTTTCCGTAGTATGGGACGCGCATCTTCTCGACCAGCTCGATTCCGAGGTGGGCGACGAAGGAGCCAGTAGGAATGACGATGGCGTTCAGCTCAAGCAGCCTCTCCTCCGGATAAGTTCCCTCAATGAAACGGTCAGCCACCGGGAAGTACTTCGTGTAGAGCGGTCTGACCCGGGCTTTTCCGAAGGCCACCGTCTCGAAGCCCTCGTCCTTGGCCCCCTTCAAAATCTGAAGGGCCGAGTGTGAAGCGTAGGTCGCTATTCTCATTCCTCCTCACCCATCAGCTTGGGCAGGGACTCATGAACCGCTTTAAGCTCCGACAAAGACTTCTTGAGAAGCTCCTTCCCGTTCCAGAGGAAGGTTACCTCGTTTCCGCCGGCCCTTCCAATGACTGCAAAGTGTTTGAAGATGGCTTTAAGTGCATCGAGGCTCCCCTCGGGGAAGGCAACGATGTAGCGCCCGTGGCTTTCGCTGAAGGCAACCTCTATTGGATTCGAGGTCCCGGCAGGGACCCTCGCGAGGTCGGCGGTGAAGCTCGCCTCCCCGGCTACGGCCATCTCCCCCAGGGCAACGGCTATTCCGCCCCTGCCAACATCGTGAACAGCCTTGACGAGACCATTCCGTATGGCCCTCAGAATCCCCTCGGCGTTGGCCCTCTCGACCTCAAGGTCTACACGGGGTGCAAAGCCGCCCTCAACCCCAAGAACCCTGTAGAGCTCTGAGCCGCCGAGTTCGGGCCTTGTGAGGCCAACGATGCCTATGAGCAGTCCGCCGCTCAGTCCCATCTCAGGGATTTCCTCAAGCTTTACCTTTCCGAGACCGGCAACGACGGGGGTCGGCTTTATCGGCCTTCCAGCGATTTCGTTGTAGAAGCTCACGTTGCCGCTCACGTAGGCCAGGCCAAAGGCCTTAGCGGCGTCTGCCAACCCCCTGACTGTTTCGATGAAGCTCCAGTATACTTCAGGCCTCTCCGGGGAGGCGAAGTTGAGGTTATCCACCAGAGCCAATGGTTCGGCTCCAACGCTGACGAGGTTCCTTACAACTTCTGCAACCGTTCCCATAGCACCGTGGTAGGGGTTCAGGTAGCTGTGATCAGGGTTTCCGTCCGATACAAACGCCAAACCGTATTCATCGTTGAGCTTGAGAACTGCTGAATCTCTCCCGGGCTTGAGAAGGGTTCTCCCCTGAACTTCGTGGTCGTACTGCTCCCAGACCCAGCGCTTGCTGAGTATGTTTTCACTGCCCCAGACGAGGTCGAAGGCCTTCTCGAAGGGAACATTGGGGATTTCAACCGGCTTCTCGGCGCTGTAGGGTTTCATCTCCCACTCTACAGTCGGAACGTCAGCTAAAAGCTCACTCGGCAGGTCGGCGACCTTCTCGCCCTTCCAGTAAACCACAAAGCGGGGCTCTTCAATCGTCTCGCCGATTACAGTCCACTCAAGCTCGTACTTGTCGAAGATTCTGCCGATTGCTTCCACGTCCTCCGGTTTTACCGCGAAGAGCATCCGCTCCTGGCTCTCGGAAATCATGACCTCGGTGACTCTCATCCCCGGCTCGCGGAGCGGGACTCTGTCGGCATGGATTATTGCCCCAAAGCCCTTCTTGCCGGCCATCTCGGAGGCGGCGCAGGTTAAACCGCCACCGCCGAGGTCTTTTAGGGCCTTCACTTTACCTGTGTAAACAGCCTCAAGGGTTGCCTCAATCAACAGCTTCTCCACAAAGGGGTCGGGAATCTGGACGGCGGAGCGGTCTTCCTCCTCCGCGTTCTCTCCGAGTTCCTCGCTCGCGAATGTAACTCCGTGAATTCCGTCCCTTCCGGTTCTGTTTCCAACGAGGATTAACTTAAGACCCGGTTCACCGACAAAGCTGTGGACGAGGTGCTCGGGTCTCATAATCCCAACGCAGGCGACGTTAACGAGCGTGTAGTTATCCAAGCTCCCATCGAACTCGGTTTCCCCGCCGACGGTCGGAACCCCTATCCTGTTGCCGTAGTCGGCTATTCCCTTCACCACGTACTCGAAGAGGTATCTGTTTCTCTCCTTCTCAAGGGGCCCAAAGCGTATCGGGTCGAGGAGCGCTATCGGCCTTGCCCCCATGCAGAGTATGTCCCTGACGATTCCACCTACTCCAGTTGCCGCTCCACCGTAGGGTTCCACAGCCGAGGGGTGGTTGTGGCTCTCGATTCCAACGACCACCCACGTTTCGTCGTCGAACTTCACTATCCCGGCGTCCTCGCCGGGGCCCAAAATCACGTGCTCGTTCTCGGTCGGAAGGAGCTTAAGCCAGGGCCTGCTCGACTTGTAGGAGGCGTGCTCGCTCCACATAACTTCGAGCATCGCCTTTTCTATTTCATTCGGCTCTCTATTCAAGCGCTCGCGGATGAGCTTCTCCTCGTGGGGGAACATCGTGAACCCTCCATTAATTGACGAATTAGTGTAAAAAAGTTTTGTTTTTAAGGTTTATTTTGACAGAAAAATGGCAAACAAAAATCACCCAGCGTTTCTTAGTGACAGCGAAGATTAGGGATTCTCTATCTTCATGACAACGAGCTCGCTTCCCCTTACCCCAACTATATCCCAGTTATGAGACCCAACCACCTTAAATGAGCCGAGCTTGAGGGTTTTATTCGCGAAGGGCAGGTAAAACGAGGTCTCATTCCCGTTATAGCTCACCAAGACGAAATCTTCGTCCAGGGAATACACCTCATCGTACCTTCCATCAATCCTCATCACTTCACCGCTGCAGTTAAAAATCGATACATGATCCTTGTAAATGGCTAAGAGGTACTTTGAGGAGACCACAAAATTAAAAGTAGGCCCAGCTTTGAACGTGTAGTTTTCAATGTGATGCACGTTGCTCGCGTTGTAAAAGTACAGACCCCCCTCCAGACTCCTGTACAATACAAGGGCAGCAAAACAACCATTAAAAACTTCCACCGTGTTTATCACCGTTATATTCTTCTCCTCATCAGAAAATCGCAGGCAGTATCTCTCGTTAATTTCCACGCTTCTAAAACCGCTCTCATTAAAGTACACGAACGCTTTGCCCTCGCTTGAGATGACATAGCCGGCCCCGTTTTCTTCAATGTGAAGCGAGAAAACCGGATACTCCTCGTAACCACACTCCACCGGAAGAGAGCCTTGCCAAAGGAGTTCGCCCCCTTTGAAGTAGTAGAGCCTCCAGGTGTAGGGTACACTGACAACTGCATATTCGCCGGCCGCCACCACCCTGGGAGTCGTACCCCTCCGATCGCTCTTGAAGGAGTATTTTTTGGTTTCACCGTTCTCGGGGAAGTAAAAGAGGACATCAACTTTGAGATCCCTGTCATCATGTTCTGCAGTAACAACAAAATCATTCCCTACGGCCACGGAACTGCCCAACTTCACCGATTTGGACCATTTATCGTTTAGTATGATGCCATTGGAGCGCTTTAGATGGACTTTGTAATTCAAATAGGTTACTAGATAATCCCCAACGTTTCCGAGTATTTTCTCGTGTCCAGTGCGATACCCCTTAACATACCCTCTTCTTATTAGGTATGTACTTCCGCCCGAACGCACAATTATACCGCCGGGAGATACCTCAACGTCATCGATCTTCGAGAAGGGATAGGCTATGAGAGTGTATCCCTCATAATGCTCCGTGTTAGGTGTAGGTGTGCTGACAGGCCACAATGCAAGTATAAGGATAGAAGGTAAAAATAAAAGCATCAAGTACTTTTTTTTCATCATACCTCACCTATGAATTTACTGCTGATGCCATATGCTGGAATAAATTTTCAGAGGTATATGTGTCTCAGAACCAGCTCCGAATTCTCTATAAGAAAATGCTGGATATGGAGTATAACCCACCATTGCATATCCAGCGCTTGTATGTACCTCCATGTTATTTCTAATTTTCTCTACCCCTCCTTCCCAATCGTTGGGATATCCTACATTGCTCCAAGTTTTTGAGTCAGGGTAATAATTAGCCTCACTCCACAGTTCAATCCAGCTGTAATTATATTCAACGTATCCCGCTATTGTAGTGCCCATACTAACCCCCACAGTTAGTCCTTCATAATACACTTTTCTGGCTTTAGCATTGATAAAGTATTTTATGTGCACCTTCTCTATCATGTATTCTTGGATTCCGTATTTCTTTTTCAGATCATTAATGACCCAGTTCTTTTCGTCTTCTGGACTATAATAACTCTGCCAGGTGTAGTCATAATGCGCCTTGTATCCATGGAGACTTTGAAACTGAGGCTTTATGTGGACGTACGTTGCCATCCCCACATATTGAGCGTCTAAGATATCAAATTTTAATTTAGTACGTGTTTGAACATATATTTTCGTGGGAGGATTGTAAATGTCATAAATCGTATCAACTTCTGTTGAACCCATGGGTTTAAGGGATTCGCCTATTTCGAGAATCTTCAAAATACGATAATCGAATCTTCTGCCTGTTTTTTGTTGATAATACTGCTTGGCTAAGGTTATTGCTTCATCTGTAGTTATCTGCTCGTGAGTTTTTCTAATTCTTTTCTCCAGCATTAAGAGAAAGTCTTCAGTGTTGATGCCATTCAACTCCATGAGCCTAAGAATTCTGTAATACTCCCTCATCTTTGGGTCAAATTGCTCTTTTTGTATCAAATCCAACTCTGTACGATCAAGGCTTACATTGGAATACCTCTGTACGTCACTTGTAGCATTCACAATACTGAACATAACCCCTAACACCAGCAATCCGAGCATTAAACATAATATCTTCTCTCCCATTACGAGATCCCCCTGGTAATCTTTCACATCTTTTGCTGTATCCAAATATATAAAGTTTTTGTTAAAAATCGTAATTTTGTTGCTCTTTAAAATAATGACGAAGTCGAACATTATCTATAGAAAATAAAAAATCTATCTCCTCGCCCACTCCACCATGCTCCTGAAGAGCTTTAATCCGTCCTCACTGCCCAAAAAGCGGTCGCTGGCTCTCTCAGGGTGGGGCATTGTTCCGAGGACGTTGCCCCTCTCGTTAGTTATAGCTGCTATGTTTGCCAAAGAGCCGTTGGGGTTTGCTTCTTCTGTGATATTTCCTCTCTCGTCGCTGTACTGGAAGACAATTCTGACCTTCGAGGGGTCGTCTACGTAGTAGTTGCCCTCCGCGTGGGCTATCGGCATCCTGATAACCTCGCCGGGCTCGTAGAGGGAAGTGAACGGCGTTTGGGTGTCCTCAACGCGGAGATGAACCCATTTGCAGAGGAACCTTGGATTTTTGTTCGGCCTCAGTGCTCCCGGAAGGAGACCTGCCTCGGTGAGGATTTGAAAGCCGTTGCATATCCCGAGAACGGGTCTCCCCTCGCGGGCGAACTCCTTAACCTCTTCCATTATCTCCTGTCTCGCCGCTATCGCTCCAGCCCTTAGGTAGTCAGCGTAGCTGAAGCCGCCAGGCAAAACCACGCCGTCGAAATCCTTGAGGCTTGTTTTATACCAGACGCGCTCGGCCTCGGCACCGGCCTTTCTTATGGCCCTCTCGGTCTCGAAGTCGCAGTTGGTTCCCGGAAACACCACCACAGCAAAGCGAACCATCTCAGCTCACCGGCTCGATGCTGTACTCCCAGCTGTGAATGAGCGGGTTAGCGAGGAGCTTTCTGCACATCTCCTCGACCTCTTGCTCTGGCTCTTCGCTCTCCAGCTCAAACTCAAAGTACTTGGGAACTCGCAGGTTTTCAACCGCGTAGCCGAGGTTCCTGAGGGCGTTTCCTATGACCCTCCCTTCCGGGTCGTTGAGGCCCTCCCTGAGGCGAACGATGACGGTAACCCTCCACTTCATCGGCACCACCTCATGTGATTACCTTCTCAAGCTCGTCAAGTTCAACCGCGCGCTTAATCTCAAGGGCGATTCTCCTTCCTGTGCTCATCGGCTTCCTCCAGAGGGCGTTGCCGTAGGGGTGACCCACCGCCATGTGGATGTTGGTTCCGCCGCCCGTTCTCGGCGCCACGTCGTAGATGTAGAAGTTTAGGTCCTTATCCACTGCCGTCTGGAGCGTGAAGGGCCCGATGATTCCGGGTGGATAGTATTCCTGCGTGGCCTTAACGTATCTCTCGGCCATATCGAAGACCTTCTCGAGAAGGGACTCCCTGAGGGTTGAAGAGGCATGGCCGGTTACGGTGTATTCCGGCTCGAACTGGTGCTCCGGCAGTGTCAGCTGCTGGGAAGCGGGAAGCCTTACGTGGCCGTCCAAACTCGTCTCGAAGCGCCAGTCTATACCGAGGAGTTCTATTTCTTCATCAATCGGGGAGTAGAAGAAGTCGAAGTTGAAAACCGGGCCGATGATGTAGCGCTCGATTCTGGCCTTGGCGAGGTCTTCCCCGGTGATTACGCCGAGCTTGATGAGCTTTTCAGCCTTCTCACGGAACTCCCTGTAGGAAGCAGCCGTGAAGAAGCCGCGCTCAAGCCTCTTCTTGGCATGGGGAAGCTTGACGATGACGAGACCGACCTCGTCAATCTCTTCTGGTTTAACGGGTTCAGGGTAAGGGAGCCCGGCCCTCTCAAGGAGCCAGTAGTAGCTCCTCTCCTCGCTCCTCTCCTCGCTCCTGAGGAGGTCCCTGCTCCCGAAGAGAGGAACTCTGAAGTCGTTCTCAACCCTGTCAATGCCCGTGTAGACCACGAAGGAGCGGTTTGGCACGAAGATGACGTTCCTCTTTACCAGCTCCCCCTGAACGTCGATGATTTGGGCGAACTTCTCTAGGATAAGAACCTCGTCAATGAAGCCCTTGGTGAGGTTGTCCTTCGTCTTCCTAAGCCTGAAGTACTCCGCATAGGTCCTGTGCCTGCCTCGCTGGGCAACCACCAGGACGGGAAGGCCTTCCTCCTTTGCTCCATCTGCTATATCCAGCGCGGAGTGGCTCCCGATTACCCCAACGGTGATTTTCTCTGGATCATAGCTTTCGAGAACGCTCAAAATCTCCTCACGGCTTATCATCTCAACCACCTCAGCAAGCGTTGGGCTCGAACTCCTTTCCAAACTCCTTCATGATGCGTATTCTCTTCTCCACGCTTCTCCGCGTCCCAACGTCCCTACGGTAGAAGAGCTCGCCCTTCACGTGGCCGATGGCGCTCTGCGCTATCCTCTCCGCTTCCTCCAGAGTTTCGGCTATTCCAACGACCGCTATGGCGCGGGAGCCGAGGAGCGTGAAGTTCTCGTCAATGGACGCGTAGTAGAGCTTCGCCCCGGTTTCGGCGATAGCTTCCTCGTCCACCTCGACCTTAACGCCTTTAACAGGGTTCATTGGATAGCCCCTCGGTGCGAGGTACTTGACGACAGTGGCTTTGTTTTCGAACTCCGCTCCTCGTAGGTTGCCGTCCACGATTCCCTCGGCTACCTCAAGCAGGCTCGTCCTGAGAAGCGGGAGGACGTTCATTGCCTCAGGGTCGCCGAAGCGGGCGTTGTATTCTATGAGAATCGGCCCGTCTTTGCTCAGCATGAACTGGCCGTAGAGGATTCCCCTGTAGGGCGTTCCGTTCTTTCTCATGGCTTCAACGGTCGCTTTCAGCGTCTCAAGGGCTTTCTCGTAGTCTTCTCTCGAAACAAAGGGAAGTAAGCTATTCGCGCAGGAGTAGCTGCCCATTCCGCCGGTTATCGGGCCTTCGTCGCTCTCGTAGGCGTGGGGGTAATCCTGCGCAAGGGGCATTGGAATGACACTCTTCCCATCGGTAAAGACTTGGAAGGTGAACTCGACACCGTCGGTTCTTTCTTCAATCAGAACCTTACCGTCCTTTTTGATCAGCTCCCCGGCGTAGGCCTTGGCCTCCTCGTTGTCCCTCAGCTGATAGCCGACCACCTTAACACCCTTTCCCCCGGTGAGACCGATAGGCTTCACAACGACCGGCCTTCCAAAGTCGTCTATCCACGAGCGCATCTCGGAAACATCGCTAAAAACCCTGAAGAGCTTCCTTCCCGGAATCTCGTTGCGCTCCATGAAGGCCCTCGCGAAGGCCTTGTCGGTTTCGAGCCTCGCCGCCTCCCTGCTCGGGCCGACCGCCGGAATCCCGTTCTCTTCGAGCAGATCAACGATGCCCCTCGCAAGTGGTGCCTCCGGACCGATGAAGGCCAGCTCAACGCCAAACTTTTCAGCGTAGTCTAAGACCTTCTCGACGTCCGTTTCCTTGGCTAAACCGTAGCCCTTCGCGAGCCTTGCCAGTCCAGGATTTCTGTGCTTCGAAACGACGTAAAGTTCCGCGTCACCCCTCACCAGGGCATTTCCAATCGCGTGCTCCCTTCCACCACCACCAACGAGCAGAACCCTCATGAACTTCACCATTTATCTGTCAAAAAATTCGCTTTTTAAGGTTTATTTTTACATTAAAGCGGCAAATTTATAAGGGTAGAATCCAAATTGAACCCGGTGATGGCCGTGAAGGTTCTGGTGGTTATGGGAAGCAAAAGCGACTCCCATATCGCTGAGAAAGTAACCTCAATCCTTGACGAGTTCGGCGTTGAGTACGACGTCGACGTCGCTTCGGCCCACAGGAACCCGAAGAAGGTTGAGGAGCTGGCGAAGAAGGACTACGACGTCTTCATAGCAATAGCCGGCCTGAGCGCCGCTCTGCCAGGGGTCATTGCCGCCCACACGGTCAAGCCCGTGATAGGCGTCCCGGTCTCGGTCAAACTGAACGGCCTTGACGCGCTACTCAGCATAGCCCAGCTCCCGCCGGGCGTCCCAGTGGCAACGGTCGGCATAGACAACGGCAGGAACGCGGCTTTGCTCGCGATAGAAATCCTCGCTTTAAAGGACGAAAGCCTCAGGAGGAAGCTTGAAGAGTACAGGGAAAGGATGCGGGCATAAGCCCGCATCGAAACACGGGCTTATTCTACCCGCAACCTTATTTGAGCCGAAGCTCAATATTATTTTAGCCCACAATGTGGAACATTTCGGCCCTTTTAAATCTTTCCTTTTTCCATCGAACTGTAACAAAGTGTTAATTATAGCAGGTGCTTTCTCCTTTCGTAATCCTGTTGATGCCAGCCCGAACTCCGGGTTCTAAGCTCCACAGCGTGGGCAACCATCTCGGCACGTTTCTTCGCCTCGGCAACGTTCCTATCCCAGGCCAAAGCCACTCCAAGCCTCCTTCCGGGATAAGCCTCTGGCTTGCCGAAGAGCCTCACCGTCGCGTTCGGAACGCTCTGGGCCTTTACCAGACCGCGGAAGCGCGGGGAGTAGCCGGAAACGTTGGCCTTGATGACGTGGGTTGCGGCTGGAGTCATGAGAGGGAAGAGACGATAGCCGTCTACCCACTCGCCGGGAATCGGAAGACCGAGGACCGCCCTGAGATGCAGTCCGAACTCTGAGAAGCCGGTCGGGTGGGAGGCGAGGGTCACCATACCCGTGTCGTGGGGCCTCGGGGAGACCTCGTTGGCGTAAACTTTGTCCCCCTTCACGAACATCTCGACGCCGAAGAGGCCGAGGCCTCCAAGTACGTCGGTGATGCGCCTGGCTATCCTGTAGACCTCGCGTTCGGCCTTTTCTGAAATTTCGGTCGGCTGCCAGCTGGAATGATAGTCGCCGTCGATCTGGTAGTGGCCGACCGGCTTCGGGAAGGTCGTGACTATCTCCCCGTTCTCGTCGTAGTGTCTAACAGCTAACTCTGTAATCTCAACGTCGAAGTCTATGTGCTCCTCAACGATTATCTTGTCCGCACTACCGCGGGCTTTCTTCTTGGCCTCTTCCCAGGCCTTCGGAATATCCTTCGGCCCCTTGACGAAGTAGGAACCCTTTCCAGAGGAGCTCATTATGGCCTTGGTGTGGCAGGGGTAGCCTATCCTCTCGCAGGCCTCGTAGAGTTCGTCGAAAGTGGTGGCGTAGGCATATCTCGACGTTGGAACCTTTGCTTCCTTCGCGAGCGTCTCCCTAGTCCTCTCGCGGTGCATGGCTATCCACGTAGCCTTGGCGTTCGGAACGACGAAGTAACCGTCTTTTTCAAGCTCGAAGAGGGCATCTAAGTTAATCGCCTCGATCTCCGGTATTATTGCATCCGGCCTTTCGCGCTCGACGACGCTCCAGAGGAAGTCAGTCTTACGCATGTCTCCAACATAGGAGCGATGTGCAACCTGCATGGCCGGAGCGTTGGCGTATCTATCGACAGCCACAACTTCAACGCCGAGCCTCTGGGCCTCGATGGCTATCTCCTTTCCCAGCTCGCCGCTCCCGAGGAGGAGTATCTTTTGAGCGGAGTCCGTCATAGCGGTTCCGAGCTCGTCCCGGGGCTGGATCATTATCATCACCTCAAATTTTGACGTTAAAATGTTAAAAATTCATGATATTTAAGCCTTTTTAAGCATAAACATGGCAAAGCTTTTAAGCTCCCTGTGGAACTCTCTTCGGTGGTGTTCATGCTGACCTACGCCCAGGCGGGAGTTGATGACGAGAAAACTGTGAGGGCCCTCAGGGGAATCATAGGTCTCGCGAAGGAGACGTTCAGGTTCAGAAAAGGAAAGCTCGGCGAGCCGAGTGGAATAGGCCACTACGCGGCGCTGATGGATTTTCATGACTTTTACCTCGCCATGACGACCGATGGTGTTGGCACAAAAGTTCTGGTAGCGGAAGCCGTCGGCAAGTTCGACACGATAGGGATAGACATGATGGCAATGAACGTCAATGATTTGCTCTGCGTTGGGGCCGAGCCCGTAGCTCTTGTGGACTACCTCGCAGTCAGGGAGCCTGATGAGAGAGTTTTTGAAGAGATAGCCAAGGGTCTTTACGAAGGGGCGAGGCAGGCCGGAATAGCGATAGTCGGCGGGGAGACGGCAGTTATGCCAGACCTCATCAACGGCTTTGATTTAGCCGGAACGGCCATCGGAATAGTCGAGAAGGGGAAAGTCATAACGGGGGAGAAGATAAGACCCGGAGATGCAGTTATTGGTATAGCGAGTTCGGGAATCCACTCCAACGGCCTGACCCTTGCAAGGAAGCTTCTAATCCCTAAGTACGGCCTCGACTACGAGTACGAGGGCAGGAAACTCTGGGAGTGGCTTTTGGAGCCAACAAGGATTTACGTTAAAGCTGTACTCGACTTAATAGAGAGTGTCGAGGTTCACGGATTAGCGCACATAACGGGAGGTGGCCTGACCAACCTGAAGCGCCTCACGAACCACGGCTTTTCCCTTGAGATGCCACCCATCGAAGGGATATTCAGGCTGATCTATGAGAACGGCGTTCCGCTGGAGGAGATGTTCCGCGTTTTCAACATGGGCGTTGGCATGATAGCTGTAGTGTCGGCAGAGGAGAGAGAGGAAGCCCTGGAAATCCTTGGCAGGTATTTTGAGACTTTCGAGCTCGGGACAGTCACGGAAAAAGAGGGAATAGTTGTGAAGAACTACGGGATTGTTTATTAGGTTGTAACCATAATTTTTAAGTATTCTCAGGTCTTTATTTTAGCGTAGCTTGACAGTCCCCGATATGTGGGAGTTACTAAGCCCGAATGGGGACTGTTCAGCCCGAAGATGTGGGGAGTTTCCGTTCCCCCCGAAAGCTCTCCAATGAAGACTGGAGGAGGGAAGGTTAGCCGTAACGAGAATTACAAACGCAACTCACGGCTAACCAGAACGGTAAGGCTTTAAGCCCTCCCACCCCAACATTTCTCGGTGGTTCCATGGAGCTCACCGTAAAAAAGAAGGCATTCCTCGAGAACCTTCCGGCCGTCGTTGAGGAGGCCGTGAAGGAATACGGGCCCCGATTGAGAAAGATCGTTATCGAGGAAGACGCGAAGGGCTGCTACACCGTCTGGATAACTTACGAGTCCGAACGGCAAGCGTTTTAAGCCCCGGCCCGTTCCAGGTACCATGAAGCCGAGGCCCGTTCCCGAGAAAGCGATCCTGCTGGGAAAAGACCTGATAATAGCGGACCTCCACATAGGCTTCGAGAGGTCCATGGCCAGGGAGGGCAACTACTTTCCCAACCTCCTCGGGGGGCTTATCCAGGAAGTTCTGGCAGTTGTGAGAAGGGAAAGGCCGAAGAGGCTCATAATCGACGGCGACCTGAAGCACTCGTTCGTCCAGTTCAGGATGGAGCGGGAGGAACTGGGAAGATTCTTCGACGCCCTTGAGAGCGAAGTCGATGAGATAATAGTGATCAGGGGAAACCACGACCCGGGGATACTGTGGCTGAGGGAGAGGGGAGTTGAAATCGTGGACAGGTTGGAAGTAAGGGGATGGACCCTGGTCCACGGCCACAGGCTGGAGGAAGGAGAAAGGTTCATAATCGGCCACGAACACCCTGCGATAAGGCTGAGGGACGAAGTGGGGGCGAGCGTGAAGGTACCGGCTTTTCTGTGGGGCGAGAGGCTTATCGTCCTGCCTGCCTTCAGTCCCTGGGCCTACGGCAACGACGTGACGAGGGAGATAGTTTCGCCGTTCCTTCGGAAGTTCGACAGCTCAAAGCTGCGCGTGCTGGTGCCCGTCGAGGGGGAGCTCCTGGATTTCGGGGAGCTGGATAAATTGACGGAGACATTAAGAAAGCTAAGCACACTCTGAATTAATCCAAAAACTTAAGTCCCGGTTTCTTACCGATCCTATACCTCACAACGTAGCGACCGTGCTCGAAGTCGTCTTCCTCCGTCTCAAGAACCTCAACCGGCTCAAGCTCAAGGCCAAAATCGAGCGCCTCCCACTTGATGTCGTCGAAGTAGTCGTAAAGCCCGCAGGTGGCACAGAACGAGCCCTCGAACTCTATTACAACCTCGTCCCCTTTAAGTTCTAATACCCTCGCTTCGGCCTCGCTGCCGTGCAACCTGTTGAACTCCTCAATGACCTTCCTGAGGGTCTCACTCCCCCTGCGGCTCATAGTCCCACCGGCGGTAGTTCTCTCTTTGGACTTAAAAAGTTTGTTGGACTAACCGAATGGTTTAAAAACCAAATTGAAAATCCTGGGCTGATGACAGAGGGAAAAATTCGCTGGGCGAAGCGCGAGTACACTGATGAGGAGATATTCTCAATCCTGAGCGAGCCGGTTAGGGTGTGGTTCAGGCGGAAGTTTGGAACCTTTACACCACCACAGCGCTACGCTGTCATGGAGATTCACAAGGGCGAGAACGTTCTAATCTCCTCACCGACCGGTTCTGGAAAGACTCTCTCGGCCTTTCTCTCGGCGATAAACGAGCTGATACTTCTAGCCAAGGAGGGAAAGCTCGAGGATAAAATCTACGTCCTCTACGTTTCCCCGTTGAGGGCTTTGAACAACGACATCAAGAGGAACCTTGAGGGGCCTTTGGCGGAGATAAAAGAAGTTGCAAAGGAGTTGGGTTACGAAATCCCTGAGATAAGGGTCGGCATAAGGACGAGCGACACTTCAAGCTACGAGAAGAGCAAGATGGTGAGGAAGCCGCCGCATATTCTGATAACAACCCCTGAAAGCCTCGCCATAGCGCTCAACGCCCCAAAGTTCCGCGAGAGGCTAAAGACGGTCAAATACCTCATCATAGACGAGGTTCACGCTTTGGCGGAGAACAAGCGTGGCAGTCATTTGGCTTTGAGCGTTGAGCGCCTTCAAGAGATGGCCGAAGAAAAATTTGTGAGGATAGGCCTGAGCGCCACCATACATCCGCTTGAGGAGATAGCGAAGTTCGTCTTCGGCTTTGAAAACGGGGAGCCGAGGCCCGGACTTATAGTTGATGTCAGCTTCGCCAAGCAGACGGAAATAAAAGTTGAGAGCGTCGTTGAGGATTTGATTTACACTCCAGCTGGAGCGCTGAGCGAGGCCCTCTACAACCGTCTGGCAGAGCTGATTAGGGAGCACAGGACGACGCTCATCTTCACCAACACGAGGAGCGGTGCCGAGAGAGTTGCTTTCAACCTCAAAAAGCGCTTTCCGGAGTTTGAGGGCCTGATAGAGGCCCACCACTCCTCGCTGTCGAGGGAGGTTCGCCTGGACGTTGAGGAGAAGCTCAAGAGGGGCGAGCTTCGGGCGGTAATCAGCTCAACAAGCTTGGAGTTAGGTTTGGATATCGGAACTATTGACCTCGTGGTCTTAATCGGCTCACCCAAGAGCGTTAATAGAGCATTACAGAGAATTGGAAGGGCCGGCCACAGGCTCCACGAGGTCAGCAAAGGGGTTATTTTGGCGCTCGATCGCGATGATTTGGTGGAGGTTACAGTTTTAGCGCACAACGCCAGGAACAGGAGACTCGACAGGGTTAGAATCCCCGAGAACCCGCTCGACGTCCTCGTCCAGCACCTGCTCGGAATGGCCCTCAACAAGGTGTGGGAAGTGGGGGAAGCCTACAACCTCGTAAGGCGCGCTTATCCTTTCAGGAACCTGCCTTTTGAGGACTTCATGAGTGTTTTGAGGTATCTGGCAGGAGAATACGCTGGCCTGGAGGAGAGGAAGGTCTACGCGAAGATATGGCTTGAGGACGGGCGCTTTGGAAAGAGGGGCAAAATGACGAGGGCGATCTACTACATGAACGTCGGCACGATTCCAGATGAAGCAAAGATCAGGGTTTACACGATGGACAAGAAGCTGATAGGAACGGTTGAGGAGGAGTTTGCAGAGCGCTTAATGCCCGGCGACATCTTCGTCTTGGCCGGAAGAACCTATGAGTTCGTCAAGAGCAGGGGGAACAGGCTCTACGTTATTCCCCGCGAGGGTGCAAAGCCGACCATTCCTGCGTGGTTCTCGGAGATGCTCCCGCTCAGCTTCGACCTGGCCCTCGACATTCAGAGGTTTAGAAGGGAAGTCAAGGAACTTCTTCACCGGAGGGACGCGGTTAGGAGGCTCGTGCGGAAGTACGGGATAGACGAGAAGGCCACGAGAGCTATCATAGCTTACTTCCGCGAGCAGGCGAGGTATTCGGTGATCCCTGACGATGAGACACTCTTGGTCGAGTTCGTGCCCGGAAAGCGGAACCGCTACTTTTTCCACACCCTCATCGGGAGGAGAGCTAACGATGCCCTGAGCAGGGCCTTCGCCTACCTCGTGAGCAAGAGGAAGAACTGCAACGTCGGGATAGCGATAAACGACAACGGCTTCGCCTTACTCCTCCCCCCGGAGGTCGAGCTGAGCGAGGAAGAAATTAGGGAGCTTTTCGAGGTCGAGGACCTAAGGGAGACGTTAAAGCTGGCCCTGGACAACACCGAGCTTCTGAAGAGGCGCTTCCGCCACGTGGCCAACCGTGGATTGTTAATCCTCAGGCGCTACATCGGGAGGAGCAAGAGGCTCGGCAGGCAGCAGGTGATGGCAGTTTCCCTCCTCAGGGTCCTCAAGGAGAACCACCCAGACTTCCCGCTCCTGAAGGAGGTCTACCGCGAGATTATGGAGGACAAGATGGACGTTGAGAGCGCTGAAACCTTCCTGAGCTGGGTCGGGGAGGGCAGAGTAAAGGTTGTCTTCGAGACCCACAGCGTGCCAAGTCCCTTCGCCTTCAACCTTGAGGTAATAGGCTCGAGCGACGTTGTCCTGATGGAGGACAGAAGGGAGCTTATCAAGACTCTGCATAGAAAAATAATGGCAATGATAGGGGAGGCTCAGGAAGTGCCGGCCAAGCGCTCGTAGAGCTCCTCATAAGCGTTTATCAGGTCGCCCTTATCGAAGCGGAAGACGTCCTTGTCAAGGCTCTTTCCAGTTCTCGCGTCCCAGAAGCGGCAGGTGTCGGGGCTTATCTCGTCGCCGAGTAGAATCTCACCCCTCCCGTTCTTTCCGAACTCCAGCTTGAAATCCACGAGGATTATCCCGCGCTGAGCAAAGTACTCCCTGAGAATCTCGTTTACTCTAAGAGCTATGCGCTCCATCTCCCTTATCTCACCCTCGCTTATCCCGAGAACCTTTGCGTGGTAGTAGTTTATCATAGGATCCCCAAGGCTGTCGTCCTTGTAGTAGAGCTCGACTATCGGCTCCGGCAATTCGGTTCCCCCCTCAAGGGGGAGGCGCTTCTTCAAACTGCCGGCGACAACGTTCCTGACGACCACCTCGAGCGGGTACATCTTGAGCCGCTCAACGATGAGGCGGTTATCCCCGGCAACCCCGATGAAGTGGGTCTTAACGCCTTTCTCCTCGAGAACCCTGAAGAGAACCGCGCTGATCTGGGCATTGAGCCACCCCTTGCCCCTGAACCGAGCCTTTTTCCTGCCGTCAAAGGCGGTAGCATCGTCCTTGAACTCCATAATGGCCTTTCCATCGTCGAGGGGGATTACCTTCTTGGCCTTGCCTTCGTAAACTTCCACGTTAATCACCAATTTTATGTAAAAACTTGCGCACTTTTAAGGATTTTTTTGCCTGAAAAATGTTAAAAGATGGGCAAAGCTTTTAAGCACGAATCCCTAAATTTGGCCAGCTTAACATGAGGTTATTGACATCCAAAAGTCAATCGGTGGTGGCGATGCGCGAGAAGTGCGGCGTCTTTGCAGCGGTTACCGAGAATGCTCCGAAAAAAGCCTACTACGCACTCATAGCCCTGCAGCACCGCGGTCAAGAAAGCGCGGGGATAAGCGCCTGGAAGCATAAGATAAGAACAATAGCCCGCAGGGGGCTCGTTTCGGAGGTCTTCAGGAACGGCGAGATGGCGAAGCTAAAATCCAAGATGGTAATAGCCCATGTCCGCTACTCCACATCAGGCTCCCTCACGGAGACCCAGCCGCTGGAGACAGGCTGCTGCGGAAAGAGCATCGCGATAGCCCACAACGGAACCCTCACGAATTTCCTCCCCCTCAGGCGGCACTACGAACGGCTGGGGGTTAAGTTCAGGCACTCGGTGGACTCTGAGCTTCTGGGGATTTCATTCCTCTGGCACCTCCACGAGACCGGCGACGAGTTCGAGGCCATGAAAACCCTCTTTGAGGAAGTTAAGGGGGCCTACTCGGTCGCCTTCCTGTTCGACGGGAAGATACTTGTTGCGAGGGACCCGGTCGGCTTCAGGCCGCTGAGCTACGGAAGTGGAGACGGTCATTATTTCGCCTCGGAGGATTCCGCGTTGAGACTATTCGTCCAGGATATAAGAGACGTTCAGCCCGGGGAGGTCTTTCTCCTCTCGGAAGACGGGGTCGAGAGCAAGGTTCTGGCCAGGGAGAGCCACCATCACTGCGTTTTCGAGTACATATACTTCGCCCGCCCGGACAGCACGATAGACGGTGTAAACGTCTATACATCCCGGGTAAAGATGGGGGAGGAACTGGCAAGGGAAAGCCCTGCCAACGGAGACGTCGTCATAGCAGTGCCGGACTCAGGAAGGGCTTCCGCTTTGGGCTTCTCCAGGGTCAGCGGGATTCCCTACTCTGAGGGCCTCATAAAGAACCGCTACATCGGGAGGACGTTCATAACCCCCGGCCAGTTCTACCGCGAGCTGAAGGTTAAGCTCAAGCTCTCGCCGGTGAGAGAAGTCATCGAGGGAAAGAGCGTCGTGCTGGTTGATGACTCAATCGTCAGGGGAACGACGATGAGAAGAATAGTCACTCTTCTGAGAAACGCTGGGGCTAAAGAGGTGCACGTGAGGATCGCCTCCCCTCCGATAAGGTACCCGTGCTATATGGGGGTGGACATTCCTACCAGGCACGAGCTCATAGCGGCCTTTGGGAGCGTCGAGAAGGTGAGGGAATCAATAGGGGCCGACAGCCTGGCTTACCTCAGCATAGAGGGGCTGAAAAAAGCCGTCGGGAGGAGAGACCTCTGCCTTGCATGCCTTACCGGGGAGTATCCGGAGTGGGCGTTCAGGCTTTAATCAATGCCAAAAGTCCTTTTGAGGATATTTTTAACTTCCTGGGGCTTTTGGGGCGTTAACTTGGCTATTCTTTTGATTACAAGAGACTTCTCCACGGTGAAAACTGAGGAGCAGTCGATAAAGCTTTTCTTCTTTAACCTTCCACTCAGAAGGTCGTCCTGAGTTAGCTCAACCTGGAACTCCTTGAAATGGGATTTGCTCGTGATCTTCAGCACCACAAGGTCATTACTTATGGAGTTCAGCTCGTCGGAACTCACCACTAAAACCGGCCGGAGTTTGCTTCCAAGATAGTCGGTGAAAGGAAGCTTCAGAAGAACTATATCGCCCTGGTTAAATTTCAAAGAGCTCCTCGGCATCCTCTCCCTCCCTGAGGAGCTTTAGATATCCAATCTCCTTGAGGGCGTCTTTCTCTTCAATCTTCTCTATCCTTATCAGGAGCTTCGCGCCCTGGGGGATGTTGAGCTTTTCGAGGGGAATTATAACATCCCCTCTATACACGGCAACTATCACTTTGGACATAGTTAAAGATTGGAGAAGAAACTCTTAAACGTTAGCCTCTTTCGAGCTTCCTCACCCTGCACGCAGAGAACTTGAGCTCCGGCGTTCCGGCTTTGTTCAGGGCAGGGCTCGTTATTTTGTTCGCCTTGAAGTGGAAGGGAACCGCAACCACTCCGGAGGGAATACCGCCGAGCTTGGCCCTCATTCTAATCTTCCCGCGCCTAGTCTCGATCTCAACCCAGTCGCCGTCGTGGATTCCAAGCCTCTCCGCGTCGCTTCTGTTTATCAGCACCCTGGGCTCTCCCATCAGTCTGACGAGCGAGGGACTCCTGAGGGTCATTTCACCTGTGTTGTAGTGGCTTATCAGCCTGATTGTCGTAAGTATGAAGGGGTACTCGTAGTCCGGCCTCTCCCACGGTTGAACCTGTTCCACAGCGATGAACCTGGCCTTTCCGTCTGGAGTTGAGAACTCCCAGGTGTGGAGCCTCTTCCTCGGAAGGAATATGCCGTCGCCGTTTTTGAGCTCCTCAATGCTCCTCTCCTCCAGCGAAGGGAAGAGGCGGAAGTACTCGGCGGTGATCTCTTCAACGCTTGAATAGTCAAAACCGGGCAGACCGAGAGCCCTGCCGAGCATGGTCAGTATTTCCCAGTCGGGCTTCGAATCACCCCCCGGCTCGCAGACCTTGTGGCTCCACTGAATTCTCCTCTCGCTGTTCATGTACGAGCCTTCCTTCTCGCAGAAGGCACTCGCAGGAAGAATGTAGTGGGCGTATCTCGCTGTGCGCGTCATAAAGATGTCCTGAACGACGAGGAGATCGAGCTTTCTGAGGGCGTTTCTTACCCCGAGGAAGTCCGCTTCACTGACGGCAGGGTTTTCCCCGACTATGTAGAGCGCCTTTACATCGCCCTTCTCAATGGCCTCCCAGAGCTCCGTGAGGTAGAGCCCGCGCTCCGTCGGGAGGTCTTCCACGCCCCATATCTTTGCCACACGCTTTCTAAAGCGCTCGTCGGTCAGCGGGACGTAGCCAGGTAAAAATTCACTCAGCGCTCCCATGTATGCCGCTCCCTGAACGTTGTTCTGGCCTCGCATTGGATAGAGACCACCCTTCTCGCCGATATAACCGAGGAGCAGGGCAAGGTCTATAATCGCTAAAACGTTCTCAACGCCAGAAACGTGCTGGGTAAGCCCCATCCCCCACATTATCGCGCCGCTTCCGGCTAAGGCAAAGGTTCTCGCAACTTCTCTGATCGTTTCGGCGGGAATTCCGGTTACCTTCTCCGCGTACTCCGGAGTGTACTTTCTCACAGCCATCCTTACCTTGGAGAAGCCGGCGGTTCTGGTCTTTATGAACTCCTCGTCGTAGAGCTCGTCCAGGATTATGACGTTCATAACCGCGTTTGCGAGGGCTATGTCGGTCCCCGGACGGATGATCAGCTTATAGTCCGCGAAGGCCATCGTTCTGGTTTCCCTGACGTCGACGACGATTATTTTAGCACCTTTCCTCCTGGCCTTCAGGATGTAGTCCATGACAACTGGATGGGTTTCAGCAGGGTTGTAGCCCCAGATGAGTATGGCATTAAACCCCTCCAGGTCTTCATACGGGTTGGTCTGCGCCCCAGCTCCAAGGGTCATCTTGAGAGCGTGAACGCTCGCCTCGTGGCATAGCCTTGCGCAGTTGTCTATGTTGTTCGTGCCGAAAAGCCTCGCGATCTTTTGCAAAAGGTAGTTCTCCTCGTTGCTGACCTTGGATGAGGCTATGAACGCCACAGCGTCTGGACCGTACAGCTCGCGGATTTCGAGGAGCTTACCCTCTATCTCCTCGATGGCCTGCCCCCAGCTTATCGGTCTTATCTTAGAGCCCTCGCGCTTAAGGGGACGCTTGAGCCTGTCCCCGGAAAGAACGAACTCCGTCGCGTGGAGACCCTTGGGGCAGAGCTTGCCCCTGTTGGGTTCACCTTGGTACGGTTTGACTCTCATCGTCGTGGGATCAACGAGAAGCCTGCAGCCAAAGCCGCAGTAGGGACACACGACCGTCTTGGGCTCGCTCACGCTACCACCGATAAACATATACACGGCAAGAATAAAAAGATTTCCGGAAGAAATTGATGAAAAAATGTTCAAGTTAGAGGGCCTTCTTCAGGAAGTATTCATGAACTCTGGTATCAGAGGTCAGCTCCGGGTGAAACTCAAGGCCGATGATGTTGTCCCCCTCGACGCCAACAACCCTATCGCCGAGCCAAGCTATCGGCCGGACTTTATCGTTCAGGAGTTTGACTATGCGGGGCGCGCGAATGAAAACCCCTGGGAACGGCTCGTCGCTGAAGGCCAGCTTTATTGGAGCCTCGAAGCTGTCCACCTGCCTGCCGTAGGCGTTTCTATTAACGCGAACGTCGAGAAGCTTGAGGAACCTCTGCTCCGGAGTGGCACCGATTACCTCCTTCGAGAGCATTATCAAACCTGCGCAGGTTCCCATTATCGGCAAACCTTCCTCGCCGAGCTTCCTCACGGGCTCAAGGAGACCGTTCTTCACCATGAGCCTTGAGATGGTCGTGCTCTCACCGCCGGGGATTATGATTGCGGAGATTCCCTCCAGCTGCCCCTGCTTCCTGAGCCAGATGACCTCGCCGGAAACCCCGAGGTTCTCCAAAGCCCTCTTGCTTGCCTCGATGTGCTCGCTGACGTCGCCCTGAAGGCCTATAACGCCTACCTTAACCATTTCCACCACCTCATTGAAAAGGCAAAGAAGAGAGATCAGACGCCCCTCTCCTCAAGGCGAACCTCCAGCTCTTCAATGTCCCTGCCGCGCATTGGCTCGCCGATTTCCCTGCTTATCTCCGCCAAGACATCGGGTTCGTCCCAGTGGTTAACGGCCTCAACTATAGCCCTGGCCATCTTTTCCGGATTGGAGCTCTTGAAGATGCCGCTGCCCACGAAGACGCCGTCCATGCCCATCTGCATCATCAAGGCCGCGTCAGGAGGGGTTGCAACTCCTCCGGCGGCGAAGTTCACAACAGGCAACCTTCCAAGCTTCTTTATCTCCAGGAGAACCTTGTAGAGGCCATCGACGATCTCGTGGTAGGTGTGGTGGCCGTAGACAGGTTCGTTTTCCAGAACCTTGGTCGGGAGGCCAGCTATCTCCTTGACGTTGAGGGACAGCCTGAGGTAGGGCTCGGCGAACTTTTCAGCCACGGCATAAACCTGCTCGTCCGTCATGGCCTGAATCTGCCTTATGCCCTCTGCCACTAGGCGGACGTGTCTCACTGCCTCGACGATGTTGCCGGTTCCGGCCTCGCCCTTGGTCCTAATCATTGCCGAGCCCTCCCATATCCTCCTTACCGCTTCACCGAGGTTCCTGGCGCCACAGACGAAGGGAACGGCAAATTCTCTCTTGTCTATGTGGAAATAGGGATCCGAAGGCGTTAGAACCTCGCTCTCGTCTATCATATCAACGCCGAGGGCCTCGAGTATTTTGGCCTCTGCCACGTGGCCGATCCTGACCTTCGCCATGACTGGAATCGTCACCGCGTCCATTATCTCTTGGATCTTCTCTATCGGGGCCATTCTGGCAACGCCACCGGCCCTTCTTATGTCTGCGGGAACCATGTGGAGCGCCATAACCGAAACTGCACCGGCTTCCTCGGCTATTCTGGCCTGCTCCGCGTTTGTGACATCCATAATTACGCCGCCCTTCACCATCTTGGCGAAACCTTTCTTGAGCCTGTCCGTACCCTTGGCCTCTATAACGTGGAGCTTTCCCATGGACACCACCATTTCAAGTTATGGCTTGCAATATAATTCAAGAAAAAACTTGAATATAAACCTTGCCGCGGAAAAGCCGCACCGGCCCCCAAGAAACTTCAGGAAAAATAAGGCAGAGCAGAAAAGCCCTCGTTCAGGCCTTTCCAATTATCTCAAGGCTGACGTCGAAGTTCCTGACCGAGTGCGTGAGATAGCCGAGGCTTATGACGTCGATGTCGAGTTCCGCGTACTCCTCGATGTTCTCGGGCGTTATCCCACCGGAGACCTCGATTTTAACCCTCTCCCTGAGCCCTTCGCGCTTTAGAGCCTCTATCGTCTCGGCTATCTCGGTCGGACTCATGTTGTCGAGCATCACCACGTCCGCCCCGGCTTTTGCCGCTTTAATGGCATCCTCAAGGCTCTCGACTTCCACTTCGACGACCTTGTAAACGCTGAACCCTTTGGCACGCCTTATGGCCTCTTCCAGAGGAACCAGAGCGAGATGGTTGTCCTTTATGAGTACCGCGTCGCTCAGCGAGAAGCGATGCATTTCCCCGCCGCCTATGAGTATCGCCCTCTTATCCAGCGGCTTGAGGAGAGTCTTTCTGGTTCCTGCAATGCAAACCTTCAGGTTGACGGCCCTAACCCTATCGACCAGCCTTCTGACCTCGGTGGCGATGCCACTCATCCTGCCCATGACATTCAAAGCCGTCCTCTCGACGAGGAGTATCGCGCGCGCATCACCGGTCAGCTCGAGTATGATGTCACCCTTCTTCACTTCTTCGCCGTCCCTCTTCCTGACCTCAACTTCAACCCCGAAGTGCTCAAAGAGAGCCTTCGCTTCCTCGACTCCCGCTATAACGCCATTTTGCTTCGCAATGATTACTGCTTTGGCCTTCGTTCCTTCAGGAATTATAGCTTCACTCGTGACGTCGCCGAAGGGCGAATCCTCCTCAAGGAACCTGAGCAGATAGGAAAGAGAAATCATAAAGTTTCCCTCCATACTTAACAAAAATCTCGGAATCTTTCCCTCTCAACTTAACACCTCAGCTCATCTCAAGCATTTTCTCTATGGCCCTCCTTGCCTTTCGGGCTATCTCCTCCGGCACTTCAACCTCGTACTTCATGTCCCTGAGCGACTCATATATGTGGTTGAGCGTTATGGCCTTCATGCCGATGCAGACCGCATCTTCCTTAGCCGGGTGGAACCTGATATCAGGATAGAGCTTCTGAAGGCGGTAGACCATTTCCCTCTCCGTGAAGACGACCCACTCGTTCCACTCATTTGCGCGCCTTATCATCCCGCCGGTGGAGACTATTATGTCGGCCCTTTCCTGTACCTCCGGTTCGCACTCGGGGTGAACCATCAGCCTGGCGTTTGGATAGAGCTTCCTCGCGCGTTCCACGTCTTCGATGGTGAACTTCCTGTGAACGTAGCAGTGGCCGTACTCCGGCACGGGGATGACCTTCTTGCCGGTCTGTTTAGCGACGTAGTTTGCCAGGTTCTTATCAGGCCCGAAGATGATGACGTCGGAGTCGAGCTTGGCCACTATCTTGGCGGCATTGGCCGAGGTGACTGTGACATCGGCGTAGGCCTTGGTCTCGGCGGTGGTGTTCACGTAAAGAACCACCGGAGCATCAGGATACTTCTCCTTGGCCCTGAGGATGTGCTCGACCTTCAGCATGTTGGCCATCGCACAGGTGGCCCTCTTAGCCGGTAAGAGAACCGTCTTCTCAGGATTCAGGATTTTGGCAGTTTCTGCCATGAAGTCCACTCCTGCGAAGACTATGACGTCTGCATCAACCTTTACGGCATTCCTTGCTAGCTCAAGGCTGTCGCCGAGAAAGTCAGCTATATCCTGGATTTCAGGCAGCTGGTAGTTGTGGGCCATGATTATAGCGTTGCGCTCCTCCTTCAGGCGTTCAATCTCCCGCACGAGCTCCTCCATCTTCATGGTCTCACCTATGGTACCCTATGTTCCAGGGTATAAAAGCTTTCAGAGAAAGAGGGCAATATAGGCAACGCCCCCGGCGAATAGGAGGAGTGCTGGGGGGAGGAGCCGCAGGTAGGTCCTCCGGAGCTCGGCCCCGTAGTATTCGGCGGAGAACACAAAGCAGAGGTGCACGGGACTGAAGAGCATTCCCATGTAACCGCTCAGGTAAGCAAGAGCAACCATGTCAAAGCCCGTAAAGAAGGGGAGCAACAGCGGAAAGGTCATACCCACGTAGGCGAAGCTTATGCCCGTCATAAGGCCGACGATGAAGGGCGTCACCATGAGGACGAGAACCACCGGCAGGTTCATCGATATCATTGCTTTTGGGAGCGTCTCAACGGCTCCAGTGGCCTGGAGCACGTATTTGAAATACATCACCGCAACGAGGAGAAAGACTATCCTGAGCTGGAGAGCATGAGCAATGACCCCTTTCAGGCTCACCCTCTTCAGGTTAGGAATGAGAGCCGAGAGGAAGCCAAGAAAAGCACCGTAGACCATGTCGATGCCCAGAACGATTGAAACGAGTATGATAACCAGTATGGGGTACGTGCTCTTCAGGAGAAGTATGAGGCCGGTTTTGACGTTTCCTTTTCCGGAACCGGCATCGGGAAGCGGGCGGATGAGGAGGACGTACCCGATGAGCGCCATAAGAACCGTCAGAGGAAACATCTTGGTGCTCATCTCCCGTATCGAGGTTCCAACGAGGGCCGAGGCGATGACTATGGCCTGATACATCGGCCACGAGTGCTCCCATATGTGCCTGAACCAGTAGTTGACGAGGGTTTTGTCTTCAGCTTTCATCTCGAACTTCCCGGCGACCGGCTCTATCATGGGGGCCGAGACCAGTGCGCCAGCTGGCATCGGCATAAGTCCGATGAGGGCGGGAAGCATGGCCAGAGAGTACTTGGCCTTGGGAAAGAGGTTGCTCGCGGCAGTTTCCATGTCCTTCAGGTAGCCTATCTGGGAGAAGACTGAGGTCATGCCCATGATAAAGGCTATTATGAGCACCAGCCTTATCGTCTCCCACGAGGTGGCGGAGTGGTAAAGGGTCACAGCGGCATCCTCAGGACTCATTCCAAACAGGAAGGCCAGCACTATGGAGCCGACAAATATTGAGACACCGATGTTGATTTTAAGCCAGATGAGAGCTATTACTACCGCGAAGGAGGCGATGAGATAGAGCAGTTCCATCGTTTCACCGGGCATAACAAGGATTCGATAAGAATTTAAACCTTTGGTTAGAGCCTGCACTTTCCGTCGAAGAAGCTCGGCCTCTCGAAGGATTTTCTCGTAGCTGGAAAGTCCTCACGGTAGTGGGCCCCCCTGCTCTCTTCCCTCGCGAGGGCACATTCGAGAACCCCTCTCGCGAGTAGCTTTAGTCTCGGGTCTGCCTCGATTCTCTCAAGCTCCCTGAGGCCTTCCTTAAGGGTCTTCGCGCTCCTGACGATTCCAGCTTTCTCCCAGAGAAGTTGCCTTAGAGACTCAACGTCTCCAAGCTCGTAGCCGTGATATGCCGGCTCCTTGACTTCTCCCCGCCTCGGCCTGTCCCTAGCTATGGTTCTCGCAACCTCAAGACCGCTCACGATGCACTCAAGGAGCGAGTTGCTGGCCAGTCTGTTCGCCCCGTGGAAGCCGTTGCTCATGGCTTCACCTACCGCGTAGAGGTTTTTGATAACGGTTTTGTACCAGAGGTCAACAGCTATCCCTCCTATCGTGTAGTGCGCTATTGGCGAGACGGGAATCAAGTCCTTCGACGGGTCGATGCCGTCCTTGACCAGAAAAGCGTATATCTGGGGGAAGCTTTTCTTGAAGTCCTCTATCGAGGTGGCGTCGAGGTAGACCCTCTTCCCAGCGAGCATCTGCCTGTATATCGCCCTCGCGACGATGTCCCTTGTAGAGAGCTCGTTAACGAAGCGCTCCCCGTCTTCAGTCACCAGCTTAGCCCCTGCCCCGCGGACGGCCTCGCTGACGAGGAAAACGCCGCTTTTCCCGATGTAGCCGGTTGGGTGGAACTGGACGAACTCCAAATCGCGAGTGGGGGCGCCTTTCATCACGGCATCGCCTATGAGGGTGCCGAGGTTGAGAGGAGAGCCCGCGGTGTACCGGAAGAGCGACGCAAAGCCCCCCGTCGCTATTACAGTCACGTCGAACTTCATGAGCTCCCCTTCGAGAAAGACGCCGTAGGCCTTCCTCTCCCTCACGGCGAGCTCTTCAGCGAAGCCCTCAACGAAGTGCACTCCCGCCTCTTTAGCAGCCATGTGGAGAACCTTCATCATGTGCTTTCCGGTCTCGTTCCTTATCGTGAAGACCCTGGGAAAGGAGTGACCGCCCTCGGTCTCATTGGTCTCGAACTCGATGCCTATTGAAGTCAAAAAGTCGTAGGCCCCGCTTGCCTTTGAGATTACGCTCCACACAACCTCTTCATCGTTGAGGTACTTGCCTGCCCTGATAGTGTCTAGAACGTGGGCTTTAGGGGAATCACCGTCGAGGATTGGAAAGGCTATCCCCGCCTGGGCGAGGTATGAGTTAGTGTTTTTGAACCCCTTTCCGATGACAGTGACATCAAAGCCCCGTCTCGCAAGGGCTATGGCTGCCGTCAAGCCTGCGGCTCCGCTTCCGATGATTCCAACCCTCAATCCCACCACCTGAGAAAAGGGAGAGGTAGGGCTTAAACGCTTTTCTACCTACGACTCATCAGCAGTGCCGCTACCACAGCCAGAATCGCCACCATGGTCGGAGTGCCAAAGAACGGTACAGCCACTGTACTGGCCGGCACGATGCCAACGTCCCCGACGCGGGTGCTGAAGTAGCATTCGTTCCTACAGTCAAAAGTCTCCACGACGCTTCCTACCCCCGCTGTCTCCGTCACGTTGTCTATGTAGAGGTCGTACTGCGATGTTTTGTCCCACGACCCGGCACCCACGCGGAGAACCTCCGCCGTCCCGCTGATGGCAACGCTTCTGACTTCAACCCATCGACGTAGAACTTAACCGACGCCGAATCAACCGCTATGGCCAGCCTGTGTCAGGAGGAGGTGACGTTGAAATCAGTGTCAGCACAGCTTGCCCATCCGTAGCAGGCGTAGAGAGCGGTCCCGTTTCCGTAGTAAGCCCACTCGAAGTGAACCTCAACGGTGCTCCCACCCTGGTCAAGAATGAGGTACATCAGCTGCACTCCAGCGCCGGAGGAGTCCCAGTTCCTCAAGAGAACGTCCCAGCTGACGTTGTATACACCTCCAGAAACGTTGTAGCTGGGGTAGCGCTCGATCACGGAATACCCCGTGGTGCTATGGGAGCTGACCTTAAGGACGTAGTTCACCTTGGGAACCCCCGCCAGAGCGGCCGCCTCGTCCGCCACGTAGCGGGAGAGGCTGTCCCACGGGTTGTCGCCTCCATCGTCCGTCACGTACACGTAGTACGCCTTAGATGCCAGATCCTTGAAGGTGGTCTCATCGAAGGAAGGCACCCCGTACACGAGAGCACCCAGCTTCGAGGGATCGGCGCCGCTTGGCCAAGAGGAGGGGTAGCTGGGGCTGTCGTATATCACGAGGACGTCGAAGATCGAGGTGTAATCCGCGAGGGTAGATGGATCGTAGCCGCCGGGGTTTCCAACTACGAGGTACGACTGGGACTTGCCCTTCACGTAGTTCACGAGGCCGGAGTAGTACCCCTCAGTACCGGCCGAGACGTTCACGCCATCGAAGAATATCCCGCTGATGTTGTACCAGGAGGCCCAGTTGTCTATCTCGTCCTCGATTATTGAGGAGTCGCGCTTCCCGTAGTTGGTCCACACGTAGCCGAGAACCGATATCCCCGCATCGCGCATCTTCTGTATGTAATCGGCGTAAACGGGATCCCTTTGGGAACCCGGACCGCTGGCAGGGTTGGCTATAACCACGATGTTCACGGGGTACTGGGCCTTAAGGCTGATGATGGAGTCCCATGAACAGCCCGGATAAACGTATAGGGGCATGAGAAGGAACTGAGTTCCGGCTTCCGAGACCGCAGGGGTGCAAGCATCAGAGCAAGGCCAACGACCAGCCCGAGCATTATGGACCCTGATGATTTCACTTCCTCCACCTACTTTAATTTGGTTGCCCTAACTTTTAAGTATTGAAGTGCAAGGGGTTAGGTTATGAGCGACAAACATAACAAAAAGGAGGGAGGTAGAAAATTCACCACCTCCTGGCCACAAACCAGGCAATCACCACGAGGGCGGCGGCCACGGCGGGGGTACCGAAGAACGGCACCTGATTGACCTCGCTGACCGCCGTGAGGTCTGACTTGTACTCCGCGCTCAGGGCGCGGCCGTTATCAGTTTCAAGCCACCCGAGTGCGTAGGCTTCAACCGGAGTTACAGAGGACACCGCGAGGGAGGGATACCTGAAGTTCCCGGAGGAAGGCGTTATGGAGAGGTCTCCCAGTATATCCCCGTTCAGGCCTATCTTAACCAGCCTGATCACGTACACCAAGTCAGAAGTCTGGTTCTCATAGGCGAAGATCAGGTAGGGGGAAGTCTCGTTGGGCACGAGATCCAGATCGCCCCTGATGGAGTCCTGGGCCCTGGGAAGCTCGGCCACCTGCTTGTAAGTTCCGGGCGATTGAGGATCGGGTATCTCGATTATCACCCACGAATAGGGGGAGTAGTACTTCCTGTACGCCACGAAGAATCCGCCCATTCCAGGGGCAACGGCCACGGCAGATACACGCACGAGGAAGTTCGCGCGGTGAACGCTTGACGAGTTAAGGGCGCCATCTGAAAGGAGTTTAAAGTCGATAAAGGTTAAGTTGTAGCTGGATCCACTGTTCCAGCTCTCCCTGAACGCAACCCCGAAGTATCCGCTCTTCTGGTCGTACGCTATTGTGCTGTAGTGAATCGCGCCCTTCCCGGTGTAGAGAAGTCCATTATCAACGATGCTGCCAGAGGCATCGAGAACCGCGTAGTAAAGCTGGTTGCTGTTGTACTCCTCATACACCACGACGAAATATTCACCATCACTGGTGACACTCAGATAGTCAGGCTTGACAGAATCGAGGCGCTTGGTTCTGGTCACGTAGTCGCCGGCAGAATCGAGGACGCGGTAGTAAATGTAGCTGTCGTTCTTAGCCTTCCAGACGACGATGTATCTCACGAAGTTCACGTCCACAAGCGAAGAAACATCGAGAACTCTGTTGGAATTCAGAACGTAAACACCCCCAACTGAATCAACGCTGACGTTTTTGATTGGGGAATTGTCAAGCACCCGAACGAGGGTAACGTTCACGAAGGAATCGTCCCCCCAGGCCACCAAGTAGTTCTCACCGCCCGAGGCAACCGCCACCTCCTGAGAGGGCCCTATTAAATTGTATCCCAGAGCTCCAGCAGATACGGCCTGCAACAGAATGAGCAACATTGCAAAAACCACAAACCTTCGCATTGACACCACCGTATGGGATACCACATTAAAAAATAAAAAAGTTTTGCCCGACAAAGGCGAAGAGGACTATTTCCCGACGGAATAGTTCGGCGCCTCGTTGGTGATGAAGATGTCGTGTGGGTGGCTCTCCTTCACTCCCGCCTGGGTTATAATCACGAACTCGCCCTTCTCCTTGAGCTCCGGGATGTTCCCTGCTCCCACGTACCCCATTCCAGAGCGCAGGCCTCCGACGAGCTGGTAGAGGACGTCGCTCACGCTCCCCTTGTATGGCACAACGCCCTCAACTCCCTCCGGAACGAACTTCCTGGTCTTCATGTGGCCCTTCTGGTAGTATCTTTCGGCTCCGCCTTTCATCATCGCCCCAAGGGAGCCCATGCCGCGGTACTGCTTGTACTTCCTCCCGTTGATCACCACTTCTTTGCCCGGTGCCTCCTTTGTTCCGGCCAAAAGCGAACCCAGCATTACCGCATCTGCGCCAGCGGCGATGGCCTTGACTATGTCGCCGGAGTAGCGGATTCCGCCGTCGGCAATGACATGAAGGCCGTACTCCTGGGCCCTATCCGCCACGAGGGTTATTGCCGTAACCTGCGGGACGCCGACTCCAGCGACGACACGGGTTGTGCATATGCTCCCCGGCCCTATTCCAACCTTGACCGCGTCGGCAAAGGTGAGGTCGTCAACCGCCTTGGGGTTGGCGATGTTCCCGACGATAAGGTCAGCATCGACGGCTTTCCTTATCTCCTTCATAGCTTTTATCGCCTTGAGGTTGTGGGCGTGGGCAGTATCTATGACTATGACGTCCGCTCCGGCCAGGTCAAGGGCCTTGGCGCGCTCGATGTCGAAGGGACCCACCGCCGCGGCAACCAGGAGGTCACCGTTTTCATCTTTTACCGCGTTTCTGTACTTCTTCCTCATCATCAGGTCGCTCATCGTGATTATCCCAACCAGCCTGCCGTCCCCATCGACGACCGGGAGGCGGGCTATTCCCTTGGCAACCATCGTATCAAGGGCTTCCTCCACCGAGACGTCCTCGCCGACGGTTATGACTTCTCCCGTCATGACATCTCTCACAAAGCTACCATCTTTGGCCGCTATGTCCTTCTTGGTAACGATGCCGACTATTCTGCCGTCTTCACCGACAACCGGGAGGCCATCGATGTCGTTCCTCTCCATGAGGAAGAGGGCGTAGTCGAGGGTCTCGTCGGGACCGATCGTTATGACGTCCTCCACTATGAAGCGCTCGGCGCGCTTGACCTTTCTGACCATCTCGGCCTGCTCCCCAACGCTCATGTTCCTGTGGATGACCCCCAAGCCACCCTCTCTGGCCATAGCGACAGCCATCTCCCACTCGGTTACCGTGTCCATAGCCGCGCTGAGAATCGGGATGTTCAGCCGGACGTTGGGTGTAATCTTAGTCGAGACGTCAACGTCCTTGGGCTCAACTTCGGTCGCCTGCGGTATGAGAAGAACGTCGTCGAAAGTGTAGCCTTTAATGGCATTAACAAGTTTGTGTTCAAATTTTCCCATTTTTCTCGCGCCTCCGCGTCCTTTTTAACGTGAACCTGTCAAGGGTTTTTAAGGGTTTCCACGATGGGGGCGAATTCAGGCATCGAGGAGCCACGCACATCTCCAGCGCCGACGATATGACAAGAGAACCGGGAAAAGTTTACGTTCAATCCAAACTTCTCCCTTTTTTATCCATCGGTTCATCACAAATACAAAGAACAAGCCGAAAGACTAAAATAGACATCGATGTCCACATTTCTCGGTGGTACCCATGGAAGCCGTGGGAATTATAAAAGCAAGGGGGGAGGGTCAAACCCTCCGCTGATGGAAGCCTCAAAAGAAACCTCGGTTTTGAGGAGCTGTTGGGCGAAATCCTGAAGGAAGGTCTGTTCTGGGCGGCCCTCGGCCGGCCGTCGGAGGTCATGCCGTTTCTGAGGGGCAAGCTCCTGAGCAACGGCATCGGTGTCGACAACAGGCGCAGGGAATACCTGGAGTACCTGCTCGACGACCTGGAAAGGTTCTACAAGCGGGTCTCGTGGAGTGGGGAAATTGAAAAACGCCACTGGAAGGCGTTGAGGTCCTTCCACAGAGACATAGTCTCGGTGGTTTCTTCTGGGAGGGCTTAGCTTTTTAACCCCTCTTTCCTACTCTCCCAGGGATGATGAGGGAAGTTTCGTCCGAACGGTGAGGAAACTCGCATGGGCTGACCACCCTCCAAAGGCCCTTTCTTATTCTGCGCTCATCTCAGCTCATCTTTGGTAAGGGGCTTTACTCCGAGTTCCTGACAGAGCTGGAGCGCCTTCTCGGTGAATCCTGCCTTTGAGAAGAAGAACATCCTGGCATTGCCGAATTCGCCCCTCACCTTTTCGGCAAAGTCTTTGACATCCTTATACGAAGCAGGACGGCTTTTCCATTTGACTTCGAGCACGTGCGGCATGTCTCCAAAGGCAACCCCGTCAAACTCCACGTCACCCCTGCGGTAGGGCTTGAACTCAAGACCCAGAGCCATTCCAAGCCTTTCCCTTACCCAGGCCTCTCCCGTAAGGCCAAGCTCCGTTTTTGCCTTCAGGAACTTTTCTTCAAGCTCTTTAATGAGTTCCTCACGCAGTCTTTCCCGGCGGAGTTCCAGTTCGGTGATGCCGAGATAAGTTTTTGCGAGCCAGAAGCGCATGAGCTTGTCCGCAAAGTAGTATCTGCCGTTTTCCTTGACTATTAGGTCAGTCCTTAGCAAGAACTTCAGATAGTTTGAAACCTCCCCACTCGGCTTTCCAAGCTGTTTGGCGAGCTCGGAGAGCCTCAGCCCTTCCCCTTTGGCAAGGATGAGGAGTATCTCCCTGTGCACCGCGCCCTTGTAGGCTCTTGAAAGGGACTCGTTGAAGACGTAATCGAGGTGCATGTAAATCTCACCAGTCTCTGTGAGGAGCTCCGTGAGGAAAGTGTACTCCACCTCTTTCTTCCCAACCCGCTCGAATCCTTCTTCCACAATCCTCCTGCAGACTGCATGGACGTAGAACGGATGCCCCCCAGTCAGCCGGTAAACTGCCTCAAGAGCTGAATTTGAGTAAGTCACGTCGGCTTTATTGAGTATGCTTCTGGCGAGCTCGAAGGTATCCTCCTTGGGCAGTCCCGGCAGATAGATCCTCCTGAACTGACCAAAGAACGGTTTCTCAGGGGACAGTATCTCTTCCATCATGCCAACTGCCGAGCCGGAGATGAAATAAGCAACCCGTTTCTCTTTCTCCGTGATGGCCCTCATCACCTCAAGGAACCTGGAGAGGTTCTTAACCTCCTGGAACTCATCGAGAATGAAGATGGCTTTCTCACCAAGCTTCTCCAGAATCCTCTCTTGGGCTTCAAACAAAGTTTCCAGAGTGCCATTTTTAATTGCTTTGACTTCTTCATCAACGCCAAGTTTGGCGGCGAGTATAAGCAGGTCATCCCAGTTCAAAAGGTGAATTCTTTCAACGTTGTGTTTTTTGACCCGCGATAGCTCATAGAGCAGTTCACGGGTGTATGCAAAGATGAAGGAGTCCACGCTTCCAATCCTCTGAAGGTTGATGTAAGGTATCACCCCATCGGCTTCCTCCTTGAATTTGAGAAGGAGCTCTGTCTTGCCCACCCGTCTCGGGCCTATCACTGCGATGTTTACTTTGTGCCCTTCTTTGAGAGCCTTGTAGGCAGAGTGCAGAATTCTCAACTCTCTTTCCCTATCCACGAACATAGTGCATCACGTTACAGTTTTATGCATAAAACTGTAATGCATTATGCTTTTATACTTTTTGTGGGTGGGCAAATCGTGAAGCCTAACTCTTTTAAACAGCTCTTCTCTTCGCTCATCGGGAGGAAAAATGGACGAAAAACTGGAGAGGTTTATCTCTCACCTCAAGATACTCGTTGAGATGGAAAGGAAGGCCGAGATAGAGGCCATGCGCCTGGAGATGAAAAGGCTCTCCGGAAGGGAGAGGGAGAAGGTCGGGAGGGCAGTTCTCGGCCTGAACGGTAAAATCATCGGCGAGGAGCTCGGCTACTTCCTGGTGAAATACGGGCGCGATAGAGAGATAAAGACGGAGATAAGCATCGGCGATTTGGTGGTTGTCAGCAGGAGAGACCCGCTGAAGAGCGATCTGGTTGGAACGGTCGTAGAAAAGGGGAAGCGGTTTATAACGGTCGCCCTTGAAACCGTTCCCGAGTGGGCCCTGAAGGGCGTTAGGCTGGACCTCTACGCCAACGACATAACCTTCAAGCGCTGGCTTGAGAACCTGAACAATCTGAGGGAGAGCGGAAGGAATGCGCTGGAGCTCTACCTGGGCCTTAGGGAGCCGGAAGGGAGCGAACCGGTCGGCTTCACCCCATTTGACAGGAGCCTGAACGCGAGCCAGAAAAAAGCCGTAAGCCTCGCCCTCGGAAGTCCGGACTTCTTCCTCATCCACGGGCCGTTCGGGACGGGCAAGACGAGAACCCTGGCCGAGCTGATAAGGCAGGAAGTGGAGAGAGGCAACAAGGCCCTAGCAACGGCTGAAAGCAACGTTGCCGTTGACAACCTCGTCGAGCGCTTGGCCAATTCGGGTTTAAAGGTTGTGCGCATCGGCCACCCGAGCAGGGTCTCAAGGAGCCTCCACGAGACGACCCTGGCTTACCTCATCACCCGGCACGAGCTATACGGCGAGCTGAGGGAGCTTCGCGTAATCGGCCAGAACCTCAAGGAGAAAAGGGACACCTTCACTAAGCCATCTCCAAAGTACAGGCGGGGGCTGAGCGACAGGGAGATTCTCAGGCTGGCCTCAAAGGGGATAGGCGTAAGGGGCGTTCCGGCGAGGCTCATCAGGGAGATGGCGGAGTGGCTGAAGATTAACCAGCAGGTTCAGAAGACCTTCGACGATGCCAGAAAACTCGAGGAGAGAATCGCAAGGGAGATAATAAGGGAAGCGGACGTTGTTCTCACAACGAACGCCTCTGCCGGCCTTGATGTCGTTGACTACGGTTCCTACGACGTCGCAATAATAGACGAGGCGACGCAGGCGACGATACCGAGCGTGCTCATTCCGATAAACCGCGCGAGGCGCTTCGTCTTGGCTGGAGACCACAAGCAGCTGCCACCAACGATACTCAGCGAGAAGGCCAAGGAGCTGAGTAAGACGCTCTTCGAGGGCCTGATCGAGCGCTGTCCAGGGAAGAGCGAGATGCTCACCGTCCAGTACAGGATGAACGAAAGGCTCATGGAGTTTCCGAGCAGGGAGTTCTACGGCGGGAAGGTCGTCGCAGATAAGGGCGTGAAGAACATAACGCTGGCCGATTTAGGGGTTAAAAGCCCTAAGAACGGCCCATGGGGGGAGGTTCTAAAGCCCGAGAACGTGCTGGTTTTCATAGACACTGCCAAGCTTGAGAACCGCTTCGAGAGGCAGAGGCGAGGAAGCGAGAGCAGAGAGAACCCCTTAGAGGCGAGGTTCGTGAAGGAGGCCGTCGAGAGGCTTTTGGGACTCGGTGTTAGGCAGGATTTGGTTGGAGTGATTACGCCCTATGACGACCAGAGGGATTTAATAAGCTCGCTTTTGCCCGAGGAGATCGAGGTGAAGACCGTTGATGGCTACCAGGGCAGGGAGAAGGAGGTAATCGTTCTCTCCTTCGTCCGCTCCAACGAGAGAGGCGAGCTGGGCTTCCTGAAGGATTTGAGGCGCTTGAACGTCTCGCTGACGAGGGCCAAGAGAAAGCTGATCCTCATAGGCGACTCCTCAACGCTGAGCGTCCACCCGACCTACAGGCGGCTGGTGGAGTTTGTGAGGGAGAGAGAAACGGTGGTTGATATCAACGAGCTGGGGGTGTGAGGTGTGTTCCTCTACACTAAAAACTTCGACGAACAGAAAGCCAAAGCGATGGAGGGCCTGAAAAAGGCCTTGGCCGAGAACAAGGTGGACGGGGACATCATTTCACTTCTTGAGAAAATCAACTCGCTGGAGAACTACTTCACAACGAGCTCCTGCTCCGGCAGGATTTCGGTCATGGAGATGCCCCACTTTGGGGACAAAGTTAATTCCGTCTGGCTCGGCAAGTGGCACCGCGAGGTTACCGTTGAGGAAGTAATGGAGGCGATTGGGAGGCACCGCTCCGGCCAGCTCTGGTTCCTCGTGAGGAGCCCTATCCTGCACGTCGGGGCGAGGACGATGGAGGACGCGGTTAGGCTGCTAAACCTGGCCATCGGACTGGGCTTCAAGTATTCAAACATAAAGAGCGTCAGCCACAAGAAGCTCCTCGTTGAGATTCGCTCGACGGAGAGGATGGACGTCCCGCTCGGCGAGGACGGCGAGTTATGGGTGAGCGAGAGCTATATCGAGAGAATCGTTGCCCTCGCCAATTCCCAGGTGAGGCGCTTCAAGGGGAAGCTGAAAAGGCTGGAGGGAGAGGTTGGGAAGTTATAAGGAGGCCCCTTTCCCCAATTAGGAGTGCATCCATATAAACGTCTTCAGCAGGGTGTAGGCGATAAAGGTGATGATGGGCAATAGGAGCAAAAGGCCGAACCTTCTCTTCCGGGGATAAACCAGCATTCCAACGAGAGCATAGAGAACGTTCAAACCAGAGAGCAACAGGACATACTTATACCCGGTCGGGTCTTCCCTGTAGAGAGTCCTGGATAATCCTTGGGTCAGTCTTATCGATAACGTCAGGAAGCTCCCTAAACCCGAATTTGGAATTATGTTCCCTCTCAAAACGCCTCTTGAATACGAAAACGGCTATGGCAAGTGAAATGAAGAAGGAAACGACCGCCGTTATCAGTCCTGAAATGGTGATAGTCATCTTCTGAGATGGAACACGCGGACGAAAATAGAACAGTCCCCAGAAGGCCATCACAATAATCAACGGGACCAGCACGGCTTCCAGCACCAGCTTCCTCCCGGGCTTCATCTTAAACACCTCCGGCAGAATTTCAAGTCCAAACGATGCTCCAGACGACGAAGAGCATGGCCACTGCAAGTGAAAGCAGAACAATCGTGAGGATTCTCCTCCCAACTCTGCGCGAGAGATAAACCCCCAGAAAGCCAAACAGGGTGTTCAAGACTGAGAGAACCAAAAACCCCTCAGCGTTCACAACCACGGCATTGAACATTCTCAAAACATCTTCCGGGTAGTTTCTGGTTAAAACGTAAGAGGAAACGGCCCATATAACGGGAATCGCGAGAGTTGAGGCGAGGGAGGTTTTACCAATGCCCTCAAAGACGTACTCTGCCCTTCTACTCTTGAGAAAGTACAACGGGAGGGCTACAATCCACACTGTCATCGTGGCGAAGACAGGATACATTACCACCATAAGAAAAGCCAGGCCAACGAACGCCATTATGGCAAAGAAGACGTTGTGAAACCCCAGGAGAGACGTACTAAAAATTCCCCAGAGAATGAGGTGATGGGCTATGCATTCCTGTACGTCGTACTTTAGGTACCCTGAATCCCACGGCTCATCCCAGTGCTCCTCAAGAATCTCGTCAATTCTCTTGATGTCCCTCTTCCTGTACCCGTGCTTCTCAAGGATTCGAGCGAGGAAGAAGACCATTGAAGCCACCATGAGGACAAAAAGAATGAGCGTACTGAGAACCCATTCAGGGGTTATGACGCCGAGTTTCACCCAGGCAAAGCCAAACAGCATCGAGAAGAGCACCACAGGAAAAACAAAGATCTTAAGAATAATTTTTCTCCTCCCCATTGAGACCACCAGGGGATTTTTGCCCGAACTACAATGAGTGCAGTTGGATAAAAACCTTTATCAGCACAGGAATCAGAGCAAGGGCAATCAGCAGGAGCGTTAAGAGGCCAGCCCTTCTCTTCCGCGACAGGATTAGAATCCCGACAAGGCCGTACAGGACATTCAAGGCTGACAGCAACAGGAGGTTCCTGCACAGATAATTATCCACACAAACCTTCAAAAGTGGCCTTATTACCGTGATTTCGAAGGCCCAGGGATGCACGGACATCAAGCGAACAACGATGACAAAAGCCCCAGAGAGCAATGAGAGCAGTAGAGCCTTTCCAAAGGAATGGGAAAGCCGTTTTCCGGTCAAAAGCTCGTAGATTATCAAAGCCGTTCCCAAAACCGATATCAGCATGGAAACCATCAGCAAAAGCCCGATGGATGCGAGCACCAGATAAACGCCAACGGTAAAGAGAACTCCTTTTCTAAGCCCACATGAAGACCCATATTATCAAAGGAGCCGTTACAGCTTCTAGCACCAGCTTTTTTCCCGATGCCATTCAGCTCCCCCCGTTCTTAGTAAAGCAAAAGCCCGAGCAGGTGAACGTCAGTGAAAATGCTCAGGATTCCGATGGCAAAAAGCACAACAACGGGCAGTTTACTCCGCTTTGCACCGAGGTAGCCGGTGATTCCTGATAGAATGCCAAGGAAGGAGAGAAGGAATAAATCCATGAAGACTGTGGAATCTCCCGCGAGCTGGAGCAGATTACGAAGCTCACTTACCCCCAGGTATTCAGGAGGAATAGCCCCATGGAGAGCAATGAACCTCAAAAACCCGAGTAGAGCCAGAGAAGCGATAGAAACCTCAATCGCCCACGTGAAAAGGCCCCTAACCTTGTCCAGCTCGCCGTTAGAGGTAAAATAAAGGAGGACAGGGATTTCAATGAGGAACACGAAAACCGGCAACATCACAACTGAAAGCAGAATAACACCAATGACAATCGAGATGACAAAAAGTGTCGATTTAACCGAACCGTAAACCAGCGAAGCGGTAGCGTAGATGCCCCAGAAGGTAAAATGGTAGTGAATGCTCTCCCTAACGGTCTTCAGGAGGTTTACATTTTCAAAGTTCTCCCCCAGAATTAGGTGAAGCCTTGCAACGTCTCCCTTTGAGTAGCCGAATCTCTCAATAAGCCTCGCGAGGTTAAAGACCAGAACGGCCAAGACCATTATAAAAGAAGCCAGAGCGGACAACAGCCACGTAAAGCTAAACTTTGAAATCTCTGCATTATCCCCACCAAAATAAAAGAACGAAATCAGCCATAGGACGGGCCAGGGGAGGAAAGAAATCAAAAGGCTGTTGAGAAGATAACCAGTGCCCTTTTTCATTTTGCATCCCCAACTTGCCCCTAAGCCCCGAGGAACCATTGAACTCCGGTAGACTGTTGCTCAACTATTAATTTCTCAAGGAATTTATTTCCCCATCCCTTTTATAAGGCTCACTCCTCAAGCCCCCCAAACTTGAGGAGGAAGACCACGCCCAGGAGGCCCCAGAGGGCCGCCACAGTGGCCGAAAGGCCGTCCCCGCTCCCCGAGATTAACCGTGAGGCGCTCACCGTTGGGAGGAAAACAAGAACCTTAGCGAGCTTCTCGGGAAGAACACTCGGCGGATAGTAGACCGGCGGAAAGACGGTAAGACCCGTCATGAGGACGTTAGAAATCCTCATAACCCTTATCGGCTCCTTTCCTCTAACGCCGAGAAGGAAACCTACTCCAGCGCTCCAGAGCCAGAGGGCGGCAGTTGCGAGGATTATTTTCGGAAGGGCATTGAATCCGAGCCTCCAGGCGAGAAGGGCAGTGAGGAGAAAGACGTACGGCATCGCCGGGACGCTTATTCCTATTGATATGCCAAGGGCTTTCTCCCAGTTGCCGCCCGGAAGGCCCATTAAGACGTCGTAGAAGCGGGAGCGCGTCTTCATTCCAACGAGTTCTATCGCCAAATCCGCTATCCCGACCCCGACTATGAAACTAACTATCGCGCCCCCCAAGGCAGTATTGAGGAACCTTCCCCCGCTCACGACGTAGACGATGAAGATGAACGAAAGGGGCTGGATTGCGAAGCTGATGAGGGAGAACCTTCCCCGTGTTAGGGCCCTCGCGTAGTACTCAACGATCCCCATCATCGAGACCACCCGCGATGAAGACGTCCTCTATCGTAAGCCCCTCAACCTTGAATGGAACGCCGGTCCTTTTTATGGCCTCCACTATTTCCCTCTCCTCGGCTTTCGAGCGCGGGTAGATGTAGGTATTCCTGCCGGCCTTCCGGGCGAGGAAACCGTCCAGAGACACCTCGCCGAAGGCCACCACCTTAGAGTGAAGTCCGCTCAGGTACTCCCGGGCTATCTCTTCAGGCCTTCCGAAGGCCCTCACTCGACCGCCCTTCAGGAGGAGAACGCGGTCGCAGATGCTCGATATCTCGTTGAGGTAGTGGCTGGTGAGGACAATCGTTGATTCCCCCACCTTTTCCCGGAGAACCTCCCACAGCTTCAGCCTGTTCTCGACATCAAGGCCAACGGTCGGCTCGTCAAGGAAGTAGAGCTTGGCATCGGCTGAGAGCACCATCGCGAGCAGGGCTTTCCTAACCATTCCACCAGAGAGCATGGACATCGGCTCGTCGGCGTAGTCTATTCCGAACTCCTGAACGGCCTTTTCGGCCCGTTCCCTCGCCTCCGCCCTCTTTGCCCCCCTCATTCGCAGGTAGTGGTAGACGTAGTCCCTCGGCGTGAGGGTGTAGAAATGGGCCTTGACGTCCTGGGGGAGGAGCACGAAAAGTCCTCTGGCCTCGCAGGGGTTCCTCCCAAAAACCCGGACTTTCCCGGAGTCGGGCTTTAGAAGGCACGTCAGAATCCGTATCAGCGTCGTTTTCCCGGCACCATTCGGTCCGATTACGCCTACTATCTCACCCTCCTCCACCGTGAAGGAAACGTCGCTGAGGGCTCTCTTTGAACCGTAAGACTTCGATAGGTTCTCAACCTCAACCGCAGGCATACAAGAAGAATCCACGGGGGACTAAAAATACTTTTGGCCAAAGGTTAAGAAGCGAGGAAAGGGAAGAGACTTCAGTCGAGGTCGCTACCGAAGTCGTTGCCTCCGCCCTCGCCTCCCTTGTCCTTCTCGAGCTTGCTGGCGGCGATGACGTCGTCGATCCTGAGGATCATTATGGCAGCCTCGCTGGCGCTCTTGATGGCCTGCTTGGTGACCCTGACCGGCGCTATAACGCCGCGCTCGAGCATGTCGGCCGGCTCGCCCTCAAAGACATCGACACCGACGCTGGCGCCCTTCTCCTTGTGGGCGGCGATGACCTTGACGAGGGTCTCGACCGGGTCAAGACCGGCGTTCTCGGCGAGGGTCCTCGGTATGACCTTGAGCGCCTCTGCAAAGGCCTCGATGGCGAGCTGCTCCTTGCCGCCGACCTCCTTGGCGTACTCGTCGAGCCTTATTGCCAGCTCGATCTCCGGGGCACCGCCAGCTGCCACTATCTTGCCGTCCTCGACGATGTCCTTGACGACCTTGACAGCATCTTCGAGCGCCCTCTCGACCTCGTCAACGACGTGCTCGGTACCGCCCCTGATGAGTATGGTGACGGCCTTCGGGTTCTTGCAGCCCTCAACGAAGATCATGTTCTCGCCAGCCACTTTCCTCTGCTCGACGAGCTCGGCCTCACCGAGGTCCTCGCTGGTGAGGTCGCGGACGTTGGTGACGATCTTGGCGCCGGTGGCCTTGGCGAGCTTCTCCATGTCGCTCTTCTTGACACGCCTGACGGCAAGGATTCCGTACTTGGCCAGGTAGTGCTGGGCGAGGTCGTCGATGCCCTTCTGGACGAAGACGACGTTAGCGCCGACCTCCTTGATCTTCTCGACCATCTCGCGGAGCATCTTCTCCTCCTGCTCAAGGAAGGCCTGGAGCTGCTCCGGGCTGGTGATCCTGATCTCGGCATCTGTTTCAGTCTCCTTGACCTCAAGGGCCTCGTTGATGAGCGCTATTTTAGCGTTCTCGACCCTCTTCGGCATTCCCGGGTGAACGACCTCCTTGTCGATGACGACGCCCTTGATGAGCTGGGTCTCCCTAACTGAGGCACCCTCCTTCTTCTCGAACTTGATGTTGTCGAGGTCCACCTTGTACCTCTCGCCGACCTTCTCGGCGACCTGCTTGACGGCCTCGACGGCGATCTCAGCCAGGTACTCCCTCTCCTCCTCGGCGGCCTTACCGGTGATGGAGGTGACCGCGGCCTTCTTGAGTATCTCCTTGTCCTCGACATCAACGCTCCTGGCTATCTCGTCGAGTATCTGCTGGGCCTTCTCGGCGGCGAGGGCGTAACCCTTGATGACGATGCTCGGGTGAATGTTCTGGTCGAGGAGCTCCTCGGCCTTCCTGAGGAGCTCACCAGCGATGACAACGGCGGTGGTGGTACCGTCACCAGCCTCCTTGTCCTGGGTCTTAGCGACCTCAACCATCATCTTGGCAGCGGGGTGCTGAATGTCCATCTCATCGAGTATGGTGGCACCGTCGTTGGTGATGACGATGTCACCGAGGCTGTCCACGAGCATCTTGTCCATACCCTTCGGACCGAGGGTGGTCCTTATGGTCTCGGCGACTATCCTCGCGGCGAGAATGTTGAGCCTCTGGGCGTCCCTACCAACGTACCTCTGGGTTCCCTCGGGCAGAATAACAACCGGCTGTCCGGCGAGCTGGGCCATCTCCCCTCACCCCCTCCCGCTTTTGTTTTTGAGGAATGAGAGGTTTTAGTTACAATTGGTGCTTCCGCTTTATCGTTCCTTTGGATTATTTATAAATTTTTCGGTCACGTTGCCTCTACGATGTTCGCTTGGTCTCGTTGAGTTTTGAGGAAACTGCTGACGTAAACCTTCAGGCCAAGCTCTTCCAGTTTTTCTTTGAGTTCATAGACTTCCCTCTCTGGCCAGCAGTGCCGGGAGCACCAGTCCTTGTCCCTCGGGTTGGTTAGGGGTTTACCGACGAGAGGGTTCAGAACCACGTAAAAGTCCGTGGTTATTCTTTTCAGCCCTTCCCCGATGTGGGGCCACTGATTGAACCCCCTCGCCACTGGAATTCTGAGTTCGAGTGGGATTTCATGGTCAGAGACGACCTCAAGGCCCCGAAGAAAGAGGTTCCAGAGCCGTTCGCCAACTTTCATTGGAAGGCCGTAGAGTCCGGGCGGTGTTTTAAGATCGGTCGCGATGTGGTCAACGAGCCCGGCATTAAGGAGTGTTTCAAGGGGTTTCACCAGGGTGAGATTTGTGTTCAGGCTAACCGGGACATCGAGGAGCTTCACCTCCGCGAGGAGCGATGAAAGTTCTCTCCACTGCATCAGTGGTTCGCCACCGGTGACGTGGAAGTAGTCCACCAGAAAAGAACTCGATTCAAGCTCCTCGAGGAGCGCGTTTCTGTCGAGGGTGAAGCAGTCAAGGCCTTCAGCGATACGCCAGTTGTGGCAGAAGGGGCATTTCAAGTTGCAGCCGCAGAGCCAGAGGGTGAAGGTAACCTTACCGCGGACATCAACCATGCTGACGCTCTTCCAGCCGCTCGTGAGCATACAACCACCTCCAAAAAGAAATCAAGATGAGTAGTGCCTCCTCGTCCAGAACTCCTTCTTCCGGAAGGGGTTCCAGTTCCTGAGCGGGCGGTAGTAGCCTATTATCCTGCTCCATATCTCGACGTTCTCGCTTCCGCATCTCGGACAGTGGGTGTGCAGGCCGGTTGCAGAGTAACCACAGGAGTTGCAGACCGTTACCGCTGGAGTGTAGCTCCAATAAACCAGCTCGGTCCTCATGAGCCTCCTGGTGAGCTTTGCAAGTGCCTCCGGGTCGGGCTCTTCTCCAAGGAAGATGTGCATCATGACCCCGCCGGTGAAGCTCCTCTGAACCCTTTCCTCTACCCGTATCCTGTCGGCCAGCTCAAGTGCCCCGTAGTAGGGCGCTATACTGGTCGAATAAATCGGGTTGTCAACGTCGCTGAGGTACTCTTTGAGCTCGGGGAACTCGTTGATATCCCTGATTGCGAGCTTTGCAGCCGCACTCTCCCCCGGAACCTCCTCGACGTTCCAGGGTGTCCCGGTTTCCCGCATCCACTCCCTCGCTTTTTCGGTTGCAAACTCCACCATCTCCTTCATTACCTCCGCCGCTTTAAGCCACTCCCTTCTGCTCCCCTCCTCCCAGAGCCTCAGCTCGTTGAGGTAAATGGCAGCAGCCTCCGGAAGGCCGAGGATTCCAACCGTGTTGAAGTGACTGCCCAGGAACTCCTTAAGATAGAGGTGAATCATGCTGTACATGTGCCTGTAAGTCGTTATCAGCCTCACGTAGCGCTCCCTGAACCAGTCGGTGGTTCTTCTAACGATTTCAAGGACTCTCTCGTACTCCTCCCAGAACCTATCGTCGTCGCCTTTGGCCTTGAGTGCAAGCCTCGGAAGGTTCACGGTGGTTACGTTCACCGAGCCGGTAACGTCTGGCATCGCCCAGAGGCCACCGAAGCGCTGGCGTTCAAGCTTTTCTATGGCTTCTTCCTCGGCGCTCTTCTCGGAAACACCAAAGGCAAAGGCCATCTCGGTCTTGTCTATCGCTATTCTGCAGCACATGGCGTAGCTGGCATCCGGATCGACAACGTTGGTGTTGAGCCAGTAGAAGCTCCCGCGCTTTGAGGCTGTTGTAAAGACGGCCTCAAAAACCTCCGGGTCGTCCCAGAGCATCTTGGCTGTGACCATAAGGGTGGGAATCGGGAAGGTGAAGGGCTGGCCAAGGGCATCTCCCTCGCGGAGGACCTCTGTGAGGGCTATGAAGAACTCCTTCGCTTCCCTTTCGTACTCACCGAGGGGTTCAACCTTCTCTCCCGCATAAACTGCGTGGTCACCTTCGAGCATCTTCTTGGGGGCATCGAGAGTTACTGTAAAGTTGGTGAAAGGAGTTTGCATTCCAACCCTGCTCGGGTAGTTGAGGTTGTAAACCAGCCTTTGAATCTGCTGTCTGATTTTACGCCCCTCGAGGGCCTCTTTCCTTATGAACGGGCCGGCATACCACTCGACCGAGCTTAAAGCTTGAGCGCCGCTGAAGTAGTGCTGCATGGTTATGAGGTAGTTCGCTATATGATCAACGTAGGTGTCGAAGTGCTTAGCGGGCTTCGATGTTATCGTCGGGGTTTTGAGACCCTTCTCGAGGAGCCTCGCCGTGCTGTGGCCCGTGCAGTAAGGGATGTAGAGGCTGTAGGGGAGCTTGTGGATGTAGACGTCCCCGGAGAAATGAGCCTTCCTTCCCTCCTCAGGAACCAGTGAGAAGCTTTCCTTTAGTGATTCCTCCATCACGTAGGCGAAGAAGCCCGTTGGACCGGGATAGCGGTTGGCATTCTCCAGAACGTTGGGACTGCTCCAGCCGGCGTACTCGTGGATCACATCCTTTTTTACGGTTTCCATCGGTACCACCTGGATAATTTATCCAAATAACGATGGAAACAAACGCCAGATATAACGCTTCCCCTTGAACTCATAGTCAGTTCTGCAAAACCTCCCTATGATTCAGTACCAAATGACAGGCTGGACAGACATCTATTGATAGTTAGACAGACAAACTGACAACACAGGAAGCCACTGAAACAAGTATCGACAAATAATTGTCATCTATACAAAATGCTAAATCAATATTTGACTATAAAACACAGTCTCTGACGACCATAGCTTTTTAACCCGTTCGGAGAACCGAAACCCGGTGATGTGAAAATGAGCGATATCAAGGCCGAATGGGAGAATGTCCTCGCCGCAAAGGACTGTGAGAAACTTTTGGAGCTCTTTGACGATTACATCGACTCCATCGAGGCGGAAGAAGAGCTGAGGGAAGAGCTTGGAAGGCTCGGGGAAATCGCGGTAGAGTGTGAAGATCCCTACGACCTGCTCCACGAGATTGCGCACGTCTACGCACACCTCGACGACTCCGAGGCCGGAATCGAGCTCTACAGGAGGGTGGCCGAGAAGAAGAAGGATGACCCGGAGGAGTACGCGACGGCTCTATACTACTTAGCAGATGCCTACGAGCACTTCGGCATGCCAGAGAAGGCGATAGAGACCTACGAGGAGCTCCTCAAACTCGAGGAAGAGGTTCTGAAGAACGAGAGGGAGATAGCGCTAACTCTAGCGAACCTGGCGGTGAACTACGACGAGCTCGGCGAGACCGAGAAGGCAATAGAGCTTATGGAGCGCGCGAGGGGGATCTTCGAGGGGATACGAGACGAGAAGAACCACATGATAAGCCTTCTTGACCTTGCGCACTTCAGGTATGAGCTCGGGGACTACGACGCGGCGGAGGCACTGATAAACGAGGTTCTCAGGAACCCGAGGGAGGACGAGATAGAGATAAACGCCAGGCTGGTCGAGGCGGAGATATTCGCCGGAAGGGGGGAGTACGACAAAGCTTTCAGGGCTATACGGGACGCCCTCGTCAAGGCCATCAACGTGAGCGACGAGATTTTCGGCCTCGTCTTCGATACGCTGACGGATTTCATCGAGGGGCTCTTCAACGAGGGCTCTTACGGCGTTGTCGCGGAGAACATGGAGGCCTTTGCCGAGCTCTTCGAGGATGATACGGCTTATTTCTTCAGGGCGATAGGTGAGCTTGCCCGCTGGAAGGCCGGGGAGAACGGTGCGAAGGAGCGCTTCGATGAGCTCTACTCCCAGGTGGAGAACGAGGATCTGAAAGCAATCCTCGATGAGTGGAAGAGGCCGAAGCTGAGTTTGAGTCTGGGGCTTTGAAGCTTCCGCCTCGATACATTTTTATCATCCGCCCCGTGATTCCAGCGAGGCGAGAAGATGGGGTCGGTCAGCCAGCTGTTCAGTGCGGTTCTGGGGCACGTGAAGAACCCCCTGTACAGGAACTCCCTCTACATATCCCTGTCGATGATGGTCACCGCGGCCGCGGGATTCTTGTTCTGGAACGTTGCCGCGAGGCTCTATTCCCCGTCCGACGTTGGGACTGCCTCCGCCGTGATATCAGCGATAAGCCTGGTCTTCACAATATCGATGCTCGGCCTGAACTTCTCGATGATAAGGTTCTATCCCCGCTACGGGGAGAGGGTCATAGGCAGCGCGCTGGCCGCGACCCTCGCCGCCTCCCTCGCAGTTTCCACCGCCTACGCGCTGCTCGCGGGGAGGATGGGGTCGTTTGAGGGCGTTTTCTCGGCGGAGTTCTTCGCCCTCTTTGCGCTGTTCTCCTTAGCATCAACAGCCTACAACGTGCTCGCGATTTACGCGATAGCCCGGAGGAAAGCGGAGCACAGCTTTGTCCAGAGCGTACTGTTCTCGGCCAGGTTCGCCTTCCTGTTCGCCCTCGTCCCCCTTGGTACCCTGGGGATAGTGTCATCCTTTGGCCTGGGTCTGCTTCTGGGAACGGTTTACGGGCTGGCCTCAGCCGGCTGGGTGCGGCCAAGGCTGGATACGGAGTTTTTAAGGGAGTCCCTCACGTTCTCCGTCAGCAACTACGTGGCCGACCTCGCCAACATGGCGCCGAACTATTTGATGCCCACGGTTGTTCTGACGGTCCTCGGGAGCGAGGAGGCGGCGTACTTCTATATAGCATTCTCCGTCGCGAACCTGCTCATGTTCGTGCCCAATGCTGTGAACACTTCTTTCTTCGTCGAGGGGAGCCACGGGCTTGAGAACGTATGGAGAACCCTCAAAAGGGCCACGCTTGTCAGCTACGCGTACCTTACCGCCGCGACCGGCTTCGTGTGGTTTTTTGGTGGGCTTCTGCTCGGGCTGTTCGGCGAGGAATACATGGCGGGTCTAAAGCTTCTGAAGCTCATGATGCTGGGTTCCTTCCTGGTGGTCCCGGTGAACTTCTCGGTGACCATCCTCAACATCCGGAAGCGGGTGAGGGAGGTCGCCCTCCTCAACGTCCTCAAGGCCGGGCTCTTCCTGGGGCTCAGCTACGCCCTACTCGGGCAGATGGGGATAGCTGGGATAGGCGTGGCGTGGATCGGTGCATACGGGACGGTGCTGGCGGTGATTGCGCTCACCGGAACCATAAGAAGGGCAGCCTGAGGGTGATGGAAGATATAGAAATGGAACCGAGGATTCAGATCCTCGAGACGGTCTCAACTTCCGCGCTCTCGACGTTCTCGACCTCGCGGAAGAGGTCGGCGACGGCGTCGTAGGAGTAGCCCTCCTCGTCCCTTCCGAGGACGTAGAACTTGAGGGCGACGAGGCCAAAAGCTATGGGCTCGCGCTCGACCTTGGCGAGGCCGAACCTCTCGGGGATAACAGCTTTCAGTTTCTCCTCAAGCTCGTCGAGGTTGACCTCCGGATCGGTCGGCATGACCTTAATAACACCAACGAGGTTGAAGTCGCTCATTCCTTTCACCTCCAAATCAGCCTAATTCACGGCCCCTCCCAGCCGCACTTCGGGCACTTGTAGGGGACGCTTAACACCCTGCAGCTTTCGCAGCGCCAGATTATCTCCTCGCCGCAGTTCGGGCAGACGAAGTGAGTGGCGTGCTCCCTAGGGGTTATCTCCTTTCCGCATGATGTGCATACGGGTATCTCGAACTTGGCTTCCACTGCGAACACCTCCAAGAAAGGTGGTTTTAATCACTGGTGGGCATTGAGGGAGTTGGCTTATAAACCTTTCTCTGGGAAAAGGCGCGAACTACAGAGGGATCACCTGGCCAAGTTCTTCAATTCTGAGCTTCAGGCTTTCTATCATCTCTTCCCAGTTGGGGCGCAGGCTCTTTGGAATGAAGTGGTTGGTGGAGTTGCCGATGTACCGGGCATTTTCCTTTGCGTAATCGAGCTTTTTAATTAAGCTCCTTAGGAAGTCCTCATTGTTAATGTGGTAGAATTCAAAGGTGAGCTTCAAAGCATTTTCCAGCCTTTTCTCATCAAACTCCATGTTAAGAGCATGGAAAGAGTCGTAGATGTCCTTGCCTTCAGTGCGGTTGTAGAGGGCGGCGAGTTTCTTGGCGAGCAGATCTTCGAAGGAGTAGACCATGAACATGGTTGGGTACTCACCCACAAATGGTGATTTAACCAGTTCAACCCTGGCTTCAACGTAAGGCGGCCTGCTGAGGTAGAACTCAACTTTAACCCTGTCCCGGTTCCCGAGAGGGTTCTTGTAATAGCAGTCAAACCGAAAAGTCCGGTGCAAAACTCTCGGCCCTTTAACGTCAAATCCCTCGACGAGCTTCATGCCCTCTTTTATCTCCTCAGCCGCTGTGCCAACGTCGCCGTTGAAATAGTCAATGTCTATATCCTCGGAAAACCTTGCCGCTCCAATCTTTGCAAGGTAAACCCTGTTGAGGGCAGTGCCGCCCTTGAGTATCGCCTTCTCGCCGAAGATTTCCCACAGCTGACTCAGCAGGAAAGAAATGCGCTCCTCCTTGGCGATGTAGTTCAGACCCAGCCCGGTCTTCGCTGCCAGATACCGGAGCATTTCCTCATCCATACGCCCACCCCAGTATCTTCTCCTTTCCAAGGTTGTCTATCACTTTCCACCCCTTAATGCTCCTCCCGCGGGAGGGAAGAGTCGGGACAAGCTTCGTCCAGCTTCTAACCCTGCCCCTTAGATAGTCAAGAACCCTCTCAGGGATGTCTATCCCCAGCTCGTTTTTGAGGAGCTCCAGAACATAGCCAGTCCTTTGGCAGAGGGAGTCGCTGGCAAAGCGTTCGAAGTAGCCCAAGAATTCGTCCCAGTCAAGTTTTTCGGCCTCGTAGAAGGCCTTTGTTATCTCAGAGTAGCCCCCGCAGTATCTCGGCTTGTAAAAGCAGTCGAAGAACGTCTTCGCGAGGGTGGATGTGTAGATTCCATCCTTAAGCGTCATTCCTGTGGCCTTTTCTCCCAGGGCAACGGCCTTGATCGTGTACTCCCCAATGGTTCTCTCACCGGATTTTCTCGGTGTGGCCACGAATATCGTGAACGGCTCATAGTCAAGCAGATCGTAAAGCCTCAGGGCGGAAGAGAAGGCTATATATCCCGGGAATATGGCAAGGGCTATCCGGTAGGGGTTTTTTATTGATGGGCTTCCTGGCCCTTCGTTGACGAGGTAGAGGCCTTTCTTCAGCCTTGTGAGGTACCCTTTTTTTGAGAGGCTCGAAAGAGCTTTCCAGAGCATTTCAGCGGTAAGATTAGGAAAGAGTTCCTGCAGTTCGTCAACACTCACTATATCAGCTCCGCGTATTGCCCTCATGATGTCCTGTTCAGTTTTTGTAAGGTAGTAATTTTTCTCCATATCCTGACTATTTTGGCCAGGATCCTAATAAAATTTTCGGAAGGGGTTAAAGGGGTGTAACCTGTGGCATTCTATAACCACTCACTTGATATGGTGAGGTGAGGGGTTCCACCCCGCAAGAAACTTTGCCTGCGCAAAGTTTCATCAAAGTTCGTGTGTTCTCACTGGTGGTATTCTCCCAAGTTTATCCACCCAACATTCGCTCTCATATGGTTTCACTCCAACAGCGCCCTCCGGGCGCTGAAACAATAGAGAAACCAAAAACAAAATTGGCTTATTGAAATAAAACCCAGTCAAAACTCTCAAACTTAATAGAAGACACACAAACTCACTTTAGCAGATTACGCAGTTAAGACTTTTGGTCAACCTTTGCCGTGCAACGGTTGATGGGGGGCTCCGCCCACACACCCCCGGAGGTTTAACTTACCCCTTAACAAAGTCTTTTCAGAACTTCATGATAGAACTCAACGGGTTGGAGGATTTTAAGAGCATGGTCCTCCAAGCACACAACCTTGTTCTCGTCCCTCAGAGCTATCAAATCATCGTCCCAAGTTAAGATATACCCCACTTTTCCCTCATAGGCAATTTCCAGCCATTTGTTATCATTGGGGTCCCTGGAGAGGTTAAACTCCCTCGAAGGCGAGACTGTTAAGGAGCCCCTCAAATACCTGGCCAGAATCCGCTTCCATTCACTAGAGAGCTTCCCATTCTCAGCTAAGAGGCCAATCTTTAAGCTGAGCTCATGGAGCGCTTCTTCACTCGTATAATTTACGAGAAAATTCTCGTCCAGGGCTTTAATGAGGAGTGCCCCCAGCCCACTTGGCCTAATCATGGCCGCTAGGACAACGTTGGTATCCACGACTACTTCATCCCCTGGCACCTGTGAGTTTCTTGTACTCCTCATCAACTTCCTTGAGAATGTCCTTGACTTCAGGCCACTCGTCCTCAAAGTCCCCAGCGGCCAACATTCTCCGGGCTTCCTCTGTCTCCGCCCGGATATCCTGAAGCGTTAAGCCCTTGGCGAGTTCCTTGGCTTCTTCCATCATCATCTGTCCAAGCGCCAGCGTAACGGCGAACTTGATGAAGTCTGAACGGCTCCTGAACTCCTTCTTTTTCACCAGCTCGTCTATTTTCTTGAGAACGTACCCCGGTAACCTCACGGAGACGGGGTAATCTACCATCTCCGCCATAACAATCACCAATTACATATAGACTACAATAGTATTTAAAGATGACTCCCCAACCTTCTATCCATCTCAAGAAACACATCCAGCAAGTGCTTTGATCAAGAAAGATTCGTGTAATTCACAAAGCCAAGAATTCTTTTGATTCCATCAAGAATCGGGTTCCACTCCTCAAGAAACTTTGTCCAGCAAAGGTTGCCAGAGGACTCCGCCCCGAAGGTTTAACTTATTTCCCCCTGTTCTTTAGGAGGACATCTCCAGTGGTGCATGTTCTCGGAGAAATGAGAGGTCCCCCATTATGGGGGATGTCCAAAATAGTACATACATTTTCAAACTTCCCGTTATGAACGACCACACCACAGTCCCGTCTGTTCAAACGGAATAAAAACCCTGTTTAGTCGACTTAAGCAGACTAGACTCACCCCTAGCAACGACAGATTAAAGAGCTTCGCCCCGTGGAAACCTTTTTATTATGTCCGACAGATGGACCAAATGGTGATACAAATGGGTGCCAGCGTGAAGATTACCGCCAGGATCCCCCCGGCACTGGCGGCCGAAATAGACCGGATGGTTCAGGCCGGGTACTACTCCAACAGGAGTGAGGTTATCAAAGAGGCCCTTCGGGACTTCGTAATGAGAAATAAGCTCCCCTCCAAGGAGAGTAAGGATGAAGCATACCTAAAAGCCATCCAAAGGATGGTAGAACCTATACTCGCCGAGGATTGGGAAAGTGATGCCGATGAATACTGGAGTGATGTTAAGGGTGTGAGGTATGAGCCCAAGATGTGAGCCCAACGAGGATCTCCAGCAGTGGGAGATCATTACGGTGGCCTTCCCTTTTACCGACTCGGCACGGAAGAAGCCCCGCCCTGTTTTGATCCTTTCAAACTCAAGGTTCAACAGGGCCAGCAACAGCATCGTGGTCTGTCAGATAACGTCCAACCTCGGGAGCGGGTTCAAGGAGTACAATGTTGAGATAACGGGAGATGACGTTTGCCTTTATGAGGGGGCCTTTATCCGGCCAAGTCTCATAAAACCGTACGTTGTGTTTTCCATCTCAAAACGTGAAGTCCGGACCAGAATAGGGATGCTGTCCCCTGAAAAAATCGATGAGGTTAAAGCCAGCCTGGGAAAATTATTTTCAACAGGGGGCTGAGTTCGAGGAGCATTATGAAGTCACATGGGACCTTCTTGGCTCGATACCCTCGCTCGATGACCCCGAGAAGACAACTCAAACAGGAATCACCAACCCTGATCAAACTCTGCGGGACTGTCGTCCCTTGCGTCGAGCAAAGCTCGACGTCGCGCAGGCGAACAAGCTTTTGGAAAAAGCTTGACCAAAGAAACTTTTCTGGAGAAAAGTTTCATCAAAGTTTGTGATTCCTCAACAAGATACTCTTGAGGTGGGATTTCAATTCAAAACCCCACCGTTAGAAATTTTGGATTCATCAAACAGGCCGTTTCCACGCGGGTTCTACTCAAACCGCGCTCCTTTGGAGCGCCAAAAAACTTGAACCCCCTGAAAAGTGCCCTTTGGGACGAATCCACATATCACAAACAGCTTTTAAAGAAAACCCACTCCAAAAGTAGTTATTCAATAAGGAATCACAAACCTTGATCAAACTTCACGCAGAAGCTTTTGGGAAAAGCTTCACCAAAAGTTTGTAGCTCATCGCTAAAGGCGTCATTACAAGCCAGTTTTCCAAATTAAGGCCTTCCTTTTTGAGCGAGAACAAATTACAAGGAGTCCCTTGGAATGGGTTTGCTTTCTTTTGACGCCCTACGGGCGTCTTTTTAAGGTTAAACCCCATTACAATGAGTCCCTAAAGGAGTTCTCACTCAAAACAATTGATTTCAAGTAGAAAACCTCGCAAGAACTTGCACTTCAAGAAGGAGCTACCAACTTTGATGAAACTTTTGCTTGGCAAAAGTTTCTTATGGTGGGCCCGCGGGGCTTCGAACCCCGGACCTCCCGCTTATCAGGCGGGCGCTCTGACCAGGCTGAGCCACGGGCCCAGGAGAAGGATTCTGGTGCCCCGGCCGGGATTTGAACCCGGGTCGCGGGATCGAGAGTCCCGCATGATTGACCGGGCTACACCACCGGGGCGTGTCCGAGATTAGGGAGGAGAGAGGGTTTAAAAAGTTTTCGGTGGAACTAGGCGGGCAACCCAACTTCCCTCCCTATGGGGAGTGGATCTTCAAAAGAGAAACATAAAGGATTATTATAAAGGACTATTTTTCATGTTCTTATGTCGGACATCAAAGTCTTAAGTATCATCTGAGAATCGTGTTCCGGGATAATAATCCCAATAGTATCCGGCAGATCCGAACATGTTAACAATGTTAAATTTTTGAATTGAATTTCGGAAAAATGTACCAATGAACACAGAATACCTTCACATTTAGCACCCAATAGGAACGATTTTTTTACAAATAACGTTTTATATTCGAACATGAGTACCCCCATCGGTTAGAAAAGCTTAAAAAGATTGTATCAACAAACCATTCTCGGCTAAAATATAACATTTAAATATGAACGGTACTTGAAAAAATTGGACGTCTTTCAACGATATCGCCGGTGGGGGTTATGCATAATAACACCCTGATAATCATCCCTGCGTATAACGAGGAGCTTACTATAGGCTATGTAGTAACCCTTTCTAAAAAATACGGCGATGTTCTCGTTGTAGACGACGGGAGCAAAGATGAAACTTTTCACATAGCCATTTCCTCCGGCGCCCACGTCATAAAGCACCCCCGGAACATGGGTAAGGCCCAGGCCCTCAAGACGGCCTTCAAGTACGCCGCCGAGAAGGAGTACGAGATTATAGTGTGTATAGACGCCGATGGACAGCATAATCCAGAGGAGATACCCAAGCTCGTGGAGCCCATCCTTAAAGATGAAGCCGACCTTGTGATAGGGTCAAGGTTCCTGGACGGGACAAAAAAGAAGATACCCCTGTACAGAAGATTCGGCCTATGGGTTCTGAACACCACAGCCAACGTGAGTCTGAATGGGACCCTAAAAATTACCGATTCCCAGTCTGGCTTTAGGGCGATGAACAGAAAAGCCCTGAAGGAGATAATGAAGATAAACAGCAACGGCTATAACGTGGAGAGCGACATGCTGGTGTATCTGGCTGAGAGGGGCGTGAGGATCAGGGAGGTGCCGATAACCGTCAGGTACGACGTGCCCAACAAGCATAAGAAGAACCCGATAAGCCATGGATTCGAACTGCTGGGGGGGGTTAATAGGCCTGATAGGGTACAGGAGACCATTGTTCCTGTTTACAACGCTGGCTTTGGTAGCTTTCATAATCGCCGGCGGGCTGTTGGTCTGGGCGCTTCACCCCTATTCCGAGGAAGGAAGGGTTTACATGACCCAGGCCGTCGGAGCTGGAATATTCACGATAATCGGAATTCAGCTGTTCGTCGCCGGGCTGACACTGAACGTGCTGGCAAAGATGGTGAGGGAGTGAGAAAAGGAGGGATGAAATTAGTGAGGATACTTAGGGTTGCCCCCGATATATACCCATACGTAGTAGGGGGGTACGGGTTGCACATCCATAGTTTGTCCCTAGAACAAGGAAGAAAGGGTCATCATGTAGAAGTCTACGTAATCTCCAAAGAGCCAGGAAATGAAGATCGAACATATTATTCTTTGCAAAAATTTAGAGAGATAATAAGGATTTGGGGGAATCCAATCTCAATATTGTATGCATTCAAGCTAACCAAAGAGTGGGATAATTTTGATGTGGTTCATGCACATTCTCACCTGTTTATAACAACTTTGCTGGCTGCCATATTGAAGCAAGTTCATAAAACCCCACTAGTAGTCACTAACCATGGATTAGTTTCTCAGACAGCGCCTAAATCGATCAATACAATATACAACAGAGTCTTTGGAAAGTACATATTTTCTGTAGCAGATTCTGTGATTGTGTATACCTCAGAAGAAAAACGGGAACTGACTGAATGGGGAATCCCTCCAGACAAGATAAAGGTGATTTTTAATGGTATTGACACAAAGTTGTTCAAAAACACTGGTGAATTTAAAAGAAAAAATATTATGTGGGTAGGACGGTTAGTGCCCGGAAAAAGACCCGAACTCGCTATAGCAATATTCAATAAGTTGAGAGAGAAATACACAAATTTAGATCTTAAGCTTATTCTAGTGGGAGACGGCCCTCTAAACGGGACTACCTTGAATTTAGTTGAGAAGTCCCCATTCAAGGAGGATATAATATATCTCTCATTTATTCCAAATGAAGAACTTCCTAAATACTATTCTAGTGCATTTATCTTCTTATTGACCTCCACTACCGAAGGACTTCCTCGGACTGTTTTGGAGGCATTTTCATGTGAGACTCCCTCAGTAATATCAAAAATTCCACACTTGGAAGAGGTTATCAAAAAAGCAGGTTTGATGGTAGAGAAAAATTCAATTGACAACTTTTTGCAAAAAATTGAGTATCTCCTAGAAAACCCAAAAGTCCAGAGAAAAATGGGGCTAATAGGAAGACGGAAAATTGAAAAACATTATTCGTGGGATATATTCGTCACTAAAAACATAAAGCTTTATGAAGCTCTTAGGAGGGAGTTACGATGAGAATTTCCATTATTGGTTCGGGTTACGTTGGCCTCGTCACGGGAATGGGTTTCATCAAGCTGGGAAACGAAGTCATATTCGTGGACGTTGATGAAAGAAAAATCACGATGATAAACAACGCGGAACCCCCAATCTACGAGGAAGGCCTCGAAGAACTCATGAAAGAGTTTAGGGGAAAGTATTACGCAACAAAAGACTACCGTGAGGCAATCCTCAACTCCGACGTTACATTCATAGCCGTTGGGACTCCATCAAGAGAGGACGGTTCGATAGACTTGAAGTACGTCGAGTCAGCGGCGAAGGCAATCGGGGAAGCACTCAAGGAGAAGGACCCGTACCACGTTATCGTCGTGAAGAGTACAGTCCTGCCGGGCACGACGGAAGGAGTCGTCAAACCCCTCATTGAAGAGCACTCGGGTAAGAAAGCATTCGGGGATTTTGGCCTCGCGATGAACCCCGAATTCCTGAGGGAGGGCGTGGCTTTAAACGACTTCCTCAATCCAGATAGGGTAGTTATTGGAGTTCAGGACGAGAGAACGAAAGAAGTTTTAGAAAAGCTCTACGAGCCAATAAACGCACCAAAAGTCTTCACGGACATTAAAACCGCTGAAATGATTAAGTACGCGTCAAACGCGTTCTTAGCGACTAAAATAAGCTTTGCCAACGAGATTGGAAACATCTGCAAAAAGCTCGGCATTGACTCGTGGAAAGTCTTTGAAGGCGTTGGATTAGACCACAGGATTAGTCCCCACTTCTTCAAAACTGGAATCGGCTGGGGTGGTTCCTGCTTCCCCAAAGACACGCGGGCATTGATAAGAAAGACGGAAGAGCTTGGTGAAGAGCCCTTAATCCTGAAGGCTGTGGTGGAAGTGAATGAGAAGCAGCCGTTAAAATTGATTGAACTCCTGAAAAAGCACGTTCCAGAGCTTAAAGGAAAGACCGTGGGAGTTCTTGGTTTAGCATTCAAACCAGACACTGACGACGTGAGGGAGACGCGGGCTTACCCCGTCATAAAAAAGCTTCTTGAGGATGGAGCCAGGGTTATAACCTACGATCCCCAGGCCATGGAAAACTTCAAGGGGTTCTACCCCGACGTTGGTGAGAAAATAACTTACGCTAACTCTCCCCGTGAAGTTCTTGAAGCTACTGACGTGATCTTAATAGTTACAGAGTGGAAGGAGTTTGAAGAGTTGGATTACTCTGGGAAGATAGTAGTTGATGGGAGACGAGTGAAAGCTGCTGAAAAAACCGCCAGAATTTACGAGGGGGTGTGCTGGTGAGGATTAGGAAGGCGGTTATTCCAGCGGCTGGCTATGGAACGAGAATGTTGCCTATTACCAAGGCCCAGCCGAAAGAAATGGTGCCAGTAGTCCATAAGCCAGTAATTCAGTATGTGGTTGAAGAAGCTTATTATTCTGGTATAAGAGAAATCCTGATTATAACAGGAAAGCATAAGAGAGCTATAGAAGATCACTTCGATAGAAGCGACTTGCCTAAGAAGGAAAAATACACTGAAGAGTTGGATACAATTCTTGGTGATATCAACATATTCTTTGTTCGGCAGAGAGAACAGAAAGGTCTGGGTGATGCTATTAAATACGCTAAAGCTTTCGTCGATGATGAACCATTTGCTTTGCTTTTGGGAGACAATATAACAATTCCCCCGTGCACAAAGATGTTAATGGATGTCTTTGAGAAGTATAGAAGTTCAGTAATAGCAGTTGAAAGAGTTCCAAAGGATAGAATTCCCTTTCATGGGATTATCAAAGGATATGAGATTGAGAAAGGCATTTATATGATAGAGGATATGATTGAAAAACCTAAGACTAAAGAAGCTCCATCAGACATAGCTACCCTTGGAAGGTATATTCTAACCCCGGAAATATTTGATTACTTGAGAACTCTGAAACCCGGCTATGGGGGCGAGTACCAGTTAACAGACGCTCTTAGAGAGATGAGTAAGAATCACCCAATATATGCAATGATGTATACTGGTAAGAGATACGACATAGGTAATAAATTTGAATGGTTAAAGGCTAATGTTGAGTTGGCGGTGAAAGATGAAGAGATTGGTAACGAGTTCAAAAACTGGATCATAAATTTTGTTAGGTGGTTAAAGTGAAGTATGGGCAGATACTTGTCACTGGAAGTGCAGGGTTCATAGGGTTTCATCTGTCCAAACGACTCTTAGAAGACTATGATGTAAGTGTGATAGGGATAGATAACATGAGCAATTATTACAGCCCAGTGCTAAAAGAAAAAAGAAACGAAATTTTAATGAACTATGAAAACTATCGCTTCCTTCGATTGGATCTTTCAGATTGGGATAAGTTGATAGGAAGTGTTGACGAAGATATTGACTTAATAATCCACTTGGGTGCACAGGCTGGGGTTAGATACTCTCTGGAGAATCCATGGGCATATATTCAATCCAATGATCTTGGAACATTAAACATCTTTGAGCTTGCGAGAAGAAGGAATATTGATAAAGTGATATTTGCCTCTTCATCTTCTGTATATGGAGCAAATAAAAAAATACCCTTCTCCGAAGAGGACAGAGTAGAAAAACCCGTATCGTTATACGCAGTAACTAAAAGGGCTAATGAATTAATGGCTTGGACATACCACTATCTGTACGGTATAAAAATGCTCGGGGTTAGGTTTTTCACAGTATACGGAGAATTTGGTAGGCCGGATATGGCATACTTCAAATTTGCAAAAAAGATAATGGAAGGAAAACCAATTGAAATATATGGTGGGGGGAAGTTAAAAAGAGATTTCACATACGTTTCTGATATAGTAAATGGGCTAATAAAAGCGATTAACGCAGATTTCGGGTTTGAGATCGTAAACTTAGGAAATAACAGGCCAGTAGAATTGAACTACTTCGTTAGTCTTTTAGAAGAATACTTAGGAAGAGAAGCTAAAAAAATATACGTTCCAAAACCAAAAGCAGATGTTGAAATAACGTATGCAGACATATCCAAAGCAAAAAGATTACTTAATTGGGAACCGAGGATTTCAATAGAAGATGGTCTCAAAAGATTTTGTGACTGGTTTTTAGAGAATTTGGAATGGGTAAAGGATTTATAAATCTACTGTGGTGAGTGATAAATGGTGCAAGTCATAATACTCTCACCAATAAGAATTGGTGGAGCTTATAATTGGGCTAAACAATATGCCAAGGCTTTGGAGTTAGAAGATATAAACACAAGTATTATAAAAAATCCACTAAAGGTTCTCACAGCTACAAAAATGGAAGACACGATAATACATAGTTCTGCAATTCCTCTCCCCTACAGACCCAAGAACGTAAATTTCATATTTACACTACATGGCATTTACAAAACTGAAGAAAATCCTTGGAAAATACTATACCCATTAACTATAACTAACTCAGATACAATCACCGTTCCAAGTTATTTTCTAAAAGAAGTCCTTGGTCTTGATGATGCAATAGTCATACCTAATGGAATATTCCCGGAAGAATTTCAAATAAAGGATAGTAATTCCCAGGGGAATAGTGATATAATTAAGGTTTTAACAATAACTAATTTCCATTTTCTTGGAAAAGCAGAAGGAGTGCTCACGTTATATAAAATCATGAGAGAAGTTGCACATAACGTAAGTACCAATAATATAAATTGGTATATTGCTGGTTCCGGCAAATACCTTCAGCAAATTAAAAGTTCAATCTTCAGTTCCCCAATACCAGAAAACTTAAATATTACTTTTTTGGGTTTTGTGGACACACCTAAATTCCTACTTCAGAAAGCAGATATCTTTAGTTACTACTCGTATAATGACAACTTTCCATTAGTTTTTCTGGAGGCCATGGCATCAATGGTGCCCGTCATAACCAATAATGTTGGAGCTACTAAAGAAATCATAGCAACAGGAGTTGATGGGATTGTCGTGGAGAACAGGGATAAATACGTAGATGAACTCATTAAACTAATCCTTAATCCAAGACTCAGATCTAAGCTTGCTATACAAGCCAGAAAGAAAATTGAAAGAAAATTTAACTGGCATAATCTAGTAAAGGAGTATCTAAAAATCATCTCATAAATAAGATACCACATGATTAAGTAGTATGGGAGGCATTGGATGAAAGTAATACTAGCAGTTCCATACACACTAAATCCCCATGGAGGAGTTGAAACCGTGGCATATAATACCGTTCAAGGATTCAAGAAAATTCACTCTCTCCTTGAAAAAGAAGGTATAACATTAATAATTATATCGACAGCCAAGAGTTCCAAAATTGAAAATTTAGCAGATTACCCAAATATTAAAGTCATACCCTATTCATTACCACCATCTGCAACGTTTACTGGATTTTCTCACGCCTACAGAAATAACAAAAAAGTTATCCGGAAATCGGATATAGTGCACTCACACGATATTTATAACGCATATGCAGGGATTAAAGCCAGTAAACCAACAGCATTAACTCTACACGGCATATATTGGAAAGAGAAACTGGCGGATAGAACGACGTTAAAAAAACTGGTGTATTACTCAGGAAACACTTTAAGTTTTAAACATATCTTCCGGGGGCTAACAAACTTCGTCGCAATTTCACCCTATGTGTTAGATGAACTCAAAGAGGCGAGGCTTAATACAGATAAGGTAGTTATAATCGAAAATCCCATATCTGATGTATTCTTTAGCGTTAAGAAGGAAACGGACACCACTAAGGACATAGATATAATTTGGTATCCCGCAGTTATAAGCCCGCGAAAAAATCAGTTAGCGATGATAGAGACCATGAAATACCTGATGAAAGAATATCGTGAACCTGTAACCCTAGTATTTACTGGAGGTATAACTGACAAAGGATATTTTTTAGCCCTCAAGGCTAAAACCCAAAAATACAAACTATCAAATAACGTTAGGTTCCTTGGAAAAATACCATACAAGGAGCTGCTGGAGCTGTATTCAAAAAGTACATTAGCTGTTTTATTATCGCGCCAAGAAACAGCCCCGATGGTGATTTCAGAGGCTCTTGCAACCGGAACACCAGTGGTGTCATCACCAGCCGGAGGCGTCCCGTATATGATAGACCATGGTATAGACGGGTTTTTGGTAAATCCCAACAATCCCCAAGAAGTCGCTGAAAAGATTATCAGAATCCTGGAAGATAGAAAACTTCAAAAGAGAATGGGAACGAATGGGAAAAAGAAAGCCATAAAGAGATGGAAGGCAGAGATTATAGCAAAAAAACTGATTGGATTATATCTAAAAGTGTATGAGGAGGGATAAAATATCTTGGCAGCAAGGAGAAACTCAGCGGTTCTGCTGATTATCAGTTACACATTCTTATGTTTAATTGAATGGATAATTATACACACACCTGCACCTATAGGATACGAGTTTTCAGTTTATGCTGCATATCCCCCAGTATTTTGGTTGTTGCTTGTAGGTGAACTCGGGGCCATAACAGCATTTCTCTTAATATATTCGGATAGTGTACCAAAAACTATTACATTTTTGGGACTGGTGGCACTGTTCATAACATATACAATTTTCCTGGGCATACCTTACTGGAGATACGAACTATGGGGCAGGGCTGATGATTTCCTGACCCATTTGGGGTACATAAAAGATATCGAGCTGAGTAAGTTTTCCGTACCCGCATGGGATATATACCCCGCTATTCACGTGTATGGTGTAATCCTGAAGGAAATAATCAACAGCTCCCTAATTAACACAGGATATATAATGTTTATAAGTTTTACACTATTTGTGTACCTTGGAGGGGTCAGTCTTGTGGCTGGACGTCTGCCAGATATGACAATTAGAGACCTCAAACCCGCAGGTATCATATTTGGGACACCCCTTATGTTCGGTGTGTTCCATCTAAACACGCATCCAAGCATCATTTCAGCGTGGTATCTGTTTTTTGTCTTGTATTTTCATGTTCGATATCTCACAACACCTCGAAAAGAATACCTGATAACTCTCGGGATTATTATGATTTTTTTGACGTTTTTGCATCCAATTATCCTCATTTTCCTCAGTGTGTGGTTTATTATCATTTACATATTTGCAAGGACATTGGATGTAAAGAAACACCGTGCCAACCTAACACTATCCGCACTCCCTGCCGTCCTATTCTCAATTTGGTATCTAAAATTCTACAATATACAGTACTATATCAGATCAATATTCCAGATCTTGACAGGGGAATATTATGTCCCTAGCAGGGCGGAGCTTTATGGCTCACTGGCAAAGAGTGCAATCAGCGCAGGTCTGACTTTACCCCAGCTTTTAAGGTCATTAATATTGAGGTATGGATCCCCGGGTATATCCATTCTTATGAGCATTATATCAGCCACTATAATCATTAAAAAAACACACACAATGGGTGAAAAACCTAGCGGCGAAGATACAAATAGATTTGTGTCAACATTTGTACTTATACTACTGGTATTTAGCATGGTCTGGGGAATGATAATGTTTTTTGGGTACTTTGTGGAATTGAAGCCAATAAGATTATTCAGATTTATGATCGTGTCATCAATAATGATAAACGGCATTGGATTGTATTACCTACACGGGACACAGAATACGAAAACCAAAAACCTAGTGCTTATAACGGCATTTGTGATGATCGTGCTCTCAGTATTTAGTGTCTATCAATCCCCTCTAATGTTTAGCGCTAACCTCCAAACAACTACAATGGAACTGAACTCGGCTGGATTTCTCTTGGACCACAAGGCTCCAAGCATACAAATCATAAGCAATACACCACTTTTCATTTACAGACTTGTTGATTACATTGAAGGCACAAGTTATGAAAACAGAATTCGAGCAAAGGTAAACCCCAATCGCCTTCCCTCGCACTTTGGATGCCCCTCAAACTGCACCCAACTTTTAAAAGAACCCCAGTATATCTATCTCACAAAATTTGACATGGAGTACCCATTCAAGGTACTCCCGGAAAACGTCAGGAATGCTGCACATCAATACACCATAGGAGACATTGAGTTATTGCTGTCTCAGAACAATGTTTTCGTTGTATATAAAAACAGAGAAGTTGTGGTGTTTTTGGTTAATGAACAACAAAATGCTGAGGGGTGATAATATGAAACCCAAAGTAGTTGTTATTGGGCTAGATGGGGCAAATAAAACTACTGCAAACTTGGTAGGACTCAATACAAAGGATATTCATAACTTTACGTCAACAATTCCCCCCTACACCCCCCCAGCATGGACATCTATCCTAACAGGAGTAACCCCCGCAAAGCATGGTATTATTGATTTCCAAAGAATTGATCCTGAAGAGTTTACATTAAAGCTCACAACCTCCCTTGACGTTAAATATCACAGAATATCAGAGTTACTCAGCATGCATGGTCTAAAAAGTGTTCTCATTAATCTGCCAATGACGTACCCTTTTGAAGGCATCAAATTCAAAGAAAACACCGTAATCGTATCAGATTGGGCGGCTCCATATCAGGAGGTCTATCCAAAAAAGTTCAACGAAAAATACAGTGAATACCTAATTGATCCTCCACACTCCTGGGAAAAACACACTAACAATCCCCAAGACTATGCAAAACGTGTAGAAGAGTACACGACTACTAGGCTTAATATGTACTATGACCTACTAGAAAATTGGGACTGGAATCTATACTTTATAGTATTTAGCGAAACAGATTGGTTCTCCCATATTTTTCCCCAGATTCTAGAGGGCAAAGACATTCATCTTGTAGATCCAGTATTTAAAAAGATAAAAGAGTTCATTGATAAGGCTATGAACATAGCGGACATAACATTTATTGTAAGTGACCATGGATTCGAAATCAAGCACAAGATTTTCTATGTGAATGAAGCACTAGCCCGTTCGGGCTTCCTGAAATATAACAGAACCAAGGCATCCCTCGTAAGACTTGGTAGAAGAATAATACCCGCAAAGATTGCAAAAATACTTGCTACACGGGGAACAAACCAGATGTCATATGCTACTGACCCTCAAAAGAGAAAGGCATTTATGACATCCCATGCCTCATGGGGCGTTTATGTAATTGACAAAATAGCTAAAGAACAAGTAAAGAAGGCACTTGAATCGTTCCCAGAAGTCTCTAAAGTGCTGTCCCCAGAAGAGATATACACCGGCCCATATGTACATTTACTCCCAGACCTGTTTGTAGTACCAACTAGGGGAATTGAATTCTCAGCAGAGCTCAAAGGAAAATTGACAGAAACAACTTATAAGAGTGACCATGAGCTCCATGGGATCTTTACCACCTATGGAAGAGAAATTAGAGAAGAAATAACATTTAATACACCACCCACAGTCTATGATATCGCACCAACGATCCTTCACATCTTTGGTTTACCAATCCCGAATGATATGGACGGAAGAGTTTTAATGGAAATCTTTGAAGAAGACTCAGAGTTTGCTAGGAGAAAACCAAAACATGTTGATCCAAGCTACTACGAGAAAAAACAAGAGGATAAAAAGCTCAAAAAAGCTATCAAAAACCTAAAACTAAAAAGAAAACTCTAAACAAACTTCCTCAAAACCCTTTTTATTATTTCTAAATCAACTCCCATTCTTTTCTCCACCGCCAGCAGTAGCTCAACGTCCTCCTTATCAATGCTCCTGCTCAGAAGCACGAGGAGGGCGTAGACGCCAAGGAACACCACTAAAATAGGAACCGCGTACCATATGCTCGCCACCCTCAAGTTGAGCCCCTTGATAACTCCAACCAACACGAAGCTAATAGCTAAGGGCTTAACGTAGTTCCAGCTGAAGGGATGAATTCTGGTTTCGTTATAGAGCCAGAACGATCTAAAAACATTCGCCACGAAGTAAGAAACAGCTGTCGCCACCGCCGCACCTACAATCCCGTAGGGCGGTATCAGCAGGAAGTTTAGCAAAACATTTGAAATAACCGCAAAGGTGTCCCCTATCATGTTGAGCTTCGGCTTCCCGATAACGAGGAGGGACAGCCCGTTTAACCCAAGGAAAGTGTGGAACATGAAACCCAACGCTAAAATCTGAAGCGCCGGAGCTGCCGAAACGTACTTGGCCCCAAAGAAGAACCTTATCGTTGCATCTGGAAACAGAAACATCAGGCTGAAGAGGGGAAGGGTCAGCATAAAAATCCACTTAGTCAGTATCTGGTAAACCCTGCCCATCTCCTTTATCTTCCCTGGGCGTACAGGGGGGTGACTATAGGTGCGTAGAGCATCCCTGCAGAACCGAGGAATACAGGTATCAACCTCGCCAGTGGGGAGGCGGCGTTGTAAACTCCAACTACCTCCGAGCCCAGATAATAGCCCAGCATCAGCGTGTCTGTCCACGTCATCATGAAGTTCAGTATCCCAACAAGCATCAGGGGAATGGAAAAGGCCACCAGATGCTTCCCGAGCTCAATATCAACGCGGGCCCTAACCCTGAGGAGACCGATCCTGTATGTTTCGAAGAGAAGAGCAGAAAACGTCAGGAGCTGGGCCAGGGAATACGCGTAAAACATGGAGTTGAACGGCAGTCCAATAATGACGATTGATGCAACCAAAACAAGCCAGGTTATGGGATAGAGAATGTTCTGGAAATACACCTGCTCCCTCACCCTGCCGAAGCCCCTTGAGGCCGAGATGATGACCGCGGTCAGGGCCGAGAAGGGGAGGGCTAAGACTATGACCCTGAGCGCGCTGACCAGGCGCTCCTCGCGGAAGATCAAAGATATGTCCCCGGCCAGGAAGAATATCAAGAGGGCCGTTATCACCGCACTCACCGCTGTTATGGCGATGGCCGTTGAAATCAACCTATCAACCTTCCCGGGCTCCTTCTCCCTGTAGAACGCGACCTCCCGGGGTAGAGCATTTTGAAAGCCGAGCGTGGCTATAACGAGCCCTATGCTCAAAACGGTTAGGGCTAAATTGAAGATACCGTACTCGGCCTTCGAGAACTCCCTCGCTATCATCGCCCTGCTCAAGAACCCGAAGAACATCGAGATAACCGTCCCTGCAAAGATGATCCCGGTGCCCCTTGCGATTTTGTGTAGGGCCTGGCTTGCTTCACTCATGGGTTTCACCTTTGTCAGCGTATGATACCACCTTTATAAGCCATTTAACATATATCATGCCATTTCAGATTTCAGCGCGCATGCCTGAGTGCCCTCTCAATTACCGGGTCGGTGATGCGGTACTCATCCCCATGTTTCTCGAGGTAACCGTACTTAATGAGGTTTCGAAGGGCAGTATTCAATGACCCGTCATTTACCCTCTTTCCCTCAGCATTTTCAAGGTACGCTTTTAGGGATGACCACGCGTTATAGCCCTCCGAAACAGCCATCATTATGGTGAGGTACCTTCGTGAATACCTTGAAAGCTCGTCTATTATATCGCTTTTTGCCCGCTGGAACACCTCGTCTATGGCAGCGCCGTGACTCCTCCCGCGGTAGCGCAGCCAACCGTACTCCCTGAGCCATCCGACAATCCCATCCAGTACTTCAACGGCATCCCTTATCTCTTCATCCGGCACATCCATGCCCGTCTCATGGAATCCTCTCATCAGGTACTGCATACTCTCACCCCTGCTGAAGCGGTCTAAGTGCACTATCTCGTGCTCCCTTTTGTAGAGCGGGGAGTACCTGTCGTTGAAGCCCAGGAACTCTTCGAGAACCCCTATTTCCGAACCCGTGAGGATCAGGGTGATATTTTCATAGCTGTCATTCAAGGATGCGAACAGGGCGGTGTAATCATAGTTGGAGTAGCGGAGGTACTGAGCTTCATCAAAAACTAGTACCATCCTCTCCCCACTGTTCTCAATATCATCAAGAACATCTATAAGGTCTGTGTGTTTGTCCTTAAACTCTACTAAGGGATTTTAGTATCTCCTTTTTTATAACATTGGGGGAGATATTTGCATGGATGCTCCAGAGCTTTCTCGCATCTATATACACTCCGGGCGTGTCTATCTCATTAAGCAGGACTTTTACAAGCGTTGTTTTACCCACGCGACGGATGCCCGTGACCACTATAAGCGGCACCCCATCTTTTATGGCCGAGACGATTTTGTCAAACTCATATTCACGGTCAAACATCTCATTCCTCGACTTCTTTATGCGACTGAACAACATTGTGGGGTCACCCCATGTTACATTGGGAGTCATCACATATTTAAACATTGATGTTCGGAGATTTTTTCAGGACTCAACAAAAATTAATTACAGTCCCGGCAAAGACTATTCCCGTCCCCCTTGCAATCTTCTACAGAGCCTGGCTTGCCCGCTCAGGGGGTCACCTTTTTCAATTCATGGTACTTTCTTGAACAAGACTGTCTAATTCCCTAAAAGCTGGTGGTTTTGAAACTTTTCCACCTGGACCGACGATAATTCCAAGTCCTGTGAACGCCGGTCGTCCGAAAGGGTAAGGGACTTCATGATCATCTCCACATTAATGACATCATCGAGCGTGGGTTCATAGTAGTTTCTAATGAGATATTAACCTGACAAAAAATTCATATAGCTTCAGAGAGCTCAAAATCAGAACGTTAGCGAACAAGACCCCAATTTTTGCTTCGAAATTCCAACCCGAATGAATCAGCGTGAAAACTTGACGCTGGATCTCGCTGGTCGAGCGGTCTCCTCGAAACATATTAAAAATTTGAATAGTCATCACTTAATTGAGTGATGACCATGCAAAGACCCATGGTAGATTACAAGTGGCTGCTGCTGATGGCCGCCTGGCTGTACGGGAATGATGAGTTCGATTCAAAAACCATGTCCGAAGAACTCACGGAGATCATGTTCAACCTCACCAATAACCCCAAATGGATCGAACGTCTCCAGCCCAAGCTGGTCTCAAACGACCTGAGAAGGCTCTACATCATGGGCTTCCTCAGGAGGAGGAAGATCGAAAGAAAGTGCCGCAACAAGAAGGGGAAGGAGTACAACTGCGGTTACAAATACTTGTATCAGATAAACAACCAGGGGTGGAAATACATCGGGTTTCTCCTCAGGGAGTTCATGAAGAAGGAAGCCCCATTTTCAAAGCAGGTCATGGACGAATTCCGGGAGTTCAACGAGGAGTTAAAGGACATGAGAATCGCGGCGTGGAGGTGGCTGGCGGTTAAGTACTTTGAGGAAGGAAAGATGGAAGCAGCAAAATCCCTACTTGCCAACACGGATGACATAATCGAGAGGAAGTTTGAGGGACGGGGGTACCGTCGCTTCACCGAACGCAAGAGACTCCACGAGGAAGTCATGAAGCATCGCGTGAGGGAGGTCGAGATGATCAACACGATAAACTCCCTGGAAAGGGAGGTGGAACAAAAGGATGCCCTCATCAAGAGCCTTCAAGATGAACTGGAGAAATGCAGAAAGGAGCTCGGGAGATTACAGAACTTTATCCAGACGGCACATCATCAATCCTGAAAACCCCCTGTCAAGAACGGTCTTCTTCCGGACGTAGACGTACCTCACGACGACGCTTCCGTTGATGTCGGCGGGGAGAACAAAGGAATCCATCCCACCGACGCCGTACCACTTCTTGAAGACGAGCGTGCCGTTGTCGAGGTAGCCGTAGAGCCCGAGGCCTGTCCCGGTGGCGTTGGTGAACCTGAGAACGATGGAGCCGTTCTCCGAGGCAACGGCGACGTTCGGGTGCTCAAAGCGGAATATCTTCACGTAGCCGCCGTCCGAGTACACGGGGGTGTAGTTTCCGGGATAGTCATCGGTAAACATCAGCCTTGCGAGGGTTGTATTGAAAGCTTTCCAGTTCATAAGGACTGCGTAGCCGTAGTTCAGGTTAATGTAAACATAGACGTCGGCGGTGGGGCGGCCCGAGAGGGCCACCTCGTCCAGTCTCCCCCGACCTCAACAAAGACCCGCGAGGGAATCACGAAGCGTCCACCGATGTCCACCTTGACGTCCCACCTATCCTCCCCCGGAACGGCCATCACAGAGTAGGGGCCGCCGGAGAAAATGAGGATCGATCCACGGGAGGGCACCCTGTGAAGCACCACTAGGCCGTACTCGCCCGGGGAGACCCCTGCCGTCTCCATAACCGCCCCGAACTTCATCAGGGTGTCGTAGGAGACGATGACGTAATCAACGCCGAGCTTCATCAGACCATTCTCATTCACCAGTCCCAGATAATACTTGGCCACCCACCCACTGGGGCTACCCTGTGCAACAGGAGATCTCATGGAGTAGTAGGTCACCCAGTGGCCCTGGTCCCACCATGTTAGGACGACGTCGTTGGGACTGGAGATCTCACCAAGGTAAGTCAGCGCTGACTCCCAACCGGAGGTCATGAAAGGATGAACACTCAGCGTTGTGTTCAGCCCCTGGTAGGCCGGAACTAAGGGGACGCCGATGAGGAGCAGGGAGAGGGCAGCGGAGAGCCATCCCCGTTTGTTATCAGGGATCCCCCCTGCCAGAGCACCAGCCGTATCGTGAAGGGCCACCAGCCCGATGCCGGCCATGGTGGCTACTGCGAGGGAGGATATGAAGAGGAACCGGGTCCAGACGACGGCCATCGACAGCATGACGAGTGCGGTTCCCAGAAGGAGGAAATCGGCGGGTCTGGGGCGCCTGAGGAAGCGGATGATGAAGAGCGGCACGAGAAGCCCCGAGATGCCATAGGCCTCCCACAAGTCATCGAAGGCAGTCCTCTGGGTCTCGGCTATCGGGCTCTCGGGGAAGATGCGGAGGAGGGCCCCGTTTATGACACCGTAGTACCGAACAGCCAGCCAGAGCGCCGCGGTCGTCCCGATGAGAACTACCAGAGCCCTCTGTTTTCTATCACGGACGAATCTGGAGAGGATCGCCAGGGCGATGACAGAGGCCAAGGCAAGGGGAATGGCGTATTTGAGGTACAAGAGGAGGAACAGGTCCCCGATGAACCCGAAGCGGACCCCAAGCTCCTCGGCCAGCTTGATACCGAGCCAGTGGGTTGAGCCCACCATGCCGTAGCCGAGGTGTGAGCCGAGTGAGTTGGCCAAGAGGGCACCGATGGCCAGAGAGAGCAGGAGGGCAAGCGAATCCCGTAGATATTTCTCCCTCCCGAGGAGGAAACCGCCAATCGCGAGAAACAGGGCGTTAGCGGCAACGAGTGCAAATATGGGGTAGTATGCCTGCCAGAAGGCCGCGGAAAGGCCGGCGAAGATCCCGGGCAGGAGGTAGAGGGCCAGCCGGACGTTCCTCCACCGGGGCTCCCTGAGGGAGAGGGGAACGGCGGTTCCAAGGAGAGCCGCGCTGTAGAGGAAGAGCATGTAGTTGTCGCCGCGGTAGTAGCCGGCCATCGAGCGGAAGACGTGGCCGAAGCTCACCGCCAGGAAAAACGCCGAGAGAAAGGCCTCCCTCTTACCGTATAGCCTCAGCACGGCGAGGTATGTGAACAGCACGGTCAGGACGCCGAATACAACCGGCGTTATCCTGAAGGCGTTGTAGAGCGAAACTCCGAAGGGAGAGAGGAGTTTATAGAAGTAAGCGGGCGTCATCCACAGGCCGAGGGGGTGAAACCTGGAGATCTGGTACCCGTACGGCCCTCCAGCACAGGTAATGAAGTTCACCCACTCACCCTTCTCCAGAGCGTACCTTATGTAGGCGAGGTGGAAGTATGGATCGTAGCCGAGGAGGTACTCAAAGCGCAGGGGGATGAGCCTGAAGGCGAGGGCGATAGCGGTTACGATAGGGGCTGCGAACTTGGGCTCGACGATGATGTGCAGAAAGGATTCTATTTCAGACATCCTCCGTCCCATTAAAGTCCCCTCTTACCCGGATTATCCCACAGTTCACTACCATCGTAGAGTAATAAAAGCGTTGCGCAGCCGCCACGTTTCGCACGTCCTCGTCGAGGTGGGCGAGAACCCCCGGGAGAAATTATTTCGAACCGTTTCAAAAAAATTTTGCCATAAATAAAAGCAAAGGTTTATATAGTTAAAGACACTACATGTATTTGAGGAGTGTCTCGCGGGGGAGACTGAAGCGAAAGCTTCACCCGGCTGCGGACCCGAACTGATAACGCGTCCATGATTCGTGAGGGTCGTGGATTGCATTTAATAGCGAAGGTCTGTAGAGAGTGGAACCTAACTCCAGCCTTTCCGACGGGGCACTCCTCACTTCTTCTAACGTCCTCCGAAAACATCACGTCTGGAAGAGCCTCCTGATCACCGGGTCCGGGATGATGTATTCCTTTCCCGCATGCTCCAGAAAGCCGTAGTTAACGAGCTTTTTGAGGAGCAGGTTAAGGTTCTTGTCATCGATCCCCCTGCCCTCCCGGAGTTCAAGGGCGTTCTTTATTTTGGTCCAGGAAGCAGAATCCTTCCGGGAAGTGATGCCCGCTACGATTTCCATAATAGCTCTGTACCTCGGAGAAGCCCTGTCCAGTTCCTCAAACTCCGACTGGATATATCCCTCCGCCTCAATGAGAACCTCCTGAACGGCGTCCCAGTGGGTCTTCCCATCAACCCTGCCCGCACCGTAGTGGGTTAGCCAGCCGGGTACTCCATCGAGGGCTTTGATGGCCGAGAGAATCTCCTTTGGATTAGGGGACAGTCCATACTCCTCAAAGCCCCTCTCAAGAAACTCGAAACTCTGGGACGGAGTGAATCTCACTAGGGGTATCTTGACATGGTACCTGCCGTAGAGGGGCGCTTTGTAGTTATCGAATCTAAGAAAGTTCTCAAGAACACCCACCTGCGAGCCTGTCACGATCGTGACTATGTTGGGCAGCCTGTCGTAAACCCAGGCGAGGGTTTTTGTGAAGTCCTCGTTCGCGTACCTGAAATACTGTGCCTCATCATAAGCTATTATGAGCAACTCGTTGGAGTCGTTGAGCTCCCTCAGGATATCCGGCAAAGTGTACTCCTCGTCCTTCCTGAGCTTTAGTTTGACCCCCTTAATGGTGATACCCTCAACGGAATCCGTTATTTTCGAGAGCTTCCCTTTTCGGGAATGCTTTTTAATGCTGAGAATCTCCCTCACGATCTGTCCCTGAGGGTTCTTTGAATTGGCAGTTGATATGGTCCTTGCATCAATTATTATATGGGGTATTTTGTACTTCTCGTGAAGGTCGTTCAGCGCCGCGGTGAGAAAGGTGGTTTTTCCAATCCTTCGTGGGCCGGTTATGACGAAGAAGTTCCTTCCGTTTTCGATCTTCTCAACCAGCTCCCAGTATTCCGCTTTCCTTCCGAAAACCTCATTCATTGAATCCTTTGGACGAGTGTCAAAAAGCATTAGACCCCACCTGTTTCAGGTATGGTCCTGTTGTTAATAAGGGTTGCGATTTAATGCACAACAAGGCCAGAAAAGTAGACCCCACCCGAAACAGGTAGGGTCTCACTCACCCCTCTGTATCTTCGCGTGCCCGCCGACAAGGCTCTTCCTGAGCTCGAGGTTCCTAATCTCGCACTTCTCGTCGATGATGGAGCGCCATATGGTGGAGTTTTTGATAACGGTGTTCCTGAAGATTATGGAGTCGCTGACGTCGGAGTTCTCAATGACGCAGTTCTCGCCTATGTATGCGTAGGGGCCTATCATGGAGCGGCCGAGTATTTTAGCACCGCGCTTTATGACGACAGGCGGGATTATCTTGGCGTAGGGGCTTATCTGAATCTCCTCGACGTGGCTCTCGCGCAGAAGGGTCTTGAGGGCCTCGAGATAGCTGTCGGCCGAGCCTATGTCGTACCAGTACTCGGAGAAGCGGTAGGCCTTTATCGGCTCGCCCCTCTCAAGGAGCCACTGGAGGAAGTAGCCAGGGGAATCGCGGTTGCCGTTGGAGAGGTACTCATCGATGCGCTCCATAACGGCTTTTGGAAAGACGTAGACACCGGTGCTTATGAGAGTCGAGCGCGGCTGGGCCGGCTTCTCTTCAAAAGATATTACCCTGTCACCCTCAAGAACCACCACACCGTAGCGCTTGGCCAGGTTAAGGTCGCCGACGTCGTAGACCGCTATCAGCGTCCTGCCGTCGTAGGCCCTGAGAAAGTCCGTCAGGGAGAAGGAGAAGAGGTTGTCGCCGGCAATGACGAGGTAGTCGTCGGAGCCGAGCTCCTCCACGGCCTTCTTCATGGCCCCTATCGTGCCGAGCTTCTCCTCCTCGTGGAGGGTGTCCTCCACTATAAGGCCCACGCCGTGCTTCTCGGCGTAGGGGCGGAAGTGGGCCTCAAAGAAGCGGTTGGTTGAGATGTAGGTCTCGAGCTCCAGCTCCATAACGTTCCCCAGGATGTAGTCGAGTATCACCCTGTTCCCGACGGGAAGCAGGGCCTTCGGGTTGTCCTTGGTTATGGGCCAGAGTCTGGTTGCGTAGCCGCCGGCCATTATGAGGACTTTCATTTCACACCCCCCATTTGATTATTTCCACAATCCTCGTGAGGAACTCCTCAATGTCCCCGAGGTTACTTTTTCCGTATCATATTCCAAGGGCCTCCCTCCGGTACATTTCGAGATAGCGGGAATAATCGTGGTATTCCCTCATGGTTCTCTCTTCAAAGTCACACCTGGCCCTTTCATCCCTGCTGAAGAGGAGCTCACCACCAATAACGTGAAACCTGAACTCCACGGGAGCATCGTTCAACAGTCTCACATCAAGGGGAAAGCCGGTTAACCCGGACAGCTCGTCCTCAAGCTCCATCTCGTAGAAACGGCCCGGTTTTGACCTTACGAAAACCGCAACGTCTATGTCTCTAAAAGGACGGCCTTCCAGAAAAGAACCGTGAATGTAAGCAAAGAGAACGTCCTCCCTGGACATAAGGTACGCCCTTATCCGTTCCTTAATGACATCCCGCTCCGGGATCGAGAGGTGGTACACTTCCATGAGGTTAACTTCGGTGGATGAATACAAAAAACTTTTCCCCAAAGTTTAATAGCCTGACCACATCAATAGGTTTGGTGGTGCGAATGAAGGCCCTGGTAACGGGAGGTGCGGGCTTCATAGGCTCACACCTGGTGGACAGGCTGATGGAGCTTGGCTGGGAAGTCAGGGTTCTGGACGACCTGAGTGCTGGAAGCCTGGACAATCTGAAACGATGGCTCGACAACGAGCACTTTGAATTCATTGAAGGCGACATGAGGGACCCGAAGATTGTTGAGGAGGCCGTTGATGGTGTGGAGGCAGTCTTCCACCTCGCCGCCAACCCAGAGGTTAGAATAGGCTCCCAGAGCCCTGAACTCCTTTACGAGACCAACGTGCTGATAACCTACAACCTGCTCAACGCGATGAGGGGTTCAAGCGCCAGGTACCTCGTTTTCACCTCGTCCTCAACAGTCTACGGCGACGCGTCCGTGATTCCAACGCCCGAGGACTACGCCCCGCTCGAGCCGATAAGCGTCTACGGCGGGGCGAAGCTCGCGGCTGAAGCCCTGATCAGCGGCTACGCCCACACATTCGGGTTCAGGGCCCTGATCTTCCGCCTCGCCAACATCATAGGCGAGCGCTCGAACCACGGGGTAATCTACGACTTCATAAACAAGCTCCGGAAGAACCCCGAAGAGCTCGAGATACTTGGAGATGGAACTCAGAGGAAGAGCTACCTCCACGTGAGCGACACCGTTGAGGGCATGCTCCACATCTTTGAGCACTTCAGGAAAAGCGGCAAGACGGTCGACTTCTACAACCTCGGCAACGACGACTGGATAACCGTGAGGGAGATAGCGGAGATAGTGAGCGAGGGGATGGGGCTTAATCCGACCTTCAGGTTCACCGGCGGCGTCGACGGCGGCCGCGGCTGGAAGGGAGACGTCAAGTTCATGCGCCTGAGCATAGAGAAGGCAAAGGAAACCAGCTGGAGCCCGGGGCTCAACAGCTACGAGGCTGTCAGGAGAACGGTCGGGGAGCTCCTCAGAACGGTTTGATTTCGATTCTGTTCCTCACTTTATTACCTCGTACACCTTTCTCGCCACGATGAAGGCGAAGGCGAGGAGGAGCAGGTAAGCGGAGAACTTCAGCGAGTCCTTAACGTCCCTCGGGAGGTAGAACTCGCCTATCTCAAGGGTTATCAGAATGCCGATGAGGGCAACGGTGAGGAATATCTCGGTTGATGGGCTGAGGAGGGCCGAGAGGACTATCCAGAGGGCCAGGAACAGCACGACGTTTTCCCTCATAGCCATTTTTCTATCCCACCGAGGCACTCTAGGGTTACCTTCACGTGCTCGTTCTTTCTCTCCACCGAGCGGATCCTGAGAAGTTCACCCATCCCGATGGCTATTCCCAGGAGAACCGCCGAAACAGCAGGGTCGGCGTAAACGGGACCGTCACACAGTGGTCTGGCGAAAACTTCTATCGTTCCATCCTCCCTCTCGAAGGCCTCGGCCGAACCGAGTCCCAGGGCGCTCAGGACGGAGGAGACAGCGGCGGAGGCATAGCCAATTCCAGTCCCAGAAAGCTCACCCACGTTCTCGATGGTGTACTCCACTATTCCCCAGCCGGGGGGAGGGCTTACGAGCAGGCCGCTTTCCGCCTCCGGGCCGGTCACGAAAACGCTCTCACCATCGAGCCTTCCAAGGGAGAGGCGGAAGTCGTCAGTGCTCGGGAGGAACACGCCGCCGGAGGGCAGGTTCTCGTAGGAGGGAATTACCACGGGGGAACCCATTAGATTCAAACTGCGCCGGAGGTTTTCCAGGAAAGCGCAGGAGGGCTCAACGGCCAGAAGGAGGGCCTCTTTCTTCACCTCACTCCCGAGGGGCAGTGCAGCGAGAACCAGGCCGAGCACTATGGCGCCGAGGCCAAGATTAACAACGGCCGTGTTTCCAGAGATCCCTCCGTAGTACCATAGTACAATCCCCGTTATTGCTAGAGCACTCCCAGCGAGGCGTCCCATTTTAACACCTTCGATGAATAAACTTAAAAGGTTTTTATGCCTTATGGATGTGATGGCGATGAGGAGGGTTCCACCTTTAATAATCCTTATTCTAATCATAGGCTCCCTTCCTCCCGCGGCTGGAACGGCCGTGTCCGAACCGGTTCAGCGAGACGTTTTTTTGCATAACTACTTCTCGAAGGTTCTCATCAGGTTTGAGTACTCCCTCAAGTACGCCCTTCTTAACGAGAGCTACGGCCTAAAGCTAGCCAACCTGACCCTCAACGAGCTTGATCTCATAAACCAGGAAAGCCTGTATTACCGGGAGAGAGGAGTGAACTCGACGGTAATGGTCGTAATACCGCCATTCCACGAGTTCGCCCAGGATCTCCTCGTCCTGACCCATCTCACCCTGGAGTTCCACAGGAACCCTTCCCCTGAGCTCGCCGCCGGAATCCTGGGAACGGTGGACGATATGGAGAAAGAGCTCGACGCCATAGCTCTTCTGAAGCTCCGCAACGGAACGAAGATCCTCACCTTCAACACGAAGGGTGTCAGAGAGGAGCTGGAGAAGATAAGAAAGCTCGCCTCATCCGCCCCACCGGGTGGGGGTTTCCTGATAGGCGTCTCGACCGACGAACCCATACTCCACCAGACCGTCACGATATTCGGCTCCTGTCCCGGCAACGACACCGTAACGATAGTGATAGAGGGCGGGAACTCCGCTGTGTTGCTGCCGGTGACGCCCTCGAACGGGTTCTTCTCAAAGAGCTACCGCTTCAGCGAGATTGGAACGTACAGAATACACGCGACTCAGGGGGGGAACATCTCGAACACCGTGGAAGTAAGGGTGAGGAAGATCCCGACGAGGTTCATCGTCGATGATGTCTACAGCTCGCTCATCAACCACACCGTCACGCTCTCCGGAAGGCTCGTGGACTACTACGGCGAGTACCTGAGGGGCAGGAGGATAAAGATTGGAAACGAGACCCTGGAAACCGGCCCGGACGGCGGCTTCTCCTGGGAGTACTTCTCACCCGTGGCGAGGGAGTTCAGCGTCGTCATTAGCTTCGTCGGAGATGAAGAGCACGAGGGGACGTCCAAGAGGGTAAGGATCGTGTTCTCAAAGTATCCCGTTTCCATAACCCTGACTGGTCCATCAAAAATCACACTGGGGAAAACGGCCACCTTTAGAGGAACCCTCGAACCGGAAATACCGGCCACGCTGGTGGTGTACGTGAATGGGGTGGAGCACTCCCGAATAGAGTCCCAGGGAGGCAGCTTCACATTCACGCTGAAGCCTGACCAGACGGGGGAGTTCGAGGTGTACGTGAGATTCCCCGGCAGCGAGAGGTACGGCGAGGCCGAGTCGAACACCATCACCCTCACCGTGGTTCCGCCTGAGAGCTCGTGGCCCAGGTACGCCGCGATAGCGGTTCTTGGGATCCTGCTGGCGGCCGGGACGGCGGTGCTGAGGAGGCGCGGGGAAGGAAATGCGCCCTCCCCGGAGGAGTCTGAGGAAATCCCCGCTAAGAGAGCGTTCGTGACGGCAGGAAAGAGGATCGAGGTGCCGGAGGACGTCGGTGGAGCGTACACCCTGCTGAGGAAACTGCTGGCGGAGAGGCTCGGCGTGGGGGAGAACCTCACTCCGAGGGAGGCGCTGAGGGCCCTCGGCGGGTGGGAACTCTACCCGGAGCTGGAGAGGGTAACGCTATTGCACGAGAAGGTGGTCTACGGTGAGATGCCCCTGAGCGGGGAGGAGCTGGTGGAGTTCAGGGAGAACATCGAGAGGCTCGTGAGGGGGCTTGAGAGATGAACAGGACAGTCAAGTACCTCACACTCCTCCTCCTTCTCTTCGCCCTCATCACGATGCCCCTAACCATACCCGTCTTCAAAAGCTCGACCCAGTACAGCATCTTCAATGAGAACTGGGACGGGACTTCCAAGTTCGCGAGGCTGGCCGGTTCCATGGGCAGGGAAATCGTCCCGGTCTTCGAGTCCTTCGACATCGCCAACATCAGCGGGAGGAGCGGCGTGCTCCTTATAATCGGACCCAACATGACGTTCACCGACGCAGAAGTGGCACAGATAAGGGAGTTCCTCGAGAGGGGCAACACCGTCCTGATAGCGGACGACTTCGGGACGGGGAACGATATCCTCCGCGCACTCAAGCTGCCGGTTGGAATATCCAAGTATCCCCTCAGGGACTTCTTCTATGAGACCGACGACAGGCTCATCGTCGCTGTCAGGATAGAGAACCCCCCCCTTGCAAGGAACGTGAGCAGGATCGTCACCAACGAGCCCTCCGGAATAATAGTGACCAGAAAGGGAGAAGCCTACGCCAGCAGGGTCGCAATGATAAACCTGCACAGGAGAATGTTCCCGATAATGACCGAGGTATCCTACGAAAAGGGCAGGGTCATCGTGCTCTCAGACCCCGACGTTCTCGCCAACATGCAGTTCGGGGACAACGAGCAGTTCCTGCGCAACCTCGTGGACTACCTCGGTGGGGGAACCTTCTACTTCGACGAGGCCCACCACCCGGACTTCAACCTCTACACGGTTGGAACCGTCACGGTGACGCGTGTCCTGCCCAGGGACAGGGCAGTAAAGCTGATACTGGCCGTAGCGGCGCTCCTTCTCGTGAGGGAGCTGGGGCTGTTCAGCGCGCTTGGAAGGCTTATCCGCAGGCTCATCTCACGCTTCTTTGGGAGAAAGATGGGCGTTGAGGAGCTCGCCCTGGCCTTCGCCCGGGAGCGGGGCTGGGACGAGGGAGAGGTACTGGAAATGCTGAGGAGAATGGGTGGTTGACATGATACTGGAGAAGATAAAGGGAGAGGTCGGAAAGGCCCTCGTGGGAATGGACGAGATAGTCGAGCTGATGACGACAGCCCTGATAGCCAACGGACACATACTCCTGGAGGGAGTTCCAGGGATAGCTAAGACGACCCTGAGCAAGAACTTTGCCAACACCCTCGGACTGAAGTTCTCCAGGATACAGATGACCCCCGACCTGCTTCCAGCGGATATAATCGGCCACACCTTCTACGACATGCGCTCCGGGCAGTTCAAGCTGAGGAAGGGGCCGATATTCGCCAACGTGGTCCTGGTGGACGAGATAAACAGGGCCTCACCCAAGACCCAGTCGGCGCTGCTGGAGGCAATGGAAGAGAGACAGGTGACGATAGAGGGCCTGCCCCTCAAGCTGCCCGAGCCCTTCATAGTCCTGGCCACCCGCAATCCAGTCGAGATGGAGGGCGTCTACGAGCTCCCAACCGCCCAGGTGGACCGTTTCATGATGAAGATAGACATGACGTACCTCCCGGAGGAGAGCGAGAAGGCAATGCTCAGGAGAAAAAGCCTCGGCCAGTTCACAGAGGCCCAGCAGGTCGTCCTAGGCAGCGAGATAGCGAGCGCAAGGAAAGAATCCCTCGCGGTCAGGGTGAGCGATGCTATCATCGACTACATCTACGAGATAGTGAAGGAAACCAGGCTGGACGAGAGGGTTATCCTCGGCGCCTCCCCTAGGGCCGGTGAGCACCTCCTGTATGCCTCGAAGGTCAAGGCCTACCTGGAGGGCAGGGACTACGTGATTCCAGACGACGTGAAGTGGCTCGCCGTCCCGGTGATAGCCCACAGGATAGTGGTGAAGCCAGAATACGAGGTCGAGGGGGTAGATGGAAAGGGCATAGTGAGGGACGTCCTTGAGAGGGTAGAGGTGCCGACGGAATGAAGCGCGCCGAGATCCTGCTGTCCCTAGCGGGAGTCGTTTCAGCCACGGCATACCTCATGGGGAACCCCGCCGTTGCCCTGGTGGGAGCGGCGGTGATGGCCCACTACTCGATGGCCAGGGCCGGCTTCCGCCCCAGCGTGAGGGTCAGGAGGGAGGTGCCGGAAAGGGGAACGGAGAGGGAGCCGGTCAAGGCTTCCCTCACCGTGGAGAACCTGGCCTCCATGGACGGGAGGGTGAGTATAAGGGAGACCTCCGGAAAGGTCTTTGCGAGGGAGCTGACGGTCGAAATAGGACCGCTCGAGAGAAAGCGCCTCGAGCAGACCCTCGTACCCCTCTCGAAGGGCCGCGTGAATCTCAGGGCGGAGGCGGTCTTCGAGGACGGGCTGGGGCTCTTCAGGAAAACCTTCCCCGTGGAGGGAAGGGACGAGATTACCGTCTTCCCGTCACCGCTGGGCATAAGGGAGGCAATGAGGGAGAGGCACCAGATCAGTGCCCTCTCCGAAACCGAGAAGGCCCTCGGGATAGGCGCCGAGACCCTCGAGTTCGAGGAGCTCAGGGAGTTCCTGCCCGGGGACGACATAACCAGGATAGACTGGAAGGCCACCTCAAGACTCCAGGAGGTCGTGGTCAGGGTGTTCAGGAGGGAAACGCTGGCGGACGTCTACGTGCTGATAAACGTGGACGGGAAGTTCAGGAGGGAGATGCGCACCGGCAAGGTGGACTACCTGGTGCTCATACTGGCCCAGCTCATCGCCTACTTCAGGAGGTTCGGCCACGCTGTGAGGGTGGTGGCCTACGACGACTCCGGCATAGTGAGGTTTTCTCACTCCAGCGACCCCCTGGCGGTTCTGGAGGAGCTCGAGCTGAAGGGGGAGGTAGGACTTCCGCCCCTCCGGCCCTCCCGGCTCGCGGGGGAATCAGCGCTCGGGAGGATAGTCCGAAAAATCAGGAGCGGTTCAAGCAACTCAGGAGTGCTCAAGGCCGCGATGAAGCCCGGAACCGGCTCGTACGTCATCATAATAGACGACCTCGGGCTCCACCCGATGGAGATAGTCAAGGCCGCGAGGGTGCTGGCCAGGAGGGGCTCCCAGGCGGTCCTTCTCTACCCCAACCCGGTTCTCTTCATCGACCGCTCCTCCCTTGACGAGAAGACCCTCGAGACGGCCTACAAAGCCTACTGCGAGAGAAAGATGCTGGCGAGAAAGGTCTCCGGCTGGATCAAGGTCATCGAGGTCGGTCCGAAAGACCTGCTCCCGAGGGTGGTGAAGAGGCTATGATGGGACTAGTGGCTCCCCTTCTGGCTGGCATAGCGCTCAAGAACCCGGTCTTCGCCCTGGCCGCCGTCCCGTACCTCCTGAGGACGAGGGGACGGAATGCCTCGCTCGTGGCGTTCTACGCCTACGCCCTCGCACTTGCCCTCACCGTCAAGGGCGGTTCGATATACGAGTGGGACGGCCTCAAAACGGCCGTCCTGGCGTCAGCCTCAACGTTTCTGCTCCTCGACGAGGTGCTGGGAGGGGTGAACCTTGGAAGGGACAGGCTGGCGGTGACGGCGCTCCTCCTCGCCTCGGCCGTCAGCGATCTGCTCCTCGTTCCCGCGATGGTCGGCGCGGTAATGTACTCAGCCTGGTCCCGCTTTGGGAGAACCTCCCTCTACCTTATCGCCTGGCTCGCGGGATCCGCGGGCTTCCTGTACCTGCTGAGGGAAAGGCTCTCCGATCCCGTCGTCCAGTCATTCGTCATAATCGGCCTCGGGATAGCGTTCCTCCTGGCGGCGGAGAGGAACGACGTGGAGTTCATCGAGGTGGGCGTGCGTGAGGAGAAGTGAGGGCTTTCTGATCTTCTCCCTCGCACTTACGGGGGCGCTGTTCGCCATTACCAGGACTCCCCCGGTCCTTTATTTTGGCCTAATTTACGCCATCATCACATTCACAATTCGAGAAAGACTTGAGCCAAGAGAGCCTTCCTGGAAGGATCCGGTCATCTGGACTGGTGCATTCCTGGTTGGGATTTCACCAGTGTTCATGATATTCAAATGGGGCCCAGACCCCAGCCCCTCGACTTTTCAGGCCCTCCTTCTTATTGGGGTGTCCATCATTCTGTTCAAAGTTAGAACTGTAATAATTCCAATTTCAGTTGCCGGCATTGAAGTAGCCCTTGCCGCTCTCACCAGGTCAGACATCGGTGTCAATATCCTCGACAGATCCAGCAACCTCTTCGTCGATGCGACCTCCCATCTCGTCAGAGGGCTGATATACCTCTTCGACGTCCCCATAGCCATGAACGGCAATGTGGCGGTGGTCCGGAACAGCGTTGTCATAATAGGCTCCGGCTGCTCCGGACTGGACGCGTTCGTTCTCTACCTCCTGGCCTCGCTCCTCCTGATTTACCTCCGGAAGTCCAGGGGAAGGGAGGCGGCACTCCTTCTCCTCGGCGCCCTCGGGATAATACCCCTCAACGCGGTGAGGATATTCACCCTGCTCGTCATAGGCTACCACAGCGGCATTTCTTTCCTTGAGCTGTTCCACTCACATTTAGGTGACTTAATGTTCGTTGCCTACGTTTTTCTTTACTGGTGGTGGGTCATTAAACATAGAGGCAAAGAATCGTCAGACAAGAATTAAAAGGAAAAGGCCGGGAGTCACTGCCTCCTGAAGAACCAGACTGCACCAAGCACGAGGAGGAAGGTCAAGGCGGCCATTGCCACGTTATTGCTGAAGAAGGGGACTTGAGATATGTTGATATCAGCATAATAGTCCACATACCCATCCTTCACTTCATTCCAAGTGTTTCCGCTAACGTCAGTCATAGCATCAAGCACATCACTCACTCCAATAATATCCCAAGCATCACCGCTAGGATTTACCCTTACCACTGCAAGTTCAACCCTAATTGTTGATGGATTTCCGAGTTCACTTTTCAGGATTTTTACCTCAACTGCATTGTAGGTAGTTGAAGCGACGAACTCATCGCTAGAAGTTGAGACGTCATCCCATGAGGTGTCCACTAAGTCTAGGGGAGAGCCACTATCCCACACAGGAGTTCCGTCTCCATAAACCGGCTGGTTATTTTGAACACTGCTGCTGGATAGGTCTATCAACAACTGATATTCCCAGTTAGCATTTCCATTCTGCGCAACTTGGGTTTCAGACAGGTAACCAAAGTAAGTTCCACCGGATCCTATACTTTGATCAGTGTCAATAGTTATCATAATTCCGGGGGCACCATCTTGGCCAACAACGTCAAGGTTATTGAATTTAATGAGGAAGTATATGTACTGTTCATCCGCTGTAACCCTGAACTCCGTTATATCAACTCGTGGATCTGGAGTGGACCAATCAGTCCTCTCATCACTCTCATTATCTTTCCATACCCACTCGCCAACACTACTGTAGAGTTGCCAAGTATTTATTGCCTGCGTGCCTGTGTCAGCCAGCCAGTCGGCTGGGTCCCCATCAACCGTTACTGAATGTGCACTCACCATTCTCATCATTCCACCGAGCATCAACAGACCCACAAACAGGGCGATTATCCTCCTCATCTTGAACTCCCCCGGGGATTACTCACATACTCGGGTTCACAGCGAACCCGCTATGGGTTGGGACTTTTCCAACACTTTGAGTATTGCACACAACGGGTATAAATACCTTTTGGCGTATTACACCCATTCTTGGACAGTCATCATAACCCCCAAAGGTAATAACTGACAAAAAGGAATCTCAGGCAGAAATAGAACAAAGAACCTCTACAACGCCCCCGTGGAAACCGTTTTAAACTTTCCATCCCACTCTACCGAGGTGATGGAATGAATCCAAAGAAGTACTGGGATTTGCTCACAATCATTGTCCTCTCAATCATCCTTGATGTGCTCATATTCTACGCCCCAGACAGTCTTCTGAGAAAATTCCTTGGATTGACATTCGTCCTCTTCTTCCCGGGCTACGTCTTCATAACGGCCCTCTTCCCCAACAGGCCAGAGCTTGACAACCTTGAGAGGTTGGCTCTAAGCTTTGGCCTGAGCATAGCGATAGTCCCCCTCATTGGCCTCGGCCTCAACTACACCCCCTGGGGAATAAGGCTCATTCCAATACTCGTCAGCCTCACAATATTTAACATCGCCTTTGCCACCATAGCCATCTACCGCAGGGCAAAGGCCTTCGAACCCTGGGTCCCCTGGATAACCCTTGAGAGAATAAAGGACGAGCTCGAGTGGGAGAGCTCAAGCAGGCTTGACAAAGCGCTGACCGTTATCCTGATAATAGCGATAATAACCTCAATCGGAACCCTCGGCTACGTGGTAACCCACCCCAAGCCGGGTGAGGCGTTCACCGAGTTCTACATTCTGGGGCCCGATGGGATAGCGGACAACTACCCGACCGAGCTGAAGGCGGGGCAGAACGGAACCGTCATAATCGGAATAGTGAACCACGAGCACCGCAACGTGACCTACTACGTCCAGATATGGCAGGTCAACCTGACCTGGGACAACAGAACGAACACAACGGTGATACACGAGATGTACCCCATGCCGGGCTGGTTCAACGTGACCCTCCCGTCGATCCCCGTGAACATCGAGGGCAACTGGACGCCCCAGTTCGAGACCAACTACACCTTCAGCATAGACAAGCCGGGCAGGTGGCAGGTGTGGTTCCTCCTCTTCAAGGACGATGAACCCGAGCTCCCCCCAGCCCCCGCGGACGGGAACTACGCGGAAACCGAAGCCAGGAACCTCATACTGGAAGCCATAAACGGGACGGTACAGAGTCTCAAGCTTAACGTTGATGTGAAACCGTGAATCAGCCCTTTTCTATTATCGTTATCCTGTCGCCGGGACTGAAGCCGTTGCCGTCGGAGGAATCGAACTTCAGACCGGGCCAGACGTCATCGTCCGCCTCCTTCCACAGGCCAACGATGTAGTGAACATCGGAGTAATCACCCCTGATCCTCGGATAAACTTCATTCACGAAGTACCAGACCCCTGCTATCGTGGAGTCCACGTTCGTGCCCACGATAGCAAGGATGGGCGTGCCCTGAAGGTTCTCGACGGCCTGAATAACAAAATATCCCTCCCTCACATTCCACCAGTTCTCAGGGGCCTCAGGGAGAGGATAGCTGTGCGTAGGAGTAGAAACCCCCTCCGGCCCGATGGAAACAGGCAAAGAGCCAGAGCGCTCAAGAAGAGCTGTGCAGTCATTCGAACCAGCCCCAATGAGTATAAGGGGAGTGTCTGAATCCAGAAGGTAGCTACATTCTGCATCGTTCATCAGAGACAGGGAGTACACCCCCCTTAAAATCTGCACAGAGTACCTAGTTTCCGCTTCCCTGTCAGGCGAGTCGGAGCCAGAGGTCCTGAGGGAGAAAAATGAGCGGCCGGTCAGAGACCCCAGCGTGGACGTTGAGTACCACGACCGGTAAACCCTGAAATCGTCGGAGGAGAGAACAAGGTAAGGATAGCCGGAGTCCCACGTGGTGGTTTTGGTTTCCGGGGAAACCGCGCGGAAGAAGTTTAGCAGCACGAAACTCCTGAAATCCGAGGCGTCACCCCACGCGACGATTCCATCGTTCTTCAGATGGTAAAGGGACACGTCCAGGATCTCGTCGGTAATCACCGCATCGTAGGTATAGAACGCCGACGGCCTAGCCACGTTCATGACGCTGATGAATATCAGGGAAGCCAGGAGAATCGTCAGCCCAATTCCCGAAAACTTCGCCGAAAATGAGTCGAGCTCCCCCAAAAGATGCCGGAGATCCTCGTGGATTATCCTGGCCACAAGGGGGGCACCAAAGACCGGAAAGTACTGGAGAACCCTGACGAGCCAGTTGCTGAAGCCCCAGCCCCCCGCTGTCTTCGGCATGATGAACGAGATCGCAAGCATCGCACCTCCGATCAGCATCCACAAAACCGCCAGGATCTCCAGGGTCTGGAGTTTTCCGCTGCGAATCCGATCGAGGAGGGAATACACAAGCATGAAGCCAAAAAAGATGTTTCCAAGCTGAAAGAACACGAAGGCCAGCAGAGACCCCCGGTAAACAGCGCTGTAAACGGCCGAGTTCAGCAGGAACTGGAGATATACCGCGACGCCCCATGCCAACGCGGCTAGGAGCAGGATAGGGACGAAGAACCTGTTCACCATCCCAACGAGGAAGCCCCAGGCTCTCACAAGCGACCCTCTCCTCTGGCGAAGGAACGAAACCACCAACCACACAAAAGCAACAGTTAGAAGATAACCCCCGACCGCAAGGAGCTTAAAAAGCCCCTGTGACAGGTGGAGGGCACTCACGAGCCTCATGTTCTCCACGATCCAGATGACTGCACCCACCATTCTGCCATACGGGGGAAACCAAAGGATCGTGAGCAATCCAGCGAGCGAAGATAGAGAGGCAAGTAGAAAATTCCTCCTCCATAATCCGTCGGAGAGGTCCCCTGACAGCAATATGTACACCGTGTAGAGCATCAACAGCACAGAGAAGAAAACAAAGGAGAGTATATGGATCAAAGCCATGAAAACGAACAGAAGCGGCAGCACGACGAAGTCAGCATCCCGAATTTCCCTGTGGCTGCCCAGATAGTAAGCGGTAACAAGGAGTCCCCATAGTAGTCCAAGCTGCTGGGGTCTCACCTCCAGCCCGGACCAGATGTAGTAGCTCGAAAGGAAGAGCACAAGGGTCGACAGTATCGACACCTCCCTTGAGATGCCAACCCTGCGATAGAACCAGTAAACAACGGGGACGTACACAACAAACACAGCAAGTGAAAACGCGATGACGAGCTGCAGGGGCTCCAAACGTAAGGTATGGAATATCCCCATCAGGAGGAATGGGAGGACAAAGCCAGAGAACGGCCACTTCCTGTAGAAATACACATCCCCCATCAGGGACATGTAATAGCTCTCATCGAACGCCGTGAAGTACCTGCCGAAACCGCAGCGTATAGAGCACCCAAGAACAAACGCGAGAAACGTCAGGAGAAGAAGCCGCCCTACCCAGCCCAGTTTACCCCACAGGATAACCGAGACCACCCCCAAAATGAAGACAAAGGTAAGAACGGCCACTTCCAACTTGCTTTACCCCCCTGACTCCAGAAGGGCCCTCAAGGAGTATTTCTCTCCGGAACTGGAGACGACAACGACCCGTATCTCCACAGGGCGGGGAACGTACTCCACCTTGAGCGTTCTCAAAGAGAGCACGTACCCGTCGCCACTGCGTGTTAGGTTGAATTCCCTGCGAGTCTCTATGAGCCTGTCCCCGTCTTTCCTCATGGAAACGTCTGAGATACTGGTCCCATTGGTGGTGTTGACGATAATCGAGGTCTCGTTGGTAACATACATGAGGGGGAAGTTCTCCAGAACGTGGATAAGGTCTTCTCCGGTGAGGTTGAATTTCGCGAGATCGATGCCATACGCCCGTGGAGCACCAACAACGTCCGAAGAGCCGTTCACCTTCAGAGTCCTCGTTTCATTCAGCAGCACTCTCTTGGAGTAGTCAACCTTATCGATGGAAAAGCTGAATTGAATCCTATGGAGGTCACCCGGATTCAGTGTGACCTTACCGGTTTCTATCGAGGAGTTATCTAGGTAAACCGCATACACATAAGTACTGACGTCCTCCTCATGGGACTCAATAAGGAACGCAAGCTCGTACGTCCTGTTCGGCTCAACCCTGGGGAAGATGTCGCTTTCAAAATAGACTTTGGTGTAACCCTGAGAATGAGGCTGATTGAGCGTCACAACCAGCAGGGAAGCCCCCAACAGCACCACAGCAATTAGAGCCAGAGGATAAATCCACCGCCGCCTCATACAGACCCCCACGTGTCCCTCGTCTAGGATAAACCCAGAGAATTTAAAACTTTTGCCAGAAGTCAGGACAAAACTTGAAAAGGAAGAAAAAGGAAACCCTCAAGAATCACCACGGTTCCCTGCAGTAGCAGTTGCAGCTCGGGATGCTGTAAGTGACGACCCAATCTCCAGGTTCAAGGCCAAAGAGTCCTGGGTCGCTCATGTACTCTATCTTAAGGATGTCGTCGCCGGTGCTGAAGCCGTTGACATCGTCTGGGGCTCCCCTGATCCAGGCAGGAGCAAAGACATTGAGGTTCCACGGAAATCCCTCCGCAACGTCCTCGTACCACTTTCCGACTATGTATCCGCTCGGCGGGAGCGGCTGGCAGCCGTAACCCCTGTAAGTTATCCAGTCAACGAGCCAGGAGGCAGCGACCGTACCGTCGACTCCAGAGCCCTCAATGGAGAGTACCAGGACGCCGTCGTCTGTGGTGAACCACTGGATGACAAAGACATCCTCCCAGACGTCGTACCACTGCTCGTCAGGTCCAGCCCACTCGACAACGGTGCCGTTCGGGAGCACGAACGCATCGTACATTCCGTTCTGAGGCGGCCTTCTGACGACGGGCGCTACGCCCTCGGTGTACTCGTAGTATCCGAGCGGCAGGTTGACTCCACTGCCACCGACGAGTATAACGATGTCACCAGGCTGGAGGCCAGGCATCTCACCGGTGGTCAGGTCGACGTACTGCGGGTTGTCGTCGAAGATTACCCTGCTGGCGTTGGCACCGGCCTGGCTGAGGTAGAACAGCACACCGAGGTTGTCGGCTGCCAGGGTGCCGTGACCGGTGGTTATGACCGGGTTCTGGTTGGCGTCAAAGCTCCAGCCGTAGTACGGCTGCGGTGAACCTGGGGCCCAGCTTCCGCCACCCTCGACTATGTACCTAGCGTTCCGGAGGACGTCACAGAGGCCAAGTTCAAGGCAGATACTCCTGTTAACGGTGAAGTCCTGGGTGGCAACCTGTATCGGGTCGTACTTCTCAAGCTGCTCGCCGTGGAGCTCGTATATGGCCTCAAGCTCGATGGTCTTCTCCATACCGGGGGACAGGTACTCGCGGAGTATCTGGCTAAGGTTGTACACGAAGAGCGTGGTTATGTTGTTGTCAAGCTCGTTGACGGCGTAGAACGTGTCGCAGTCCTTCACGTACTCGTTGATGACGTTGAAGCTGAAGAGGGCGAAACCGGGCTTGGTGAACTGGTCAACGTTGGTGTAGGTGACCACGAACCTGAACTTGATCATGGTAACCCCACTAACCGAGAAGTTAACGGAGGCCGTGGAGTACGGGGTGTTGTCCTGTTCGGTGAGGCTCATAAGGTCAGTCCAGCTGCCCCAACCGTTCACCGGGTCGTACACCATGTACTGGAGGGTAACGGTGACGTTCGGGTCAAGGGCAAGGGCATATGAGAACGTGGCGTTAACGGTTCCGGTATAAGTCTTAACGTCAGCGCTGGTGCCATCGATGAGTGGCATTGCGTCGGTCATTATGTAGCTGTTGTTGTCGATCTGGTAGCTGGTTGGATAGGTGGTGAGGGCCCATCCGTATCCTCTGTTGTAGTAGACAACCATGTCAGCAGGCTCGGCGTGCTCGAATCCGTTCGAAAGCGTCCAGCCGTGGAGGTAGTCATCTTCACCGGCCGGAACCTTGGTGGTGAAGTCCTCGGTTATAACACCATGGCTGACCTTGCCATCGCTGATAAGGACGCACTCCTTGTAGGTCTGGAAGTACTCGGCCGGGAGCCAGTACCTGAATTCGTTGTCCACGAATATCTTCATTCCCTTGAACGTCAGGTTCTGGTAGCTGAGGTTCCAGGCGTAGACGTTGTAGTCGAACCTGCTCTCATCACAGTCAAGCGTGTAGTGAAGCGGGTAGCTTATCGTGTAAACAGGACCGTCATCAAGGTACTTAACGAAGGTCTTGTCGAGGATGTCATAGTGCTCGTCCGGGCTGCAGCCACCGCACTCGGAGTAGTTGTAGTGCCAGCCGATGAGGAACGGCTTCGGAAGGTTGAGCGGTGGCTTGGGGCCCTTGATGACGACCTTATCAACACCCGATGACCTCATGTTGCCAGCGACGTAGGTACCAACGCTGATGGTGTATGTTCCCGGGATCGTCGGGTTCTTGAGGCCTCCGAGAATTATAGTAACGTTATCCGTTACGGCTATCGGCGATGTGACGTAGATGAACACCGACTGAACGTTGGGATCGGTGGGATCCTGCTGGTAGCGGACGACGTTAACGACCTGGGACATCTTGTCAACGCCGTTTATCTTGAATGCGACCAGGGTGACTCCCGTGACGTTGAACGGCGCCAGTCCTGTGAAACCGATCTTTATGAGACCCTGGCCGCCTCCAGGCAGGTCAAGCAGGGAGTTGTTGAAGTACAGGGTCAGCTGAACGTTCGTGGCGCCGGTGGTGTCGTTGGAGAGCTGCGGCGGGTTTATGAAGTAGATGTCCGGCAGGGACTCATCCTGAAGCGGCGCCATAACTATCGGGCTTGTTGGCAGCGAAGTACTTACTGCAGCAGGTACTGCAGCCACTAAAACAAACAAAGCCAACAACAAACTAAGGGTCTTCCTTCTCATACCATATTCACCTCTCTATCCCGGTACCGGGGGGTAACCCCACTCGTCATATAGTGTTTTAGAATATATAAGCTTTTCTTTGATTAACAACACTCATATGATAGATTGTAATTAGTAACCAGATAATTGTGCGTAGATTACGTGTAAGGTTTAAGAAGAGAAAAACATCAAATTTAGTAGAATCTTAACATCGATAATTTCCAATTGTAATTCTAGTGTAGAGTAATTATTTACAATGTACCATTTCTGATTCAACAGTATGCAACAATACATACAATGGGACCCTTTCAAGGTACAGCAGGTAACATTCAAGAACTAAATATTAAGTATCAGGTTGAGATTCAAACCCAAGGCGAGCCAAGACAGACATTTTCCGCAGAAGCTTAGGATTGTCCATCATCAACCTTACAACATTGACAAGAACCGGCACGCTTAAATCCCCCAAAACAAAGCCGTTCTTGCCGGATTCTACCAGAATCCTCGCCCCTGCATGGGGGGACACGATGACAGGAACACCAAAGGCCAGGGCCTCGGCGACTACCATTCCAAAGGACTCGAAGGAAGACGGGAGAACGAGAACCCCCGACTTCAAGTATATTCCCGCCAGTTCCTCAGGGTCGTCGATTCTGCCGAAGAACCGGACTCTCGAACCGAGGCCGAGCTCAAGGGCCATCTGCCTGTACTCATCAAGAAGATCACCATCCCCGACGACCCAGAGCTTCCACTCCGGAAACTCGGCCGAAAGCTCAGAGAACGCCCTTATCAGGAGGTCGAGGTTCTTGAACCTGTGGTACCTCCCGAGCTGCCCCACGAAGAGAATCACCTTTTCCCTGGAGCGGCCCCTCTGCCTGGAGGCGTGCTCGGGAAGGCCGATTTGAGGATGGGAAACTCGTGGATTGTAGCCGTTCCCCCGCAGATACTCCCAGACCGTTTTTGAAACGGCTATTATCTCAGCCCCCCAGAGGGTGAACCGTTCCAGGGTCGCGGAGTACAGCCCGGCAAGGGCATCAAGAAAGCCGGCACCCTTTTTGAGCCCGACGGTGTGGTAAACAATCCTGATAGGGATCCCCATGAGCTTGGCCAGAAAGGAAGCAACGTCTGCCGCGAAGGGAACCGGCGTGTGGGCGATAATGAGATCCACACCCTGGATCATCGAGGCCACCTTCATGACAAACTTCAGGCTCAGGGGAGTGTTGGAAACAACGAGACCCGGTTTAACGCGATGAACTTTAATTCCACCAATGTTATCAATACCCCCCTCCCCCCGGGTCATGCAGAGAACCTCGACCTCGTTCTCACCGGATAGCGCCCTGGCCATGTCGAGGGCGTATCTCTCCAGTCCGCCGCCTTCTGGATAAAAATAGGGAGAAACCACAAGGATCCTGCGCCGTCCCATCAATGCTCCCCCTTCAGCATGTAGATGCTGATGAAGAATGAGAAGAATATCACCGACAGCCCCAGGGTAGTGAGGGTGAGCACCAGGACGGCCTCCCTGAGCATGAAGAGGGCCCCGTAACCGGACGAGCTCCACTCCAGGAAGATGTAGATTCCCAGGAACACGCCGACGAGGAACATCAGGCCGCCAACGAGCAGACCCTCCTCTAGTATAGAGTACCTCATGAAGAACCTCGTCAGGCGGGTGGGCTCGTCGAGGCCCTCCTTGACGGCATAGACCCTGGCGGAGATTCCGAACCCAAGTATCTGGAAGCCTAAAAGAGTCAGAGCGCTGCCGAGGATAAGGGTGTGGAGCCTCTCGGGCTTGATGAAGTACGCGTAGCCCATCAGACCGGCACCCAGGGCCATGAAAACTACCGCCGGGAGAAGGAAGAGGTATGAGGGAGAATAGAGAAGCATGAGCCTTAAGTGCCTCCACCCATCCCTGAAGGAACTGAGTTTGGATTCTCCTATCCTGGGGTGGTACCTTATAGGAACCTCCACCGTGCGAAGGCCCCTCCTTGCGGCCTCTATAACCATCTCACTGGCGAACTCCATCCCCTTGCACTGGAGGGGGAGTTTTTCAAGGGCATCCTTTCGTATCGCCCTCATGCCACAGTGGGCATCGCTTATGCCCGCCTTGAAGAGGAAGTTGAGTATCCACGTGAGGAGGGGGTTCCCAATGCGTCTGTGGAGCCACGGCATGGCCCCATCATCCATCTCCCCTTTAAGGCGGGTCCCCATGACGAAGTCCGCTTCCCCACTGAAGAGGGGTTCTAGGAGCTTCGGGATGTCCCCGGGGTCGTAACTACCGTCGGGGTCCATCATCACGATGAACCTGCCCCGAGCGTTTCTGAAACCCGTCAGGTAGGCATCGCCATAGCCCTTCCCCTCCTGCATTATCACGCGTGCCCCCATGGATTTCGCTATCTCAGGCGTCCTGTCGGTGCTCTTATCAACGACTACTATCTCATAGGGAACGCCCATCCTTTCGAGGACACCCTTTATACGGGGCAGCATTATGGATATTGCCTCTTCCTCGTTCATAGTGGGCAGTACTACCGTTATCTCAGGCTCCATTGACAACACCTTTGTAATACCTTTCAAGCTGATTTGCAACGTTGTCCCAGTCATACCTGCGGGCGTATGAAACGGAAGGACGCCTCATGCGGTGAGAGTCCTCCCACACTAATAAGAGTTTCCTTGCAAAGTCCACGGGGGTAGGGTCACTGACGTAACCATTTCTGCCCGCGATGATGAGGTCTGCGGAGGCGTTCATTGGGGCACTGACAACGACCGCCGGAATGCCGGCAGCGTTGGCCTCCAGCACGGCTATCCCAAATCCCTCCCTGAGGGAAGGGAACGCGAAGACCCGCGAGGATTTGACGACGGAAACTACTTCCTCGAAACGCGGAAGAAAGCCGAGGAAGTCCACATTCTTCTCAACCCCCAGTTCACGGGCCATCCGCTCAAGCTCTCCCCTCATGGGGCCGTCCCCCACGATTCCAACCCGGAACGAGGGAACGTCACGCAGTATTATGCGCAGAGCCTCGAGGAGGAGCCCCACGTTCTTGTGCTCGATGAGGCGACCAACGAAGACCGCGTCGTACCACAGTTCGGGATGCGGCTCAACCGAGCGGATAAACTCGAAATCTATCCCGTTGGGGACGAGGCCGAAGTTGAGCCTCCTCAACCCTTTCAGCCTGTGCAGTGTGTGCATGGAAACGACGAGGTGATTTTCCGTCAGCTTCAGGAGATTTCTCTCAATGGCTCCTCCAACGGAAGAGCCCGCGGCAAGGTACTCGTTCCAGTACTCCCCCCAGTACTCGTGCCAGGTTATCACGAAGGCCTCGGAGCCGCTGAACTTCCATCTGGAGGGATAGGCGTGAAGGTAAGGAAACTCCTGACAGTCCACCACATCGTACGAGTCAACCTCTCCCATGAGCACCCTCAGGGAAAACTGCAAGGCCTCGAGGGGGCTCCTTACACCGCCCATGTACAGCTCAACGGGCTTCCCCAGGCCGTGGATCGTTATCCCATCCCTCTCAATAGTCCCTTTACCCCCCCACCATCCAAAGGTGTACCAGTGAACCTCGTGCTTTCTGGCCAACCGCTTCCCGAGTTCGTAGAGCCTTCGCTCCACGCCTCCCTTGACCTCTGGGTAGAGGGCATCGTAGATGAACGCTATCCTCATTCCAGACTCTCCCCACTAGAGCTAGTAACTACCCAATTTAAAAATATCCCCTCACACGATGAAAACACAATACTTTTTAATACTCCAGCCGAAGGTATCCCCGTGGGGATTCAAGTGGATACTCCAAAAACCAGGGAGCCCAGGGTTGGTCTGGGGAGCCTTATAAAAACAAGGTATCTTCTTCCGGGTATAATACTCCTAGCCCTTATCCTCCGTCTGATACCCATGAGGTTCAGCTACTTTCTGGGTTATGACACATATTTCCATGCGACATACGTCGAGTACTCCGCCGCCCTGGGGAGCTGGGTAAACTTCTTCCCCTACGCCAACGCACCCTGGGGAATGCTGATTGACCAGTTCCATCCGAAGTGGTTCTGGATGCCGCCATTCTACCTGTACAAACTTCTCTCCCCCCTTGGAGTATCCATCGGTGAGGCATTCCGCGTGACCCCCGCAATAGTGGGCACCGTGACCATCATCTTCGCGTACATCGCCATAAAAAACCTGTACAGCAACACAGAAGCCGCCCTCTCAGCAGTATTCATGGCGATCTCCTTCGGACACATCTTCCGCTCGATGGCGAACTACTACCGCGGCGACAACTACCTGCTGCTCTGGTACTCCCTGGCACTCCTGGGGATCGGGTTGGCGCTCTCCCCAAAGCTCAGAAAGAAGCTGGGACGCGGGGTGCTCATCCTCTACCTGATCCCCGGGCTCGCGGCAGGGCTGGCCGCAGGATTCTGGAGTGCCTACTATCTGATATTCGTACTCCTGCTCGCCAACGCGGCCTTCCTAGCCCTGGGGAGCCTGCTCCTCAGAAAACCCTGGGCTTTCGTTGATTCCCTCGCTCTGACCCTGTCAACCGCAGTGGGCGCCCTGATGGCAAACTCCCTAGGCCCCCACCTTGGCTACGGAATGTTCGGCTGGAACCGTCCGGACGGAGCTGCGGCCGCAGAAAAGCTGGGCCTGGAGTTTGGGTTGGTGAAGGACGCCTTCCTGCTCGCATACCTGAAATACGCCGTTCCCCTCATGGTGCTGCTGATAGTCCTCCTCCTCGCGGCCTCACACGTTCTGGGAGATACCCGCCATAGGGTGGCCCTCGTAGCCATCATAACGCTCGCAGGAGTAATCATGGGGATCCACTACAGGGGATTAATCGAGAGCGTGTTTCTGACGTTCCTCCAGAGGTTCGGGGACGAAGCCATAGCCGAGACCCAGAGGACGTCCCTGAGGGACGCATGGATCTCCTACGGAACCCTCCTGCTCGCAACTCCCTTCTTTGCCCTCCGTATGAGGCCCTCACAGGTCAAGATACCTGACTTCATCGTTCTGGGCTTCGCAATTCCAGGGCTCATTATGATGGTTCTCTGGACCAGATTCCTGTTCATCGGCTCGCTGGCGGTGGCGGCTCTGGCAGGGATCGGGACGGTCGAGCTGATGAATCTCCTGAGAGAGAAAAATATCAGGAATAGGAAATACATCACCGCAGCGGTGGTGGCACTCCTGATAATACCGTCGGGCGTCCTGGGGATCCAGCACACGCTGAACGCAAGGCCCTTCGTGAACGAGAAATGGGAGACCGCCCTTAAGGTGCTCGAGGAAACATCCAGCAAAAACGATGTCGTCCTCACCTGGTGGGACCAGGGGTACTGGGTGACGTACTTCTCCCACAGGGCAACCCCCTCCAGGGGCGTGCCTGACGAACTGACGGCAAAGTACTACCTCGGCCTCGTTGGCGAGGAAGAGCTGATGAACCTCGGCGTTGATTATGTCATCGTCTCCTACGACACCGTCCTCAAGTTCCCGGCGGTGCTGAAGACTGCAGGGGTTCCGGTTAAGGACTACCCGATGGTACCGATCCCCCTGGTTGAAGAGAGCGGGAACACTCTGATCTTCGCGCAGGACGGGTACTCAATAACGGCCCGGCCTGAAAAGAACGGCTGGAACATCATTGTCAGCGTGGGTGGAAGCGCGTTCTCACCGCTGGGGGCTTTCGTGGAGGGGGGACATGGCGCAAAGGCTGTAAACGTCACAGGGGGCCCAAAGGCGGAGGCCTTCGTGTACATAAACCTGAATTACGGCTACGCAGTCCTTATGAACTGGAAAGCTTTCAACACAACCCTCGCAAGGCTGATGTTCACGGAGAGCCTGCCAGGATACCGCATGGTGTACTCCGACGGAGGATACGTCAAGATCTTCAGATTCGAACACCCCAACGTGGCCGTTGTTTCCAGAGAAGGAAAGATTATCCTGGAGTTCGCGAACGCCACTGGGACGCGCCTGATACTCGAGGGCTTTATGGACAACGGCACTAGGGTCTTCGAGGAAAGCTACGACGTGAGGGGGTTGGATGAGTTCCCTCTACCCCCTGGGCTAGAAGGCAGTGCCGTCGTGAGATATACCTATGAAAGGAATGGAAAGGTGCTGGATAGAGGCACATTTAGGACAAAAGATATTTAAATCAATATCCCTCCCTGTTAGGGGGATGTTAAATGAAAGCCTCCTTGAATGAAGGTATAGAAAAGAGCACAATAATAGTAATCACAACACTTTTCATCGTGTTGATACTGACTAATGTCTTCGGCACGACTATGACACCGATGATATGGGATCCGGCGATCCATTTTATGGACAGCATCAAATATTATCAAGCCATCCGAACCCTATCCCCTCACTCCATGATAACGATAGACCGATACTATCCCCCACTGGCAACGTTAATTCCCATCCCGATCTACGCGATTACAGGCCCAGATCCCAGAGTCGGCATATTCATCGAAAACGCCGTGTTCATTGTGATACTGGTCTACGCGTTGTACAAGCTTTCGGAGTTTACTGGAAGCAGAGTCCCCTCCATTATTGCAGTGTTTGCGGTCCTAACTTCCCCGCTAATCCTGGATCAGGCAATAACATTCATGCTGGACATCCCCCTTACCGCCATGGCAGTACTAACCTGGTACTTACTCCTAAAGAGCAACGGTTTCAGATCAAGAAGATACTCCGTCCTCTCGGGGATTTCTCTAGGGGCGGGACTACTGGCAAAGTGGACCTTTCCGATCTTTGTCATGGTTCCGGTTTTTTACGAGTTGAACCTGTCCATCAGCCCTCTGACCCTCGGGATAAGAGGAATCCTGAAACAAAGAAAAAATGAGCTCAAGAACCTCCTTACGCTGAGCGTTTTGGCAGTACTGGTGGCGGGCTGGTGGTACATACCGAACTTCAAAGCCCTGCTCTCGGCACTAAAGTACAACAGCCAAGTCAGCGGTGCCCTTGAAGGGGATCCCCCAATTCTAACGCTGCAATCTTTCATATATTACCCCAGTTCAAGCATAAATTACTATTTCGGGCTACTTGGAACCATCGTGTTAATTGGGATGTTCATTGTAGTCCTCAAGCTTAGAAAAGACGACTTTGAGAGCCTCCTGATTATTCAAATAATCACGGGGTTCCTGATATTCACATTGACTAGAAACAAAGCACCCCGGTTCCTCATGCCCATGATACCATTTATGGGACTGGTGATTGGGATAGGGATACACAAGATATTCAAACGAAAAAAATATGCAGCAATTGCAGTTACCATCGTCTTAATGGTATCTGGAATTGTGAACGTTCTAACGTTTCAGGGCGTTATCTCCCAGAGAACACTCATAGAGGATCCTAACATGATCCCAGTATCAGGGGGCAGAATTTTTGCAACCGGATTCTATGAGAGCAGGATTTTCGGTCATGTTGAATGGGCGGAGTACCTGAAGACAGACGAAAGGGATTGGAACATTAAGGAGATACTTGCAGACATCAACGATACAAGTGACGATCCCGTGACACTCTATATTCTGGCCCAGAATCCATGGATCTCCTGGCCATTGAGATACAGAAGTTTGATGGAAGACAAGCACATAGATGTCATAGAACCCACCAATGAGAGGAATATAATTCCCTTACTATCGGCAGATTACGTGCTCTACACAGAGGGAGGATTCCTATCGGAGCCGTGGGCACTTGACTATGTGAAGAGAGCTCGGGCAATATTTAAAAAGTACAACAACATCACCAGAGAGTTCTATCCAGTATCCAGATACAAATTTCCAGACGGGGCTATTGGAGTATTGTATGCAAGGAGGAACAGTACTCCCCTCCCCGAAGAGAAGTCTGACAGTGATAACTGCGAGAACATCTCTGCAGTTTTCGGAAACAGCATCGAACTGACAAGGTTCTGTATATACAATCTAAGTGAAATCTCAAGGAGCACGGTTCTAATAACATACACCTGGAAATCCCTCAAAAAGGTCAAAAAAGATTATATCATCTTTGTCCATTTCACCCCCAAAGGGAGTATAGACGCGAAATTCCAGCAGGATCACGGCCCCTGTGGAGGAAAATGCCCCACTTCATCGTGGCAACCAGGCGATACAGTAACAGAATCCTACGTAGTCCAGATCCCCAGCGGGTGCTACACAATACGGCTTGGATTCTGGGATCCCGCAAGCGGGGAGCGTCTTGAAGTCGATGAAATTCACAACGACGGGTACAATCGGGCTATTGTGAGCACAGTATGCAACGATGAAAGCCATGCCATCATAACCAACGGGACCCAAAAGCGTAGGTAATCATTAAAACCCCCAACGACTCCACCAACATCAAGCGGGTGATTGTAGATGATAGGTCTAATCTTCGACATGGACGGCGTTCTCTACAGGGGAAACAAACCGGTTGACGGTGCCAGGGAGTTGATAGAATTCCTGAGGGATAGGGGTATTCCCTTCATCTTCCTCACCAACAACTCCACAAAGGATCCCTCCATGTACCGGAAAAAGCTCCTCTCCATGGGCATAGACGTCCCCGAGGAGGCGATAGTAACCTCCGGCCTGGCAACGAGGCTCTACATGGAAAAACACCTCGAACCGGGGAAAATCCTCGTCATCGGCGGGGAAGGGCTGCACAGGGAGATGGAGCGCCTAGGATGGGGGATCGTTGGCGTCGATGAAGCCAGAAATGGAGGATGGAGAGAGGTCAAATACGTCGTCGTCGGCCTCGACCCGGAGCTGACCTACGAGAAGCTCAAGTACGCCACGCTGGCGGTAAGGAACGGCGCTGGGTTCATAGGCACCAACCCAGACACCACGTACCCCGCAGAGGACGGTATTCACCCCGGGGCCGGGGCGATAATAGCCGCGTTGAGGGCCTCAACGGGCGTGGAGCCGCTGGTGATAGGCAAGCCCAACGAACCGGCCTTCGAGGTGGCCAGGGAGAGGCTAAGAGGGTTCGGGGACGTTGATGAAATCTGGATGGTCGGCGACAGGCTCGACACAGACATCGTCTTCGCCAAACGCTTCGGCATGAAGGCGGTAATGGTTCTGACGGGGGTAAACACGCCGGGAGATGTTGAAAAAACCGGCATAGTTCCAAACATCATCCTTCCGAGCGTTAAAGAGCTCCTCGACTACCTGAAGACCTTCGTGGAGGCATCGGAATGAAACTTGGGGAACTCCTTGAGAGGCTGGTCTGGCAGGAGAACGAGCTGTACAACCTTCACAAGCTCGGTGAGACCTTCGCCACCTTTGAGAGGCCCGATCTGGTGGAGACGTTTCAGCTGATGGCTGAGGAAGAGCTGAGGCACAGGAAAACCCTCGAGGCACTGCTCGCCGAGGGAAGTTTGGAGGGAACCGCGGTCATAGACTACCTCGATTCCCTGTCCCTCGAACCAATGTTGGGTGATGAGAGGGCAAAGCCTGATAGCCTCGAGGAATTGGTGCTCGACGCCCTCGTGAGGGAGAAGCATGCCTACGAGCTCTACACAAAGCTCGCCCAAATACTGGGCGGTTCCCTGGGACACATATTCAAAATGATGGCCGGGGAGGAGCTAAAACACGCCTACCGGCTTAAACTGGTCTACGAAACCCTTTGACATATGGATAAATTATCCGACATCCCATTTTTCTATCCCTTCACCCTCCGGGCAAATTTTGAAGCCCAAATTCGTCACCATGGCAACACTGGGTGGGGCAAGGTATATTTACCGGGCGCACCATAGGGGCATGCTGATGCTTCTCCTAACAGGGGCAACGATAGATAACTGTATGTCAGGGGTGTTTATATGCCAGTTGAAAAAGTGATGAAAAGAGATGGCAGAATCGTCCCGTTCGATAAAGAGCGTATAAAGTGGGCTATACAGAGGGCAATGCTTGAAGTCGGCGTCCGCGACGAAAAGCTCCTCAACAAAGTCGTTAGAAGGGTCGTCAGGAGAGTCAACGAGCTGTACGACGGCCAAACCCCACATATAGAAAACATTCAGGATATAGTCGAGCTTGAACTCATGCGCGCCGGACTCTTCGATGTCGCAAAGGCCTACATACTCTACCGCAAGAAGAAGGCCGAAATCAGGGAGGAGAAGAAGAAAATCCTCAACAAGGACAGGCTGGATGAGATAGACAAGCGCTTCTCAATCAACGCTCTCCGTGTCTTAGCTTCCCGCTACCTGATAAAGAACGAGAAGGGGGAGATAGTTGAGAGCCCCCGGGAGCTCTTCGAGCGCGTCGCGGTTCTCTCGGTCATCCCAGACCTGCTCTACGACGAGCGCGTTTTTGACAAGGAGGGGAATCACGAGCAGGACTTAGGCAGGGTTGAGGAGTACTTGAGAACCATTGACGAGTACGACGGAAAGCTCTCCATCGGAAGGTTCAAGCTCAACAAATACCACTTCGAGAGGCTCCTCCGCCTCTACCGCGAGCTGGCTGAGAAGGGCCAGATGAAGGTGCCGATCGACGATGTAATAAAGATGCTCGAAAACGGCGCATTCGACCACTACGAGGACGAGGTGGAGGAGTACCTCAGGCTGATGACGGGCCAGGTGTTCATGCCTAACACCCCAGCGCTGATCAACTCTGGGAGACCCCTTGGAATGCTCTCGGCGTGCTTCGTTGTCCCGATAGAGGACGACATGGAGAGCATCATGAAGGCGGCACACGATGTGGCAATGATACAGAAGATGGGCGGAGGCACTGGAATCAATTTCTCAAAACTCCGCCCTGAGGGCGACTTTGTTGGAACAACGGCAGGAGCAGCGAGTGGCCCTGTTTCGTTCATGCACCTCATCGACGCCGTCAGCGACGTCATCAAACAGGGCGGCGTTAGAAGGGGCGCGAACATGGGCATCCTCGAGGTCTGGCACCCGGACATAGAGAAGTTCATCCACGCCAAGGAGAAGAACGTCGGAACCAACGTGCTCAGCAACTTCAACATCAGCGTCGGCATCTGGGCCGACTTCTGGGAGGCACTCAGAGAGGGAAAGCGCTACCCGCTCATCAACCCGAGGACGGGCGAGAGGGCAAAGGAAATCGACCCCAAGAGCCTCTTTGAAGAACTCGCCTTCATGGCCTGGGCGAAGGCCGATCCCGGTGTTGTGTTCTTCGACGTCATCAACAAAAGAAACGTTCTGGAGCCGGCGAAGGGCGAGAAAATCCGCGCGACCAACCCATGCGGGGAAGAGCCTCTCTACGACTACGAATCGTGCAATCTGGCCTCAATAAATCTCGCAAAGTTCGTGAAGTACGACGAGAACGGAGAGCCCTACTTCGACTGGGACGAGTACGCCTATGTAATCCAGAAGGTCGCCAAGTACTTGGACAACGCCATCGATGTGAACAAGTTCCCGCTCCCCGAGATAGACAGGAACACCAAGCTCACGAGAAGGATAGGCGTCGGCATGATGGGCCTTGCCGATGCCCTCTTCAAGCTGGGCATAGCCTACAACAGCAAAGAGGGCTACGACTTCATGAGGAAGGCCACCGAGTACCTCACCTTCTACGCCTACAAGTACTCCGTCGAGGCGGCCAAGAAGCGCGGGCCCTTCCCGCTCTACGAGGAGAGCAAATACAAGGACGGCGAACTGCCGGTTGAGGGCTTCTACCACCGCGAGATATGGAACCTGCCCTGGGACGAACTGGCCGAGGAGATCAAGAAGTTTGGGGTTAGAAACGGAATGGTAACCACATGCCCGCCAACCGGCTCGGTTAGCATGATAGCAGACACATCCAGCGGAATCGAGCCGATATTTGCCCTCGTCTACAAGAAGAGCGTCACCGTCGGCGAGTTCTACTACGTCGATCCGGTCTTCGAGTCCGAGCTGAAGAAGAGGGGACTGTACAGCGACGAGATACTAAAGAAGATAAGCGACAACTACGGCTCGGTTCAGGGCCTGGAGGAGATTCCGGAGGAGGTACAGCGCGTTTTCGTCACCTCGATGGACATCCACTGGCTCGACCACATATTGGCTCAAGCCAACATCCAGCTCTGGCTCACCGATTCAGCGAGCAAGACCATCAACATGCCGAACGATGCAACGGTCGAGGATGTCAAGGCCGCTTACCTCTTAGCTTACAAGCTCGGCTGTAAGGGAATAACCGTCTACCGCGACGGCTCACTCTCGGTGCAGGTCTACAGCGTCGAAGGGGAGAAGAAGCAGCGCGTCAAGGCCAAGCCGAGCGATTATGCGGTGGAGAAGCTTAAAGCCGTCGTTGAAGCCGAGCCCTGGCTCTCAAAGTTCATCAACGTGGAGGCCATACTCAACGGCACCAACGGGAAGGAGAAAACCGAGAGCATGGGGCTTACCTTTTCGGTCCCCCACGTCACGGCGCCCAAGCCGCAGGCCCACGAGCATCCCCATCACACGGAACCCTCCGATGTCCCCGAGGAGAAGATAAAGGAACTCCTGGGTATCGCGTACTGCCCGGTATGCTACGAGCAGGATGGGGAACTCGTTGAGCTGAAGATGGAGAGTGGCTGTGCTACCTGTCCAAGATGCGGCTGGAGCAAGTGTGTCATCAGCTGATCCCCATCTTTTCTTAATTTTAACATTTTCCTGCCAACGGAGGCTTTTTAAGCGAAGGACTTTAACTTCTATCCATCATCCAAAAGCCTTAAGTTGTGAGGGTCAAAACTCACGCTATTCGGAGGTGTTAACATGGACAAAGTTTACCTCACCTGGTGGCAGATTGACAGGGCCATCTTTGCGCTCGCAGACAGGCTGAGGGAGTATAAACCCGACGTTATCGTCGGCGTCGCGAGGGGCGGACTCATCCCGGCCGTGAGGCTCAGCCACATCCTCGGTGACTTAGAGGTCAAGGTGATAGATGTAAAGTTCTACAAGGACATCGAGGAGAGGATGGAGAAGCCGCTCATAACCATCCCCCTCCACGGCTCCCTGGAGGGCAAGAAGGTCGTTATAGTGGACGACGTCAGCGACACCGGGAAGACCCTCGAAGTCGTCATCGAGGAGGTCAAGAAGGCAGGGGCGAGCGAGGTTAAGGTAGCGTGCCTCAGCATGAAGCCCTGGACGAAGGTGGTTCCGGACTTCTATGTCTTCCGCACCGACAAGTGGATAGTCTTCCCCTGGGAGGAGTTCCCGGTTGTGGTGAGGGAGTGAGGTTTTCTTCTCTCTTCCCACACTTTCCGTTGCATCGCTATGCAACTCTTTTACTCTGACTTCTTTTGGCTCGTTCTAAGAGGAAAATAATGGTTAGAATAAATCTATACTCGAAAAAAAAGGAAGAAGTCTTACTTATAGTAAACGGAAAAATTTATAAGGAAAAGTTGCACAGTGTTGAGTGCAGACAACCCATGGAGGTGGACCACTTGCGGTGGAAGCCCCTGTTGGCAGTCCTGCTGGGACTGCTGATGGTGGGAGTGACGGCTGGAAGTGCTAGTGCAACCGCTGTGGTTTCAAAAAACCAGTACACACCAATTCAGCTCCGAGTATCCCCTCTATCTAAAACAGATAAATCAAAGATACTGTCCATAGTCTCAGATGAACTCCCGGCCTTGGGAATACCAAGAACTGAGATTTCTATTGAAAATATTCAGGGCTATAAGGCCAGTTCATACTATGCATTCACCATACACACCCCCAAGGGATCAATAGTGGGCATCTACGATGGGAAATCCATAAGCCTCTCACGGATTATAAAAACCACCGAGAACAATATTGTCGTTAAAACTGTGACAGATGGTAATGTCAGGATTCACAGGTACACTAAGAGTGAGATACAAGAACTGTCCCAGCCATTCAAAAGAATAACCTATTATCAGCCCGTCTCCACAGCCCCGTTCAAAGGAGACATAATCCATCCAGACGCATCATTTGATGGACCCCACTGGTGGGGATGGAAAGTTGTATTCACTGAACAGGAAACACAAGATATCGTTAGTATATTGGAGAAGGGGTCAGCCACAGCTGGTGCGATAGCAGCATATTTAATTTATACTGGGGTTCCTGCAGGTATTGCCCTTATAGCGGCAGCAGCATTGATGGCCAGCGCGACAGTTATTTATACTATAGATGCACTAGGGGGTCATAAAGGTATCTACGTGAAGTACGTACTGGGACAGACAATAATATGGCATAACTAAGGTGATGCCCTTGAACGCAAACACGATGGATGTACTCGTTGGAGTTTTCTTTTTCATTTATTCCCTTGCTTTTGGGATAGTGGGATTACGGACAAAAGACCATGCTAAGCAGATGTGGGCTGCTATCGCCTTGTTTTTTGGGGCGATTCTTTTTAGTTTGTGGCTCCGTTACCGCCATTATTAATTTTTCTTAACCACAAAACGAAAACTAAGCCAGGGATGTGAAAATGAACTACAGGACAATTTTGGACTTCCTAATCTTTTTCTACATTTTAGCAATATTCCACCTAAAGCACACAAAGTCAAAACATGGGGACAGTTTGCCACTGGGTACCATGTGGGAAATCGGAGTAATAGCGTTCATCCTGATGTGGCTTCTAGGGTGGTGAAGTTTAAGAAATTCGAAACCCCTTTAACCCCTCCCCCCAACTTTTCTCGGTGGTGGTATGAGGGCGTTCATTGCTATCGATGTGAGCGACGAAGTTCGCGACAACCTTCTCAAGGCCCAGGAGAGAATAGGGAGCAAGTCAGCAAAGATAAAGTTCGTCGAGCGCGAGAACTTCCATGTAACGCTTAAGTTCCTTGGGGAGATTAACGAAGCTTTAGCTGAAGATGTTAAGAAAGCTTTAGCTGAGATAGCAAAGAAGCACAAAAAGCACCGCGTTCGCGTTAAGGGTATAGGCGTCTTCCCGAACCCGAACTATGTTAGGGTCATCTGGGCGGGAATAGAGAACGACGAGGGCATAAAGGCGATAGCGGCCGATGTGGAGAAGGAGATGCGCCGCCTGGGCTTCAAAAAGGTCAAGGACTTCGTGGCGCACATAACCATAGGCAGGGTGAAGTTCGTGCGCGATAAGGTTGAGCTGGCGATGGCGCTCAAAGACCTTGCCAATGAAGACTTCGGCGAGTTCGATGTCGAGGCCATAGAGCTGAAGAAGAGCACGCTGACTCCAAAGGGACCGATTTACGAGACCGTTGCGAGGTTCGAGCTGGCCGGGTGAAGCTGAAATAAAAAGAGTGGAACCGGGATTATCGCGAGGTTGTTTTCTTCAAGGAACTCAAGCTTGTCCTTTGAAAGGAGTATCTTTTCCTTTATCCCAACCCTTGGAAAGTCCGAAGACTTAACTCTATTCCTCCACTTAACCTCAACTCCAAAGCCGGCAGTTATAAAGTCCACCTCCCTGGAACCGCTGAAAAAGTAGGTGGGGTACAGGCGTTTCAGATGTTCGCCAACAACCCCCTCAATTATCCTATCGGTCTCGGGCCCCTTCCCAAAGAGCCTCCTAAAGGTTTGAACGAGTAGGGGGTCGGCAAAGTAGAATTTACGCTCCTTTCGAAACATGGGGACGAGCTCATGTAGTTTGACCTGGAAGTAGTTCCGCCCAATGAACAGCTCCTCAAAGAGTTCGAGATAATCCCTCACTGTAACATGAGAGCCTATCTCAAGCTCCTTAGCGAGGGAGTTCAAGGTTATCCTGTCACCATAGCGGCGGAGGAGGCCCAGTATTATTGAGAGTGCTATTCTCTCGCTTCTTCCGAGCTTGACAACGTCGAGAACCGTGGCGTTGTATATCATCTCATATGTTTCCGAGGTTATCCTGCCTTCCAGGAGTTCGTAGATTGACCTGGGATAGCCTCCTGAGGAGAGGTAAAAGTCAAGTGCCCCGCTCAGAACTTCGAGGTAGGGATAGAGCTCAAGGGCGTTTTCGTAGAACTCCCTGCCCGTCTTTGGAAGTCCGTGGGGGAGTTTGATATTCTTCAGTTTTGGCTCAAAGAGAAGGGAAACCGTCCTAAAGTCCAGTGGAAGGAACTCCTCGACTTTTACCTTCCTCCCGGGAAAGCTCTCTCTCCTTATCCCTGCGGAAGTTGAGCCCGTAACCTGGAGTATCATCTTTGATGAAAGGGGAGAATCTAAGAGAAACTTAACCGACCGCTCCCAGCCCTCAACGAAAGTGACTTCATCGAGAAAAACGTAAGCCGTTCCCTTCACACTCCGGAGAAACGACTTAACAACCGAAACTATCTCACGATAGTCCCTCAGGAGATCGCACGAGAAGTAAAAGATGTTTCTCGGGCTAACTCCCGATTCTATGAGGTTCGCTATAGAGAGCTTCATGTAAGTGGTCTTGCCGACTTGCCTCGGGCCGATCAGGATTTTGTTGAGCGGCTCGAAACGATAGCCAATCCTTGGTTTTCTGGAGAGAGCTTTCCTAACCCGCTCATCCTCGTATATCGCATCGGGGTCAGCCCACCAGGGGTTTTGTAAGACGGCCAGATCCTCCATCTCACATCATTGACAGCTTGGTAACAAAAGATATATAAATGTTTTGATAGCTAAGTATCAATAGGTGCAGAGTATGGACACCGATGACATCATTGGGGAAATTCTAGACAAAATCCGCCCAACTGAGGAGGAGAGGGCCTTCGTGGAAAGCCTGATGATGGAACTGAAGGCCATAGCAGAGGAAACCATCGAAAGCCTGGGCCTCGACGTTAAGCCCCACTTCGTCGGTTCCCTCGCCAAGGACACTTACTTGGCTGGAGACCACGACGTTGACCTCTTCCTCACCTTTCCGCTCGACACTCCTCTCGAAAAACTCAGGGAAAAAGGTCTGGAACTCGGCAAAGCCATCGCTGAGAGGCTCGACCTCTACGAAATCGCCTACGCAGAACATCCTTACGTGAGGGCGCGCTATAGGGGGGTTAAGGTTGACCTCGTTCCCTGCTACGACGTGAAGAGCTGGAGGGACGTGAGAACAGCCGTGGACCGCTCGATACTCCACAACCGCTGGGTTCTCGAAAACCTTGGGGGCAGGAACGACGAGGTAAGGCTCCTCAAGCGCTTTCTGAAGGGGATTAGAGCATACGGGAGCGAGATATACATCCGGGGCTTTTCTGGATATTTTGCGGAGATCCTCGTTATCAAATACGGTTCCTTCCTCGAAGTCCTCAAAAACGCCGACTTCATGCTGAGACAGAAGATAATCGACCCCGGTAACTGGCTCAAGCGGGAGTATGAGCTAGCCATGAAAACGGTCAGACGCGAGGCCGAGGCCGACAAACCTCTCATAGTAATAGATCCGGTTGATCCGAGGCGGAACGTCGCGGCAAATCTGGGCTGGGAGAAGTACGGGAGGTTTTACTTCAAAGCTTACCAGTTCCTGGAGAGCCCCGGGGAGGAGTTCTTTTTCCCGAAGGGCCAGGAAGTAGAGGACTACCTCGCCGAGCTGAGGAAGAAAGGGACCCACCTCGTGACGCTGGCCTTCGATGCTCCCAACCTTGTCGAGGACGTCCTACTTCCCCAGCTGGAGAGGAGCGCGAGGGGCTTTGAGAAGGCCCTTTCAAGGGAAGGATTCAACGTTTTGGGATGGAACGTCGGGCGTTCCTCGGGGAAGGCGTTCATAATGCTGGAAGTGGACCGCAGGGAAAGGGAGAGGGTGAAGATAAAGCCCGGCCCGGAGTTCTTCACGGAGAGGGGATGGGACTTCTACCGGAAGAACGAGCGGGTGTGGATTAGAGGGAAGAGGCTCTTCGCGGAGAAAAGGGTTAAGGAAAACGTCATAGACGTCATAACTGAGCTCATTGAAAAGAACCAGGTGGGGCTTGGAAAGGGGATAAGGGAAGCAATTAAGGGGGCGGACGTCCTTCTAAACTACGTTCCGAAGGAGCTGGAGGACGAGGCCTACCTCTTCCTGAGCAGAGAGAAGTGGAATCTGAAGGGCTAATAGGAGGGTCTTCTTTCCCACTCCCATCTTCTCTGCATCCTTGAGTATGCGTTTGAGCTTCAGGTACTGCTTTCCACCGAGCTTCATCAGCATGGGATCCAGAGCAGACACATCCTCACGACGGTTCTGTTTCTCCAACCCCATCCCCTCCGTCCTTGGTCATTCTGGGATAGACCCATCCAGTTTTAAAGATTAGGCTAACAAAATTAAATAACCAAACGTCAGAGAGGTGGGCAACATCATCCCCTGTGTTCACACCACCCCCAATTCTCCCACTCCCCGTGAACCTCACCCGGGATGTGGCCGGTATCTGCAACGGCCCAGTCGAGGTTGTAGTGCCCTATTAGGGTCCTGAGCTCGCCCCTCAAATTGCGCTTTCCAACGTAGAGGGCCGCCCTAGTGACGACGTTGTAAGCACTGTTGGGCACCTCCGAACTGAGCGCATCGAGCCATGCCCTCTCATCAGTCTCCCCGCCCTCCAGAGAAGGCATCGTCCCAAGGTTCCAGAGGTGGTAGAGGCTCTCGAAGTTGAGGAGCTTGAGGTAAGCCCCCACGAAGAGGCTCCGGAGCTCGTTCCCATCGAAGTACTCCATAAGCTCGATGAGAGCCTTGGCCATTACCGAGACGTTGCCGAAGGCGACGCGCGTGTCCAGGTTCTCCCAGAAGCGCGGGCAGGAGTGGTTGGCGAGGAGCATGAGGTAGTAAACCCTGCCAAGCTTTAAAGCGTCTCCCTCGCCGTTGGCCGGCTCGAGGACGTAATCGGGGGAGGTTTCCATATCAAAGTAATCGTAGTAGTCCCTGAAGAAAATCCTCGCGTAGCGGACGAGGAACTCCTGGGCATTTGAGGGCCCTACGCCGAGGTCTTCGAGGCCCCTCAGAACCCCCAGCCTGACGGTTCTGTTCAGCTCCTCAAAGAGCCTCGTGAAGGCGACCTTCCAGAGCTGAGAAATCTTCCTGCCGTTTACTTCCCTTGCGAAGACCTTTCCGTCGGCTCTTCTGTAGCCCAGCCATCTGGAGTCGCTAGTCTTGCCGTCGGTGCTCAAGCCGAAGTAGTCGCTCCAGGAGGAGTAATCCTTAACTTCAATCCCGAAGGAGCACTCGCCGTCCAAGCGCTTGAACTCGCCGGAGAGCTTCCTCCTCACGAACTCCATCGCCGAGACCCTCTCGACGCCGTTCGCCTCAAGCCCCTCCATCCATGCGGTGAAGCGGTCGAGCTGTGCCGGATTGCCGAGAAGGCTCTCAAGGTCGCTGGCGGTGAAGATTAGATAGGGGACGCCAAGCCTTTCCTTGTGGTCGTCGCGGTAGGAGAGAGTGGCCGAGACCAGACCGGGAACGTCGAGGGTGTTGAAGGCGAAGGCATCGCTTATGCCCCACTCCCTTCCGAAGACGAAGGAGTTGCCGTAGCGGTTGCAGGAGTGCTTCGCCTGGGGGAAGTCGTAGAGGAGCTGCCTCTCGTCGAGGAGGAAGACCAGCCTTCTGTCCGTTGAGGACTCGATGATCTCGGCGGTTCTTCTCGTTATCACGGCCTCGGGAAGCCAGTAGCCTATTACGGGCTTATCCTTAATCAGAGGGGCGTAGAAGTCAAAGGAGACCCTCGCGAGGATTCTCTGCTCAAACTCATCGAGGTGGGGGACTATCGGGTGGAAAGGCGTCGTTGGAACGGCATCGAACCTACGGAGAAGCTCAACGGCGTCCTCGAAAGTGCTTTTATGGTAGCGGAGGAGCATCAGAAACGTGAAGGGTTCTATGTCAATACTAACCCCCTTCATGCGCGAGAGGGTATCAGCTATGTGCTCGTAGGAATATAGCATCGCCCTCGTCCAGTTCTCACCCCTAACTTCTTCTCCGCGGATTCTTATCGCGACGGGGCTCTTCCTCTCCTCGTACTCGATGGGCTTGCCTCCGTCGCCGTCTTTAACGTAAACTATGTCGCCGGGCTGGTAGGCGTGAAAGTGGTGGGCATACTTCATCTCCATTGTCTCACCGTTGGTGATACATTCCTGACCCTTATTTGGGTTTCGTCAGAAAAAGAGAGACATTTTTACCCACACCTGCCCGATAGGTTAATAAACCTGTGCATTGAGATACCAGCGGTGGGATGATGGAGCGCGAATTCAGGAAGATTCTGGGGGATGACCTGGCGAACTACCTCGAGCTCATGAGGGCCAAGCTGACCTTTGCCGAGGAGCTCTACGGGATAAAGATGAACTACGTGCCCCTAATCACGGAGGGAGAAATCGTTATCTTCGACAAGAACGACGGGAAAATCAAGTGGCTTAAAACGAAGAAACCGCTAAGTCTCGAGGAGTTCAAAGCCTTAGCGGATAAAATAAAGGAAAACCTAGAGTCCGGGTACGTGGAAAGCCTTCTGGCGATGAACATGTCCTGCGTCAATGGGCCGGGTGAATAATCTTTTAAATCCTCCCCCTTAATCCATGCGATGAACCGCTCCGAACTAGTGCTTCTCGGCATCACCGCGATATGGGGCTTCACGTTCCCCGCTATGAAGGTTAGCCTCGATTATATGCCACCGATACTCTTTTTGGCTTACCGCTTTGGCATCGCTTCGCTTTTGATGCTCCTCCTTTTCCGCTCGAAGGTTTTGAGGCGGGAGACTTTCAGGGAGGGCTTCATCCTCGGGCTGACACTCTTCTTCGGTCACGGCTTCCAGATAGTGGGACTCAAATACACCACCGCCTCAAACTCCGCCTTCATCACTTCGCTCTACGTCGTATTCACGCCGTTCATAGCGTATTTCATTCTCCGGGACAGGCTCAAACTCAGAGACATTCTCTCACTCGCAATAGCCCTAACCGGCCTCTACCTCATCTCCGGGGCGAGCCTGGACTTCAACTACGGCGACATGCTCACCGTCCTCTGCGCCCTCAGCTTCGCCTTCCAGATAGTACTGGTTCAGAAGTTCGGGGAGAAGGACTACCTCAGCTTAGCATTCTGGCAGATAACCTGGAACTTTGTCTTTTCGCTGGTTTTCGCCCTCCTGTTTGAGCCCTTCATCGTTCCCGGGGAACCGCTGCCCTGGGCGGGGGTGCTGTACACGTCAATCTTCGCCACTGTGATAGCCTTTACCCTCCAGGTGAAACACCAGAGGAACACGAAGGCCCACAAGGCGGCGCTGATATACTCCGCCGAGCCGATATTCGGGCATATAGCGGCGTTCTTAACAATAGGAGAAATCCTAAGCGCCAAGGGCTACCTGGGTGCGGCACTGATAATGGCGGGGATATGGAACGAGGTTAGAAAAGAGGAAAGAGGCTAAACCTTGAACTTTGCCTCGCCAACGCCTATGTTGGTCTCAACCCTGACAATAACTCCCCCGCTCTCCATTGCCTCCATGATGGATCCATCCTCGTCCGGGACTTCGATGATCCCAATGGACTTTCCGGGGAGCTTCTTCGAACCATCCACCAGTTTGGGTTTCTTGATGTCAGCTACCTCCACTTTGCTGGGCAGGGCAAGAACCCTGAGGCGCAGCAGCATCGCGTCATTCTTGGATGTATTCTCAACCCTCACCTTCAGCTTACCATCCCCTGCCCTGGCATCGACAATCTTTATGGGGCCCTTCTTCCTCATCAGGAACAGAGCCACTAGGATCACTACCACTGCGGCCAGACCGATGTAGATATAGCGGTTTTCATTTCCCCCCGCCACGCCAGGGCCTGGGGCCGCGCTGACACCGGCCATCTCGGGGGTTACTTCAAGGCTCTTAACGTCCGTCCTAGCATAGAGCTGCCCGTTTGAGTAGAGGAGCATCTGGAAGGAGTACGTCCCAGGCCTCCAGCCATCGGTGGGGACGTAGTTGTACTTGAACTCCGTGTCGTTGAGGGGGAGGAGGGGTATCCTGGAGACGCTGACGTTCTCCAGCGGCTTTCCGTTGTAAGCAACGCTGAGGACTATCTCTGCGTTCTTGAGGGGTCGGAACAGGTTGCGGACGGTTGAAACGACGTAGGCGTAGCCTATCCTGCCCTCGGCGTTCGTGGCGGGGGTGGCGTCAAAGGCCAGGAAGTAAACCGTTCTAACAACCAGTTTAATCTCCTTCTCTTCGTTCGGGCCGACCTCGAACTCCGTGGAGTTCAGGAAATTGCCGGCGAGGTACGCCTCAACGCGGTATTTTCCTGGTGCCACTACTGCCTCCAGCCTACCGGTGTCCGTGCGCTTTATTGGGTACCTGGAAGGAAGAGAAAGAAGCACTGTATCAACCGGGACCACGTTTCCGGTAACGTCAACCACGACCACCCGAACAGTTGAACCCTCGCCCGTCACCACCACGGTGGCCTTCAGGGCGCCCGATGGCGTTGCTATGCTCTCGTTTCCAACCTGCTTTATCTCCTCACCGCCCACCACAACGGTGTAGTTCCCAGGGGGACAGTTCGGGGCAGCTTTTAAGGTAACGTAGACGACCTTTCTTTCGCCGGGCTCGAGTGTGAACTCTTTCTCCGAGAACTCCACCCTCAGGAGATCAGTCTGGGGATTCACCTGATACACCATTCTAACGTGGATGGTTTCGTTGGATGGGTTGCTGATGACGACCTTCGAGCCGCTGAGGGTGCCCCCAATGGGAACCTGATACGTGTGCGCGTAGAAATCTCCCGAGACACCGATGTACGCCGTGGCCATCGAAGCCGTTAGGAGAACAAGGAGGAGCGGCAACAGACCCAACACCGCCCGCTTCATCGAACCACCCCCACCAATTTTAAACACTTAAAGTATTTAAACCCTGTGGTGAATCGTTGTGGCAGAAAATGGCCCGAGAATAAAAAAACTGACAAAAATCAAAAAGGAAAAGATTTATGGGCTTCAGGCGTTGGTCACCTGGAAGTATACGTGTCCAACGTAGGTGTCCTGGTCGATGTTGCTGCCGACGTCGAGCCAGAGGTAGGCCGTGTGGTGGGCACCATTGCCGGCGCTGGCGTCACCGTCACCGGTCGGGCCGTTCTGGTTGTCCAGCCAGAGGGTATAGGTACTCGCTATGGCGCCTGCAGCTGATGCATCATTGTTGACATTGATCTTGAGGAGTATTTGCTTGTCTCCAGGCGGGGCAGTGACCACCTGGACGCTCCGGGTGTTGTTGTTAACGCCCGTCCAAGTAGCATCGCTCTTGACGTTGACGTCGTAGTTACCGTTGCTGATGACGTAGACATCCAGGTATCCTGTGCTTGGAGAAGTCAGCGCGTTGTCATTGCTCTGCGGATTGACGGTGCCAAAGGCGAAGCTGTCGGTGACCCAGATCTCGCCGTACCAGTTGATGGTGTACCCGTAGCCGGTGTAAACACTGCTCTCAAGGTTCTCATTGTCCAGGGCCTTCACCTGGAAGTCCCAGTCACCCGCGGCCACTCCATCGTTGGCCTCTCTTGCGGTCTTACCAACGATTATCTTGAGACTGAAGGTACCTGTGCTCTGGTCCCAGGTCTGTGGATCTGCCTGCTCCACTATCTGCCAGGTTCCAAAGGTGGTGCCAATCTCGTTGCCGGTGGCGTCGTAGAACTTCCAGGTTCCCGGCTGGTCGCTGAAGGGTGTCCTGATGTACTTGAGTATCACATAGTTGCTCGGGTCAGTACCCCCCGCCGGAAGCGGGCCGACCTTGGTGTTGTTCGTGTCGTAGTAGAACCATATGGTTATCTCCTTTATGTCGTCCATTGTGTTAACGTCGCTGATCGTTATGTCTATCCAGTACGCATTGCCCGGCGTTGCACTGGTGGTCTGGGTAGTGTGGTCGTCAAGGTAGAACTTAACGTCGGTGATCTGCGGGGCCACTGCTCCAATGCTGAACTGTCCACCACTGCTGGCCTCTGTATCGGCGCTGACAAAGGGCACCGCTACCATGGCAAGGCTAACAAACATCACGAAGAGGGCCTTCCAGACCTTTGCCCCTGCCATGACCCATCCCTCCTCGGTAGGAGTTGTTCAAATTCAATCATTGGAGGGTTCGATTTCAGCAGGGGCAAGTTCAAATTTTGGCATAATTTTTATTTCCATGACCATATAATAAAGAAATGTTATTTAAAATTTTCGTTACTAAAAGTCCCAATAATAAAAAAGTTCACATTATTTCATCATATTTTCAAGCAAACGGAACTGATATAATAAATTAAAAGATATCCAAAACCTTAATGCGCAACATGTAGTATCTGCAAAAAAGTAAAATCCTAATTGGGAGAGAATTGCAAATACTGCATACCAAATGTAAAGTAGCATGTGATGTCCCCCCTCGCCAAGGAGCTGACCCCCGGCAGGGGACACGAAAACCTTATAAGCTCACTCCCCAATTCTGCCCCGATGCCCATGAGGGGGGAGTGTTTTATCCTTCGCTTCGCCCGTTTCGCGGCTTGAGTCCCCCTGTTCTAGGGTAGTTATAACTATCATTTCTGGAGGGTTTTGACATGATAAAGGAACCGGAGTTTAGGGAGTATAACCCAGGGAAGCTTGAGGAAAAGGTCGAGCGCTTTTGGAGGGAGAAGGACACCTATGAGAAGGTTAAGGAAAGCAGGGCAAAGGGCCCGAAGTACTACTTCCTCGACGGGCCGCCCTACGTCAGCGGTGCAATACACCTCGGTACCGCCTGGAACAAGATAATCAAGGACATGGTGATAAGGTTCAGGACCATGCAGGGCTACAACGTTAGAAGGCAGCCGGGCTTCGACATGCACGGATTGCCAATAGAGGTCAAGGTCGAGCAGGCCCTAGGCCTGAAGACCAAGAAGGACATAGAGACCGAGATAGGCGTTGACAACTTCATACGCAAGTGTAAGGAGTTTGCCCTCAACAACCTCAAAATCATGACCGAGCAGTTCAAGATGCTTGGCATATGGATGGACTGGGACAATCCTTACATGACAATAAAGAACGAGTACATAGAATCGGGCTGGTTCACGCTCAAGAGGGCCTGGGAAAAGGGCCTCCTTGAGAAGGACAAGAGGGTTTTACACTGGTGCCCGCGCTGTGAGACTGCTTTGGCTGAACACGAGGTCCGCGGCGAGTACAAGATAAGGGAGGATCCGAGCATATACGTCAAGTTCCCTGTTGAGGGCAGGGAGAACGAGTACCTCCTCATCTGGACGACTACCCCCTGGACGCTCCCGGCGAACTTAGCGGTTGCCGTTCACCCGGAGTATGACTACGCCAAGGTCAGGGTCGAGACCGAGAACGGAGAGGAGTACTGGATAATAGCGAAGGCCCTCGTTGAGAGGGTTTTGAACGAGGTCGGCGTTAAGGGAGAGATAGTCGAGGAGTTCAAGGGCGAGGAGCTTGAGGGACTCCGCTACGTTCACGTGCTGATGGACGAGTACCCGGCACAGAAGGAGTTCCGCGAGGGATACGAGTGGGCTCACAGGGTTATCCTCGGCGAGCACGTCACCCTCGGGGACGGTACCGGCTTAGTCCACACTGCACCGGGCCACGGTGAGGAGGACTACGAGGTCGGAAGGGAGTACGGGCTCCCTGTTTACAGCCCTGTCGACGACGAGGGACGCTACACCGAGGGAAGGTGGAAGGGAACCTACGTTAAAGATGCAGACCCGAAGATAATAGAGCACCTTCGCGAGAAGGGCTATCTCGTGAAGGCCGGAACGATAGAGCACAAGTACCCGCACTGCTGGCGCTGTAAGACTCCACTGATATTCCGCGCCACCGACCAGTGGTTCCTCAAGGTCAGCAGGGTGAAGGACAGGATAATAGCCGAGAACGACGATAAGGTGACCTGGTATCCGGACTGGGTGAAGGTGCGCTACGACAACGGTGTCATGAACTCGGGCGATTGGGTCATAAGCAGGCAGCGCTACTGGGGAATACCGCTACCGATATGGCAGAGCAAGGACGGGGAGATATACGTCGTTGGCTCGTTCAAGGAATTAGTTGAGCTGGCCGTTGCGATAGAGGTTAACGGCGAGCGCGTTGAACTCCCCGAGGATTACGACGAGAAGCTCAAGGTCATCGAAGAGAAGCTCGGCCCGGAGGATTTACACAGGCCCTACGTCGATGCATTCATCATAAAGGTCAACGGCAAGGAGATGCGCCGCGTCAAGGACGTCGTAGATGTGTGGTTCGACAGCGGAATAGCGAGCTGGGCTTCGCTGGACTACCCGAGAACGGAGGAGAACTTCAGGAAGCTCTGGCCGGCAGATTTCATAGTCGAGGGCGAGGACCAGGTAACCAAGTGGTTCTACTCCCAGCAGGCCGCCAGCGTCATAGCCTTTGACACAGTCCCCTACAGGCACGTGGCGATGCACGGCTACGTCCTCGACGAGAAGGGCGACAAGATGAGCAAGAGCCTCGGCAACATCATACGGCCAGAGGAGGTCGTCCAGAAGGAGGGAAGGGATCCCTTCAGGTTCTACATGCTCTGGGCGACGAACCCATGGGAGAACCTGCGCTTCAGCTGGAAGGGATTAGCACAGGTCAAGAGGATGCTCAACATACTCTGGAACGTGTATGTTCTGAGTGCCACCTACATGAGCCTCGACAGCTTTGACCCGACGAAGGTTCCAGAGGAGCTTCCGTTCAGGGAGGAAGATAAGTGGATACTCAGCAGGGCCAACGGGCTCATAGGCGACGTCACCGAGGGAATTGAGACCTTCAGGCTCACAAGGGCCACCAGGGCGATATACCACTTCGTCGTTGAGGACCTCAGCAGGTGGTACGTGAGGCTCATCAGGAAGCGCATGTGGGTGGAGGGCGACGACCCGGACAAGCTCGCCGCCTACTACACCGTCTGGAAGGTCTTTGATATACTGCTGAGGCTCATGGCACCGTTTACCCCGTACATAGCCGAGGAGATATATCAGAACATGCTGAGGCCGTTCCTCGGTGTCGAGAGCGTCCACATGCTCGACTGGCCCAAGGCTGATGAGGGGGCAAGGGACGAGGAGCTTGAGCACGAGATGGAGTACGTCAGAAGGATAGTCGAGGCAGGCTCTTCGGCAAGGCAGAGGGCCAAGATAAAGCTCCGCTACCCGGTCAGGAGGATAATCATAGAGACGGAGGATGAAACCGTCGCCAAGGCAGTCGAGAGGCTCAACAGAATCCTGCGCGACCAGCTCAACGCCAAGGAAGTTGTTGTAGGAAAGGTGGAGCGCGAGCTCGTCATAAAGCCCAACTTCGCCAAGGTTGGCCCTGAGTTCAAGGGCGACGCCAGGCTCGTAATAGCATGGATAGGCGAGCACGGCAGGGAGCTCTATGAGGCCGGTGAGATGGACGTCGAGCTCGAAGGAAAGACCTTCCACCTCACGAAGGAGCACCTGAGCATAGAGGAAAAACTGCCGGACTTCTTCGTTGCTGAGGACTTCGAGGGCGGGAGAGTGTTCATTGACAAGACACTCACGAGGGAGCTCCTCGCTGAGGGCCTCGCGAGAGAGTTCGTGCGCAGGATACAGGAGATGAGGAAGAGGCTCGACCTCGACGTCAACGACAGGATAGTTGTTACGATAGAGACGAGCGAAGAGAACCGCGAACTGCTCAGCGAGAACCTCAACTACGTGAAGAAGGAGACGAGGGCAACCGAGGTAATCTTCGGCGAGGCGAAGGGCTACGTGGTTGAGTGGCCAGAAGTCCAGGCGAAGATAGGGATTGAGAGGGTGGAGTGAGGCTTTTTGAATTTTCTCTTTTAACTTCCAGCCATTCTTGTAGTTGTAACACCAAAAAGTATAAATTTCCTTGGACGCCGCTTTATGTGGTGGACAATTATGGAGTTTATCCCAGAGTTTAACAGAAAACTTGAAAACGCATTTAGGTTCACCCTTCACAGGTATCAGGAGGCAGTAGCTGAGGATCTCATAAACCAGTTGGGGCGGGGAGAGAGATTTATCACGGTGTCAATGCCAACTGGGAGCGGAAAGACCATCCTTGAAATGCTGGCGGCAGAGTATTTACTCAGCAGGGGATATAAGAGGATACTTGTCTTGGAGCCAACTCGTTTTCTCTGTGACCAGATGCACCCAAAGTGGAAACTGTTGGTGAAAACCGGCAAGGAGTACGAGGGGAACTGCTGGAGCTTTTTAAGGAACTACAAGGTGGTCATTTCAACGCCCCAGACGGCTTTAAAGTGCGTTTCAAACCTTCAGGGAGAGTTTGATGCCGTAATAATAGACGAGGTTCACCACGCGATTACTGGGAAGTACTACAACGAGCTTATCCCAGAGCTAAGGCCAAAAGTTGTCATCGGGTTCACGGCGCTGCTACCGAGTGAAAAGGCTTACAAGGCTAGCGTTAGCAAAATCGGGAAAGTTGTTGGGGAGTTAAAACTGCTCCACTACGATTTTCAGGAGCTCAGTAAGATTGACTCTAAATTTAATCCTCCCAAAGCACTTGTGGACATATTCGACTCAGAGTTAGACGAAAGGGAGAGGAAACTGTACGACCTGCTGTACTTCGGGAGGCTGCCGGGGGACGCAAAGACACTCTACTTCCTCGAAAGAACGTTTTCAAGGTACGGAAAAAAGGCGTTCTGCGAGAGCTTTTCTAGGGCAGTAGAAAAGGGGAACATAACGGTATCCCAACATGCAGAGGAAATTAACGGCTTCTGCAGGGGTGACGAACCCTCACACAAAGCCCGTGCACTGCTCGACGTTCTGACAGTGTACAACCCCGAAGAAAACCCAAAGCTAAGGCCGGTTATTGTCTTTACATCGCGGAAGGCCACCGCGTACGAGTTTAAAGACGCCATAGTCAGGGGGCTTAAAGTACCACACCACAAAGTTGAAGTCCTGACGAGCGATCTTTCGAGGGAACAGAGAAAGGAGTTACTTCTTAGGGCCAAAAAAGGCGATGTCCACCTAATAATCTCAACGCTCGTTGGAGAGGAGGGAGTGGACATTCCCGAGGCAGGGGTTCTGGTAATGACCGACGTTCCAAGGAGCCCGCTGAGGTTCTATCAGAGGCTCGGAAGGCTGATCAGAGTTTCGAGCCCGATGAGCACAAAGGTTTTTGTGATCACCATGACCCCCAAGACCGAAGAATACGGGGACCTGAGCGAAGCCGTCCGGAACCTTTACTGGGAAGGAGTTGATGTGAGCTACATCCTGCTCAACCTGGAGGAGAAGCTGACAATCCAGAGGCTTCTCGACTACATCAGAGAAACCACCAAGATGCTGAACTCAAAATGGGCGTCGTACATGTTGCTAACGCAGGGAGACGAGCCAAGAGACCCCGTAGAGTACTACCTAAGCGCCCTTAAATCGAGCGAAACGTTTGAAAGAACTCTTAAACAGGTGTTTGGAGAACTATACCGGGAGGAATTTGAAGAATGGGCATTCCTGATAGTCACAAAACCTATCTTAAGGGCGTTTAGCGAGGAACTCAAGAAGACCATGAAGAATGTTGAGAAGAGGCTAAACAGAGGAAAAGTCGTGAGGGACTTCGACAGGCTGATACGGGAGGACAGGCTTTTCTACTTCTACGACCCTGAGAGGCTTTCAGATATGGTGCTCATGGAGCTTGAACGGCTCAGAAAAGAAAGTTTAGAAAATCAAGCATCCGATTCTAGATCTGTGCTTCTCTGGTTTGATAGAAAAGGATTCTTGAGGTTGTTCACCAACGTATTCCTAATTGAAAATCTCGAAAGTATCATCGAAGACATGAAGGAGAAAATCAGGGAGAATGAGGAAATCTTCGGAGATATTTACCTCGAAACTAATCACAACAAAAGAAGCAAAGCTATTGTGGTGAAAGCTTATTTTTCTGCGTCCGCTAGTGGGATAAAGATAAGAATAGAACCTCAGTTCAACTACTACAACTTCAACGAAAACAGCGAACTGAAAGAAAAGAAGATTGAGCTAATCGAGCTGAACGTCAAGGACATCTGCTACAGAGCAATGGAGAAGTACCTTGAAAAATATGGAGAAATAAATTCAAACACCTAATAAGCACAGGAGAGGAAATTATGGGGCACTCAAAAGAATTTGGGAGGAGTCTCCGTGCATATAGAGAATTTGGAATATCTGGTCAAAGAAAAAGATGCTCCACTTGCTTATGGTACCTCAATGGTTTCTGCCTTAAGTGGGATGGAAAAAGAAAACCAAACCACTGGTGTTCGAGCTATTCTCGCAAACCTCAAGGAGTGCGCTTCATAGTCAATAATCCTGCTGCCAAGCCATGTGGACCCAAAATGTATGAGGAGTATGGCTACATCTTGGACGTGATTGCTGACAGGGAAAGCGGTGTTATTGCCCAAATTATTGGAGAGAGTTATTTTAAGCTGTTTGAAGTTAGTATAATCGGTGAGAGCATCAGTGTTGGCGATAGAGTATATATCGGAAAGGAGAACAGAGATGTTGTGCAATACATTCGCCGAACTATTCACTATGAAAACCTAACAAAAAACTCGAAATTCTGGTTGCCCTTTGTTTTGGGGAATATCGTAAGAAATCAAGAAGAGATATTCATTAAATTCTTTAACACTGTCGGACAACTCCCCACCAAACATGGATTACTATTGCTGGCAAAGGTTCAAATGAGAGATTTAGATAAATTTCTAGAAGAGCGTCAGAAGAGACCATTTGAGAGCTATTTTGACATCATTATGAGAACTGGCATTCCAGTTATAGATGCGATAACAAATCGGATTATACTGGAAATAGCAAAGAAACCCCGGTACTATTTGTTCGTTAGACCCAAAGACTGTACAAAAATGAAAATGATAAACTTTTATTAACAATTAACAACATATGTCCTTCAAGGAACCCACTCATTCATCCACTCTTCAACTTCTTTCAGCATTTCCCTGAATCTCTCAACTTCTTCCTCACTCATAGTTCCGAATGCAATCATCAGAACATCAAAATTACCTTTCATCTCCCGTCTTGAAGTGTGCTCCTTGCATGCCATGTTGAAGACTTGGCCTCTCACTACTTAACATTTGCCTCATCCAAAGAACAGTCCCCACGCCACCCACAGCTGGGCAACAACGATAAGCGTTAAGATTAAAGCAGTCAGCTTTCTGCTCTTCCTCGGCCCGTAGAGGCCAGCGAGGCCAAAGAGGAAGTTTAACCCGGAAAGCTCTAGCAGTGGGACCACCAATTCCGTTTTCCGCCCGAAGGCCATGAGCTCCCCAATAGGGTCACTACCGGATGGATAGCCCGAGTGGAGCGCGATGAGCCTGACCGCGACGAGGACTGCCGTATAAAAAAGGTTCTGTCTTATTGTTAGCTCAATCAAAAAACCTCTATTTGGTTCCTTCCCCTTGAATAACCCGTAGAGGGCAAAGGGAAGCCCCAGGACCCAGATGACCATGGAAACAAGGAGAACGAAGAAGGCAAAGATTCTGGCGAATATAGCAACCCCGTTCAGGATTCCCTTCACCGGGTCTCCGGTCATCATCAGGGCGCTCGCGAAGAGGCCCCAGAAGACGAGTGTTTTTCCGATTATATCAAAGATCTCTCTGGAAAGGTAAAGCCTCCCGTGGGTCTTTTCGATTATCTCGGGCAGTCTTTTGATGTCCTCCCGCGAGTATCCGTAGCGTTCAAGGGCCTTTCCAACGAAGTGAAGCGCCACGAGGAGAAAGGGAACCAGTAACAGGACACCTGCGAAAAGGTTCACGGCGTTGAGGTTTTTCCTCGTTTGGGAGGAGAGAGTCCACAGGGCGAACCAGAAGGCCGGAACGAGAAGCCACGGGATGAGGTAGTCCCTGATGAAAACCCTCATGGCCGTTAATATTCCCGGGGGTAAATAACCTTTTCGAAACCCCTACAACTTATGCCCCCGTAAGTTACCTACGCCCCCAGAACCTGCAACTCAAAAGAGTAAACCACAGGGAAATGGGAATGAACTAAGGCAGCGGAATCCTCTCCACCTCAAGCCTGTCGAAGGTCGGATACTCCTCAACGATGAAGAACCTCACGTCGCCTTCAATCGCCTCTGCCAGCTCGACGGCAACCTCTTCAGGCATCTCTATCCTTCCTTTCTCACGGTTGAGGTAGAGCCACTCCGCAGGAACCTCCGCCTCCTCAACGAGGAGCGTGTAGAGCTCGTCGAGGTCGTCGTATTCGGCAATCCCAAACCGGAGCGTCCCGTCCTCGGTTATCTCCATGTAAGGTTTCGCTACGTTCCTCGCCATCCTCCTCAGCCTGTTCTTGAGCTGGACGGCGTCCTTCAGCTTGGCCGTGCACAGGTGGTAGCTCAGCGATGTGTTCTCCTCACCCCACTCTAGGAGCCTTAAGCCTAGCTCAAGGGAGCCCTTTATGGCGGCGCTCTCGTCGCTTATCGGCCTGTACCCCCTGTCGAGGATCGCCCTGAGGTTCGTCTCGCTGAACTCAAGCTCGTTCACGTTGAGAAACTTCGCTCCGAGATTGTCGAGGAAGTCAGCGTACCGCCTCATCCTCTCGAACTGACCGGGAATCGAGGGGATTTCTCCCCCAACGTCCCAGTCGAAGTCGAAGGCGTTGCGAATGTTCTCGATTTCGACCTTGAAGAGCCTTGAGTTCGGATTGAATAGGTCCGGGTGGAAGCGTATCTCGTCCAGGCCAGCGTCGTAGAGCTTTTCGAGGTTCTTCTTGGTGGCCAGAGCGCCCGTCGTGTAGAGGTGGACGTGGAAACTTTCACCAAAGGCCTCCTTAAGGAGCCTGATGTACTCGACCGTCCTGTCGAGCCTTGCCAGGGGGTCGCCGCCGGTGACGCCAGCCCCCCTGGCCTCCATCAGAAGGGCCTCCTCGATGATGTCGTCCAGGCTTTTGACGGGCCTCTCGTTGGCGTAGACGACGTCTCCCCTCCGCGTCTCGCTCAGCGGGCAGTAGAAGCAGTCCCTCGGGCACTTTCCAGTCGTGAAGAGGACGAGCTTCTCACCCCTAACGCAGAGCTGGCAGCCCTTCGGCAGCTCACGAACTGCATAGGAGAAGTAAGGCGTCTCCCAGACCAACCAACTCACCTCGCTAACCCTACACGGGGCAAGGGATTTAAAAAGGTTGGCGGACAAAGTTGAGCAGATGCCTATGAGGGAGAAACCGAAGTATTTACCACCTACCCTGAGGGACAAGCGCCGCTACATAGCCTTTCAGGTCATCGGGGAGAGACCGTTTAAGAAGGAGGAAGTAAAGAGGGCCATATGGGACGCGAGCCTTTCCGCCCTCGGAACCCTAGGCTCCGCCAAGGCCAAACCCTGGTTCATCCGCTTTGATGAAAAGAGCCAGACAGGAATCGTAAGGGTTGACAGGAAGCACGTGGAGGAGCTTCGCTTCGCCCTGACGCTGGTCACCCATATAAACGGCTCAAGGGCCATTTTCAGAACCCTAGGCGTCTCTGGAACGATAAAAAGACTGAAAAGAAAGTTCTTAGCTGATTACGGGTGGAAATAAAAGGGAAAGAATCACCCCATAGCGACTATTGTAATGTCGTCGCCCGCGCTGAATCCGCTGGTGTCGCCTTGGCTTGAACCTGGAAGGGGTATATCCGAACCGAACTCGGTGTCGCTCCAAAGGCCCACGAGGTAGTTGATGTCCCCATAGGCGTCGAGGTTCTGATAGACGTGGGTGAGGAAGTAGTACGTTCCCGCGGCGGTGCTGTCTGCATCGGTGCCATAGATGGTTACGACCAGGGCCCCGGTGGTTCTGTCATTGAAGAACTGGATTATGAAGTATCCCCGGGTAACGTTCCACCACGGGTTGGGAACCAGCCATACAAAGTTCCCCTGCGGCGAAACTATGGTTATGTTGCCGTTACCGATCTCCATATGAACGAGGGCCAGGTTCTCGTACTCTGCGGTCACCTCGTTGACCAGAGGCCCGCCAACGGATATAACCACGTCTCCCTTGAGGGCCTCTTCCATGGAGAACTCCCCTGACAGTCTGGAAACAGTACGGACGTCCAGGGGGAGTGTACGGGACATGTACTGCGCCGTCGAAAAGGCGTCTGGACTGCCCAGGTTGTTGAACACAAAGAAAACCCTGCCGGCGTTCTGAACGGCCTGGGAATACGAGCCAATACTAGCGTACTGCTTCCCAATGGCCTTCAGGACGTCGCCTACATTAACCTCAGGCTGGTGCCTGGGGTCCTGGAAGTTCGGGTAGTAGCCGAGCGGTGAGTACCAGTAGTAAATCTGCCAGTCAGGGTACATGCTTCCAAGACCACCAGCACCCCAACCACCAGTGTAGAGATTCCACTCGTAATTGCTAATCGGCTTCCTGAAAACAATCTCACTCGCCTTCTGCCTGTCAAGAAGCATCCTATCAACCTTGAACCCCATGTAGTTTTCGATTAAATCAGAGACGTACAGACCAATGTCCTTCTTCTCATCCTCGGTACGGATAACGAACTTAACCTCAACCGGCTGGCCGTCAAAGTACCAGAAACCATCGTCCCTCTTCTCAAGGATGTGGCCGTACCTGGCGACCTGCTCCATAGCATTCTTCATTCCCTCGTCGATGAGTCTCATGGCGTAGTTGAAGTCCCCCTCCTCAGTGAGTCCGAGGGCGCGGTAGACAGGGGTGAAGTATTTGGAGGCAGGATCGCTCGGGGTGATGCCGCTAAGGGCCGGGGCAGCCCCACCATGGAAGATATTATCAACTATGTACCTGCGGCTCACGAGGTAGTTGAGGGCAAAGCGTATCTCCCTGACCGCGAAGGGATTGAAGTAGATCCCGGTATCAAGGGTCACGATAGGAGCATCTTTGTCCGGGTCATGGTAGGGGTTGAGGGTCAGATCAACGGAGGAAGAAGCCACATTATAAAGACTAAGGTTGGACAGGAGGTCTGGACTAAGGCCCTGGTACTTGTTGGCGCCAAAGGCGAAGAGTCCAATGTCGAACTCGCCTTCAGCAACCAGGAGGAGAAGGGTATCTTCGTTCTGGACACCCTGGTACTCTATAACGTCGGCATAACCATCCTTCGGGAGCATTGGATCATTATTGAAGGTGCTCCTCTGACCATTGAACTTGACGAGCTTGAGGTAGAGGTTCTCCGGGGAGTACATGTCAAGAATGTACGGACCGTTGCTGATAACGAAGTGGTCGTAGGTGGAATAGAAGTCCAGGTCAGCATTTATCCTCGACGTGGCCGCACTCCAGTCGATGCCCGGGAACGTGCTCATGGCCCCGCTGGAGGAGATGGCCTGAAGAACCTTGGCGAGGTCATCGACGTGCTGCTTGGTGAGGAGGTCGAGCTGCACGAGGTTCTCACCGCTGCTACTGAAGGAGTACCTGCGAGTGATTCCATAAGCACCCCCATTGGCCACCAGCTCTCCCATGGCCCAGTACATCTCCCACGGCATGCTCGGGTAGATGATGTAGTTGCCAGCGGTAACGTCGTCCGCGAACGGGTGGACGTAGTTACCGTAAACCACGTAACCGTTGTCAGTGAACTGGAAGCCGAGGTAGGTCCGGTATTTGGCGGCCGTGTCACTGAGAGAGCTGTCGTAATACGGGTCATGGGAGACATCAATAAAAGCCCAGGTGTAGTAGAAGGCTATGTAGTTCTTGATGTCGTCAACGGTCATCTTCACGCCGTTCTGCCACTCACCCATGTCACAGGTGACGGTGACCTTGACGTTAGCCGTCTCGCCGGCATGAGCTGCAATCCAGCCCCTTGTTTGATTGTAAATCACGGCGTTGTTCGGGACGACGAAATTACCCTTCTCGAGGGTCCACTTGCACCTGTACGGGACGTAGAGACCGTCGAAGTTGATGGTTCCACCGGTGTCATGGATGAGGTTCCAGACCTTTTCACCGTAATAGTCCGTAATCCCCCCAACGGGATTGAACGAATCCGCAAAGAGTGACCCAATCGAAGCAGACTGACCCACTCTTAGGTGCTTGTCTGGAGTCTTGGCGCTCATTATGCTCCACCTGCTGGCGATACCAACACTCGGGTCGCTGATGATGTCGGTAACCCTTTGTTTGTTGACCGGGTAGAACTCCCAGTTTTCGACGAGGAAAATCCTGACACTGTCCATCAGTCCCATCGCCAGTCCAAGCCTCTGAAGATCCCAGTACTGGTCGGCACTGTTGATGACGACGGTGGCGTTGGTAGCCGGGTCAGTGTACTGGGTCATGAGCAGGAGGTAACCGATCTCCTTGGTGGTCCAGTTGAACATCGGCGCCAGGCTCTCCGGCGTGTAGTAAGTTAGTCCAAGGGCGTTGGCTCCGTAATAGACGTCCCTTGAGACCGCCTTTGCCCGCACCCCAGGCACGGCAGCAGCGGCCAACAGCAGAACCATCAACACCGCGGCGAACCGTTTCATTTATTCCACCTCCATACAGTAACACTATGGTCTGTCCAGAAGAGTATTTAAAAGAATTTTCTATTCAGATTTTAGTTACTCAATAAGCAAGTTAGCAAAAAATGGAAACCTCAAAGGAGGAAGGGAACCGCCTTGTCAACGGCGCCCTCGTAAACCCTCATGTATCTTCTGCAGGCGTTCTCCCACGTGAAGTCCCCCCTTGCCCTCCTCTTTCCGTTCTCACGGAGCTTTCTCAATGTCTCTTCGTCCAGCTCCTTGGCAAACACCATTGCCCTGGCTAGGGCAAAGGCATCCCTCGGCGGGACGAGGATCCCGGTGGCGTTCTGGCCGGAGTTGATGTCTATCACCGTGTCTTTTATACCTCCAACGGCGCTGCCTATGGGTATCGCTCCAAGGCACATGGCTTCAAGCTGGACTAGACCGAAGGGCTCGAAGTAGGAGGGAATTATAACAAAGTCCACCGAGCCGTAGAGCTCTCTGACGGTCTCTCTGCTGAGGAGCTCGGTAATCACCCTGACGTTCTCGGAGAAGCGGTTTCCCACGGCTCTGGCCCAGGCCTCAAGCTCCGGATCGCCCTTGCCGATGATTATGAAGCGCATATCCTTAAAGGCGGGGTCACTGGATAAAACCTCTATTGCCCTCAGGAGCGTATCAACGCCCTTCTGGGCCCTGTCAAAGCGCCCTATGAACATGAAGGCCTTCCCATCGCTCAGGCCGAAGCGCTCCAGAACAAGCCTCCGCCTTTCCTCCCTGGGCAGGTCATTCGTCTCCATGAGCTCCTCGTTCCAGAAGGAGCAGTCTATGCCGTTGAAGACGTGAGTAGCCTTGCCCTCGAAGTGCCTGAAGAACCCCCATTCCTCCCACAGATAGCTCCTGCTGACGGTCGTTACGGCATCCGCTATGTATCCGGCGGTGTGCTCGGGGTCTATCTCGGGATACGGTGCCAGCTCAGGTAGATTTGCATCGTGGAAGTAGTGGGCTGGAATTTTCGCCTTGTTGAGCCTGTGGACGGTGAAGACACTCCTTATACCGAAGTACTTCTTCAAAAGGCCGAGGGCAAAGACCGTGTGCCAGTCGTGGGCGTGGATTACGTCCGGCTTAAAAGTTTCAATCAGCCCGTTCATAAGTCCCACACTGGCCTTTCCAAAGAGGACGGTTTTTCGTAATAGGGCCTCCCAGCCCGGGCCGTAGACATCCTTCTCACTAAGGAGTCCCCCTCCGAGGGAGTAGACAGTAACGCCGTTCTGCTCGCGCTTTCTGACTGTTACAGGGACCTCTCCCCCAAAGGTCGAGACCCTGAAGGAGCCAGAGACTTCGCCGAGGTTCTTCCCGTGGTCGGGAGTGAAAACGACGACCTCGTTACCAAGCTTGACTAAACCCTCCGCTATGCTGGTTACTGCCTCGGCGAGGCCGCCAACCTTAACGGGCAAATACTCAAACCCAAGGATAAGAATCCGCATTGACATCACCTACCTGATGAACCAGTGGATGGGAGATGAAGAAGGAAAAGAACCGTTCAATCGAGGAGGATGAACTTCTCGCCCTCGACGTCCTCGAAGTAGCTGCCGATGCCGCCGATCTTCCATTCCTTTCCGCTGGCATTCACGGTTATGTTGGCGGTGAGCGGGGTGTACTCGTATTCGGTTATCTCCCCGTCCAGGGTCACCGGCTCCTTCGTGTCAACGAGCCTTCCGATGACCTCAATCTTCCTCGGCAGCTCGACGTACTTGAGGACGGTTATGAGCGTCCTAATGTTGACGAGGGAGAGGGGCTTCGGTGCCGTGGCGTAGTTGAGGGGTTTGATTATCTCGCTGTTGTCGAGATAGATGGTGTAGAACCAGTGCATGTAGTTCTGAATTATCTTGGGGCTCTTGGCCCAGAAGGAGTAGAACTTCTCCCTCCTCTTGTCCTTTGGCAGGGCCCCGAAGAACAGGGCGTAGTCGATGTCGCCGATTATCCAGCTGGCCATGAGCCATGGCGCACCTCCACTTCTCGCGAGGATTATGTTGTTCCCTTTGAGCCAGTCTGGTATCTCATCGAAGTTGCTGATTATGACGAAGACTATGTCCTTCCTCGCGCGTATCTCGCTCTTGAGCAGCTTGAGGAACTCAAAGGGAGTGTTTATCAGAACCTCGTGCTTGGCGGTCCTTATCACGTACTCCGCGCGCTCAACGGTGTTTTCAAAGCCCTGGATGGTCCATATCTCCGGTAAATCCTCGCCGTGAACCTCGCGGTAGAGTTCAAGGAAGGCTACCTTGAGGTTCTCAACGTCCTCTATGAAGTCCTCCTTTATTTTCTCCAGAACAACCTCAGGGTTGACAGGCTTGTACAGACGGGGGGAGCCCTGCATGACGTCAACAAATCCCTTCCTGTGGAGGGAACTGAGGACGTCGTAAACCCTCGTGTGGGGAATACCGCTCTCCTTCGTTATGTCCGTAGCCTTGCTCGGGCCGAGTTTGAGGAGCGTTATGTAAGCTAAACTCTCGTACTTCGTGAGACCGAGCTTCTGAAGCTTTTCAACTATTTCCTCTTCGTTCATACCAAAACCTCCAATCTTTTAAGTTTCACTCGCGATAGTTTATTCATCACTGGTGATATCTTGGGTGAGGAAAGTGTATAAAATTTTCGGGTTCGAACCGGACGAGAAGTTCGGAAGGGTCGCGGTCGTTGAGTTCTCGATTTCAGCGAAACCGGAAAACAGGTACGCGTACCTGCTCGGGAGCTTCAACGCGTTCAACGAAGGCTCCTTCCGGATGAGGAAGGAAAAAGGCCGCTGGAGGAGGGTTGTGAAGCTACCGGAGGGAGTCTGGCACTACGCGTTCTCCATCGACGGCGAGTTTACCCCCGACCCCGAAAACCCCTGGAGGAAGACCTACAGGAGGCTCTCGTACAAATTTGAAAGGGAAACGAGCGTCGCGGTTATCAACGGTGGGGGCGGGCCCTTTCACGCGCCGAGCGCGACCTATCTTTACACCGTTGCCGGGAGAACCCACGTTCTCCTGAGGGCGAAAGTGGGGACAGTCGCCAAGGCCACCCTCGTCCTCCCGAAAAGCGAGGGCATGGTTGAGATGAGGAGAAAAGCCCGGGATGAACTGTTCGAGTATTTCGAGGTAGTCCTGCCCGGAGACGGTGAACTGGAGTACTCCTTCGAGGTTCGGACGTGGGAAGGCGTGATAAGGAAAACGGGGCCATTCAGGGCCGTTCCATACCGCCCGGAAACCCCCCGCTGGGTCTACGAGAGGGTTTTCTACCAGATAATGCCCGACAGGTTCGAGAGGGGCCTGCCCGGAACGCCCCCGGGGACGCGACTCAGAGCGGGGGATTTCCACGGGGGCGATTTGGCCGGAATAATAAAGCGGCTGGAACACCTCGAAGAACTCGGCGTAAACGCGCTCTACCTCACCCCGATATTCGAGTCCATGACGTACCACCGCTACGACGTCACCGACTACTTCAGGATTGACAGAAAGCTCGGGGGATGGGGGGTCTTCAGGAAGCTGGTGGGGGAACTCAAAAAGCGGGACAGCAGGCTGATTCTCGACGGGGTTTTCCACCACACGAGTTTCTTCCACCCGTACTTCCAGGACGTGGTGAGGGCGGGAGAAGGAAGTGAGTACCGTAGGTTCTACCGCATAACCGGCTTTCCCGTCATTCCAGAGCAGTTCCTGAGGATTCTGCATTCGGAAGAACCATGGACCGAGAGGTACCACCTGATAAAATCCCTGGACTGGAACTACGAGAGCTTCTACTCGGTGTGGCTGATGCCGAGGCTAAACCACGACAGCCAGGAGGTAAGGACGTTCATTCTGGAGGTGATGGAGTACTGGCTCGAGCGGGGAGCGGACGGCTGGCGTCTCGATGTTGCCCACGGCGTTCCGCCGGAGCTCTGGAGGGAGATGCGGAAGGCCATGCCAGAGGAGGCGTACCTCGTTGGGGAGGTCATGGATGACCCCAGGCCCTGGGTTCCCGACGCATTCCACGGTACCATGAACTACCCCCTATACGAGCTCATTCTCAGGTTCTTTGTGGAGGGGGAAATCGACGCGGGGGAGTTCCTCAACGGCCTGGAGCTGCTGAGCGCCCACCTGGGCCCCGCGGAGTACGCCATGTACAACTTCCTCGACAACCACGACACCGAGCGCTTCCTTGATCTTGTGGGCGATGAAAGGAGATACCTCTGCGCCCTGGCCTTCCTGATGACCTACAAGGGAATTCCTTCGATATTCTACGGCGATGAAATCGGACTCAGGGGCCGGCTGGGCGGTGGTCTAAGTGCCGGGAGGGCGTTCATGGTATGGGAGCGGGGGAAGTGGGACACTGAGATTTTCGAAACCACGAAACGGCTGATACAGCTTAGGAGAAAAAGCAGAGCACTTCAGCTCGGCGAGTTCGTGCCTGTAAGGTTCCAGGGGCGCACGATGATATACGAGAGGGTTCTCGGGGACGAAAGGGTCAGGGTGGAGATCAGGTACCCGATGGAACCAGAGGACTGCGCCTTCCATGTGACGACGTCATGACGTCTTCTTCCGTGGGATGAATGGAAAGGGCAGACAGCCCAACCCGTCCTCTGTGGTCCACTTTTTTCATGGGGGACTAACTATGTGCACGGCCAACAACTCTGATCAAGGAAGCGCAAGATATATATATCACCGTCGATGATACTATATCACCCAAAATCAAGGCGGGTGATTAGGATATGAAGAAAGGACTGTTTGCCCTGCTTTTGGTGGGGGTTTTGGTTCTCAGCGTTGTGGCCAGCGGCTGTATAAGTGGTGGAGGGGAGAGCCCGAGTTCAACAACCAGCTCCCCCAGTCCAACCGAGACCACCACGAGCTCACCGAGTTCAACCACCTCCAGCCCGAGCCCCACTAAGACCACAACCACCCCCGAGACGGAGTGCGGAAGCGGGGAGGTCGTCATCTGGCACGCCATGCAGCCCAACGAGCTCGAGGTCTTCCAGAGCCTCGCCGAGGAGTACATGGCCATGTGTCCGGACGTCACCATAACCTTCGAGCAGAAGCCGAACCTTGAGGATGCACTAAAGGCGGCGATTCCCTCCGGCCAGGGGCCGGACCTCTTCATCTGGGCACACGACTGGATTGGAAAGTTTGCTGAGGCGGGAATGCTCGAGCCGATTGATGACTACGTCACCGATGACGTCCTCAACGGCTTCGCCCCGATGGCACAGGAGGCCATGCAGTACAAGGGTCACTTCTACGCCATGCCCTTTGCCGCCGAGACCGTCGCGCTCATCTACAACAAGAACATGGTGAGCGAGGCCCCGAAGACCTTCGACGAAATGAAGGCGATAATGGAGAAGTACAACGACCCTGACAACGAGAAGTACGGAATAGCGTATCCGCTCAACGCCTACTTCCTCTCGGCCTGGGCCCAGGCCTTCGGTGGCTATTACTTCGACGATAATACAGAACAGCCGGGCCTTGACCAGCCCGAGACGATAGACGGTTTTGAGTTCTTCTTCCAGAACATCTGGCCGTACATGGCACCGACCGCGGACTACGGAACCCAGCAGAGCATATTCCTTGAGGGCCGTGCCCCAATGATGATAAACGGCCCGTGGAGCATAAGCGACGTTAAGAAGGCCGGAATAGACTTCGGCGTCGTTCCGCTCCCGCCGATAACCAAGGACGGCAAGGAGTACTGGCCGAGGCCGTACGGTGGAGTCAAGGACATCTACTTCGCGGCGGGTATAAAGAACAAAGATGCAGCATGGAAGTTCGTCAAGTGGTTCACCACCAGCCCTGAGGTCATCAAGGAGCTCTCACTCCAGCTCGGCTACATCCCCGTCCTCAAGGAAGTTCTCAACGACCCCGAGATTCAGAAGGATCCCGTTATCTACGGCTTCGGACAGGCCGTCCAGCACGCCTACCTGATGCCCAAGAGCCCGAAGATGGGTGCCGTCTGGGGCGGCGCCGACGGGGCAATCAACGAGATACTCCAGGATCCGGAGAACGCCGACATAAAGGCCATACTCGAGAAGTACCAGCAGCAGATACTCGACAACATGAACGGCTGAAGCCTTTCTCCTTTTTCATACCTTTTTGGAGGGATTGGAATGAAAAAGACCACGACCATTGCTCTGTTCCTAATCCTGCCTGGAATGGCAGCGTTCCTGTTTTTCAACCTGTGGCCGATAATATACTCGATATACCTTGCATTCACCAACGCCCAGCTCGGCAACTTCCCGGTTCAGGCCCCGGACGCCCCGCAGCTCCAGTTCGTCGGCCTGGAGAACTTCCGCTGGATACTTGGCGACGAAACATTCAGGAGCGCCTTCCTGTGGACGTGGATATTCGTGGTGACCAGCGTTACCCTCAAAGTCCTCGCGGGAATCGTCCTCAGCCTGCTCTACAACAGCAGATACGTCAAGGGAAAAATGATCTACCGCTCCCTCCTCATAATTCCCTGGGCGCTGCCACTGCTCTTCTCAGTCACCGTGTGGAAGTTCATGTTCGACCCGATATTCGGGCCGGTGAACCAGATGCTTAAATCCCTGGGGGTCCAAAACCTCCCCAACTGGATTAACGACCCGCTGTGGGCCTTTCTCGCACTCAACATAATCGAGGTGTGGCTCGCGTACCCGTTCATGATAACCGTCATCACGGCGGCGCTCCAGTCCGTGCCTGACACGCTCGTTGAGGCGGCGATAATAGATGGGGCCAACTACTGGCAGAGGATACGGCACGTTGTCCTTCCGATAGTCGGCAAGCCGATAGCATTCGCCACCATACTCACCAGCGCGGCGAGCTTCCAGTACTTCATGGTGCCATACATCTACAACGCGGGCCTCTTCGAGGACAAGTTCATACTGCTCTACGGTTTCAGGAAGGCCTTCGGAGCCAGTCCCCACTACGGAAAGGCCGCGGCGATAATGATAATCGCCACGCTCGTGCTTGCCGTGTACATGTACGTTAACGTCAGGATAACCAGACTTCAGGAGGGTGCCAAAGGATGATGGGAAGGCGCAAAGGGGAGGTCGTCAGGAGCTTTATCCTGACCCTGCTGGCCATCTTCGTCATGTTCATCATACTCTTCCCGGTCTACTACATCTTCGTCGTCTCAATAAGCCCGGGCTCAACGCTCGCAACCACGGAGTTCCACATCATTCCCCGAAACGTCAGCCTTGACTCGTACAGGGAAGTGCTCTTTGGATTCTCGGGAAGCAAACTATCGGAGAACTTCACGGGAACCATCGAAGGAAGCGCCCACGTCCAGGACGGCAGGCTGTACCTGCTGGAGGGAACGATAAAGGGCGAGGTCAAATACGGGCCCTTCACGGGACTGGTGTTTGAGATTCCTGTGAAAAACCTGGTCTTCGATGTTTCAACGGACGTCAACGCTCAGGGGCAGCTGAATGGCGATGTCAAAGGACTCTTCATCCTCACGAGGATGAACGACGACGGCACCGTGGGCTTCGCGATAATGAGGAACGTCGAGCTGAAGGGCGGGACCATTGAAGGCATCCACGTCTCGGGCCCGATGGAGAAGTACGTGGTTGCCAGGAACAGCGGAACCGTCAGGTTCACGAGGATCGGGAAGTTCGTCAACTCGAAGTTCTTCGGCTACCTCAAGAACAGCCTCATCATAGCAACAATAACGGTGCTGCTGACGCTCGTGTTCGTCGTCCCGGCAGCTTACGCGTTCTCGCGCATGAAGTTCTTCGGCAGGGAGCACGTGCTCTACTTCTACCTGATGTTCACACAGGTCGCTGGAGGTCTCGGAATAGCGGGCCTTATAGCCCTCTACGGTATGATAGTCAAGCTGGGCCTCTACGACAAGCTGCCGGTGCTGTCCTTCATCTACGCCGCGGGAAGCGTTCCCTTCAACACCTGGCTGCTCAAGGGATACATAGACTCCATAAGCCCGGACTTCGACGAGGCTGCCCTGGTGGACGGAGCGAGCTATCTGCAGATAATCAGGCACGTGCTCCTCCCGATGGCACTGCCAGGAATAGCGACCGTGTCTATATTCGCCTTCATAGGCGGCTGGACGGAGTTCATCCTGGCAAGCCTGCTGCTGACCGAGCCACACCAGCCACTGTCCGTGTGGATTTATCTCCTCCTGGGCGGCATAGGCAGGGGAATAGACTGGAGCTACTTCGCGGCGGCTGCGCTGCTATTCGCCCTGCCGGTGTTCGTGATGTTCATGCTCGCCCAGAACTACATAAGGAGCGGTCTTACAGTTGGAGGTCTCAAGGAGTGAGGTGGTAATATGAAGCGGGTGGTTGCCCTTTTCCTTGCCGTTTTGATGGTTGGAAGCCTAATGGGAGCAAGCTTCAAGGGCGTTGGGGCGGCCGAGCCGAAGCCGCTCAACGTCATAATAGTCTGGCACCAGCACCAGCCCTACTACTACGACCCTGTCCAGGACATCTATACCAGACCGTGGGTCAGGCTCCACGCGGCCAACAACTACTGGAAGATGGCCCACTACCTGAGCCAGTACCCTAAAGTACACGCCACGATTGATTTATCGGGCTCGCTCATAGCCCAGCTGGCGGACTACATGCACGGCAAGAAGGACGTCCTCCAGGAAATAACGGAGAAGATAGCGAACGGCGAGCCCCTCACCGTCAATGAGAAGTGGTTAATGCTCCAGGCACCGGGAGGGTTCTTCGACCACACCATCCCCTGGAACGGTGAGCCGATAACCGACCCCAGCGGCAACCCGATAAGGGACTTCTGGGATCGCTACACGGAGCTGAAGGACAAGATGATGGCCGCGAAGGCCAAGTACGCGAACTTACCGCTCGAGGAGCAGAAGGTTGAGGTAACCAACGAGTTCACCGAGCAGGACTACATCGACCTCGCGGTTCTCTTCAACCTCGCCTGGATAGACTACGGCTACATAATGAGCAACCCCGAGCTCAAGGCCCTCTACGACAAGGTGGACGAGGGCGGCTACACGAGGGAGGACGTTAAAACCGTTCTCGACGCCCAGCTCTGGCTCATCAACCACACCTTCAAGGAGCACGAGAAGATAAACCTCCTGCTCGGCAACGGCAACGTTGAAGTTACCGTCGTCCCCTACGCACACCCGATAGGCCCGATACTCAACGACTTCGGCTGGGAGAGCGACTTTGATGAGCACGTCAAGAAGGCGGACGAACTGTATAAGCAGTACCTTGGAAACGGAACCGCCGTCCCGGTCGGAGGCTGGGCCGCTGAGAGTGCCCTCAACGACAAAACCCTCGAAATCCTCGCCGAGAACGGCTGGCAGTGGGTCATGACCGACCAGCTCGTCCTCGACAGGCTCGGCGTCGAGAAGACGGTTGAGAACTACCACAAGCCCTGGGTGGCCGAGTTCAACGGAAAGAAGATCTACCTCTTCCCGCGCGACCACGCGCTGAGCGACAGGGTTGGATTCACCTACGCTGGAATGAACCAGTATCAGGCCGTTGAGGACTTCGTGAACGAGCTCCTCAGGATCCAGAAGGAGAACTACGACGGTTCCCTGGTCTACGTCGTCACCCTCGACGGCGAGAACCCGTGGGAGCACTACCCATACGACGGCAAGCTCTTCCTGACCGAGCTCTACAAGAAGCTGACCGAGCTCCAGGAGCAGGGGCTGATAAGGACCCTCACGCCGAGCGAGTACATTCAGCTCTATGGCGACAAGGCCAACAAGCTCACCCCCAAGATGATGGAGAGGCTTGACCTCACCGGCGACAACGTTAAGGCACTCCTCAAAGCCCAGAGCCTTGGCGACCTCTACGACATGGTCGGCGTTAAGGAAGAGATGCAGTGGCCCGAGTCGAGCTGGATAGACGGAACCCTCTCCACGTGGATAGGCGAGCCCCAGGAGAACTACGGCTGGTACTGGCTCTACCTGGCCAGAAAGACCCTGATGGAGAAGAGAGACGAGATGAGCCGGGCCGACTGGGAGAAGGCCTACGAGTACCTTCTGAGGGCAGAGGCGAGCGACTGGTTCTGGTGGTACGGAAGCGACCAGAACAGCGGCCAGGACTACACCTTCGACCGCTACCTGAAGACGTACCTCTACGAGATGTACAGGCTCGCTGGAGTCGAGCCGCCGAGCTACCTCTTCGGAAACTACTTCCCGGACGGAGAACCGTACATTACCAGGGCCCTCGATGGGCTTAAAGAGGGCGAGGTGAAGAACTATTCGAGCATGTCCCCGCTGGCAAACGGCGTCAGCGTTTATTTCGACGGCGATGGGCTGCACTTCATCGTTAAGGGTAACCTCAGCGAGTTTGAGGTCAGCATATGGGAGAAGGATGAGCGCGTCGGCAACACGTTCACACTCCTCCAGGAGAGGCCGACCGGGCTCAGGTACTCGATGTTCCCGTTCTCAGCGGACAGCGTTGGTCTCCCCATAACCAAGCACATCGTCTATAAGAACGGCAAGGCGGAGATATACGGCGCTACTGACTACGAGAAGAGCGAGAGGCTTGGAGACGCGACCGTTGAGCAGACGAGCGACGGAGTGGAAGTCATCGTGCCATTCGATTATCTCAAGAACCCGAGCGACTTATACTTCGCAGTCTCAACGGTGAAGGACGGCAAGCTCGAGGTCATAAGCACCCCTGTGGAGCTCAAGCTCCCGACCGAAGTCAAGGGAGTCACGATAGCGGACATCGCAGACCCCGAGGGTGACGACCACGGACCCGGAAGCTACGTCTACCCAACGGACGGTGTCTTCGTCGATGGGGCCTTTGACCTCCTCCGTTTCAGGATGCTTGAGCAGACGGACAGCTACGTGATGGAGTTCTACTTCAAGGACCTCGGGGGCAACCCATGGAACGGTCCAAACGGCTTCAGCCTCCAGATAATCGAGGTCTATCTGGACTTCAAGGACGGCGGCAACAGCACCGCCATAAAGATGTTCCCAGATGGACCGGGAGCCAACGTTAATCTCGACCCGAACCATCCCTGGGACGTCGCCTTCAGGATTGCAGGATGGGACTACGGAAACCTTATCATCCTCCCGAACGGAACCGTTTACCAGGGAGAGATGCAGATCTCAGCCGACCCGGTCAAGAACGCGGTGATAGTGAAAGTCCCGAAGAAGTACATCGCCATAAACGAGGACTACGGCCTCTGGGGAGACGTCCTCGTCGGTTCGCAGGACGGCTACGGCCCTGACAAGTGGAGAACGGTGGCAGTTGATGCGGAGCAGTGGAAGCTCGGCGGCGCAGACCCACAGGCGGTCATAAACGGCGTGACCCCGCGCGTCCTTGATGAGCTGGTTCCACAGGGCTTTGAACCGACCCAGGAGGAGCAGCTGAGCAGCTACGACGCAAACGATATGAAGCTCGCCACGGTCAGTGCCATTCCGCTCCTCAAGCAGGGCATCGTTGTGACCGACCCCGAGGGTGACGACCACGGACCCGGAAGCTACGTCTACCCAACGGACGCGGTCTTCAAGCCGGGAGTCTTCGATCTCCTCAAGTTCAAGATGACGGAGGGCAGCGATGACTGGACCCTCGAATTCTACTTCAAGAACCTCGGGGGCAACCCATGGAACGGACCGAACGGCTTCAGCCTTCAGATAATCGAAGCGTACTTCGACTTCAGGGACGGTGGAAACGTCACGGCGATAAAGATGTTCCCGGACGGACCCGGAAGCAACGTCCAGCTCGACCCGCGCCACCCGTGGGATTTAGCGTTAAGAATCGCGGGATGGGACTACGGAAACCTCATCGTCCTGCCGAACGGAACCGTTTACCAGGGAGAGATGCAGATCTCAGCTGACCCTGTCAAGAACGCCATAATAGTCAAGGTTCCGAAGAAGTACCTGCCGAACGTTGGGGAATACGGGCTCTATGCGGCAATCATCACCGGCTCCCAGGACGGCTACGGCCCTGACAAGTGGAGAACGGTGGCCGTGGATGCGGAGCAGTGGAAGCTCGGAGGAGCGGAGGCAGACGCGGTTATCAACGGTGTAACCCCGCGCGTCGTGGACGAACTCGTCCCGGCTGGCTTCAGCCCGACCCAGGAGGAGCAGCTGAGCAGCTACGACGCAAACGATATGAAGCTCGCCACAGTACTCATGATACCGCTCGTCGAGGGCAGCGGCGGGGAGGAGCCGACCCCGACCGAAACCACCACTACCAGCGAGACGAGCAGTTCGAGCACCACCCCCACGACGAGCTCACCGAGCCAGACCACCACAACCCCAACAACTACCACCGGCCCGAGCACGACCACCACGACCACATCAAGCCCAACCACGACCACCACCAGCGGCGGAGGCGGAATCTGCGGCCCTGCCGCCCTGGTGGGACTCGCCCTGCTGCCGCTCCTCGTCAGGAGGCGGCGCTGACCTTTCATTTCAAATTTTTGAGGTGATAGAATGGCCGAAGTCAAGCTCATCAACGTCTGGAAGCAGTTTGGGGAGTTCACAGCCGTCAAGGACATGAATCTTCACGTTAAAGACGGAGAATTCATGATACTCCTCGGCCCGAGCGGCTGCGGAAAGACGACGACGCTGAGGATGATAGCGGGACTGGAGGAGCCGAGCAGGGGACAGGTGTACATAGGGGACACGCTCGTAGCGGACCCCGAGAAGGGTGTCTTCGTCCCGCCCAAGGACAGAGACATAGCCATGGTCTTCCAGAGCTACGCCCTCTATCCCCACATGACGGTCTACGACAACATAGCGTTTCCCCTCAAGCTCAGAAAGGTCCCGAAGGCTGAGATCGACGAAAGGGTCAGGGAAGTCGCCGAGATGCTGGGCCTCACCGAACTCATGAAGAGGAAGCCGAGGGAGCTCTCGGGAGGCCAGAGGCAGCGTGTTGCTCTCGGAAGGGCCATAGTGAGAAAACCGCACGTCTTCCTGATGGATGAGCCGCTGAGCAACCTCGATGCCAAGCTCCGTGTCAAGATGCGCGCCGAGCTGAAGAGGCTCCAGAAGCAACTTGGAGTCACCACCATCTACGTCACCCACGACCAGGTGGAGGCAATGACGATGGGCGACAGGATAGCGGTCATCAACCAGGGAGTGCTCCAGCAGGTCGGAACTCCTGACGAAGTATACAACAGGCCCGCCAACACCTTCGTCGCGGGCTTCATCGGGGCCCCTCCGATGAACTTCATCGATGCCACCATAACGGAGGACGGTTTCGCTGACTTCGGCGAGTTCAGGCTGAAGCTCCTCCCGGACCAGGTGGAGGTTCTGAGGGACAGGGGACTCCTTGGAAAGGAGGTTATCTTTGGAATCCGCCCGGAGGACCTCTACGACGCCATGTTCGCCCAGGTGAAGATACCGGGCGAGAACATGGCGCGGGCCATGGTGGAGATCATAGAGAACCTAGGAAACGAAAAGATAGTCCACCTGAGCGTCGGTGAGGTAACGTTCCTCGGCGCCTTCCGCTCGGAGTCCAGGGTCGTGGAGGGCCAGGAGGTCGACGTGGTCTTCGACATGCGCAAGATCCACATCTTCGAGAAGGGAAGCGGGAAGGCAGTATTCTAAAGCTTTTTAAATCCCCTTTTCCCCATTTTCTTCCATGGTTATAGAGGACTTCGCCGATTTTCTGGCCATGCAGGTACCGAAGGGCAGGATAGCCGAGCTTGGAATAGGCTTCCAGTTCAAAGTGGCGCTCAGACTCAAGGAACTGGGCTACGACGTTCTGGCCGTTGACTGGAACCCGGCGTCCGTCGAGAGGGCGGTGGAGCTCGGCCTGAACGCCGTCAGGGACGACCTCTTCAGCCCGAACATGAAACTCTACGAGGGGGTCGGGGCGCTTTACTCCGTGAGGCCGACCCCTGAGATAGTGCGGCCGATCCTAGTGCTCGGGCAAAAACTCCACGTCCCAGTTTACATCCTCCCGCTCACAGGGGACACCATGCCGAGGACGATGAGGCTCACCAACTTCAGGGGGCTGGCGATATACTCCACTAAAGGTATTTAAACCGCCTCCCAAGTAGTCATGGTGGTGATATGAAGCTCTTCGGTACCGCTGGAATTAGGGGCACCCTGTGGGAGAAGGTCACGCCGGAACTCGCGATGAACCTCGGAAAGGCAGTTGGCACGTACATCGACGGGAAAACTGTGGCGGTCGCGAGGGATGGAAGAACCTCAAGCGTAATGCTCCAGAACGCCCTCATCTCGGGACTTCTCTCGACGGGAAAGGAGGTTCTTGATTTCGGTTTGATTCCGACGCCTGCTTTAGCATGGGGGACGCGGGAGCACGGCGATGGGGGAGTCATGATAACGGCAAGCCACAATCCACCGACCGACAACGGAATAAAGGTCTTCAACGGCGATGGAACGGAGTTCTACGTTGAGCAGGAGAGGGAACTGGAGGAACTCGTTTTCTCCGGAAACTTCAGAAAGACCACATGGAGTGAAATAAAGACCGTAAAAGCCATCGATGTCATCAACGACTACATAGGAGCCGTTCTTGACTTCGTTAATCACGAGACCAACTTAAAGGTCCTCTACGACGGCGCCAACGGTGCCGGGAGCGTTTTGGCTCCGTACCTGCTCCGCGAGATGGGGGCGAAAGTGATGAGCGTGAACGCCCACGTGGACGGCCACTTCCCCGGAAGGAAGCCGGAGCCGAGGTACGAGAACATAACCTACCTCGGTGAACTGGCGAGGGAGCTCGGCGTCGACCTCGTAATCGCCCAGGACGGCGACGCCGACAGGATAGCGGTCTTCGACGAAAAGGGCAACTACATCCTTGAGGATTCACTGATAGCCCTTTTTGCGAAGCTCTACGTGGAGGAGCACGGAGGGGGGACTGTTGTTGTTTCAATCGACACCGGCTCTAGGATAGACCACGTCGTCGAGAAGGCCGGCGGAAGGGTCGTAAGAATCCCCCTCGGCCAGCCGCACGATGGGATAAAGAAGTACGGGGCCGTATTTGCCGCGGAACCGTGGAAGCTGGTCCACCCGAGGTTCGGGCCGTGGATAGACAGCTTCGTGACCATGGGGCTTCTCATAAAGCTCATAGACGAGAGGGGCCCGCTCTCCCAGATAATCCGGGAGGAGATACCAACATACTACCTCACCAAGAAGAACGTGAAGTGTCCCGACGAGTTCAAAGGCATTGCTCTTGAGAGGGCATACAATGTCCTCGAAGAGAAGCTGAGGGGAGAGCTGAGGGAGGTTCTCACGATCTCCGGCTACCGCCTCCAGCTGAAGGACGGCTCGTGGATCCTTGTGAGGCCGAGCGGAACGGAGCCAAAGATTCGCGTCGTCGTCGAGGCACCGAGCGAGAAGAGGCGCGATGAGCTCTTCGAGCTGGCCTACAATATCGTTAAGAAATCCGTTGAGGAGGCAATGAAAAATAGAAACTAAACGAATCTCGCAGGCCTCAGCGTTCTCACCGCTATCTCGTTCTTTTCCATCCTGACCCTGAAGCCCTCCTTGGCCACGTAGGTCTTGACGCCGGTGACGGTTTCGATGTACTTGGCCTCCTTGTATGGGTTCGCGAAGTGCATCTTCATGCCTATGTGGCTCACCACGAGGGCCTCGGGCTTCTCACGCATCCTCTTGAGCATCATGACGATGTCGTCGGTGCTCAGATGGTAAGGGATGCCCATGTCCCTCGGCCTGGTGACCGCCGCGATGATCAGTCTCGAACCATCGTGCCACTCCAAGAGTTCATCGAAGTAAGCCGTGTCGGGGATGTACGAGATGTCCCCCATGGGGCTCTTCATGCGGAAGCCGATGGTGGTCGGGTCCGAGTGCTGGGCCGGGGTTATCACCATCTCCTCATCGCCTATCGCTATCCTGCTTCCCGGCTCCGGGATGTGTATGCTCTCGAGCACGTCCAGGTGGTACTTGCTGACGGCCGGAGTGTGGGTCTCGTCGCCGTAGACGACGCTCTTGGATGCTATGAGAACGCCTCTCTTCTTGAGTGCGCCGCCGGTCATGGCCTCTATCATGACCTCCGCGTCATTGCAGTGATCCACATGCCTGTGGGAGACGAAGATGACATCGAGCTTCCTGGGGTCGAGCTTGTAGCGCCAGCTCCTCACGAGGGCGCCGGGCCCGGGGTCAACGTAGATGTTCCTGCTGGCACGTATGTGGAAGCCGCCGGTGGAGCGGAACTGGGTTATGGTGATGAACCTGCCGCCGCCGCTACCGAGGAAGGTTATCTCTATCAAATCTCCACCCCCGTGTTCTTCTGCAGACATAGGGGTATCACAGAGGGAGTATATAAGACATTGCCCTTTCCCTGCACGGATGGAAACATATGAACACTCAGATGGATAACTTGGGGTTCATATGAATAGCATATAACATAATGTCAAATGAATACATCACATCATGCATGAGTATGTAACAAAATAGCATATATTATGGCCAAAAATTTCCCAGATATTTGTAAAACAGGAAGTCTAACAAAACATTTTTAACGATTCAGGTGTCTAACTACTACGTCACCGTTTGGAGGTGCAAATATGGAGCTGAAACCGTACATACCACCGGAGAAATCACTGCCCGAATATACGGTGAAGGCTTTTGTTTTGGGTATCGTCCTTTCGATAATAATGGGCGCGGCAAACGCCTACCTTGGAATGTACGCGGGTATGACCGTGAGTGCCAGTATCCCTGCGGCGGTCATATCGATGGCAATACTCTTCGCGTTCAAGGACAGGAACATCCTCGAGAACAACATGGTGCAGACCGCTGCTTCAGCGGGTGAGTCGCTGGCGGCCGGAGTCATATTCACGTTCCCGGCGCTGGTAGTCCTCGGCTACTACACGACCTTCCCGTACTACATAGTCACCATAATCGCCGCCCTCGGCGGTTCCCTCGGTGCCCTCTTCACCATAGTGCTCAGAAGGGCCTTCATAGCCGAGGAGAAGCTCCCGTATCCCGAGGGTATGGCCTGCGCCGAGGTCCTCATAGCCGGTGAGAGGGGAGGAAGCCACGCCAAGCCGATACTCTACGGTGGAATCTTCGGAGGCCTCTTCAAGCTCTTCGGAAGCTCGGGCCTCTGGTCGGGAACCGTCGAGGCCGCCAAGATGGTCGGCTCCCGCGTCTACTACCTCGGAAGCGACCTCTCCGCGGCGCTCATAGCCGTCGGCTACATCGTCGGCCTCAACATAGCCTTCCTGGTCTTCCTCGGAGGCGCCATAGCCTGGTTCATAGCCATTCCGATCTACGCCGGTCAGATGGGCCACACCGACCTCGGCCCGCTTGACCTCGCATGGACCATCTGGAGCACCAAGATTCGCTACATGGGTGTCGGCGCGATGGTCGTCGGTGGTCTCTGGAGCCTCATCAAGCTCAGGAACCCGATAAGGAGGGGCATCAGGGCCGGCCTTGAAGTCGCCAAGAGGAAGCAGTCCGGCGAGGCAATCCTCAGAACCGAGGAGGACCTCCCGCTCAACTACGTCCTCATGCTCATAGCGGCCTTCGTCGTCCCGCTGTTCCTGCTCTACTTCCACATCATCGGCTCGGTGGGAATTGCGGCAATAATGGCGGTGATACTCCTCATCGTCGGCTTCCTCGGAAGCTCGATAGCCGGCTACCTCGCGGGTGTCGTCGGTTCATCCAACAACCCTGTCTCGGGAATCACCATCATGAGCCTGCTCTTCACCGCCTTCGCCCTCAAGGCCCTCGGCCTCAGCGGGATGGAGGGCATGGCGGCGACCATACTCGTCGCGGCGGTCATCTGTACGGCAGCAGCAATAGCAGGTGACACCATGCAGGACCTCGCCACCGGTTACATGGTTGGAGCCACGCCAAAGAGGCAGCAGGTATTCGAGATGGTCGGAACCTTCTTCGCCGCCCTCGTCATGGCCCCAGTGCTCAACCTGCTCATCCAGGCCTACGGTATAGCCGGAACCCCGACCGCCAAGGAAAATGCCCTCGCGGCACCTCAGGCATTCCTCATGGCCAAGGTCACCGAGGGTGTATTCACCGGCAACCTCGAGTGGAACATGATATACATAGGCGCTGGAATAGCCATAGCCCTCATAATCCTAGACGAGATACTCGCCATGAAGGGCTCCAAGTTCAGGACCCCGGTCATGCCGGTCGCGGTCGGTATCTACCTGCCACTCAGCCTCGGCGTTCCGATATTCATCGGCGGTCTCGTCAAGCACTTCGTCACCAAGTCCAGAAACGAGGAAGGGGAGAACCCGACCGACCCGGGAGTACTCGGCGCCGCAGGACTTATCGCCGGTGAGGCCCTCATGGGCATATTCTTCGCCGCCCTCATCGTTGCGGGCATCGCCCCGAGCTCGGGCTTCAGCAGCAACATCCTGGGAGTTATCCTCCTTGCCGGAATAGCGCTCTGGCTCTACATGACGGGCAGGAGGAAGTGATTTCCCCTTTTCTTTCCCAATCTTTAAATTTTGAACGCCGGAGGAATGGGCATGGAAGAGTACATGAACCTCGTGCCAGTGCGCAACGAGAAGGTCGAACTGAGGAAGATCGAAGGGAGGTACTACCTCCTGATTCCCATGGACTCAAAGCTGGACTTTCTGGCCAGGAGGCTCCACGGGGAGTACAGGAGGATAGAGCTGGACGAGATAGGAGCATACACGTGGGAACTGTGCGACGGCAGGAGAACAGTGAAAGAGATAGGGAAGGCTCTGAAGGCCCGCTTTGGGGACGAAATTGAACCCCTCTACGAGCGCCTGGTGACGTTTCTTTTCGAGCTGGCGAAGAGATATTTGATTGAGTTTAAAAGAACGAATGAATTAGAATAGGGTGGTGGTAGCTATGAGCGAAGCCCTTGAGAAGGTCTCGCAGGAGATTGAGAAGCTCCAGGACGAGATGGTGGAAACCCTCGTCGAACTGATTAAAATCCCAGCCATAAGCCCGGACTACGGCTACGAGGGGGAATACGACAAGGCCCAGAAGCTGCTTGAGACAATCAGAGACTGGCCCTTTGACAAGGTTGAAGTCTACAACGCGCCCGATGAGAGGGCGAAAAATGGAGTCAGACCGAGCATTCTCGCCTACTACTACGGCCAGGACGGCGATAAAAGCCCTAGGATATGGATTCTCACCCATATAGACGTCGTTCCGCCCGGAGACCTGAGCAAGTGGACGGTCACGGAGCCATTCAAGCCGATCGTCAAGGATGGAAAGGTCTACGGGCGCGGAAGCGAGGACAACGGACAGAGCCTCGTCGCGAGCCTCTACGCTGTAAGGGCCATGATGAACCTCGGAATAAGGCCGAAGAGAACGGTCATTTTAGCTTTCGTCAGCGACGAGGAGACGGGCAGCAAGTACGGCGTCGAGTGGCTCATGAGGGAGCATCCGGAGCTGTTCAGGAAGGACGACCTGGTCCTCGTCCCGGACGGCGGAAACGAGGAAGGGACTTTCATCGAGGTGGCCGAGAAGAGCATCCTCTGGCTCAGGGTGAAGGTCAGGGGCAGGCAGGTTCACGCCAGCATGCCGGACAAGGGACTAAACGCCCACCGTGTAGCGCTCGACTTCGCCTACCACCTCGACAAACTCCTCCACGAGAAGTACGGCGAGAGGGACGAGCTCTTCGAGCCAGCGGAGAGCACCTTCGAGCCGACGATGGTTCACGGTCCGGCAGACAGTCCGAACATAGCACCGGGCGAGCATGAGGTGGTTTTCGACTGCAGGATTCTGCCGAGGTACAGTGTAGATGATATCCTCGCTGACGCAAAGGCCCTCGCCGAGGAGATTAAAGAGAAGTACAGAAAGGAGTTCGACGGCGAAGTTCTGCCTGAGATAGAGTTCGAGGTTCTCCAGCGCATGGACGCTCCAGAGCCAACTGATCCCAACAGCGAGATAGTGGTTCTTCTCAAAGAGGCCCTGAGGAAGCTCCGAGGAAAAGAAGCTAAGGTCGGGGGAATAGGCGGCGGAACCTTCGCGGCATACTTCAGGAAGCTCGGGATTCCCGCGGTTGTCTGGGCGACGCTCGACGAGATGGCCCACCAGCCCAACGAGTACGCCTGGATAAAGAACATGGTCGAAGATGCGAAGGTCATGGCGGCTTTAGCACTTCTCTGAGCGAAACTCTTTTCTTTTCCACACTTAATTTTCTCCATGCCAGCCTGGAAGGACGGAAAGCTGGGACTGCCGGTAAAGGAAGCCGTGAAGCTGTTTCCGGAGCTGAAGGACTACCTCGACGAGCGCGGAAGGCTCGACTTCTCGGACAGGGAAGCGAGGATACTCTACAACAGGGCGATAGCGAAAGCGGTCTTCGGGCTGGAGATAGAGTACCATCCCGGAGGGCTTGTGACCACCCCCGTCTCGCGCTACCTCTTTCTGAAGACATTCCTGCGCGGGGGAGAGAGGGTTCTGGAAATCGGAACCGGACACACTGCAATGATGGCCCTTCTGGCTGAGAAGCTCTTCAACTGCGACGTTACCGCGACGGAGCTCGACGAAGAGTTCTTTGAGTACGCGAGACGAAACATCAAGCGGAACCTCGCTAAGGTAAAGCTAATCAGGAGCAACGGTGGGATAATCAGGGGGGTAATTCCTGAGGGCGAGAAGTTTGATGTCGTGTTTTCAGCACCGCCTTACTATGAGAGACCAACGAAAGGAGTTTTAACCGAGCGTGAAGGGCTTGGTGGAGGAGAACACGGCGAGGCCTTTTCGGTGAGGCTCATTGAGGAGGCACGGGACTACCTGAACCCCAAGGGAAAGGTCGCCCTATTCCTGCCCGACAAGGAGCCTCTGATAGAGGCCATAACGGAAAAGGGAGAAGAACTGGGCTACTCCGTGAGGGACGTGAGGTTTCGGGTCGGAACGCGGTGGAGGCACAGCCTGATACTAAACCAGCCCTAAGAAGGCCCACCATGGAATCATCAGGAGGTTTTCCCTGGCATCGAACTCCCTTCCTATAACTATCCCAAATTCAGCCCCCGTTCTCTCCATGCTCCTTCTAACCTGAGCATAATCCTCCTTTCCAAGGCCAACCTCAACGACGTATCGTTTTCCCTTCCTCGTGAGAACGAAGTCAGCACCGCCCTTCCCAGGCTCGTACTCCAGGAGCCCTTCACCAGAAAGGTAGAGGGCAACCATGTCCTCGAGCAGGGAGGCGAGTTCAACTACCTCGAACTTCGAAAGGAGCGCGGCCCTCATAGAAGGTGCCGAGAACTTGAGCTTCGGACTTCTGCGAATTTTCTTTGAGAGACTCCCAATGGAGGGTATCTCAATAAGCAGCCCACTGGCAATGAAGGCCCTTACAAGTTCCATGACGGTGCTCTTTGATATTCCCAGCGCCTTCGAGAGCTTCTCGTAGCTGAAGCGCTCCGCCTTTGGGCCGGCGATTATTGTTAGAAGCCTCAGAGCGGAATCGAGGGTTGAGGCATCGAAGTTTCTGAACTCGGGAAGGTCCCGGTAGACTATCCTTTCGACGAGGGAAAACAGAGATTCGTAGGCCTCTCTCCCGTCAAGCTCAAGGGAAAGGGGAAGCGAACCAAGCTCAAGGTATTTCTCCGCGGTTTTAGCAAAATGAACAGTCCTTGAGAGTGCCCTTTCCAGCCCATCAACGTCGAATTCAAACAGCGCATCAAGACCCACCGGCTCGATGTCTTCCCCGATGAGGTGAAAGTATTCAATGAAGCTGAGCGGCTTCACCTCAACGTGGATAGCCCTCCTCGCGAGGTCGGGGCTTTCCTTCAGCTTTAAAGCGGATGAGCCTGTGGCGATCACAAGGGCCTTTCTCCTGTCGTGGAGAACCTTCAACGTCAGATCCCAGTTGGGGTCGTATTGAACCTCGTCGAGTAGAAGAACAGGCCTCTTCGGCCTGAAAACATCGAAATACCTCTCGATGACCTCATGAAGGGAAAATCCGAGGAGGTGAGCTTCATCAGCTGATATGTAAATCACATCGGAGGTCTTTGAAAGTGTGTGAAAGTATAGCTGACCGAGGAGGGTGGTTTTTCCAGTCCCCCTCAGGCCAGGGAGGAGGACGGTTTTTGGACTTTCACTCTCGATATAGTCATCGACGAGCCCGGAAAGTTTCTCAAAAAGGAAGCGCTTCCTCAGTCCTCTCGCGTAATCGAACCTCGATGGTAGCTCCGCGGAGAGTTTTAATAAGTAGTCCGTTAGCTCGACCATACATCCACCCATTTTGGTCGTTTGAACAACCAAATAGAAAAGAGTTTCGGTCGGTGGAGCGACCGGACTGGGACTCGGACCCTTTTTCTCATCATTCAGCTGCCGGGTTCAGTGGAGGTGCATTTTCGTCATCGTCCCATGCCGGGAGGAACGTGAACATCACTTAATATCCTCCACGTAGAGGAAGAGCGCCTTGAGGTACTCGGTGTCCTTCGAGGCCATCAGTATCGGGTGGTCCGGCGCCTGCGTCCTGTACGGCTCAAGGAGCTTAAGGAACTTGCCCGCCTTGGCCGCGGCCGCTATCACCATGTCCTTGAAGGCCTGCATGTCAACGTGCTGGGAGCACGATGCCGTGACGAGTATGCCCCCTTCCCTCACCAGCTGTAAACCCGCGTAGTTCACGTTGAAGTAAGCGCGGAGGCCTCTCTTCAGGTCCTTCTCGTGCTGAACGAAGGCCGGCGGATCGAGGATTACAACGTCGAACTTCTCGCCCCTCTTTATCATGTCCTCCATGACCTGGAACGCGCTCCCCACGACGTACTTCATCCTATCCTCAACCCCGTTGAGCTTGGCGTTCTCCTTCACCATGTTTATGGCCCAGGGGGACTTGTCCACTGCAACAACCTCGTCGGCGCCAGCCACTGCCGCGTGTATCGCGAAGCCGCCGGTGTAGGTGAAGACATCAAGAACCCTCATCCCGGGTTTGACGTACTTCTCAAGGGCTATTCTGTTCTCCCTCTGGTCGAGGAAGAAGCCCGTTTTTTGTCCCCTCATATCAACTATGAACTTGGCTTTGCCCTCCTCGATTACCGTCCTGTACTTCTCCCTGCCAAGCAAAACTCTCTCTATCTCGGGCAGCCCCTCCCTGCGCCTGCTCCGTCCGGTGTTCTTCTCGAAGACGGTCTCAATCTCGGGCTCGGCCTCCATTATGGCCTCGGCAACGTCGAACTTGAACCTCTCCATGCCGATGCTCGAAATCTGAAGCGAGGCAATCTCGTTGAAGCGGTCAACTATGAGGCCGGGCAGATAGTCCGCCTCGCCGTACACCATGCGGTATGCCTTGTCGTAGCCGAGAACCTTCTTGCGGTACTCGTTGGCCCTCCTGATCCTCTCGCGGAAGAGTTCCTTGTTAACCTCCGTGTGCTCGTCCTGGGTTATGAGCCTGACCATGATGTTGGAGTTCGGGTTGATGAATCCCCTGCCCAGAAACTTGCCCCCGCGCGTGTAGACCTCCGCTATGTCACCTGGTCTTATCTCTCCCTCGGTTCTCACGACTCCCTTCTTGAAAACTATCATCGCACCCTTGCCTATCGCTCTCGCAGCCTGAGCGTCAACTATAACCTTCGCCATCTCTCACCACCGGTGGAAGTTCGGCGATAGGTATATAACCCTTAGCGTCCTATACTATGCTGGTGATTCTATGCACTTCGAGGTAGTGAAGGAGTTTCTTGAGGAAACCGGGGCGGACTGGATAGAGATTGACGGCGAAATTCACCTCGAGCCGGAGGTCTTTTACGAGGTCTGGAAATACGTCGGCCAGCCGGACCTCGAAACGTACGTCATCGAGGACGAGGTCGTCGAGCCTGGTTCTTACGATCCGCCCGAGATGAAATACACCGACATGAAAAAGGTGAAGGTCAAAAAGGCCTACTTCACCACCCTCGACGGCAAGAAAATCGTGACCGACTACGTCGAGCTCCAGAGGATTCTGAAGGAGAAATCCGTCTGAACCTCCTTCCCCTTCTTATCCGATTATTATTGAGAGCATCAGCACCCCCATGCAGTTCGTTCTCTTGACCCCGAGCACCGCCGCCAGCAGTCCGATCATCACGCCTCCCAGGAGAAAGACCAAACCCGTGACACCATCAAAGAGATACGAAAGAACCACGAGAATCCCGGCAACCGCGGAGTTGAGCGCCCTGTAAGGAACCCGCCCGAGCAGACGGAGTATGAGAACGGCTAGGGGCTCGGCATAGAGGAGAACCGCCATCGAAACGAATAGAGCCACCAAGAGGTAGAAGTAGATATCACTCTCCGCAGCGGGCGCCATCAGGGCAACGATACCGTTTCGCCTCCTTCCAGTTGAGAGGAAATTGGCAAAGGAGAACATGAAGTTGGCCGTGTTCACTGAGAACACGATGGTCAGGAAGGAACGCTCGTCTTTCGAAAGGAAGGAACCGAGGAGAGCCGCCTGGGATGCCGTGAAGGCGGGAACCAGCGAAGCCGCCATACCCAGCGCCGTTCCCAGGGCCGAGAAGCCCAGGAAGCGGCCTTTATCCAGGCGAACCTCCCCGTCTCCGGCCCCTATCGGGCGCGTCCTCCCTTCCAGGGCCGAGAGCAGGATAACCGGAACCCCAAACAGGCCCGTGAAGAGGTGGTAGAAAGGCTGCGAGAGGCCGAGCCGGAAGGTCAGCATTCCAAGAATCCCGGAGAGAAAGAACACGAGAAGGGCGGAAAGCTTCTTCAGTCCTGGCTCCGTCAGCACCAGAAAAACCGCGAGCAGAAAAACGAGGAAGCGACCGGCGCCCGGGCGGTACAGCGGCGCGAGACGGAAGTACAGGGGCATCGATGGAATCGCCATCAGAACGGCCAGAAAACTCGCCCACAGAGCAATTCTAACAACCTCCATTGTCCGTCCCCTGAGAACGAGCCGGTGGGCTGGGAGGACACCAAGCGCAGTACCCTCGTCAGGAACCCCCAGGAAGGCGGAGGGGATGACGTCCAGGAAAGTGTGGGTCAGACCCATGGCGAAGAGGACGAGGTTATCGCGGATCCCGGCGCTCGAAAGAAACGCCGCCAGGGTATTGACGTGGATTCCAGGTGAAACGCCGCTGAGCGTTCCACCTGCTATACCCGTCAGCAGTTCCCGGAGCACACGTCATCACCCGAGGCAACCTCAAAGGCGAGCATGCCGCGATAGGTCGTGAAGAAGCCGTAGGCGGTGACTGTATCGTTTTCATCCAGCCTTATTCCCAGGGACTTCCTCAGCTTGAGGAGCACCCAGCAGTCCCCGGCAGTAATGTTGGCCAGGCCGAAGCCGTTTCTGTAAACCTTAACCCAGGAGACGTTTCCACTTATTCTGGCGAACATTCCTTCCGAAAAGGAGCAGATGCCATTTGGGAGCTCTTCCCTGGGCATGATAACAGAACAGTTAAGGCAGAGGAGGGAGGAACGGCGCCGCAGGGCCTCCATATGGATCACGTCGCCAACCCTGGCGGAGAAGCCGTAGAGCCTCAGGTCGGCGCAGTCAAGTTTGAGGGAGCGGCCCGTTCCGAGGACGGTGCAGTTGCCGACGGCCATATCTCCTATCGCCGCGTCCTGGAGGGGTCTTCTCTCCGCGAGCCCGAGCACCAGGATATCGTCCCGGGAATCAACAAAGAGAGAGATCCTGGAGTAGAGCCTGACGATTCCAAGAACACGGATCCTCAGGCCGGGCTCGAGTTCGACGCCGTAGGGAGGATAGACCGCTATCTCCTCGCTGCCGTTCCAGATGAGCGTCTGCCTGCCTGAGTAGATGACGGTTCCCTCCACCTCCCAGGGCATCCCATCAACGGGACCTTCATGGAGGCCAAGCCGCCGATAGTTGAGGGGGTAAAACTTTCCACCGTGCCAGAGACCCTCGACGCTGACCATCTCCCCCTTGGCGGCGTCTATCGGGAGTGCAAGCCGTATCTTTGCAGGTGTGAGGAGGTAGTATCCCCGCGAGGGCCAGTAAGCTCCGGTCAACGAGTCGATGGGGAACGTCGGTTCCGCGGGCTCCACCCTCTCGGGTCTCATCCTGAGGCCGGAGGTGGAGCTGTACAGGACGCCCGTAACCCGGTAGACCCGTCCAACGTCGAGTGAGGCATAGACCCCGACGCTCTCCGTGCCGTTGGTCAGGATGGAGAAGCCATCCCCTGAATAGACGCAGAGGCCGACGAACGCGCTGGATTGCTGCCGGCTTTCACCCATGGCCGCCAGCACAGTTAATACAATCACCAATCCGGCCATCAATACAACCGAAATTTTTTTGTTTGTAACCATGATTAAAGGTAATAACTGGACCTTAAAAACCTTACCCTATCCAGTGGTGCTACAGAAAAGAGGAAAGTTAGTAGACTTCGCCGCTCGGATAGACCACGATGCCCTTCTCGTTGATCTCGAAGGGGTACTTCTTCATCGAGTGCTTGGTCTCGCGCATCTTCCTTATCAGGAGGTAGCGCTTCAGCTCAACTTCCTTCTCAACGAAGTCGAGGAGGATGACACCCCTGGCTATGTACTCCTCTATGCCGTAGCGGCTTATCTTGCCCCTGCCCGGTTCTGGGGCCTCGGTGGTAAGTATCGAGGTAACCCCCATCTCAAGGAGAATCGTGTTGAGCTGAAGAAGAACCTCCCTGATTTCATTCTCCTTCCTGAGCCTGAACGCGATGGAAGGAATCGAGTCTATCACGAGCCTCTTGGCATCGATGGCCTTGACAACGCGGTATATGTAGCGGAGGAAGTCCTCTGCGTTGAGGTTGCCCTCAAGAACGTACTGCTCCTCGGAGGGAAGACCTACAACCGCGCTCACGCCGTCCACGATGGCTATCTTTCTCTCCCTCTCGTACTTCTCAAAGTCCCATCCAAAGGCGAGCATCTCCTTCCTGAGGTCCTGAGCCCTCTCCTCAAGGGTGACGATAACTCCAGGCTCATTGTAGAGCTCGGCACCTTTATAGACGAACTGGACACCAAAAGTAGTCTTGCCGCTTCCGGTAGGGCCGGTAACCAGAACCGTGGTTCCGCTGGGAAAGCCGCCCTCGATTAAATCATCAAAGCCAGGAATGCCACTTTTCAATCTTTCAACTGTGTATTTCGTGACCATACAGACCACCCTCTGGAGTTCTTTACGAACCCGCCGTTCTCCCTGGTATAACATGTAGCACCAAGAAGATATAAAACTTTTGGGGAAATTCCGTGCTTTCGCACCGGAATCGAAATGTATCCTGACGATAGCACCGGAAGAGTTCCAGATAAGACCAAATTTCCCGATGCACCTCGGAGCCTTTCCAAGGGGAAAACTGTTTTATGCTCAAACCAGCATCTATGTCTGAGAGGTGAAGCCATGCTGGATCCATTCGGGCCCGAGGCCAGGCGGCTCGTTAAAGATGAGTTCGGTGGAATAACCGAGCTGCTCATGATAATACCGTCGTACGTTGAGGTTGATGCCGCCCTCGAGAGGGTTAGCTGGATAAAGTCCGGTGAAATACCCGGGGACATCCTTGAGCTGGGCGGAATACGGGATCTGCTCACATTCTACGCACTCCTGGGAGCACTGGCCTTCTCACCGTACGGCCTTGAGAGGGAGGTCGTCAGGGAGGCCAACCTGAGGATATACCACAGGAGGATACTGCAGAAAGGAACGCTCGTGGGGGTTTCCACACCCCTCGAGGCGATTTCCGGCGGCGAAATCCCCGAGAGGGACAGAACCATACTCGAGAGAACCCACCACACGGAGCTGTCCCCCGACGAGAGGAGGAAGCTGCGGCTGGGATACAGGATACACCTGTCAAAGTTCCTGGAGCTTGGGGAGGGCTCCCTCAAAGAGGTCTACGTGCGGAACGGATACGCGTACCTTACGGAGGAAGGGGCCATTGAGCTGTGGAAGCGCTCCTTCGAGAGGAACTTCGACAGGGCCGTGAACCTGCTCTACGAGATAAGGGACGAGTTGCCCGACTACTACCTCAGGATCTACGAGAAGCTCGGCGAGATAGCGCGGGAGCACTACAAGGAGAGGCTGGAGCGGATGAGCTCCGCCAAGGCAGGGCCGCTGCGCTTCGACCTGTTCCCGCCGTGCGTCAAGATTGCCCTGGGCGGCGTTCCCTCGGGCCTCAGGAACTACGCTATAACCGTTCTCCTGACGAGCTTCCTGAGCTACGCCAGGCTCTGTCCCAATCCCCCCAGGAAGGACGTGAGGATAAGGGACTGCGTGAGCGACCTGGGCGTTGTGGAGAAGGAAATACTGCCCGTGATCATCGAGGCCGGCAACCGCTGTTCGCCGCCCCTCTTCGAGGACCAGCCCCACGAGGTAAAGAACATCTGGTACCACCTCGGCTTCGGCCTCACGGACAACCCTACCATTGAGGACAGCGGGAACTCGACCTGGTACTTCCCGCCCAACTGCTCCAAGATACGGGCCAACGCGCCAGAACTTTGCCGGCCGGACAGGGACTGCAGGAACATCAAGAACCCCCTGACGTACTACCTCAGGAAGCTTTACCTCGAAAACCGGCGGAAGGGAGAAGGCGAGAGCGGAGAAACGGACGGCGGTGAGGAAAATGGGTGAGCTCCTCAGGGAGATGACGAAGGAGGAGAGGGCGCTCTACTACAGACGGGAATGGAGCGCGAAGAGGCTGCCGGATTTCATCGTCAGAACCCTCGAGAACAGGGAGTTCGGATTCGACCACACCGGTGAGGGGCCGAGCGACAGGAAGAACGTCTTCCTCGACGTCCGCGACCTGGAGGACTACGTGAAGACAACCGCTCCCTACGCAATTTATTCCTCCGTCGCCCTCTACGAGGAGCCCAAGGAGATGGAGGGCTGGCTCGGGGCAGAGCTCGTTTTCGACATAGACGCGAAGGACCTGCCCCTGCGGAGGTGCTCCCACCTCCACGAGCACGGTCGGGTGTGCCCGATATGCCTCGAGGACGCGAAGGAGCTGGCGAGGGACACCCTCGTGGTTCTCAAGGAGGACTTCGGTTTTGAGAACGTCCACGTTATCTATTCCGGCAGGGGTTACCACATCCGCGTTCTGGATGACTGGGCGTTAAAGCTCGACAGCAAGGCCAGGGAAAAGGTTCTGGCCTACATCAGTGCCGCGGAGGAGATAACGTTCGATGATATCCAGAGCAGGAGGATAATGCTTTCCTCGGGCTATTACAGGGTCTTCCGGCTTAGATTCGGGTACTTTGTAAGGAGGGTGAACGAGAACCACCTGTTCAACATAGGCCTAAAAAAGGGCCAGGTTGAGAAGCTCCTGGATGGAAAGGAGGAAATATACGAGGGCTTCGTGCGGAAGGGACTCCTGACCGCGTTCCCTCAGGGGATAGGGTACAAAACCCTGACAAGGCTGTTTTCCCTTTCGAGTACGTTTTCAAAGGCATACTTTGACGGGAGGGTCACAGTTGACGTTAAAAGAATCCTCCGCCTGCCCTCGAGCCTGCACTCAAAGGTTGGACTCGTGACGACCTACATCGGCTCGAATGAAAGAAAGCTCGAAAGGTTCAACCCCTTCGAGGATGCCGTTCCCGGGTTCAGGAAGGGGGAGGTCAGGGAAGCCTACGAGGAATGGCTGGAAGAGCACGGGGATGTACTGTGAACGGAAGGATAAAAATCGCCACGGCGATGCTGATATGGGGCAGTGTGGGGATATTCGCACGCTTCTCAAACCTATCCGGGCTAGGAGTAGCATTCTTCAGGGTGTCCCTCGGCGCCCTCCTGCTCCTTGCCATCCTTGCGGGAAAGGATGAATGGCTTCAATCGCTCCCCCCACTCCTGAGGGCCAGATGGAAGCCCCTCCTGGCACTGGGCGTTTCCCTCGCCCTGAACTGGGTTTTCCTCTTCACGGCGTTCAACTACACCACCATAGCCAACGCGGTTCTCGTTTATTACATAGCGCCGATAATAGCGACGGTTATCTCGTGGCGCTTCCTCGGTGAGAGACTGAGCCTGAAGAGCTGGCTCCTCATAGGAACCGCATTCTCCGGGCTTATACTGATTATGAGCGGCCAGAAGGTCGATTTGGGCAACAGAGACTTCGTCGGAATCCTACTCGCACTGACGGCGGCCTTCTTCTACGCCCTAATACCGAACCTCGGGAGGTTCCTGCGTGGAATCGACGGCAAAACTCTGACTTTCCTCCAGCTCGCGATAGCATCTCTCGCCCTCGCCCCGTTTATGACGGTTTCAGGTGTTGGGGAACCCGTCTGGTGGGCGGTTCTCGTCCTCGTCGGGGTTCACACCGTTCTGGCGCTGTTCCTCTACATGGACGGGCTCAAGGAGGTGGAGGTCAACGAGGCGGCCCTACTGAGCTATCTGGACCCAATGAGCGCGGTGGTGTACGCGTTTCTGGTATTCGGAGAGGTTCCAGGGGCCAGAACAGCACTCGGAGGGGCCCTGATACTCCTCGCATCCCTGCTGGATATTAAGGCGAGGGGGCCGTAGCCCGCCTTCTGTCTCAAGGGGACATTCGACTGAGCGGCCTACCACGGGGCTCGCACCGGGACTTCATCGCCCCTCCCTCGGCCTTGCACCCCGCGGGACGGCCGTTTCACCGGTCCCCGACGGGTCGTCTGCGGGTTAGCTCGGGCACCGTCGCCGGGCCCTTCGCCGCTTTCATCCCCATATCCGCCGGGACGTGTCGTTTCTGCGCCGTTGCCCTCCCTCTCGAGAGGTGCCTCGCGGCACCGCGGCCCCGGTGAGGTGGGCGGAACTTCCTCGGGAGCACCCCGAGAGTCCCCGACCCCCTCGCCGTGGGAAGTTTAAACAACCGGAATAAAAAGGTTGGCATTTGGGCAATGAACGAAACAAAAAAGGAAGTGAAGGCTCACTTCTTCCTGGGAAGCTCCTTGTTCTCCTTAAACTCCGGCTTCTTGGGCCTCTTGAACCTGCCCAGGGGGGAGCGCCTCTTAGGTTTTGGTCTGACGCGCTTCTTCCGGGCCCCCTCCGCGCGGTTCAGGTAGTAGAAGGCACCCGCTGCCAGGAGGATGAAAGCCACCGCCACGAGGCCGATCCAGAGTCCCCTGGAGCCACCGCCACCGCCGATGGTAGTGGTGTTCGAGGGCGCGGTGGATGAGGTCGTGGTCGTGGGGGACGAAGTCGTGGTCGTCGGCGCAGGGGGCTCCAGGTAGAGCTCTCCCTTCGCGGTGCTCGTCTCCCCCGCCGCGGTGAGGGCAAACTCGTAATAGACGGTCTTCCCCACCGGAACCTCAAACTTCACCGTTATCTCGCTGGTCCCAGGGGGTATAGCTACCACCATGGAGTCCTTGTACAGTACCCCATCGTCCGAGGATATCCTGTAGGTGAGAACACCGTCCACACTCCCGTCACCGGGGTTTTCGACGGCGAGCTTGAAGAGCACCTCATCGTTGGCAGTCCTCTCATAGGAGACGTTTGCGAGCACTGGAGGAGCTGAAACGGTGTAGGTAACGTTGCCTTCCCCGATCAGGCGTTCGCCGAAGGTCAGTTTTATGACGGCCGTGATGGAGCCCGACACGTTCGTTGGGAGGGGAACTTCAAGAACCGTTGTACCCCCTCCAATCTCCTTTGGCTCCACGGCCCTCGATATAAGCTCCCCGTCACGGTACGCCTCGACCGTAAGGTTCATGCCGATGGACCTCTCGGAGAGAACCGTCACGTACGCCCTGTTGTCCTCGTTCACCTTCACCTCGTCGGATTTCAGGGAGACTCCAACCAGCGTGACCCCGAACTTTACGGGGAAGTCCTTGGAGTACCTGTAGGCGCCCCCATCGTACTGGAGGAGATAGTTGAGCCGGTACGTTCCTGGGGGAAGGTCGTATCCAATGGGAACCTCAAACCGGACGAGATTGTCCCCCGGAACGAAGGTCAGTGTCCTGTTCTCGAAGAAGTAGGTCTTTCCATCCTTGATCAGGGAGACCTGCCCCACCGCGGAGACGTTCCCGTGACCGATGTTGGTGACGTGGGAGAAGACGACTATGGTCTCCCCGTTCAGAACGTAGGATGAGCCGGGCCTGCCCTGAACGTAGGCCTCGGCAACGCCGAAGTTGAGGGGCTCGGAGATCACGTGAAGGGGTATCCTGGCGTAGAGTATGTACATAGAGCCATCGGACGTGAAGGCCAGGAACCTCATGAAGAGCGTGTAGGTGCCTCCCGAGACGTTGGAGGGACAGGTGATGTTATACGAGAAGGAATACCTGCCCTTAGGGGTCCAGTCGCTGAAGACATGGGGAGAGATGTTGAACGTGAAACCATCAATCCTATTCCCGGAGGAATCCTCGACCCAGAAACGCTGGTAGCTGACGACCTTGTAAGTGAACCCCCCTGCGTTTGTGAGCCAGATCGTTCCGGAACCGTAGTCCCCCCTGAGAACGGTTATTTCATCGCTTGTTTCGAGCTGATCAAACTGTGCGGAAGCCCCGGGAATTACTGAGACAAGCATCAGGAGCACGATAAACGCTATCACCATGTTCCGCATCCTTTTCACCACCAGTAATTGTACTTTTTTCAATATAAACCCTACCCCCCGTAGAACAGTATGATGATGCCTATCCCAATCAAACCCACGAAAAAAGCCATCATAAGCCGGTAGAGGGCACTGCCCGAGACGTGCGGGCGTATAATGAGGCCCAGTATCGTGAGCATGATTCCGTAAGCCACGGCAAAAAGCCCAAGGGCAACGTTAATCGGAACCCCCAGGATCATCATGACGCCCAAAATGGCCCCCGCCAGCACGGTGACGTGGGGCACCGTGAAGATCAGATAATCCTTGAGAACCTTGGTGTCCTCGTCCATGGTCATCACTCCGCTATGAACGCGTATGTTGTGGTGGTCGGGAGAACGCGTCTGATCCTCGGGAGCAGGTAGCGGGGATAAAGCTCCTCGTCCTTCTCCTCCAGGATGCTGTAGGTGCCCAGGATTTTATCTATGACCTTGACCTCCACGCGCCCCCTGACTCTGAAGTAGCCCCTGTGGAGGGTACTTATCTCCAGAACTATGGGCACTTTGAGGCGCTCGGGCTCATCATCGTCCACCAGGTCTCGCAGGTACTCAAGCTCGGAGCGCCGAAAGTAGTGATAGCTACCGTCGCGGAGTTTAACGCTCGGCTCTTCCTCCGCCAGGAGCTGGGAAAGGGTGGGACGGAGCGCAGGGAGGTGAAGGTTCACCCTCGCGATCTCCCGGTTCAGTATATCCTCCGCATTTGTCATGTTCATGGCTACGGCCGATGCACAAAAAGCTTTGTTTAACATTAAAATGTAAATTTCAGATGATTTTGACAATGGAATGGACATTTTGCTGTCAAAAGGTGGAAGTCCCGCATGCCCAGTCGTCATAGTGACAAAAATCCAGTGAAAAGACTTTTATTAGATTAATCGTTCAGTAATCTGGCATAAAAATTGAACGTTAAAACATTTAATGGTGATAAAAATGAACGAAATTTCCACGGTTGGAATTGGCCATAGGGCCGGGTCGCCGGGGTTCGTCCAGCTGGTCTTCGTCGACATCAACGGGGTCCCAAAGGGAATGGAGATACCTGGGGATAGATACGAAGACGCACTGACGGAGGGAATAGCCTTTGACGGCTCGTCCATATCAGGTTTCCAGAGGATAGAGGACAGCGACCTCGTTCTGAAGCCGGATCCGGCCACCTACACCGAGGTTCCGTGGGAGGGAATAGCGAGGGTCTACGGGTACATCTACAAAGACGGAAGCCCCTACGGTGCGGATCCGCGGGGGGTGCTCAGAGAGGCGATCGAGAGGCTCGAAAAAGAGGGCTTCAGGGCATACATCGGCCCGGAGCCGGAGTTCTACCTCTTCAAAAAGAACGGTTCCTGGGAGCTCCAGATACCAGACAGCGGCGGTTATTTCGACCTCGTCACCCTCGACAGGGCCCGCACCCTGCGGAGGGAGATAGCACTCTACATGCCCTCCTTCGGCCTCGTCCCGGAGGTCCTTCACCACGAGGTCGGGAAGTCCCAGCACGAGATAGACTTCCGCTACGATGATGCCCTCAAAACGGCGGACAACGTAGTCAGCTTCAAATACATCGTCAAGGCAGTGGCTGAAATGCGCGGTTTATACGCGACCTTCATGCCCAAGCCCATCCACGGATTTCCCGGGAACGGGATGCACCTCCACATAAGCCTCTGGAGGGACGGAGAGAACGCGTTCATCGGGGAGGATGGCCTCAGTGAGACCGCACTGCACTTTATAGCCGGGATACTGAAGCATGCGAAGGCTTTAGCTGCCGTTACCAACCCAACGGTGAACAGCTACAAGCGCCTCGTCCCCGGCTATGAGGCCCCGGTTTACATCAGCTGGGGCTACCGCAACAGGAGTACGCTTATAAGGGTCCCCGCGTTCTGGGGCAACGGGGCCAGGATAGAGTACCGCTGTCCTGACCCAAGCGCAAACCCCTACCTGGCGTTCGCGGCGGTTCTAATGGCAGGACTCGACGGAATAAAAAGAAGGCTGGAGCCGGAGGCATACACCGAGGCAAACGTCTACGAGATGAGCAGTGAGGAGAGGGCCAGACTCGGGATAGGTACCCTGCCCGGAAGCCTCGGGGAGGCCCTTGACGAGCTGAAGAGGGACCGGGTCGTCAGGGAGGCCCTGGGCGGTGCCTACGGGAACTTCGTGGAGTACAAAGAACGCGAGTGGGAGGACTACCTCGAGTACCTGGCCTCACGGGACATCCCCATGGAAACAAAGAAGGTGACGGAGTGGGAACTCGAGAGGTACTTCCACGTCTAGTGAGCTTCCTCCGGCCTCTCCTTCTCCCCCATGTGCACTATCATTGAGCCCCCTATGATCAGGGCGGCGCCGGCGAGCTGTGCCGCACTCAGCCTCTCGCCAAAGAGAACGAACGCCAGGACTATGGCAACCACGGGTTCTATGGTGGCAACTATGCTGGCCCTGCTGACCTCAACCTCCTTTAGCGCGTGGTTGTAGAGGATGTATCCGAGAAACGTCGGGAAGAGTGCCAGCGCGAAGAGATATGGAACCGCCCCAGCTGGAACGCTGAAATCCGTGAAGGGAAGGAGGAACAGGAGTCCAAACAGGAGGGTGTAGAAGAGGGCCTTCTCGGGCTCCTCCTTCCTCACCGCAAGCTTGGCCAGAACTCCGTAGAGGGCGTAGGTCAGTCCGGTCAGGAGGCCGAAGAGGAGCGCCCTGGTCGAGAACCCGGCCCCCGAACCGTTGACGAGAACCACCCCTGCCATGACCATGACGAGGGCGATGAGCTTCTCCCTCCTCAGGGGCTCTTTGAAGATCAACCTGCCCAGAACTATCGAGTACACGGGGGCGGTGTAGAGGAGTAGAACCGCGAAGGAGACCGATGAGATGGTCACGGTGTAGAAGTAGAGGGTGTAAAAGAGGAAGATGCTGAAGAATCCGTAGAGGGCGTAGAACTTCAGCCTCTCCCTTTCCAGGGACAGCCCAATTCCCCTGAGCTCAAGGTACGCACCGAGGAGCATCAGCGCGAAGAGAACGCGGTAAAAGACCATCGTGAACGGGCTGAGGCCGAAGCCGTCGAGGTACTTGGCGAATATGCCCAGCGTCCCCCACATGGAGGCGGCTAGAAAAACTAAGAGGTATCCCCTCCTCATGGGCTCACCTCAGAGGGTGGGGCCAACCGGTAAGCGACGCTTGTGCTCGCTGCTCCTCACAAGTCTCTCGACGTATTTGACCCTCTCGACGCTTATTCCAAGTTCCCTCGCTATTTCATCCTTCTCCATTCCAAGGTCAGCCATGCGCCAGAGTATCTCGTCGAGGAGGCGGTAGCTTATCCCGAGCTCGGCCTCGTCCGTCTGCCCCTCCCACAGCCCTGCTGAGGGCTTCTTTTCGATTATCCTCTCCGGAACTCCAAGGAGCTTCGCCACCTCCCAGACCTCGGTCTTGTAGAGGTTTATGAGTGGGGCGTAGTCGCTGGCACCGTCGCCCCATTTGGTGAAGTATCCCGTGAGAACCTCGCTCCTGTTGCTGGTTCCGAGGACGAGACGGTTCATGGCGTTGGCGTGGGCGTACAGCAGAACCATCCTCGTCCTGGCCATGATGTTCCCCCTGCTCCTGGTGTCGAGTCCTCCAACGGCCCTCTCGAACTCATCGACGATGGGCCTTATGTTGACCACCTTGTAGTCAATCCCCAGGCTTTCGCATACCAGCCGGGCGTCGTCAAGGTCGCGGTTCTCGTAGTAGGGCATTATCAGGCCGAGAACCCTCTCCTTTCCGAGGGCCTTCGCGGCGAGATATGCAACTGTGGCGCTGTCTATGCCCCCACTTATACCAACGACGACGCCCTCGGCGCCGGCCCCATCAACGCTCTCCCTTATGAACCCGGTTATCCTCTCAATGACGGCGCTGTAATCAAGCTCCCTCATCTCCTACCCTCCTTCACATCCCTCAGCAGCTGGGAGTAGCCCATGAAGGCCATAACGACCCCTACAAGCATCAGCACGAAGGCCACCACAGAGTAGATGGCGTAGGGGTAGTCAACGGCCGTCGCGCTGTAAGTATAGTTCACGCTCCCGTTAAAAACATATATCACAGGCCTCTCGCCCGGGTGGAGCGTTATCTCGCGGTTCACAAGCGTGTAGTTGGTCATTTCAGTCCCTTGAATCAGGGAGAGGTTGGCACCCGAAGAGGAGAGGATCAGCGTTCTGTTGTGGTACAGGTACTCGGTCTCGAACTTATCATCGCCCAGGTAGTGCATTCCCTCCCCCAGGGTTCCACTGGAGGAATAGACCTTGCCAACGCGGTAAAAACCAGCGGCGGATATAACGAGGGCAAGGACGAGCATTATCAGGCCGACCTTGAGAAGAGGGTACTCCATGGCATCCCTGAACGTTCCCATCGGCATCACCCAGAGTAAAGAAAAGAAGGGGGTCAGTACTTGCCGACGAGATGACACTCGGCGAAGTGGTTGTGCTCGTACTCGACGAGCTGCGGGTGTTTGGTGTCGCAGAGTCCCTTCTGGGCGTAGATGCACCTCGGGTGGAACCTACAGCCGGGCGGTATGTCAACGGCGTTGGGAACCTCACCCTTAATGGGCAGCTCCTTGATAACGTTCCTGCGCTCCGGTTTGGGCTCCGGAACGGCCGCTAAGAGGGCCCTTGTGTACGGGTGGAGCGGGTTGTCGATGACCTTCTCGACCGGCCCCATCTCGACTATTCTTCCGAGGTACATGACCGCCATCCAGTCGGCGAAGTACCTGGCGGTGGACATGTCGTGGGTGATGTAGAGGTAGGTGACGCCCATCTTCTCCTTGAGCTCCTTCATCAGCTCGAGGACCTCTGCACGGATGGACACGTCAAGCATCGAGACAGGCTCGTCGGCGACGACGAAGGTCGGGTTGAGGATGAGGGCCCTGGCTATAGCCACACGCTGCCTCTGACCGCCGGAGAGCATGTGCGGGAACCTGCCGACGTAGTCCTCCGGCGGGGTTATCTTGACCATCTCGAGGGCCTTGTAGATGAGTTCCTCGCGCTCGGCCTTGGTCTCACCGATGCCGTGTATGAGCAGCGGCTCCTCAAGGATGTCGAATATCCTGAACCTCGGGTTCATCGAGCTGAATGGGTCCTGGAATATCATCTGCACGTGCCTGCGGTAGTTGAGTATCTCCTCCTTGGTCTTGACGTGGGTGACGTCGTTGCCCTCGAGGTATATCCTTCCGTCCGTTGGCTCGAGGAGCTTGACGATGAGCTTTCCGGTGGTTGATTTACCACAGCCGCTCTCACCGACAAGGGCGAAGACCTGCTGCTTGTATATCTCGAAGCTTATGCCGTCAACGGCGTGAACCTTTTTCTGCGGGGCACCCTTGATCGTGTCTATGAATCCCCTCTTGATGGGGAAGTACTTCTTGAGGTTTTCAACTTTAAGTACCGGCTCGGCCATTTCTCACACCTCACAGCAGCCAGCATGCGGCGTAGTGGTCCTTATCAACTTCCTTCAGCTCGGGCTCCTGCTCCTTGCAGACCTGCATAACGTAGGGGCACCTCGGGTTGAAGCGGCATCCCTTCGGCGGGTTGATGAGGTTAGGCGGCTGTCCCGGAATGAACTCAAGCCTCTCAATGTCCTCGTGGAGCCTCGGTATGGCTGAGAGGAGCTTCTGGGTGTACGGGTGGGCCGGCTCGTAGTAGATCTTCTCGCTGTCTCCAATCTCAACGATCTTACCGGCGTACATGATGGCAACGCGGTCGCTGATCTCGGCGAGGATGCTGAGGTCGTGGGTGATGAATATCATGGAGAGACCGAGCTCCTTCTTGAGCTTCTTCAGAAGGTTGATGATCTGGGCCTGGACAACGACATCTAAAGCAGTTGTCGGCTCATCGGCTATGACCACCTCTGGCTCAAGCAGGAGGGCCGAGGCTATGATGACACGCTGCTTCATACCTCCAGAGAGCTCGTGGGGGTAGCGGTAGACGATCTCGGGGTCGAGACCCACGAGCTCGAGGTACTTCTGGGCCCTGTCAAGAGCATCGTCCTTGCTCATGCCCTTGTGAAGAAGGAGCGGCTCGATCATCTGGTGACCGACGGTGTAAACCGGGTTGAGGGCGTTCATGGCACCCTGGAATATCATGGCTATCTTCTGCCAGCGAACCTCCTTCCTGAGGACGTCCTCGGGAAGACCGACTATCTCCCTTCCATCGATCTTGATGCTGCCCCCGACTATCTTACCCGGTGCGGTGGGCATTCCCATAAGGGTAAAACCGAGGGAGGACTTGCCGCATCCGCTCTCACCGGCAAGCCCCAGCACCTCGCCCTTCTTGAGGTTAAAGGTGAGGTCATCGACGGCCTTGACGACACCCTTGTTAGTGAAGTAATACATCTTGAGGTTCTTAACTTCAAGTACGTTCTTGGCCATTTATACCACCTCACAGCTTCCTGAGCCTCGGGTTGAGTATCTTATCGAGGGCCGTACCTATGAGGACGAAGGTCAGGCCGACGACAGCTATACCGAGCCCGGGCGGGAGGACCCACCACCAGTAACCCTTGGTCGTCGCTGCCTGCGCCTGAGCCGCGTTGAGTATCTGTCCCCACGTAACAGCCGTCGGGTCTCCGATACCGAGGAAGCTCAGGGAAGCCTCCGCTATAACAGCACCCGGAACGCTGAGGGCTATGACGGCGAACGCGTAGGGCAGGAGCTGTGGCAGTATGTGCTTGAAGATTATCCTTCCGTTGCCGGCACCCAGGGCTTTGGCAGCCTCAACGTAGGTCTGCTCCTTGATCTGGAGGGCCATACTTCTCGCAATCCTCGCTATTCCCATCCATCCGAAGATGACCAGCAGTAGGACTATGAACATTAGGGTCACGTGTCCCACAGTGGCACCGATGAGGATGAGTATCGGAAGGCTCGGTATTGAGGCGAATATCTCGTTGATACGCATCATGAACTCGTCGGCGTTTCCACCGAGATACGCACTGGTAACTCCGTAGATGAGACCTATGACGGTGCTGAGGACGGAGACGAGTATGCCTATGACGAGTGAGACCCTGCTACCCCAGATGATGCCTGCCCAGAGGTCCCTGCCGAGGTAGTCGGTACCCATGGTTCCGTAGCTCCTTCCGAGGAAGGTGACCTTTATGTCATCGATAATGACCTTGTTCTGGTCTGGAGCAGGGTTGTCGATCTTGAGGACGAGTTTGTAGTCGCCCCAGAGCGGCTCGGGGTTGTTTATGATGTCCTGAGCCTTCATTCCGGGCTCGACCTTGGCGAAGGCCGTGGACACGAGGGTGTTGATGTTCATGATGACTATCGGGTCCATCTGCGCCTGGAGCGGGTCGAGCTCCCTGCCCTCAGTAACATTGACGAGCCAGACGTAGATGTTGGCTGAAATTGCCGCGTCCCTACCAACGGCTATGGTGGTGGAACTCGTGAGGGGCTTGTTGTCCACGAGGGAAACGGTCTTTCCGTCGGGCCTCTCAAGGTAAAGGCTGTACGTCGGGGCCTTGGAGGGCAGGTTCAGGGTCACGTTTATGTTCCTGATTATGATTCCCTGCGGGCCGAGGTAGTAACCATCCTTAAAGGTGTAGGGGGCCTCAATCAGGATCTCGGTGTTGTTCGGGTGGGTTATGGAGAGTTCATCGCTGTAGTAGGCCACCTGGGGAACGAGTTTCTGGGAGGTGAACATGTTGTACCAGGTTGGCGGAACGTTCTTGGGGTTGTCCTCCCAGTAAGCGGAGCTCCTCCACTTATCGGGGAGGTCAGGTATTGTTGTGTACGGGGCTGTAAGAGCGACGAGGACGAGGAGGATGAGGAGAACGACACCGGCTATGCCGGTCTTCTCCCTCTTAAACTCGTCAAGGAATTCCTTAAATCCTTCTTTGACGTCGACCCATCTCATCGTGAATCACCTCACATCTTGGCGGAAGCACCGACCTTGACACGCGGGTCGAGGAATCCGTAGATCATGTCCGCGATGACGACTCCCGCAAGGTAGAGCACCGTGAAGAAGTACGTCAGACCTATGAGGAGGTTGGTCTCGTTCTGCTGGAGGGCGACCCAGTAAAGCCTGCCCATTCCCGGGTAGTTGAAGACGAGCTCACTGATGATGGCACCGCCGAGGGAGCCAAGGAGGGCAAAGATGATCATGGTGACTATCGGCGGCGCTGCCGCGCGGAGGGCATGACCGTAGATGATCTTGTGCTCGGGGACACCCTTGGCCCTCGCCGCCATGATGAAGTCCTCCTGGAGGGTGCCTATCATGATGTTCCTGGTCGTCCAGGCCCAGCCACCGAAGGCGACGAAGACATAGGTGAGTACCGGGAGGGTAAGCTTGTAGAGAACATCCTTAACGTGCGCCCAGCCGGTGAGCTGCGGGTCAAACATCGAGCTGAGCGGGAACCAGCCGAGCTTGAAGGCGAAGATCAGGAGGAACATCATTCCGGTCCACCACATCGGCAGACTGTAGGTGAGCAGCGCGAAGATGGAGAGACCCCTGTCGAAGACGCTGCCGGCGTGCCTGGCGGCCCTGACTCCAAGGAAGATACCCAGAATGATGACTATTATCGTCGCGGTCGTGAAGAGCAGGATGCTCCTCGGAACGGCAACCTTGATGATGTCCGAGACGTTGTTGGTTCCGAAGATGGGCGTGGTGGTGGTTCCGAAATCAAGCTTCAGCGTGCGTACGGCTTTATTGTAAACCTTATGCCAGTACGGTAGGTTGAGTTCGTACTTCTCCCTCAGGAACTGCTCATGCTCGGCTTTCGCCTTCTCATAGGCGTCCTGACCCTGGGTTCTCAGGATATTCTGACCTGTGGTCCTGTCCCATTGCATCATCTCATCGTTCATCTTTGCCAGGTTGCTCTGTTCCGCGACCTTCACGAAGAGGGCCGCGATGATAAACGTCACAATCAGCAGAACGAGGATAGCGTTCAGAATCCTAAACACCAGATATTTTAGATACCCCATTTTTTCACCCCCACGTAGGTTGCTCGTGTTTAATGTATCTTTTTCAACATTGTAAAACTGGCTTTATATATCTTACTGCATTAATGTACACATTTTTCGAGAACGTCCACAAGAGAGCATTCCGATGAAAAAGTCACCACATGAGAACATAGAGGTCTTTATGGATAGAAAAATTCAAACAAAAAGGAAAGAAAACATGCCCCTTCACTTCTTCTTGGTGAAGTACCAGGCGGCCGCGGCGATGATGATTATCACCAGGCCGACGACAACGTAGGTGGTGGTGTTGCCTCCACCGCCACCAGTGGTGGTCGTGGTGGTCGGAGCGGTAGTAGTCGGACCGGTCTCGGTGGTGGTCGTGGTGCTGGTTATGTCGTCCCAGGTGAGGCCGGAGATCTTGAGGATGACCTTGGCGAGGTCATCGACGTGCTGCTTGGTGAGGAGGTCGAGCTGGAGGAGTCCCTCACCGCTGCTGCTGAAGGAGTACTTGCTGCTGGCGTCGTAGGCGTCGCCGTTGGCGACGAGCTCACCCATGGCCCAGTACATCTCCCACGGCATGCTCGGGTAGATGACGTAGTTGCCCGCGGTAATGTCGTCCGCGAACGGGTGGACGTAGTTACCGTAAACCACGTAACCGTTGTCGTTGAACTGGAAGCCGAGGTAGGTCTGGTAGGTGGCGGCAGTGTCACTGAGGGAGCTGTCGTAATACGGGTCGTCCGGAGTGTCCTTGTAAGCCCAGGTGTAGATGAAAGCTATGAAGTACTTGATGTCGTCAACGGTCATCTTCACGCCGTTCTGCCACTCACCCATGTCACAGGTGACGGTGACCTTAACCTTGGCCTTCTCGCCAGCGTGGGCGGCAATCCAGCCCTGGGTCTGGTTGTAGACGACCGCATCGTCCGGAACGGTGAACTCACCCTTCTCAAGGGTCCACTTGCACCTGTACGGGACGTAGAGACCGTCGAAGTTGATGGTTCCACCGGTGTCATGGATGAGGTTCCAGAGCCTGGTGCTGTAAACGTCGGTGATACCTCCAACCGGGTTGATAGCGCTCATGAAGAGGGCACCGGTTGAGGCGAACTGGGCGACCTTGAGGTGCTTGTCCGGGGTCTTGGCGCTCATTATGCTCCACCTGCTGGCGATACCAACGCTGTCATCACTAATGATGTCGGTGACCCTCTGCTTGTTGGTTGGATAGAACTCCCAGTTCTCAACGAGGAAGATCCTGACACTGTCCATGATACCAATGGTAATGCCGATCTTCTGGAGGTCCCAGTACTGGTCGGCGTTGTTGAGGACTATGGTGGTGTTGGTGGTCGGGTCGGTGTACTGGGTCATGAGCAGGAGGTAACCGATCTCCTTGGTGGTCCACTTGAGTATCGGGCCGAGGCTCTCCTCGCTGGTGTAGTACTTGGTCTGGAGCTTCTGGAGACCAGCGGTAACGCTGCCGTCGCCTATGAACTTGAGGGCGTCCTCAACGGTGACGTCCGGCTGGTGCCTGGGGTCCTGGAAGTTCGGGTAGTAGCCGAGCGGTGAGTACCAGTAGTAAATCTGCCAGTCAGGGTACATGCTTCCAAGACCACCAGCACCCCAACCACCAGTGTAGAGATTCCACTCGTAATTGCTAATCGGCTTCCTGAAAACAATCTCACTCGCCTTCTGCCTGTCAAGAAGCATCCTATCAACCTTGAAACCAACCTTCTTCTCGAGAAGGTCGGAGATGTAAAGGCCTATGTCCTTCCTCTCGTCCTCAGTACGGATAACGAACTTAACCTCAACCGGCTGACCGTCAAAGTACCAGAAACCATCGTCCCTCTTCTCAAGGGTGTGGCCGGCGGCAGCAACCTGCTGGGCAGCCTTCTGCATGGCGTCGCTTATCATCTTGAGGGCGAGGTCCTCGTTGCCGTCGGCGGTGAGGTGAAGGGCGTCGTAGACTGGGCCAAAGTACTTGGCGGCGGGGTCGCTCGGGGTGATGCCGCTGAGGGCGGCGGCACCGCTACCCTGGTAGATGTTCTGGATGATGTAGTTCCTGCTGATGAGCCAGTTCATGGCGAACCTAACTTCCCTGATGGCGAACGGGTTGAAGTAAACGTTGTCACCGACGGTGACGATCGGAAGGTCCTGATCCGGGTCCTTGTACGGGTTGATGCTCAGCTCGACGGAGGAGCTGGCGCTCTTGTAGAGGTTGAGGTTGGCGAGAACGTCGCTTCCGAGGCCCTGGTACTTGTTGGCGCCGAAGGCGAAGAGTCCAATGTCGAACTCACCCTTGGCGACCTGGAGGATTATGGTCTCCTCGTTCTGGACACCCTGGTACTCGATAACATCGGCATAACCATCCTTCGGGAGCTTGGGATCATCGTTGAAGATGTTCCTCTTACCATTGAACTTCTCAAGCTTGAGGTAGAGGTTCTCCGGGGAGTACATGTCAAGAATGTACGGACCGTTGCTGATAACGAAGTGGCCGTACTTGAGGTACCACTGGAGGTCGGCCTTGAACCTGTCCTTTGCCTCCTGGCTGTCCAGCGGTATGTCCTTCGGCGTGTAGTCCGCCGCACTGACGGAGTGGACGGCAAACAAACTAAACAACATCAAGCCCATAACAAACAATCCCAAAGCCTTCTTCATACTCCACTGCCTCCTTCACTTTTTGGCAATGTTGCCATATGTGGTGTATAATGGCATGGAGATATACATTGGAAGCCTATTTAAGGGTTACGTTCTTGTAAAAGTAACGTCAATGAAAACAAGGGGACATACGGCTAATCGTCTTCAATAAAGCTATCATATGGTCCCAGGCCAATTGTGCCACCGCACGCCAGCCTATTGCCACCAAAAAATAGTAAACCCAATAAAATTTCCAAAAAAGAGCACACAAACGTGGGGAAAGTCCAAAAAATCGTTAGCGGACTTTTTGATGGACTCCCTCTCATCGAGCGAAGCAAAAAACTTAAAATGGCAACGTATCCACCCCCAAGCGGGCACTATGTACGACCTGGTTCTGAAAGGGAAGCTCCTGACGGGTGAGAAACTGATAGGAGGAAGCATAGGGGTTTCTGACGGCAAGATTCTGCGCGTCTCAAAGGGCGAGCTGAGGGGAGAAGAAACCATTCAAATTGGTCGTGGAAAGGCCATACTCCCGGGCTTGATAGACGTACACGTCCATCTAAGGGATTTTGACCAGAGAAAAAAAGAGACCGTTGAAACCGGCACGATGGCAGCCCTACACGGGGGAATAACCACGGTCTTCGACATGCCCAACACCCAGCCGCCCATTTTGAACGCTGAGACGTTTGAACGGAGGAAAGCGCTGTTTGAAGGGAGAGCCTACGCCGACTACGCCCTGAGCTTTCTGATAAGAAACAACTGCGGGGATGCGGTGAAGGCCGGTGCGGACTTCTACAAAATCTTCATGGGGGCCTCAACGGGAGGAGTTTTTTCGGAGGATTTTAAAGGGGATTACTCCTGCACCCCCGGAATCGTAAGCGTCCACGCGGAGGACGCCGAAATTATCGCCCAAAATCCCGAAAGACCACCGGAAGCCGAAATCAGGGCAATAAACAGGGCATTGAACGCGGCGGAAAAGCTGGGGAAGCCCCTCAACATCTGCCATGTATCGACTGCCGATGGAATTTGGGCGATACTGGGGAGAAACCTTCCGTGGGTAAGCTTCGAGGTTACACCCCACCATCTTTTCCTGACGAAGAAGAACTACGAGAGGAACTCGCTCCTCAAGGTCTATCCCCCGCTGAGGGACGAAGAAGACCGGAGGGCACTCTGGAGGAACTTTTCCCGCATTCCACTCATAGCCAGCGACCACGCACCTCACACGCTTGAAGATAAGGAATCAGGGGCAGCAGGGATACCAGGACTGGAAACTGAGGTGGCACTTCTCCTCGACGCGGTGAACAGGGGGATGCTTGAGCTTTCCGACATCGTGGAGAAGATGCATGATAATCCTATTAGGATATTTGAAATAACGAACAAGGGGTTCGAGGTGGGAAAGGACGCGGACTTCACCGTGGTGGACCTCAAGAGGGAGTGGAAGGTTAAGCCGGAGGAGTTCTACACGAAGGCAAAATGGAGCCCCTGGGATGGCAGAAGACTGAGGGGAAAGGTGGTGATGACGATTCTTCGCGGAAAAGTCGTCATGGAGGAAGATGAAATCGTGGGAAAGCCGGAGGGGGTCAGGATAAATGCTGGAAAGGGTAGCGCTTAGGGAAGTTTGGGAGGTATCAAAGGACGTCAAGGCCTTCCGCTTCGATAAGAAGCTCGAATTCAATGCCGGACAGTTCATAATGGCATGGCTTCCGGGGGTTGGTGAGAAACCCTTCAGCCTGGCCTGGGGGGATTTGATAGTCGTCAAGAGGGTCGGCCCCTTCACCTCAAGGCTCTTCGAGCTGGCTGAGGGCGACTACCTCTGGATCCGCGGGCCGTACGGCAGGGGCTTCGAGCCGAAGGGGAAACGAGCGGTCCTCATCGGCGGCGGCATAGGGATTCCCCCGCTCTATGCCTTCGCGAGGCAGAACAGTGGGAGGTTCGAGGGGGTAACCCTAATCTACGGCGCCCGCTCGAAGGAAGAGCTGGCCCTGATGGACATTGAAGAATACGTGAACGAGGTGGTAATCACCACCGACGACGGCTCGGCCGGGAGGAAAGGCTTTCCAACCGATGTGCTGGCGGAGAGAAAGAACGAGTTCGACCAGGCCTACACCTGCGGCCCGGAGCCTATGCTGAAAGCGGTACTCAGAGTCATGAATTACGAAAACGTCCAGATATCGGCTGAGCGCTACATGAAGTGCGGAATCGGCGTCTGCGGCTCCTGCAACCTCGGGAAGTATCTCGTCTGCAGGGACGGGCCCGTTTTCGATGGTTTCCAGCTGAAGGGACTGCTCTGACCAATCACCTTTTTAAACCCCTTTTCTCTGCCTCCCCCGGTGAGAGAATGAAACGGATGAGCTGGGAGGAGTTCGCAAGGAGCATGGGTGTGGAGCCCCATATTCTTGAGAACGAGGAGGCGAGGCTGTTAAAGAAGTTCGTGATGGATTTGAAGTTCCCCACCCACTGTCAGGGCTGTCAGGGGCTCGATTTGAGCAACCCAAATCCCGTTCACCACCCGAGCTACGAGCTAACCCCAGCCTGCAACCACGACTGCATATTCTGCTACTCAAACGTTGCAGTAAAGCTCGGAAAGGCCCCAAAGCCCGGCTACTACGGCTGGGAGAGGCCATACGCCATAACCGTTTCACAGTACGGCGAGCCGCTCATAAGCCCGCGCATAGTTGAAGTAAACAGGATGCTCCGCGAGAGGTTTCCGGAGGCGAGGCTCGACCTGCAGACCAACGGCTCGCTTTTGACGGAGGAACTCTGGGAGAAGCTCGACTTCGACCTCGTGATGATAAGCCTCGACGCGGCAAGCAGGGAGAAGCACCTCAAAATCACCAACGCCGACACCTTCGATGCCGTCGTGAACGCCCTTAGAATAGTCGGCTCAGATAAAAGCGTCCGCTCGGTTGTAAGGACTATATTCATGCCCGGCATCAATGATGAGGAGGTACCGAGGATAGCCGAGTTGGCGGCTTCCCTCGGGATTGACGAGATGATGCTCCAGCCACTGACGATTCACGAGCTGAACGTTGAGAGGCTTAAGAAAGCCGGGCTGGATTTTGACAGGGCCGAGAGCATAAGGGAGTATCTGAAGGTGGCGATGGAGGCGAAGAAATACATAGATGTCCGCATAAGCGGCTGCCAGCTCGCAATCTACAGGACGATGGACCCGCTGACGCTCTTCAGCGCGAGGCGCGTTGCCAGGGACGTCGCACCGGCGATGAAGAGGGAGAGAGCCTAACCCCAATCACCATTTTTTACATCAAAATGTCCGAACACACCCAAATTTTTCAGTTTATTCACAGATGGAAAGCTTTTTAAGTGGGGAGAGTACTTTACCACGGTGCTCCAGGAATGAGATTCATTGGTAAAGTCCTGGAGAACGTAACACTGCTAATAATTGTTCTCATCATCACGGGCGTTCTAATCGCCCAGGCCGAGCACAAGATAAACTCGATCGAGATGAAGGAGCTCGGCGTTCCTGTGGAAGGGAAGATGGGGATAAGAGAAAGCCTGGAAAAAACCTACGAGTACGCCAACTTTTCGTTCGCCATCTTCAGCAGAAAGAACGGGACGGTCATCATCGTGAAGCAGGGTGACATGGAGGCCAGGCTATACAACCCCAGCCCCAGGGAGAGTTTCGAGGAGGCCTTCATGACGACGCCGGAAAAGGCTATCCTGACGACCTTCACCGTTCTCCTCCTGACTATGACCCTGGTGTTCCTGCTGGGCCTCTACTGGGGCTTGAAGGCTGGCTATCAGGGAGGCCAGTGGGACAAAGTTCTTTCCACCCTAGCACCGATATTCTCCGCAATTCCCGGCTGGTTCTGGGCAATATTTCTCCTGTGGACGCTCTGGTGGCGGCTGGATCTTTCCACGATAGACTACACGAGCTACATCGCCCGTGCCAAGGCTACCGGGGAAGTTAGCGTTTTTACCTATTTGAACGCCCTTCTCCTCCCGGTCCTGACGCTGACCTTCGCCAACGTCGTCATATACGCTTTCAACGTGAGAACCCTGGTGAGGAGGGAAACCCACGAGGAGCACTTCTTCGCGGACGTGCTCAAAGGCCTTCCCGACAAAAGGATAATGAAAAAGCTCCTCAGAACAGTCCTTCCATCTTTCCTAACCTTTACAAGCTACAACTTCCTCAGCCTCCTGATAAACGCGATGGCCGTCGAAAAGCTCTTCAACGTCAACGGCATAGGCTACGTTTTCGCCCGCTCCGCGGGAAAGAACTACTACCCATCACCCGGCGGCGAGATAACACAGACGTTCACCTTCAACGGCAGGTACATATTCTTCGTCGCCCTTGTCATGGTCCTGCTATACTTCATCAACTCGACGGTCATGGAGGCCCTCTACCTGAAGCTCGACCCCAGGGTGAGGCGGAATGTTTGAGAGAAACATCTCGACCCCGGCAGCAGTGGCGATAATCGTCTCCTTCCTCATCGTCTCCATCATCGGCCCCCTCACCCTGAACCGCGAGGACGTTGAGAACTGGGATAACCTGAGCTACTGGCGTCTTAACCCGACAGGCGTTCCCCCGGAATGGTACGGCGAGCTTGCAGGATTGCCGAGGACGGAGTGGCTCCAGGGGGAGCGTCAGGCTGGAGAGTTCGTCTTCACGTACGACTTCCACTACTCCTCAGCCCCATCAGACATCGTCCTTATCCCCAACTCCACTGGCGTCATGAGGGTAACCGTAATCGGACCAGACGGGCGGGAATACGTCCTCTGGGACGGCTACGTTTTCGGTGAGATACAATTCTCCAAGAACCCCAGCGTGTTCGTCAGAATAGCAGAGGAGAAGTGCAACGTAATGCCCGACGGCGGGAACCTGCTGTTCCACGACGCCTTTAACATAATATTCTCTAAGCCCACCGATGACTGCCTGGACCACCCGGAATTCCTGAAGGGAGAGTACAGGATAGTGATCGAAGGCCCGGAGAAAGAGCCGAAGATAAGGGTGCTCGGAAAGAGCTACGGTCTCCTGGGGACCGACACCGTCGGAAGAGACGTCTGGACGGGGTTCATATGGGGAATGAGAGAAACCATAACCATAGCTATCCTCGGCTCCCTCGCAACGGTTGGCCTAGCCCTGATTCTAGGAACGCTGAGCGTCCTCTCCAGCTGGGTGGGTAAGATAGCGGATTTCACCTCACGGCTCGTGACGGTAACCCCGGTTCTTCCGGTGGCGGTGTCCGCGGTGGTCCTGGTGGCGGCGATAGACAAGAACTACGTCATCAAAGCCAGCCCCCTAGCAATAGCCCTTATCGTAGGAGTTCTCATGATGGGGAACGTCTCGCGGAACGTCCGCTCGATGGTCGAGGAGGAGCTCAGAAAGGAGTACGTCGAATCGGCCAAAGCCTTGGGCGGTAGTTCCCTCTGGATTCTCCGGAAGCACGTCTCAAGGGTTCTGGTGCCCTACGCCATCTACCAGTTCGCCCTGGCCGTCCCCGGGACGATAGCATTTATAACCCTCCTGGGCTTCTTCAACATCGTGCCGGGCTTCAACTGGGGCACCATAATGAGCCAGACGATAAGGGAGGGAGCAACCTACAGGCTGGCGTGGTGGCAGGTGGTTCCGGTGGGCGTTTCCATAGGCCTTCTGGCGCTCTCCTTCGTGTCGCTGAGCAGGAAGATAGAGGAAGAGTTCCTGAAGCGCTGAGAGGAAGCGTTAAATAAGTGCTGAGCAAAATAAAACCAGAGGGACAGGGGGGATACCCCGTGCTGCGGGAGCTCTTTGCATTTCTCTTCCTGACGGCGTTTCTCTTCATCAACCTGTCCATGATGCTGATGAGGGCCTTTGGAAGCCTGACCGGAATGGCCTGGAGGAAGGTTTTCCGCCTCGAGGTTCCAGAGAACGAGAAGAAGGGCATCGAGAGGATTTACACGCTCGTCTGGATGGCTGTGGGAGCCTGGGCGTTCTGGAAGCTCTGGGGAACCAGCTGGAGCGCGGCACTCTTTGCCTTCCTCGCCTTCAGGAGCGGGGCAAACATCACGAGAACCCTCGTCTACGGCCTCCACGACCAGAGAATCATAGAGGAGTACACCGAGGACAGCACGGTTCTGGGAATAATCGGAATGGCGACCAAGCTGTCAATACTGCTCGAAACTATCTTCGTCGTCGCTTTTGCACTGGCGTACAAGGCGTTCTCGGTAACCCTCAGCCCCAACGGAATGAGCGCTAACACCTTCATTCTCTCCCTCTGGCTGGCGGGTCTAGCGTTTGGCCTGCTCTTTGGCTGGTTCATAGCCAGGAACAACCGTGGAATACTTCTGAGGAACGCCATAGCTACGGTGGGCTTTTTCGTCACCCGGAAGGGCAAGAAGAAGACAGACGAGACCGTGAAGAAGGCGAAGGAAACCACGAGGAAGCTCAAGTCCAAGGTGCCAAAACTGCCCAGATAAAGCTTTTAAGAGCTTTCCATTCCTTCCAATCATGCTCAAGTGCTCAATCTGCATTCACGACGAGAGGACGGCAAAGATAGACGTCATCGACGGGAAGCCCGTGTGCAGGGAGTGCCAGGTCTACATGAAGCACCCGGTAGACGCGGAGAAAATAAGGAGGGAACTCGAGGAGCTTATGAGGAACGTGGACCGGGCCATAGTAGCGTACTCCGGGGGAAAGGACAGCGTTGTTGCTCTCTACCTGGCGAAGGAGGTTTATAAGATTCCCAGCCTGGAGGCGGTCATGATAGACCACGGTCTCATGGCCGAGGAGGCCATAGAAAACGCCGCGAGGATCGCCGAGGCCCTCGGGGTTCCCTTTAAGATTCTCCGCTACGACTACTCCGACATCTTCCGCGAGGCCCTTTTGAAGGCCGAATCCCCCTGCAGACGCTGCTCCAGGAGAACGATGGAGAAGCTGAGGAAGTACGCCCTCAAAAACGGCTATAAGTACATCATCACCGGCCACGAGCTTCCCTTCGGCCACCATCCGTACAGGCTCATGAGCGGCGGGGTGACCCAGATAAGGCTCCTGTCCATGATGACCGAGAGGGAGAGGCTCGAAATTCTGAGAAAGCTCCCCTTCGAGTTTCCTGAGTTGCCTGGCTACACCACCAACTGCCTCGTCCTTGGTCCGGCCCTGGAGCGCTACTGGGAGGTTCACGGCCACAGCTTCGAGCACCGCAGAATAGCCGCCCTGGTTCGCTACGGCCTTATGGACCGGGAGAAGGCTGAGAGGGAGGTCTCAAAGCCAACGGTACTCGAGGAACAGAAAAGGCTCGTATACCGGAAACTGGGACTTGATACGCTCTTCCCGGAGTGATGGTTTAATTTCCCGGGAACCGTTGATTTATATTTCCTTCTTCTACCGGACGAAAATTACTCAAGTCCATAAATGTTTTAAATAGTACACCGACGTCAATCCAGGTGGGAACATGGCTAAAGCCGGAGCCGTTGCCAGGATAATCACGAGGAATCTTTTAATCCTGTTCCTCGCCCTTCTCGTGGTCGGAACCATTATAGCGGGTGGAGAACTGCGGATTGAAAGGAACGACCTCGGAAAGGTCTACAAGTTCTACCCGAAAAACGAGAGTAGCCTGCCCGACACTATAAGCAGCTACTTCTCCGCCACATGGAAGTTCCTGAGGGACCCGCCGGAGGTGAGGGGGGAGAGCTTGGATACCTTCGTCGTCAAGAGCTTCGCCCTCCTCGTGCTGACCGAGGTCTTTCTCCTTGCGATAGGGCTTTTCCTGGGGCTGAGGGCAGGCTACTACCGGGGGTGGGCGGATAAAGCCGTCTCAATCCTGGCCCCAACCTTCTCGGCCATGCCCTCCTGGTTCATAGGCGTGGTGTTCCTGTTCCTCTTCTACTGGAAGCTCTCCCTGTTCCCCATCAACTTCGAGGGCACCATCAACTGGGCGGAGGTGCATGGAACCCTATCCACGAGCACCTACCTCAGGGCCCTGGCCCTTCCGGTGCTCACGCTGGTGTTCTCGAGCCTGTGGGAGTACGCGTTCAACGTCAGGAACATGATAGTGAACGAACGCAACAATTCCTACGTGCTCTACGACGTCGCGAGGGGACTGCCGGAGGGGAGGATAATGCACAAACTCCTCAAGACGGCGCTCCCGGCGTTCCTAACCTTCACGACGTACAACTTCCTGGAGATACTGACAGGAATGATGCTCATCGAGGTTATATTCAACATACACGGCCTCGGCTATCTGATGGCGATTTCATTCGGGCTGACCCGCATTGGGGACGGGTTCGGTTTTGCCTACGCACCGGAACTCCTGTTCTTTGCGACGGCGGTTATGATGCTGTTCTACTTCATCAACGCCGTAGTCATGGAGGGCCTGTACCTCTACCTGGACCCGCGCTCGGGAGGGGAGATGCAATGAGAACCAACAAGCTCAGACTGGGAGTGGCTATCATAGTGATATACACCATCGCAGCGTTCCTAGCGCCTTACTTCGTGAACGAGGAGAAGATAGAGAACTGGTACAACGGCCTCTACTGGAAGGACAACCCTAAGCTCGTCCCGCCATCCTGGGTGAACCTCTTCGGAAAGAGCCTGCCTCCAACGGAGGAACTGGCCCCTGTAAAGAGTCAGCCGGGCCTTCAGGTCTTTGAGTACGACTTCAGGTACTCAAAGCCACCCCAGGACATAATAGTGAAGTTCAACAGAACCGAGGGAAGGCCCGTGACGGTAACGGTGACGACGCCCTCAGGGGAGAGCTACCAGTTCTACAGGGGGGCCTCCGATGAAGTCTCCCTCGCCTATCAGTGGCAGGTGCTGATGGAGATAGCTGAAGAGGGGGGAATGGAGTTCAGAATGGAGGACACGGCCTTTAGAATGGGACTCAAACCATTGTTCTTCGTGAACCGGAGCGGTGAAGTGGTTCCGGAGCACGGGGTTTACACGATAACCGTGAAAGGAGCGGCCAACTCAACGGTCAAAATAGTAGGCGCCACCTACGGTATCCTGGGAACCGACACCTACGGCAGGGACGTCGGTGCGGCGTTCCTCTGGGGTGCGAGGCAGACGGTGGTGCTTGTATACCTCACGGCCGTCGTGGCGGTCGTCCTGGGAACGCTCGCCGGCCTCGCCGCCTCACTGAGGGGAAAAGCCGGAACGGCCGTGGATTCCATATCGAAGCTCTCCACAATAATCCCCGTCATACCCTTCATGATAGCCCTCATACCCCTGACCGGGAGCGTGTCCTACAACGCCAGGATAACGATACCCATGTGGGCCTTCGTGCCGGCGCTGGCGTTTCTGCTCTTCGGGAAGATAGCTAGGAACGTGGGGGCGATAGTCAGGACCGAGCTCAACAAGGAGTACGTGGCCGCGGCCGAAAGTTTGGGCGCCGACAGGAAGTGGATACTCCTGAGGCACATACTGAAGATAGTCGGGCCGTACTCAATCTACCAGCTGTCGCTCTTTGCACCGAAGGTCATCGCGCTGATATCGATACTGGGCTTCTTCAGGGTCGCGCCTGGGTTCAACTGGGGAACGATGCTGGGAATGGTGCTGGGCCAGAACGCGATATACAGCATGGCATGGTGGATGATAGTGCCCATCGGTCTCGCCCTTGTGGTCTTCGCCCTCGCCTTCGTCCTGATAAACCGCGAGCTGGAGGAGAGGTTCCTGTCGAGGGGATAAAAGGAAACGTTAGGTCGAAAGCTTCCCCCTCAATTTTTCAAGGGCCAGCTCCAGAACCTCCTCCGGCGATGCTGCAAAGCCGCCTCCCCTTGCGAGCACTTCACTGCCACCTCCGCCGCCACCGGCCTCTGACAGAACCTCCCTGAGCAGCTCCTTCATCGAGATTCCCTCAACGCTCTCGTTCTTGGCAAATATCACGTAGTTCTCCCCGGCCACCAGGGCCACCGTGTTCGGGTTCTTGTCCACTAAGTAAACTACAAAGGCCTGGGCGTCCTTCATCGGTGCCTCTTCAATGTACGAGACGACTTTGATTCCGTTGATCTCCCTGGCCTCTTCCAGAAGTGCCTTAGCCTTCCACCTCCAGAGCTCCCTTCTGAGGTCGTCCTTTTCCTCCTCCAGGCGCTTTACCTCTGCCTTAAGCTCCCTCACCCGCTCGGCCAGGGGGCGGTTCTTGTTGGGCATCTCGTCCAGGGATCTCCAGTAGTCGCTCAGGAGTTCATCGAGGTACCCCAGCGCCCTGCCGCCGCAGACGAACTCTATCCTCCAGAGCTTCCTGCTCTTGCGGTAGAACCTGACGACCTTTATGATGCCCACCTCGCCGGTGTTCCGCACGTGGGTTCCGCCGCAGGGTATTACATCGACACCAGGGATCGAGACTATCCTTATGGGCGGCTTCACCTTATCAGACAGCTCCTTCCGAAGTTGCTTCCGGAGCTCTTCGGGGAGCTTCCGGTAAACCTCGACCTGAACCGGGAAGTTGCGCCATGCTACCTCGTTCGCCCTCCTCTCGGCTTCGAGAATCATCTCCCAAGTGAGCTCGCCGGGATAGTCAATCTCTATCTTGTTGTGGGTCCCGAATATCTGGAAGCCGGTCGTGTTGGCGTCGTAGAGTTCCTTGAGAACCGCGGAGAGTATGTGCTGTCCCGTGTGCTGGCGCATGTTCTCGTAACGCCAATCCCAATCGAGGAGCAGCCTCACGGATTCCCCGGGTTCGGGAAGGCGGCCTTCAAGCTTCCCCTCATGCCATACCTCCTCCTTGCCACTGACGCCCTCCACGAGAATCCTGAAGCCCTCGCCCACTATCGTTCCCCTGTCCGAGGGCTGGCCGCCGCCCTCGGGGTAGAATATCGTCCTGTCAAGGAGAATCCGGACCCTTCCCCTCTCAACTTCAACGTTCCTGATTACCGCCTCGGCCTCCCTGAGGTAAGCGTCGGCATAGAACAGCTTCTCAGTCATGTCATCACCGGAGAGAAAAGGGGAACTGGAAATAAAAGGTTGTTGCCTCAGGAGCCCTCGGCCTGGGTTCTGGCCTCGATGAGGGCCTTGACCCTCTTGAGCCTGAAGAAGTTCTCGCGCTCCATCTCGTCGAGGCGCTGCTTGATGAACTTCACCGTGGCCTCCATGCGCGGGATTATGATGTACTCAAGGGCATTGACGCGCCTCTTTGTGACCTCGATCTCCTTCGCGAGCCTCTTAAGGGTCTCCTCCACCTCGGCCAGGCGGACGGCCAGGTCAAGAACCTCCTCGAACTTCCCGGCGGCGAGGTCGACCTTGGCCGAGCTGGAAACGAAGGCGTAGCCTCTCTCGTCCGCGCTCCTCCTGAAGGACTCCGACTCGATGAGCGGAACCGGAACACCCATCACGTTCCTCCGCTTTATCTCGACCTCCCTGTTGGGCTCGACGCTGAGGCTTATCTCCTTGAGACGAAGCATTCCCACGTCTATCTCCGCCGCCTGAAGGGCTCTGAAAGCCTCGTCCATTTTCCTCCCAAGCTCCTCCCTGAGCTGGAGCGCCTCATCGTATATTGTGAAGAACTCCATGATGAGCGCATCCTGCTTGTCCTTGAGGAGCTTGTGACCCTTCTTGGCTAGCTTAATGCGCCTCTTGAGGTTCAGGAGCTCCATACGGGTGGGCTTGACGTTGAGCAGCTCTGCCATCTCGACCACCTAAAGATTGAGGGGAGGTCAGCCCTCCCTCTTCCTGTACTTGGGGTGGTACTTGAGGATGTACTCCTTCCTGACACGCTTGAGCTCGCTCTCCGGAAGCTCGGCAAGGAGCTCCCAGCCGAGGTCGAGGGTCTCCTCGATGCTCCTGTCCTCGTCGTAGCGCTGGGCGACGAACTCCTTCTCGAAGCGCTCGGCGAACTTGAGGTACTTCCTGTCGGTCTCGCTCAGAGCTTCTTCACCAACGACGGCGACGAGGTCCCTGAGCGACCTTCCTTCGGCGTAGGCCGCGTAGAGCTGCTGGCTGAGCTGCGGGTGATCGTCACGGGTCATGCCCTTACCGATACCGTCCTTCATCAGACGGCTGAGTGACGGAAGGACATCAATGGGCGGGTAGATACCCTTCCTGTGGAGGTCCCTGCTGAGGACTATCTGTCCCTCGGTGATGTAGCCGGTCAGATCCGGAATCGGGTGGGTTATGTCGTCGTCGGGCATCGTCAGGATGGGCACCTGGGTGATGGAACCCTTCCTGCCCCTGACGCGACCGGCGCGCTCGTAGATGGTAGCTAAGTCGGTGTACATGTAACCCGGATAACCGCGCCTGCCCGGAACCTCTTCTCTCGCCGCGGAAATCTCACGCAGGGCCTCGGCGTAGTTGGTCATGTCCGTGAGGATAACGAGCACCTGCATGTCGTAGTCGAAAGCGAGGTACTCAGCAACCGTCAGGGCCATACGCGGGGTGATGATGCGCTCGATGGCCGGGTCGTCGGCGAGGTTAAGGAACAGGACCGCCCTCTCGATAGCACCGGTCTCCTCGAAGCTCTTCTTGAAGAAGTTGGCTTCTTCGTAGGTGATACCCATGGCCGCGAAGACGACGGCGAACTGCTCCTCCTCACCAAGGACCTTCGCCTGCCTGGCTATCTGGGCCGCGAGCATGTTGTGCGGAAGACCGGAACCGCTGAAGATTGGTAACTTTTGACCGCGGATGAGGGTGTTCATTCCGTCTATGGCGGAGACACCTGTCTGGATGAAGTCCCTCGGGTAGGCACGGGCGACGGGGTTGAGGGGAGCACCGTGGACGTCGCGCCTGTCCTCAGGGATGATCTCCGGTCCGCCGTCGATCGGCTTTCCGATACCGTTGAAGACCCTTCCGAGCATGTCCATGCTGACCGGGACCTTGAGAGTCTCTCCGGTGAAGCGGACGCGGGTCGTTTTGACGTCGAGGTCTCTCGTTCCCTCGAAGACCTGGACGATGGCAAGGTTCTCCCTTGCCTCGAGGACCTGACCCTTCCTCTTCTCACCCCTCTCGGTTTCTATCTCAACGACCTCACCGTAGGCGACGCCCTTGACACCCTGGACTATCATGAGCGGCCCGTAAATCTTGCTAACGGTTGAGTACTCCATTCCCGGCATCGACATCACGCCCCGTACCTCTTGAAGAGCTCCTCAAACTGAGCGTTTGTCTCATCCATGAGAGCCCTGACCTTCTCAAGGTCGGGCTCGTACTTCATACGTCCTATCTTCTCCCTGACCGGGAGCTTGGCTATCTCGTCAACCGGAACGCCCCTGTCCACGGCCTCCATGGTCTTGTCATAGAAGTTGAGGATAACCCTCATCATGGTGACCTGCTTCTTCGGCGGGCAGTAGGTGTCAACCTCGTCGAAGGCGTCCTGCTGGAGGTAGTCCTCACGTATCATCCTGGTGACGATGAGCACCGCCTTCTCCCTGTCCGGGAGGGCGTCCGGACCAACGATCCTGACGATCTCCTGGAGCTCGGCCTCCTTCTGAAGGAGCTCCATGGCCCTGTCGCGCATGGCCTTCCATTCCGGATCAACGTTCTGGTGCCACCAGTCCTTGATGGAGTCCACGTAGAGCGAGTAGCTCCTGAGCCAGTTGATGGCCGGGAAGTGCCTCCTGCGAGCAAGGTCTGCATCGAGCGCCCAGAAGACCTTGACGACTCTCAAAGTGTTCTGGACGACCGGCTCGCTGAAGTCTCCACCGGGCGGCGAAACGGCACCTATGACCGAAACGCTTCCTACCCTCTCCTCGCTTCCAAGGGTCACGACACGACCGGCACGCTCGTAGAACTCTGCTATCTTGCTCGCGAGGTAAGCTGGATAACCCTCCTCACCGGGCATCTCCTCGAGACGGCCCGAAATCTCACGCAGAGCCTCCGCCCATCTGCTCGTGGAGTCGGCCATGAGAGCGACGTCGTAGCCCATGTCCCTGAAGTACTCGGCGATGGTGATTCCGGTGTAGATTGAAGCCTCCCTGGCCGCGACCGGCATGTTCGAGGTGTTGGCTATGAGAACGGTCCTCTCCATGAGCGGCTTTCCAGTCTTCGGGTCCTTGAGCTTCGGGAACTCCTCAAGCACATCCGTCATCTCGTTTCCGCGCTCACCGCAGCCTATGTAAACAACGATCTGAGCGTCACTCCACTTGGCGAGCTGGTGCTGGGTAACGGTCTTTCCACTTCCGAACGGGCCAGGAATGGCGGCGGTTCCACCCTTGGCCTGGCTGAAGAAGGTGTCTATGGTCCTCTGTCCCGTGATAAGCGGAACCTCCGGCGGGAGCTTGTTCTTGTAGGGCCTCTTAACACGGACGGGCCACTTGTGGTACATCTTGAGCTCCTCGATGCTCCCGTCCGGCTTCTTGACCTTGGCTATGACCTCCTCGACGGTGTAGTCGCCCTCCTCGGCTATCTCGACTATCTCTCCCTCAACCCACGGGGGAACGAGGATCTTGTGCTCGATGATGCTCGTCTCGGGAACGACACCGAGCACGTCGCCGCCAACAACCCTGTCGCCGACCTTGACCCTGGGCGTGAAGTGCCACTTCTTGTCCCTCGGAAGGGCCGGGGCGGTGAGACCTCTGGCTATGAAGTCTCCGCTGAGGTCCCTGAGGGCATCAAGCGGTCTCTGAATTCCATCGTACATGGCGGTGAGCAGTCCGGGACCGAGCTCAACGCTCAGGGAGGCACCGGTTCCCTCGACCGGCTCACCCGGTCTTATACCTGCGGTCTCCTCGTAGACCTGGATAACAGCCCTGTCACCCTCAAGGCGGATGATTTCTCCTATGAGACCCATTTCGCCGACGCGAACGACCTCGTACATCTTGGAACCCTTCATATCGTCGGCGACGACCAGGGGACCCGTAACACGAATTATCCTTCCCATTTCCTTTCACCTCTTCAGCTCAACACCAATTGCCCTCCTAACTATCTCCTTAATCGCCTCTTCGCCGAACCTAGAGCCGGACTTGTCCGGCACCTGAAGGATGATCGGAAGCGTAACCTCGGGTATCTCAACCCTCTGGGCGAACCTCTCCGTTATGAGTATTATTCCCACGTCGCCCCTCTCGATAAGCTCCCTGAGCTTGTTCCTGAGCCTCTCCAGCTCGAGAGGCGTGTCCTCAAAGGAATAAACCTCATGGGCGCCGGCGAGTTTGAACCCCAGCGCCGTGTCCCTGTCCCCGAGCACGGCTATCTTCATGCGGCATCACCCGCCATCTCCTTTATCCTCTCTGGCTCGAGGCCGTCGCTGATGAGCTTGGCTATGGCCCTGAGTCTCCTGACCTCGCGCTCCTTCTGGAGGACGTAGCCGAGCGGCGCGGCCACGCTGAGCGGGTAGAACCTGTTGAGCTCGTTCACGCGAGTGAGGATATGCCTCTCAAGGGCCCTCTCGAGGATGCTCAGGTCCCTCTCGACCTCCTCCCTGACGTCCCTGATGACCGGGCCGTACTTGGTGGAGTCAAGCTCGGCCAGCGCCATGCCCAGGTCGTCCACGTGCAGGAGTGGGTCGAGCCTGACGCTTCCGCCGGGTATGAGCATGGGCCTGATATCCTCTGCAGACATTCCAGCGGCCTTGGCCCTGAGGACGGTGAGGATGTTCAGTTTGTCTATCTTCAGCCTGACGAACTCTTCAAGGATGACGCGTTCATCCTCCTTCCTGGAGAGGGCATAGCTGAGCAGCTTGCCGTAGTGCATCCTGTAGAGCTCGGTCTCAAACTCCCTGGGGGTTATCTCCCCGAGGATGAGCTTCTGGTAGGGCTCCTCGTATGGGGTGCCCTCGAGCACGACGAGTATCTCCTCCATGGTCTTGGCCCCTGCAATGGCCTTGATCTTCGGGAGCATGGTTCCGATTTCGACGACGTAATCACTGGCCGGTTCGCCCGCGAGCTTGGCCTTGACGACGCTCGCCACGTTCCTGACGTCCCACTCCTCAAGCATGAGCCTGAAGAAGGGGGCGGACCTCTTCGGGAGGATTTTAATCATCAGCTCATAGGTTCCGGCCAGGGCTCTCTCCAGGGCCCTCTCTATGGACTCAACGTCGTAGCTGGAGAGATCGGAGAAGTAATCCCTGTAGTCGGTGTCCTCAAGACCGACGACGAAGTTCTGGAGCGTCCTGCTCTCGGCAAGCTCGTTGAACCTCTGCTCGGTGAGGAGCTTCGCCTCCATCGCCCTTATCCTGGCGTTCGGATAGGAGTAGGGCGTGTATTTCCAGATTATCCTGGCCGTTTTGTACCCCACCCACGTGAACACCACTGCAAGGGTAGTGTCCAGTATTCCGCTCACCGCTCCTGGTTCCATCGCCCTCACCCGAAGAGAGCCTTGGCTATCTCCGCCCTGAGCTCGCCTTCAAACCTCTCTATCCTGGCCTCGAAAGTGTTGTCAACCCTAACCGCGCCGTCGGGGGTCTCAACGACGAGGCCGCCTATGGTGCCGACTGGCTCCCCGAGGCTCACCTCGATCTCCCTGCCGAGCCTCTCGCCCAGGGATTTTCTGAACTCATCGGCCCTCTCTGAGAGGAGCTTCAGAGTCCTCTCGTTGGAGCGAACGACGACGCTCTCGGAACCGAGCTCCCCAACAGCCTGAACCGCAAGGTCAACGAGCATCGGGAAGTACTCCTCGTCGGGAAGCTCCGCAAGCCTCTCACGAAGCGCGGTGATGACCTCCTGGATGAGCTCCTCCTGAACGGCGAGCCTCTTCTTCCTGACCTCGAGGCGGGCGTTGGCTACTATCCTCTGCCTCTCTATCTCTGCCTGGGTCTGGGCCTTCCTCATTATCCACTCGGCCCTGGCCTCGGCCCTCTTCCGTGCTTCCTCCTTGATCTGCTCCGCTTCCTTCTGGGCCTCACTGAGGATGTACTGTATCTTCTGCTCCGCTTCCCTGTTTATCTCCTGAATGATCAGCTCTGCTCCATCCATCCTCCTTCCTCCTCGCTGCTATAAAGAAAGTTTTGGGCGGAGTCAGAAGCCGACTCCGGTAACTATCATGATCAGGGCACCGACGAGACCGAAGATGGCCATGGTCTCGGCCATAGCGGCGAAGATGATTCCCTGGGTGAAGGTCTTCGGGTTCTTGGCGACGGCACCGATACCGGCACTGGCGATGATACCCTGCGGGATGGCGGAGAGGCCGGTGAGACCAACCACGAGGCCGGCACCGAGGAGTATGGCGCTCTTAACGATGTTGTCCATGTTGCTCGGGTCGGTGAACTTGAAGCCGCCACCGAGGATTCCCGAGACCATCAGGATGAGGAACAGGGTAATGAGGCCGTATATACTCTGGGTCATTGGAAGACCCTCAAGGATGAGGGCGTTCTTGAAGTTCCTCTCGTCCTCGGCGACGACTCCAGCTGCCGCTGCACCTGCTATACCAACACCGAAGGCCGAAGCGGCTCCGGCGAGACCGGCCGCGAGGGCGGCTCCAAGGGATACGTAAACTATCGGGTCCATCTTTCATGCACCTCCTTAAGCTTCAAACTCCAACTCGGAAACTTCTCTTTTTGCCCTGAAGGGCTCGAAGGGTTTACCTTCACCTGAATAGAACGTTCCGAAAAATTCAACGTACTGCAGACGGAGCGAGTGGACGAACGCTCCGAGGGCGTTGATGGCGACCGAAAACAGCTGGCCGCCGGCAAAGAGTATGAGACCTATAACTATGCCTATTGGAACGGGGCCTATGCTCACACCCCAGACCATCTGCACGAGGATGTTGATGACCATCGCTATTCCCGCCGTCGCTAGGGCCAGCGCCATCAGCCTCGCGTAGCTGAGCCAGCTTCCCACGAAGCCGAAGAAGTCCGAGATTATCAGCAGCACCGCCAGCCCGCCGTTGTTGACTATCTCCCCTATGGCGAAGAGCACCAGACCTATCCCAAAGAGCGCCTTGCCGGCGGTTCCGGCGCTCGGGCTGTTGGTTCCAAGGACAAGGGTGACTATTCCCAGAATTATGAGCATCCATGACATCTGATCGAGTATAGCGCCTTTCCTGTCGCCGTTCTTGAACTTGACCACGAAGCCGAGGGTGTAGCCGAGGAACAGGTGGGCTATGCCTATCGCAAGTGCCAGCTGGAGCACCACGAGGGCATCCTGGAAGGTGTCCCAGACGCGCGGAACGGTGAATCCAGCGAGGTCGAGGGCGTTGCCGAAGTAGCTGCCGAAGATGGCGCCCATAATCATGGTGAAGAACGAACTGATGAGCAGGGTGTAGGAGAACTTGTAGGTGCCGTCGTTGAACTTCTTGTGCCCCTTGACGAGGAGGGCCGCTATTATGGCTATTATGAGGCCGTACATGAAGTCTGTGAGCATGAATCCGAAGAAGAACGAGTAGGTGAAGGTTATTATCGGGGTGGGGTCTATCTCGTCGTACTTTGGAACGCCGTACATCTCGGTGAGCATCTCAAATGGCCTGGCCCAGGATGGATTTTTCAGTTTTATCGGAATCTCGTCGAGCTCTTCTTTGCTTGGCTCGCGGACGTTGATATATGCCCTGTTCTCGGTAACCCTCTTTATCCCCTCGAGAACCCTGGGAACATCGGCTCTGGGGAGCCATCCGGTTAAAGCAAAGGTCATGTTGGTTCTGGCGAGCATCGGAAGCACGGTTGACTTGTCGCGCTCGTTCTCCATCAGCTCCTGGTAGAAGACGACATCGTCGTAGTACTTCTCTGCCAGCATCTCGGCGTCCTTCTTGGCGCTCTCAAGCTCTTCCTCCTTGGCGCGGAGCTTCTCCTCGTAAACCGATATGAGCTCCCTCGGCGTTCCCTCACCCTCTGGAACTTCGAGCCTTTCGAGGGAGTACTTGGCGAGTATCGGGTTGGCCTTCTCGTAGTCGCGCTTGAGGAAAGCGAAGACCGCCAGAATCTTGTCCTTGAACTCCCTGGAGACGACAACGGCCCTTCCATCGGTGGCCTTCCCGACCTCCTCAACGAGGGGCCTGAACTTGTTCCTGTCAACGGTTCCGACGATTATCTCGAGCATGTCGGTCGATTTGAGGTATGAAACGTCGAGGTTGATGGCCGAGAGGAGCTCAAGAATCGCGATGTCGTTCTTTATCCTCTCGATCTCGGTCTGGGTGGAGGTTATCTTGCCCTCAACTGCCTTTATCTCCGGCTCCACAGTGGCCAGGAACGCCTCAACGTCCTTGATGAGCTTTTCTATGCCCTCGTACCTGTACTTCTTCTTCGCCCTCTCACTCGGGAAGATGAACTCCCTTATGCCGCCCCCGGTCTGCTTCTTATGCACCTTGAGAAAATCGACGAGCCTGGATATGGTTATGCTGTACGAGGCGGCCTTCCTGTGGTACTCGTTCGGCGAGTCCTTCTGGGCCACGTCAACGCTGAGCTCCCTTATCTCGATCACGCCGTTCTCGTGGAGGTAGGTGAGAAGACTGTCCTTGTAGCGGTTGAGCGTGATGACCTCTATTTTGACCATCTCTTCAGGCTTGAACATCGTCAGCTCCCTCTCACGAGTGCTATACCAGCAGAGATGGCCCTCTCAAAGTTGTTGGTGGCCTTCACCTTGAGCTCCTCAATCTCAGCGTTGCCCTCCTCGAGGACCTTTTTGGCCTCTTCCTCGCCTTCGGCACGGGCCTTCTCGACGAGGGCTTCCGCCCGGGCCTCAGCGCCCCCTATAATCTCCCTCTCGAGAAGCCTGGCCTCCTCGCGGGCCTTAAGCACTATCTCCCTGGCGTCCTCTTTGGCCTTTTCAATGCGTGCCTCGGCCTGCTTCTCTGCATCAACAATCTGCTTGATGACGTCCTCCATGATTAGCCCCCCAATGACCCTGAAAACAGGTTTCCTCACACGTCGCTTTTGGCTTCCCTAACCGGTTTAAATAGTTTTTGGCACCCACGCCAAAGATATGACGAGGAAAGAACAGAAATGGACATGAAAGTTGAAAAAAATGTCATATTAACTTTCATTGTTGGGTTTTCTTCTCTCGAGGAGACCCTTCACGCTGTCCAGTATGCTGTTCTTGGCGAAGACTATGACCTGACCCCTCTCAGGGAGCTTCGTGTCGCCGGACGGAATTATCAGGTTGCCCTTCTCGTCGTAAACGGCTATCATGAGGGCGTCCCTGGGCAGTTTAAGGTCGCGGACGTACTTGCCCGCTATCTCGCTGTTTTCGTCGATGGTGAAGCGGACTATTTCAGCACCTTCCTTCGGGAAGAGCACCCTGTCGAAGCCCGGAGTGACTATGTTCCTGCTTATGTACTCCGCCGCTATCTCCTCAGGACTTATGACGAAGTCGAAATAGCGCTTGAGGTCCGTTACCTCCTCGAATATGCGCCTGTTTTTGGGGTTCCCCAGCCTGAGGGAGGTTTTCACCTTGGGGTTCAGGTGCTTCGCCAGTATGCAGGCGAGCAAATTAGCGTCGTCCTTGCCCGTCAAGGCCGCAAAGGCGTCCGCCTGCTTGATGTTGGCCTCCTCCAGCGTTTTCGGGTCGGTCGCATCGCCCTCGATAACCAGGCCGTTGATGAGGAGGGAGAGCTCCTTGGCCCTCGCCTTGTCCATCTCAATTATGGTGACGTCGTGGCCGTCCTCCTCGAGCATCTTGGCGACGAGGAAGCCGACCCTTCCTGCACCCATTATCACGACGAACATCAGTCCTCACCGAGCAGGTATTTGGCTATCTCGGCGTAGGCCGGCCTGGTGACGATGATTCCGATGAGGACGCCGAGTATCGTGGTGAAGGCGAATCCCTTGAGAGTTCCGACGAAGTAAACCAGCAGGAAGCTCATGGCAGCTATGGTCGTCGCCGCGGAGGCGAAGATGACAAAGAACGCCCTTCCCATCCTCCTGAGAACGCTGGCGCGCCTGGTTATCCTGGTGCTCCTCTCGCCGCTGAGCAGCTCGTCGGTTATGACTATCTGCTGATCGACGCCGGTACCAATCGCCGCGATGATACCGGCTATACTCGGCAGGTCGAGGTTCCAGTTTATCAGCGCGGCGAAGCCGAGGATTATCATAACCTCAAAGAGGCTGGTGCTCGCGACCGGTATGGCAATCCTCCAGTTCCTGTAGTGGAAGTACACGATCAGGAGCACCGCTATCAGGGCTGCTATTCCAGCGTAGAGGGCCTGAGTCCTGAAGTTCTCCCCGAGGCGCGGGGATATGAACTCCATGCCGACGACGTTGAGCTTGACCGGGAGCGAACCACTCTTGAGGACGGTGTATATCGTGCTCGCCTCCTGCTCCGCCGTGAGCCTGTCCGGGGCGGCTCCGGTGATCTGAACGTCCTGCTGGGGTTCACCGACCGTGAGGCCCTCACCGAGGGAGTAGGGGCCGTAGAGACCGAGAACCCTCACTATAAGCGCGTGATCTGTCTCACCGGGGGCCCTCGGAACATAGCGAACCGTAAGGTTCATTTCCTCGAGCTGGGTCTGCAGGTCCTGCGGGACGTCAACGAGAACTATCTTATCCTTGCCCTCCGCGAGTTTAGCTATCTCGTCGGCACTCTGGTTGGCGTAGGCGACGACGGTTACGTTGAAGGCCTTGCCGATCCTCTCCATGAGGGTCGGGGCGTTCGGGGCCTCTGCGTTGAAGTCCGTGCTGTTCATGAGCCTGTAGACCGAGTCCGGAACCACCATCAGGGAGTTGACCGGGGGATCGAGGAACATGTCAACGGGCCAGCCCTTCTTACCGTAGGCGAGCTCGGCAAATTTCTCGGCGGCAGATTTCGAAATCCTGAACGGAACTGCCCAGCTGTTGTCGGGCTTTATTTGATATATTCCAACATACTCAACATCCTCGCCGGTTCCGAACACGGTTCCGGTGAACTCCATGTAGAAAACACCCTGACTCTCGATGACGGACTTTATCTGGTTGGCCTCCTCCGCGGTGCTCACGTTAGCGACCTTGATAAGCACTATCTGGTCTCCCTGCGCCTCGACGGTGATGTCCCTCAGTCCAAGGGTGTTAAGCCTCTTCTGGAGCGAGCTGACGACGAGCTGCATCGTGTCACTGTCAACGGGGTGCTCCGTCTGGGCGACGAGGGCAACACCACCGGATATGTCGATTCCATACGTCAGGGGCTTGAAGGCCAGAGTAGCTACGGAGCCCACGAGGAACAGGATGAGCAGGATTATCCTCCAGTTGAGGAGAAGGTTCCTGGTTCTTCTCTTCATTCGCTACCCCCCCTTGCAGGGTTTGAGAGGTACCACTTCAGCACGCCGGCGTTAAGAATCCATGTGTTCATGAAGTCGGCGAGCAGACCAAAGATGAGGACGATGGCTATGTTGTCGATGGTCTGGCTGGTGGATATGATCCAGAGCACGAGCAGAGCGCCGAGGGTTGTGGTGCTCATAGTAAATCCTGTGGAGACCGCGGTCAGGTATGCCTCGTCCAGCGTGTCCTCCTTCCTTCTGAGGAGCTTGGTGGTCAGGAGGATGTTGCTGTCAACGGTGTAACCTATGAGCATAAGCAGAGCCGCTATCGTGGCCGTAGTCAGCTCGATGCCGAAGAGACCCATGAGGGCGACGGCTATCGTCATATCCGAGAGGGCCGAGAAGATTATCGTGAGCGATGGCACGAGGTTCCTGAAGAACAGGAAGACCACCACCGCCATTGCGAGGAACGCGAAGACGAGGGCCCTGATGCCCTGCTGCTGGGCGATTTTACCGAAGGTTGGCTGAACCTCACTGTGGGTGTACTCCGCGTTGGGATAGTCATGCTTCAGTGCGTTTATTATCTCCGTGGGGTCGGTACCGACGGGAGCGTAAACCCTGATGCCGCTGGTATCGACGCTGGTGAAGCTCTCGACCCTCACGTCCACGCCCAGCTGGGCGCTCAGGGTCTTGGCGAGCTCATCGGGGTTCGCATCGATTCCATAGGCGGTGACGACCACACCACCCTGGAGGTCTATTCCAAGCGTGGGGAAGTTAACCGCGAGCAGAATCAGAGCCACGAGGAATACCACCAACGGGTACAGGATCATTCTTTTGTATTCCATCTCAGCTAAAAAGCCAAGTGTTTTTCGTTTCCTTGCCCTCACGGCATCACCGGCCGTGGGCTTTGCCTTGGTTTTAGGCTTCGACATACCTTCACCCCGTCGTTAGTTTTTGCAAAACTTGTCGTTAGTTGGAAGCATGAGTTTTAAAATTAGTGGTTCATGCCTGGAAATGGCCAGCGATGAGCAGATCAAAAGGGGGCGGAGAGGAGGCTTAATTCATGAAATGGCCTTCAAATCGGAACTAAGCTTAATCCCCCAGGAGCTTTCGGAAAATTTCAATAACAGCCAGAACTTAACAGTTCAATGCATTCCAGACCAATTCAGAGCAGTTCAACGGCAGAACGGCCCGCCCATAGTTCCCCGCTCAAGGGCTTAACTTTAAAAAGGGTACGTAATAGGAGCAACAAGAGGTGAGAGGCCATGAGCGAGATAGAGACCATCGGGTTCCACTACGTTGTTGAAGCTGCCGGTTGCGATCCTGAGGTTCTGGGTGACGCTGACAGGATAAGGCAAATATTCCTCGACGCGGCGAAGGTAGGCAACATGGAGGTCAAGTCAAGCTATTTCTTCAAGTTCTCCCCGACCGGTGTCAGCGGCGTCGTCATAGTCGCTGAAAGCCACATCTCGGTTCACACCTGGCCGGAGAGGGGCTATGCTGCTCTGGACGTCTATACCTGCGGCACCAAGGCCGACCCGGAGAAGGCCGTCGATTACATACTCGAGCAGTTCAAGGCCAAGTACGCCCACGTTTCCGAGATCAAGAGGGGCATCGAAGAGGACGACGACACCTACACCCACATGATAATGACATGGGAAGAGGCCCTCAGAAAGAACGGGAAGGAGTAAGAGACCTCATAGAAGCTTTTCTATCTCTTTTACCCTATCCAGCGCGTCGTCCAGGATTTTCTTGACGTTCTCGAGCTTCGCAACCAGCTCGCGGTTCTTTTCCTCGAGAGTCTTGACTTTCTCCCTAAGCTCCTCGCACTCCTCAAGCCCAGCCGGCCTGCCGCCTTCGGCAAGGACCTCGATGTTTCTGACCAGTTCGTCGAGCTGGCCCTTCTTTATGAGCTCGTAGGTCTCCCTGACGAGCTGGCCGGCCTTGGTTTCACCCTTGAGGTGCTTCCTTATCGTTGCCTCCGTCCTGCCGAGCTCTTCCGCTATTTCCCCAACCGTCATCCCCGCCTTCTCCCTCGCTATCGCTCCAGCCGCCACTGCAAGACTGTCCACCCAGGTGAGCCTCTCGGCCGGGTCCTTGATGAGCTCTATGACCTCGGGCCTGAAGAGGGTCGCGAAGAGGAGTATGCTCTCAAGCCTGTGGATCTCCTCCCTTCCGAGCGGGTTGAGGGGAACCTCCACCTTCATCACCTCCCTTCATTTTTACTCAAGCTCAACTATAGCCTTCCTCTTCAGGACTTTGTCGGGGTAAACGACGATTCCCCTGTCCGTTATCTCGAAGGGATGCCTCCTCATGCTGTGGCTCGTTCCGCGCATCTTCCAGATGAGTAATGAGCGCTTGAGCTCGCCGTCAATCTCATCTAAATCAAGCCTTATTATGCCATCAACACCATGCTCAACGCCGGGCCCGCCGAAACCCCTCTCTCCAACGCTTATCTGGCTCACCAGTATGCTCGTGACGCCGAGGCCGGCGAGAACCCTCTTCAGCTGCATCACTACGCTCCTGGCCATGGCCGGCTTGTTGATGTAGAGCGTTGTTACCGAGTCGATGACGACTCTCTTGGCACCTAAGTCCTTGACTGCCGTTCTGAGGACGTCTATGAACTCCCTGATGTCGGTGAGGTCGTGAACTATGTACTTCTCGTACTCCTTGCTCTTGCCTATGCCGGCTGTGAAGGCATCGACCATCGCGAACAAACCATCCTCCTCGTACTTCCTGACGTCCCATCCGAACCCGGCCATGTTCCCCCTGACCTGAAGGGGGTGCTCTTCCAGAGCGACGTAGATTCCGGGTTCACTCATCTGGAGGCCGTTCCATATGAACTGCTGGCTGAAGATGGTCTTCCCCGTTCCCGGTCCACCGCTGAGAAGGACAACGTTTCGCTCCGGAATCCCGCCGTGGAGTATCTCGTCCATTCCAGGGATTCCAGTCTTGACGCGCTTGACCATGAGCGTCACCCCCTTTAGTTACTTTTTGTTATCATTATGCTCTACTCAAAAGGCCTTAAAAAGATTACGTTTGGTTAGAAAAGCTAGCGCTTCCTCCTTATGAACTCCCCCACATCAGTCACGTTCAGAATGAACTTTCTCCTGCTCTCAGGATTTATCCGCCCTATGCCGAGCAGAGTTCCGTTTTCATCGTAGATAACGAGCTTCTTCGTCCCCTGCCAGTCGTACCTCCTCACGCCGCTCCTCGGCACGTCCTTGCCTGTCGTGAAGAGAAAGCCCGCTTTTGGAGTGAGAACCGCGTAGTTCTTCTCAACATTAACGAAGTAGAAGAACTCCACGTTGGGGTAGAACTTCTCGACGAGGTTTCTGTCCACCTTTATCGTGCCGACAAAGGTCCCGTAGGCGTAGGGTTTGATGTTTAGACCCTCAATCTCGGCCCACACCCTCTCGTTAACGGCATAAACGTCCCTAAAGCGACCCTCAACTATCGCGAAGAAGTAGTGCTTCAACTCGCCATACTTCTCGGCCTCGCGGAGGATCAAATCGTATTCCCACGAGGAGGCGCGTCTGTATCTGAGTTCCCTCTCCATGATTCCAGCCTCGATACCGAGCTTAAAAGCTTAGCCCGTCCCGTTCGGAGGACTTACGTTTTCGGGGTAGGCCACGATAACGGTGGCGTTTTCGGGGATTTCCCCTATGTGAACGTGAGCGTAGTAGTCCTCAACGACCCACCCTGCGGTAGAGGCGCTGACGAGGGCCGATATGCCGAGGAGGATCATCGCCACGAGCGAAAGCTTCCACGAAACCTCGATTCCACGGAAAAGAAGGATCATTCCGAAGAGGGACAGCGCCAGCCAGAGGGCAAAAATGGCCGGAAGAAGGGGCGTCTCGTGAATGGAGTCCGAGAGAACCGCGACCGAGCCCAGCGCCCCGGCGCCGAAATACAAAAGCCCAAGAAGCCTTCCCCTGCGGACGCTGGAGGCGGAAAGGTAGTGGAGGGCCAGTATTCCAAGGGCAAAGTAGCAGAGTATAAGGAACGGCAGAGTCCAGGCCAGCTTTCCGTACAGGCTCTCGGGAATGACGACTGAAAACATGACCGCTGGAAAGCCGTAGAACACCATGTTAATCCCCGCCTGAATGAGAAAGAGGACAGGCAGCAGGTAGGGTTTCCAGTCGGCCATAATCAACGTTCGTCCCGGTAGGTATATTTACTTTTCCTTGTCCCTGAAAGACTCATCCACCGGGACGGAAGGGAGTCATCTTTCGAGTTCATCGAGCAGCTCAGCAAATCCTGCCATGTCCGTTCTCTCGAACTCCCTCTCAAACTTCAGGCCGAGCTTCGCTATTTCCTCTGGAGTTATCGTCGTTTCCGGCTCCTCCGCGTTTATCCCGGGACAGCTTTCATCGTAGTAGAGCCACAGCGTTTGGCCCTTGTGGTGGAACGGCTTTTCTCCCTCAACGCCGAGGGGCTTCCTGGAGACCATGAAAGGGTATATCCTGCAGATTATCGGGTTCGCATCGTGAACACAGCACTTTCCTGTCTCCGGGTCGTGGAAGACGCAGCCGAGATCCCACTCCCTTACAGCCAAAACGAAGCGGATTTTGTTTCCTTCCACGGAGAACGTCACGAACTCCTGCGGATCATGACCGGCATTCGCTATCCTTTCTATGTCATTCAACGTCAGATACACGTGCCTCCCCCTGCAGCAGTCAAGGCAGAACTCACACTTGAAGGACACCGGTTCCCTGAAGGGTTTGGGTTTGAATCTCATAGAGATACATTCAAAAAACCGGTTAAAAATGCACCGGATGTTTCCGAAAACTATTCGACGAAATGTTTTTATAAGTTTGAAGTGTACACTACATTTGCAAAAAAGAGTTTTGGAGGTAATACCCATGGACGAGATTAAAGAACCCGCAGGGGATGAGGAGAAGAAGCCGATGACCCCGGAGGAGTACAGGGATGAGATGACCCGGAAGCAGGTGGCCAGCCTGATGGCTCACTGGCAGTGGTACCTGGTTCTGGGAATCGTCCTGCTCGTTCTCGGTATCGTCGGTTTGGGCATACTGCCGTTCATCACCCTGGCAAGCATCGCAGTCTTTGGAGTGTTCCTCATAATTGGAGGCGTCATCCTGATAGCCGTTGCCCTGTTCACCAGCGGTGAGAGCGGGGGAACGAGGATATTTCAGCTTCTGCTGGCAGTGCTCTACATAATAGCGGGGGCCGCAATGCTGGAGGAGCCCCTCCTATCGGCCCAGATCCTGACGTTCATACTGGGCGGCGCGTACTTCATCTTCGGTATCGTCAAGGCCCTCATGGGATTCAAGACCGAAGGCGGGGGCATAGTGATCCTCTCGGGCGTCATCGACTTCTTCATAGGAGTCATGATACTCGCCAACTGGCCCGAGTGGAGCCCGTGGGTCATAGGTCTCTTTGTGGCGATTGAGCTTATAGTTGCAGGTGTGAGCTTCATAGCGCTGTCCCTCGGGGCAAGGTCGATGAAGAACAAGCCAGAGGCCCAGGCATGAGCCGGGGAAAAGCAAAAGAAACGATAAAGAACAAAACCGCTTCCTTTTCCCGTACCTTCTTTTGCCTCAGCCCTTTGGATAGGCCGCCTTAAAGGCCCCCCAGTCGGACTTCGGACCGTAGGTGACGGTGAAGTTAACCATCTCGTGGTCCTTTGGAACATCCCCCGGCTTGTAGAGTATCAGGTGATAGGAGCCGTCGAGGTACCAGTAGGAGCCTGGGGGTATGCGGAAGGTGTACCTGGATATCGTGACCTTCCTAACGCACTCCGCCTTCCTCGCATATGCAGCCCCGCTCCACACGACCACGTCCATGCACCAGCCGGGGGTCTTGAGCTCAAGAACCACGTAGTCCCCGTAGTCCTCGTCACCCTTCAGAACCAGGTTGTTGTACAGATCGACGGCGTTCTCCCATTCCATGCCGCCGAACGTAATGTTTTTCATCACCAGCAGCTGCCCTTTGGGCGATGCAACCCCGTACGGCACCGGGTTGTAGGATATTATTGGATAGTACACGATGTAGAATATCACCAGCCCGAAGAGCGAGGCTATGAGAAGAACCTTAAGACGAAAAGAGGTTTCGTAGGAGAGTTTCATAAAAAACCACCTCACGAGCTTTTAACAGACACTTTGAAAGCCCCCCAATCCGCTTCTCCCGCATAGGTCACGGTGAAGTTTACGAGCTCATATTTCTGAATCGGACCGTTTTTGCGGAAAACCAGAACGTATCCAGGTTCCAGGCTCCAGCTGGATATTTCCCTGGCCTCATGGGTGGGAACCCTGTTGAAGGCGTACTTGCTCAGCTGAAGCTCCCTCGCACAATCGTACTTCCTCACCCAACCGTTGGCCGAGCCTCCCCAGACCCACAGGTCAACGCACCACTGCGGTGTGGACACGGTAATCGTGAGAGTATCGTCCAGCTCATCTTTTCCCCCAAGGACAAGGGCGTTGTTCTCGGCAGTGAACGGAACGGCGTTCGTATATGTGACCCCCGAGATGGAGAAGTTCTGGGCGAGCAGTATCTGGCCCCTGGGAGACTCCACTTTAAATGGGTCGACCTGGTGGGAGATGATGGGGTAGTAGACTATCATGAATATAGCGATTCCAAAGATGAGGGCGAGAATGATAACCTTCACCCTGAAGGCTGCCTCATATGACATTCGGGGTTTATCGCCCTTCCCCATTCAAACACACCTCGGCTCATACTTGTTCAGCGGTGCTTAAAAGTTTTACTGAAGAGAAAAGGTTTTTCCTCAGAACTGGGCGATAAAATAAACTGATGTCAAGGAGGCATAAACCACCTTTCAGGTGTTCAGGTGCCCGTCGAAATGGCCTCCCGTCTCAAAGTCCGCGTAGCCCCTATCTAGCCGCTTTGCCACGTACGGCCCGTTCTTCCGGTAGCCGAACTTCCGGTAGTAGTTCCTGACTCCCACGCCGCTGATAACTAGCATCTTCCTGACGTCGAACTCCTCGCGAGCTATCCTCTCGGCCTCGCTCAAAAGCTCCCTTCCGTAGCCGCGGTGCTGCCATTCATACTTCGGCTTTCCGCCTATCGGCACGAGCGGGCCGTAAACGTGGAGCTCCCTGACTATGGCTGAGGGACAGCAGTTTATCTCCCTCCGGTGGGCCTTTTCACTCGGAATCCTCAGGCGAAGGAAGCCTATCAGGATGTCGTTCTTAGTGTCCTCAAAGCTCAGGAAGAGTTCCTTCCCACCAGCGGCATCATAATCCTCGCGGAGGAGCTTTATGTGCTCCACCTCCGGCTGGATTCCAAACTTCTCCATCATGTGGCCGACTTCCCTAAAGCGAATCTCCCTCGGCCTTATACCGCGCTTTATCAGCTCGTTGAAGACTAACTGACCCAAATTGGAGTGCTTGACGCCGTCAACGATTAGCTGAACCGGTATGTCGCGCTGGATTCTCATGACGCGAACCCACTTGGGGAAGAGCTTGTAGGCCTCGACGAGGAGCTCAACGGCTTCCTCCGTGCGGTAAGGGCGATATTTACCCTCTTTCCACCAGCGGTAGAGGGGAGCATCTGCGGTAACCAGGGTGGGGTACACCTTCAGCATGTCCGGGCGGAACCGGGGATCCTCAAAGATGGCACGGAAGGTGTAGAGGTCGCGCTCAAAGTTGCTTCCCGGAAGGCCGGGCATTATGTGGTAGTTAATTTTCAGTCCTGCGTCGCGGAGAAGCTGGGTGGCCTTGATTATCTCCTCGACGCCGTGCCCCCTTTTAGTCCGCTCGTGGATGAAGTTGAATATCGTCTGGACGCCGAGCTCGACCCTCGTGGTTCCGAGCTTCAGCATCCTGTCTATTTGCCTCTCAAAGGCCCAGTCCGGGCGGGTTTCAATGGTCAGGCCGACCATCCTGACCTTAGCCCTCTCGTTCTTCCTCTGCTCGTCTTCGAGGTAGTAGTAGGGCTTTGAGTGGGTTTTCTCCCATGCTTCCTTAAACTTCGGGTCCTCGTCAAAGACGGACTCATCTCCCTTAACAATTAGCCTGACGAGCTTCTCATCGAGGTTTTCTATATCCCTAAAGTGCGGGAAGTCGTTCATCGCTTTGAAGGCACACTTGACGAACCACTCCTGGTAGTCGAGATCAACCGCTGGAAAAGTACCTCCCTGGATGATGACCTCGACCTTGTCGACGTCGTGCCCTATGTCGGTGAGCTGCTTCAACCTGCGCATCATGATGATGTATGGATGATACGCGCTCTGGACGGCCCTTAAAGCTGAAGGCTCCCTTCCCGTGTAGCTCTGCGGAGAGCCAACGCTCGGCCCGCCGGGGCAGTAGATGCACCTGCCGTGTGGACACGGAAAGGGCTTGGTCATCATGGCGACCACAGCGACGCCGCTTATCGTTCTCGTCGGCTTTCTTTTGAGCAGTTCCCTGAACTCCTCGCGCCTGTCCTCAGGGATGGCCTTGAGGATGTCCGAGTTACCGGGAATCTTCGAGAGATGATACTTCCTGGATACGGCTATCTTGTACCTGTTGAGCTCCTCACGGCCCTTTATCTCGCCGTTCATAACGGCCCTCGCGAGCTCCTCAACGGCCTTCCTAAACTCATCCTCACCCATCTCAACACCTCTCGGCTGGAGTTGAGGCTCGGTTTTAAAAGGGTTTGCTGGACATATTCAGTTAGTGAATAATTCACCAGGTGAATAGAGGTGAGAAAATGAACCGCGACGAGCTGGTGGCGTTCCTTGACGAATACCTCAACGTTCAGGCTTACCCAGACAAGTCGAGCAACGGCCTCCAGGTGGAGGGAAAGGAGGAAGTTGAGAGAATAGCTTTTGCCGTCGATACGACGCTTAGAACCATAGAGCGGGCCGTTAAAGGAAAAGCCGACATGCTGGTTGTCCACCACGGCCTGATATGGGGCGGTCTGAACTACGTAACGGGAATCCACTACAGACGCCTGAAGGCCCTCATGGAGGGCGGAATAAACCTCTACGCCGCCCACCTGCCCCTAGATGCGCACCCAGAGGTCGGCAACAACGTCGAGCTGCTCCGCCTTCTTGGCATTGAGCCCAGGGGCCCCTTCGGCGGGTACAGGGGGCTGAGCGTGGGCTTCTATGGAGAGTTCGATGAGCCGCAGCCGATCGAGAAGGTGGCGCAGGTAATAGCGGAGAAGCTCGACACCACCGTCAAGACCTACGAGTTCGGGAAGCGCAAAATTAAAACCATTGGGGCAATAAGCGGCGCCGGGGCCTTCGCACTTGAGGAGGCGCACAGAAAGGGCATCGACCTGCTCGTAACGGGCGAGTTCACCCACGCGGATTATCTAACGGCCATCGACCTGCCGCAGAGCGTCCTCGTTGCCGGTCACTACAAGACCGAGACGCTCGGGGTTAAAGCGCTCATGGAGGTCGTGAGGGCAAAGCTTGGGTTGGACGTTTTCTTCATAGACGAGCCAACCGGGCTTTGAGCTTCTCCAAGACTTCTTTTTCCTTCAGAATTCTCAGGGTGATTCCGATCTCCGCGGCGTAGCTCAGGATCCAGCCGGGCTTCGAGTTGAAGTTCGAGACGACCCAGAGCTCCGGGAAACCCGCCCGGTGGGCCTTGACAACATCGTAGAGGAGCCTTTGAGGGAACCACTTAAAGGAAGCTTCAAGCTCTATCGCGAGGAGCTTTCGCCCATCCCGCAGGATCGCGATGTCTATCCTCGTGCCGTCGGGCGTTCGGTATTCCGTAACCGCATTCAAGCCGAGCCCCTCGGCGAGCGCGGCGATCTCTCTCGTGAGGGTTTTGACCTTGATGCAAATCACTCCCCTAATGGAAGAAGGGAAGAAAGAACCTGGCTCAGCTGAGCCTTCTCTTAACCTCTTCTATTGCCTCCTCCGCCTTCAGCGGGTTCTTCACCCTGCCCTGGGCGAGCTCCTTCCTTCCGCCACCACCACCGCCGGCGACGCTCGTTATCACCTTCGCCAGCTCGCCGGCCTTTACGTCCAGGCCATCTCCAACGGCAACGACGAAGTGGCCCTCCCTGCTGATGAGGACAACCACCCTGTTCTCCTTCCTGAGCTTGTTGGCGGCCTCGCGGAGGTCGTCCATCGCGCCCTCAACGACGGCTCCGATGAACTCAACCTCCCCAACCTTCTCAGCTTTGCCCTCGAGCTCGTAGACGAGGAGCTTGGCCAGCTCCTTCCTGAGCTTCTCGACCTCCTTTCTTGCCTCCTTCCACTCGCTGAAGAAGCGCTCGGCCGTCTCCGGCACCTTCTCGGGCGGAACGCGGAAGGTCTCGGCGGTTCTCTTGAGAAGCCTCTCGGTCTCCTGCATCCAGTCAACCGCGGCCTCTCCTGCGGCGAAGATTATCCTCTCAACACCGTCCTGTATGCGCTCGGTTCTCAGAATCTTGATCGGGCCTATAAGACCTGTGTTCGGCAGATGCGTTCCACCGCAGGCCTGGACGTCCCAGTCCTCAATCTTGAGCACCCTGATGACCCTTCCAGGAACCACTCCACCCTGGTAGAGCCTGAAGCCGTACTTCATCTCGGCCTCGGTCCTCGGAAGCCACTCCCAGGTCACCTTCCTGTTCTCCATGACGACGCGGTTCGCGAGGCGCTCGATTTCTCTGAGCTCGTCCTCAGTTATGCGCTTGTAGTGGGAAATATCTAACCTGGCCCAGTCGGTGTGGAGCTGGCTTCCAGCTTGCCAGACGTGCTTTCCGAGAACCCTTACGAGGGCACCCATAATGACGTGGGTTCCGGTGTGGTGGCGCATGTGCTGGATTCTCCTGTCCCAGTCGATCCTTCCGTGAACCTTCGCGCCGGGTTTGAAGAGCTCCGGCCTCTCGACCCTGTGGAGGATTACCTTCCCTATCTTCTGAACGTCTATGACCTTGACCTTCTCCTCCCCAACTTCGAGCTCACCGAGGTCGCACGGCTGACCGCCGCCCTCCGGATAGAAGGCGGTCTGGTTGAGAATTACCCAGTCGTCTATGACCCTGAGAACCTCGGCATCAAACTCCCTCATGAAGGGGTCTTCATAGTAGAGCGTCCTCGTGTCGGGCAAATCTTTGACCAGCTCAAAGTCAACGGCGTATTCAGCGGCGGCCTTCTTCTCCGCCTTCTCCGCCTCCTTAGCGACCAGCGTGTAGAAGTTGTCGGGGATCTCAACCCTGATTCCCTCTCTCTGAGCCACCTCCGCGACTATCTCAGGCGTTAAGCCGTGGCTCTCGTAGAACAGGAGGAGCCTTTCGAGCGGAATCTCATCCCTGCCGGCCTTCTTGAGCTTGGCCACCTCGCGCTTCACTAGGTCGCTTCCGCGCCTGAGGGTCTCCTGGTAGCGCCTCTCCTCGACGTTGATTATGTCGAGGATAACGTCTTCCATCTCCTTGAACTCGGGATAGGTCGGCGAGAGCTCCCTGATGTGCATCGCCACTATCTCCGCCAACGGAACCTCGAGGCCGAGCTCGCGGAGGTGCCTTATGCTCTTCCTTATGAGGAGCCTCGCCAGGTAGCCCGCCTTGACGTTGGACGGGATAACTCCATCCGCCAGCATGAAGGTTAAAGCCTTGGTGTGGTCCGCTATGGCATATATCAGCTCGTAGGGCCTCACAGCCTTTGTAAGCTCCTCGACGCTGATTCCGACGCGCCTGGCAACCTGCTCGCGGAGGTACCTCAGGTCGCCCATATCCTCTATGTCGAACATTCCTGCCAAACGGGAGTTCTCCATGAGGATGCGCTCATCTATCTTCTCCACACCCGCCATCCTCTTCAGGGGCTCAACGACGTAGCCGAGGACGGCGTCGTAGGCCGTTGGAGTACCGTGGCTCATCCAGACGAGCCTCTCGAGGCCGTAGCCAGTATCCACAACCCTCGTCTCCATCGGGACGTAGTAGTCACCCTTGATCTCCACAACCTGAGTCGGGTCGGCGTCCTTTGGCGCCTTCTTGTACTGCATGAAGACGAGTGTGGCAACCTCAAGACCGCGGTAGAGCACCTCGAAGGCCGGGCCCGCGTTTCCACCGCCGGCCCACGGGTTCTCCTTGAAGGTTATGTCCTCGGCCTTCATCCCGAGCTCCTTGGTGAAGAACTCGAAGGCAAGCTCCACAGTCTCGTCCATCCAGTAAATCGGCCTGTCCGGGTAGTTGAATGCATGATGAGCCATCATCTCGAATATCGTGAAGTGCCTGCCCGTGATTCCGACGTTGTCAATGTCGGTGAACCTTATTGAGGGCTGGCTTATCGTGAGGGGGTTGGCCGGCGGGTCCGCTTCACCGCTTATGACCCATGGCTGGAAGTCCATTATGCTCGCTCCAACAAGAAGAACGTCATCGCGCCAGCGGGGAAGAACCGGGAAGCGCTTCACCCTCCCGTGGCCGTGCTTCTCGAAGAAGCTCAGGAACTTCTCGCGCATCTCCTCCAGGGTGTACTTCTTTGGTATCCCCGGCTTTCCGATGAACGAGTACTCGTCACACGGCGGGTCTCCGCAGGTCTTCCTATCCGGGTCGAGCGTCCAGAAGAACTTTCCGCACTTGGGGCACTGCTTCCTTATCCACCCCTCCTCCTTAAACATCCTCGTGGTCATGTCCATGCTCATTAGCCTCACCTCTTAAACTGAAGTAGAAAAGGAAGTTGGGCTATTAAGGTTTTCCTCAGTCCTTCGAATCGGGGCCCAGGTCCACATCCACGTCCTCGAACCGCTCCTCGTCGATGTATATCAGGGGGATCTTCAACTTCCGGAGGAACTCAGCCAGCCGTTTCTCGCGCCGCTCCATCATCTCGATCCTGTGCCTCAGGCTTGCGTTCTCTATGGCAAGCCTGTTGGCCTCGTCCACCTTGAGGTTCAGCTGCATACGGAGTTCTATCAGCTCATCCTCCAGCTCCCGGAGCGAGCGCTCCAGCCGGTCGATTTCCTCCAGGTACTCCCGACAGAGGCGTTCCCTTATCATCTCGGTCAGCCCCGCGAAACCTCCTCACCGATCAGGGGGCTCCAGACTCATCATCCCAATCACCCAGGGTAAGAGGAGGACGTTAAAAGGTTTCACCCGCTAAAGATTTAAGGCGTATTCTCCCACGACCATCCATGCGGTCAAAAGTGTACCTCCTGGCAATACTGGTGGCGGTAATGCTCGTAACTTCCGGATGTCTCGGAAGCACGTCAACCCTGAAAGCCACCTCGGAAAAAACCACCACCCTGGGAAAAACCAGAACGGTCACCGAAACCATCACCGTGACAGAGACCAGGTACATCGTAAACCACAGCGCCGAGACGGAGCTGAGGAAAAACCTAACAGCCTGCCTGGAGAATCTAAGGCTTTTGAACACGACGCTGGACAGGACGAGCGAGAGCTTAGATGAACTCCGCGAGAAGTACCGCGACTGCCTGCTGGAGAAGTCAAAGGCCGGGGAAAAATCTCCTCCAGTAGAAATACTGGTGGACGACGCGTATTACAGGAGCGTCATCGAAGACATACGCGGTGCGCGGGAGAGCGTTTACGTCACGATGTTCCTGATGAAGTACGACCCCACCGACAGCTACGACCACGCCAACGACCTGATAAGGGCGCTGGTGGAGGCAAGAAGAAGGGGAGTGAGCGTCCACGTGATACTCGAAAACGGCATCGAGGACAACAGGGCCACCTACGACTATCTCCGCTCCAACGGGGTCGATGTGGTCTTTGATTCCCCCTCGGTAACCCTCCACACAAAGATGGTGGTGATAGACGGGGGGGTGGTTTACATCGGAAGCCACAACTGGAGCGAGGCCGCGCTGGACTGGAATCACGAGGTGAGCGTTAGAATCGAGTCCCAGGAGATTGCGGAGTCGCTCTTGGAGTACTTCGAGGAGATTAGGAGAGGATATTAGGTGGTAAAAATGCTGGAGAGGCTGAAGAAGGCCTACCTGCACTGGCGCTCCCGCTGCCCGTTCGTGAGGAAGCTCGAGGAGTGGAGAATGAGGAGGAAGGCGAAGGAGTTCGGGGTTGAGTTGAAGAGATAGGTTTTGCTGTTTCCCAAGCTCTTTTTCCATAAGCCCTTTTTGATACCTCCAAACGGGGCTTGAGAAGGTAGTGCTTCATGTCTCCCCGTGCAGTTTCCGTTTTTTGCATACCATTTAGTATAGTGTGTCAAATTTGAATAGGAAAATCTTTTAAATTCTAACTTTTATTAGTACTATGGTGAAATCTCAATGAGGAAGGCAGTAGGAGTGTTGTTGATAATCCTCCTGCTCGGATCGATAGTGGCTGCAGCAGGAGGCACAGCCTACGCCACTAGCGTTGAAGCCCAGAACGACCCGTACGAGAAATTCTGGGAGATACTCAACAAGGAAGCCGAACTCGTTGTCAAACTCAACCACTCTGGACCTTACAATCTCCTGGTTCAAAGCATTGCCGTGGAACTGATTCAAAACTCTCGCCTTGGTGCTGAGAATGCCGCAAACATTTCAGCCTTAATCTGGCAGGCTCTGGAGGAATTGAAGGGTTCCGGCGTGAAGACGTACTACACTGCGGAAGAGTTAAAGGAAATGGCTCAAAACATCAGCCAGAATGGCCTCCCCCAGGAGACTGTGGAAGCTTTGAAGGCTCAAGGATGGACTGATGAGCAGATTCAGGCGTTGGAAGATTACATCGTCAAGAACGCTGACGAGATTAACGAGGACTTCAACATGACGGCCTTTCTTGAAAACTTCTCCATGGCTTTCATTGATGTTGCCTTCAAATACAACGAGTACGAAACATGGACGCTCAAAAAAATGGAAGTGGACTCGTTCTGCCGAATTCCAGCAGACCAGTGGCAATGAGATAATAAACCCAACACTCGCCAAAGGCTGGCTTGAATTCTATAAATCTTACTCCTCCAGGAATTACAAGGAGATGGAGAAGAAAGCTCGTCAGTTGAGAGATTCAATGTATGAACTGCTGACTGGTGTAAAAATATCCGGTAATCTGACCTTCCTCAAAGATGAGAAAGTTGTAACCCAAACAGGAATGATCAAGAGTGTCAACCATACCACAAACGGTTCCTTAGTCTTCACAGTGCTAGTTACTATTCCAGATGGCGATTATCTAATCTGGAATACTACTACTTATTACTGGCACAATGCATTAAATACCTACAAATTACTGGATAATGTTCTCACATTGGCAACCGCAATAGCGTCTGGAAACGAAAATTGGGAAACTGAGAGTATGTTACACCAGAAAGTTGCCGAATTAAAAGATTCTCTAAAGGTCGTAATAGTCAAAAGCGAGAATTATAGAACTAGAAAAAAAGATGAACCAATAAAACCCATAGAGCCGATATATCCAATAAACCCGAAACTCCCTGTACAGCCAGTATATGCAGGCTCTACAGAAGAGCCCACAATATCAACAGAACCCTTTACTAGCATAGTCACAATAACCCCTGCTGATGAAATCACCACAATAGCCCTGAATCCAGAAGACAATCAGAAAATCTTAGAGATAAACCATATAGCGATCACTCCAGTCGAAGTATCAACAGACTATGCAACATACAAGGTCTCCATGGACATCACGGTTAGTGGAGCAAGCGCCACAAACGTAACGGTAGATATCAAAGGAACGGAACTTAAGTACTCCAAAAACATCGGAGCTATAAACAACGGGGAAACCATCACAGTTGAGAGTACAATCAGCGGAAGAGTTTATGGGGATTACGAAGTGGAAGTCAGCGGAAAGATTAAGGTGACGTATCAGTTCACCACAGAATATCGCACCAACTCAAAAAGCGGCTTAAATCCAGATGATACTTCCTCAAAATATTCAATACGCCAAGCCGTTGAGGGGTACTCCTCAACGATAAAGCTTCAATACGACCCCACAAAGAACATAGACGTTGAAGTCACAACAATCCCTCAGAGCGGAAATATTGAAGAGGGTGACTCCGTCCAATTCAAAATAAAAGTTAGCAACCTCAATCCCTTCAGCGTTACTGGCAACTATTCTCTGAAAGTTGAAGTACCGTACATAGTCGAAAATAACCTTATAGAAAGTAAATTCAAAGAGTTCACCGGTTCTCTTTCGCTTCAGGGATTCGACTACTCGACCGTGTACATTGAACGCATCAATTATCCCAAGCAGGGAACTTACAAGTACGAGGGCTACTTCAAGGTGGGACAGTACTACAAGAAGTTCAACGGTACCATAGAAGTCAAACCTAGCCCAGATGGGGACTCTCCAAGAATCAAAATCACCCCACTGGACTGGCCATCAACTGCCCGCAGAGGAAATACCGTCAGCTTTAAGGTACAGCTCGACAGCACATACGATGATGACAGAGATGCAAAAGTAGAACTGATAATCGACGACAAACTCCCTCCGGTTCAAACGATTGAGACGTATGTCAAAGGAGGGTCAAGCACCGTGTTGACGCTCACCTGGAACGTTCCAAGCGCCTTTCCTATAGGTGAGCACAGTATAAAAGTGAAGGTCACTTCAAGACCCGCTAACTCAAACAACCCATGGGACCTCGAAGCCAGCGAGACAAAGTCGATTATAATCCAAAACTTTAATGACAGGTTCGGTATTAAGTTGGCCGCTTACCCGACTGAGCTTGAGGGTGGTGGAGAAGTGTATCTCCAAGTGAAGGCATGGAATTACGATGGGTCATCAATTACAGTTAAAGGATTCATTGAATTCGGAAATGAGTCTATAGGCATCGAAGCCAAGATCCCAGCAAACGCTAACGGTGATTCCATAATAACGCCCAGACGGAACATCGTTGGAGTCGGCACTCACACGATCAAGCTCTTCCTAGACAATTACGATGGAAAACCCAACGGAAAAGGAGAAGAACACTGGAGTGAAGTGAGGGTGGAAGTGAAACCGATGAACGGGACGGAGTTAAAGCAAGTGGGCTTTGAATGCGATGATGCTAAATTTAACTGGAATGGTATAGAATACAAGGCCACATTAGTGTGCAGGGCATTTGTTTATAACCCCACACAAGAGAATATCTACTTGAACTCTGGGGGTGTTAAGGAATGGCATGTTGACAACCTAGATTTTGCGGACACTCTCAGTTCCTCATGGGAAGTTGAGTATCCCAACTTAGTGCAGAGTTCCGAGACTGCCACAATAATCTTTAGGAACACAGCACGCACAGGACTAATGACCCTTGAAAAAGACTTGTCTGGAGCCTATGTCTCGATATCACTGAAATACATAATATCCCCACAGAACGGAAATGACATTACATTTACAGGCACTGACATAATAAACATAAAGCAGGACAGCAAAGACGTGATAGTGGACGTTGGAACGAATGTCATACTCGTTGGAGCAGATATTAAGGCGGGAATAACAATACTAAGACTAGCACGCAATGGTGAAGTCGTAAGTGCTTTAAAAAACTCATGGCCCTATATAGTTAGTTTCTTTAGATGGACTTGGCCAAAACTCCAAAATTGATGGGGGGATGAACATGTTAGGCGAGAAGCTACTGATTCTTTCTATCTTAGTTTTTTCCGGTATTTATGGAGTATTTACATATCACGGGGACACTACAAAAGGATTCAAGGTGTCCATTACCTTTTTGCTTTCATTGTACATAGCAGGAAAAATACTCTTAGTCTCTGATTCCAAGCTATGGGGATTGTTAGTACCAGTGTTGGTATTTTATCTCACGAGTGTTGGGTACTACTCATTAATAGATATAGACGGACGTCTTGATGACTTCCTTTCAGGAAGAAAGAGACAAGACTGGAACCCGAGAAACATTCTCGCCCTAACTCTGTTACTAATTTTGTTTGAGGTTGTTCCATTGATTGCGGTGTACCTTGCCACTCACAGTGTTCTCCTTTCTATTACAGTTGGACTGGGCACGGGTCTTTTCTTTTTCACTTTGTCGAATTTCAAAAAAGCGGTGTTCAAATTTGTGTTTAACATATACACAATCTTGACAGTCGTGACGACAGTATTACTAGTTTCAGGATTGTGCGTATAGTTAGAGGTGATGTAAATGCCAGCAGTTAAGAACAGATTTGTGATCCCTGCTTTTATGTTTTTTATCTCTCTAGCAATTACGTTTTATCACACAAAGTACTTAATCCCACAATTTATAATAACCACTTATATTGTTGGATTCCTTGCCGTATATTGGAAGAAAAAGCTACCCTTTGAGGAGAAAACCATGATAGTCATTGTAGTTAGCTTTCCACGATATTTCCTTCCAGAATGGGCAGTGACAGATAACATTACTCTCGCTCTCTCCCTCGGAACATTATGGAGTGTCTCCACAAGCTGGGGAATTCATACAATACTACCGAAGATGCTAGATGACAATCGAATACAATAAAGTGGCAGCTAGGTGTCATTTAGATTAGCTTCGGGTTTTACTATGACAGAGAACCCAACGGAAAAGGAGAAGAACACTGGAGCGAAGTGAAAGTGGAAGTGAAAACTGGCGATCAACTCAAACATGTAACATCAGAATGTGATCCAATACACTTCAAGTACAATATGGGAAACTATGAGGCAACCCTCACTTGTCGATTAACGATTTACAACGGATACAGTTACGACTTAAAAGTGACAGGAAACATCGTTTCGGATATTAATGTTTCAATATTAAACAAGTATCTGCAATTGCCATCAGGAAGCTCTTCACCAGTGGTCAGTTACATTGATCCCAAAACAATACCCGCCGGAGGTTACGCCACCATAACTTCCACCGCACACTTCAAAATATCAAAACCCGATATCTTTCTCATTGGGGACATATTCCCCTATTGGGAAGATGCGCGGAATGATATTCAGGTGGAGGGGATTTATGGAGCAAGGGTTCCAGTAAAAATAATTCACGACGTACCTTTTGATAAACTTGGGATTCGGCGCTTCACTCTTCAAAGCAGTGCCTACGTGGAAGTAGACCACATAGCAGTAGTTGCAGACATTGCTGCCGATACATACTTAACGTACAAACTTGGATCAAAAGTTCAGCCTATTGCTAATATCAAGTTTATCGAAGATGCCCTCAATAAGCTTCCACCAGGAGTCAAGGAGAAGGTAAAACCAATAATCGGACAGATAAGTGTCAATTGGCTTGCCAATTGGATGAAAGAGTATGCTATAACATGGTGGAGGGGATGATGAATGTCAGAAAGGGTATCATCCAGGGGGATATGGAAGTCCCTCTTTTTATTTATTCTTTCACAGTTAGGAATTGCAATTCTCTTGCATCATGAAGGTGCTCATTCAACCAAAGTTCTAGGATTGCTGACAATGCCTGTAATTCTAATCCTGTTTTTCTTAGTATACGTTGGGGATGATCCCAAGTTTGCAGGGTTCTTCTTTTATTGGTTAGGTTTTTTGATGGCCGCAAGCATAAAAGCCTCACTTCCTGTTAGGATACTTATTTTTGTCGGTTTGCCGGCATTCTGGTTTTTCGTGTATTTGGATTTAAGGAACGTACGCTGGACTTTGCTCTTGGAAATGGTTTTCAATATGGGTAAAGTTGCCCCTTTGCTTCTTGCGATAATAGCCATCGTAAGCCTTGTGGGGATTAATTACAAACTGTTCGTCATCTCAGAGGCATCTGTGTATAGGATTTTCCTCATTATCTGTGAAGTGATAGTATTTGTTGTCCTTTACAAATTAGCTAGCTCACAAAATGAATCTACCAAGAAGAAAATCATCAAACTCACACCGTGGGTTTATATATTCTTGTACATCCAATTAGTTCCGACTACAGTGGACCTTTGGGCAGGCCTTTTACTGCTGATTGTCGGCCCCATTGTATGGGCACTACTCTTAACACTTGTGATGATGACATCACTAAGAACAAAAGACGTCGAAGGAGGCGGAACATGAAGGGATTGCTCAGATACATTCCAGCTATTATCGGCCTGCTCTCTCTGGTTTATTTATTTTACACCGGCGACTGTTACGCTGAAACTGCTTATCCGTTGCTTCAGCTGAACCTGTATTTGACGGCGCTGGTTATAATGCTCCCTTGGTGGGAGGATGAGCGTTTTGGATTTGAACTAAAGGTGTTTGCCCCGTTATGGTTGTCAATGGCGGCAGTGATGGCGGGAATGGAGTTCTTGGGAGGTCTTGCAGCAATTCTGTGGTTGGCATGGCTATTCCTGCCACTCTTCAAGATTGATAGTGTGCTTATCTTCCTAAAGGAATTAACGGAGGACCTAAAGCTAAAGGAGAGTCCGATAAAAGCATTATCAATGGTGTTAATCCCACCGCTATCCATTGTAACGTGGTACCATGTAATTTTCGGGATACAAGCGGTTATCTTAATTGCCATATATATTACTTATCTCCTCCCAACAGAACTCAGGAGGTCCAAAAATATGGAGAAAGAGAAAGTAAGCAAAAAGTGATGACGATGATAAGGATAATTGAAGCCAAAATTCCAGCAAATGCTAATGGTGACTCAATACTAACGCTCGCGTATAATCTTCCCGGAGTTAGTAATCATGCGTTTAAACTCTTCCTTGACAATTTGGTTACCTTGACTACATTACGGGGTGATTGCGAATGGACGTCATTCACCTTATCTTTCTCATTCCGATTTTAGGACTCATGGCCTATCCTGACTGGAAGAGAGTACTTCAGCTTTCTTTTGCTTTTTCGCTGCTATCTCTGGAAGTACTAACACTTAGCAAGTCCTTTGAGGTTCCTCTTATAGGCTTAGGATTTGGAATTCTCTCATTTGGGATACCCTATTCTCTGATTAGAACCCAAAACAAGAAAAGCAAAAGATCTCCAAGTGATCACATTATTGTACTTCTCGTCTGGTTTATTGAAGTAAGCTACATGGTAATCAAAGGGAATGCCAAAGACTTTACCACTGTCCTCAAGGTAGCATCTATAGCCCTGCTGGACGGACTGGGAATAATCTCCTTACGCCAAAAGCCTGGAAGAGCCGATATAATGATCACACTATTGGGACTTTGGGCCCTAATAGCGGTTATTAGGAATCACACAACAGTAATTTTAGGAGTGATAACTACCGCACTATACATTGCTTATATCAACACTACAACAAAGAGCCAAACTGAACAAAAGAAGAACACCGGAGCGAAGTGAAGTGGAAGTAAAAACTGGCGATCAACTTAAACAGGCAACATCGGGCAGGCCGTTGGTGGAAGAAAGCTCCCAGAAACGATGAACGGCTACGACATGGTGTATCTCATCGAGGAAACCATTGAGTACGGTCGGCCGGACTTTGATGGGAACTACGTGGTGATAGCGTACTACCTGCCTATTATCAGTACAGGGAATACGGAATAAGCGAAATAAAAGTCATTCTCGAAAGGGATTACTACCACGGACACGTTTACTACGAGGTCGTAACCGCCTACCCCACCTACGGCCCAGACGTCGCCGTCTACCTGGACCATCACTGGGTTAATTGAGAAATAAAAAATTCAGAATCCGAGAAGCTCAATCAGCTCCCCGACAACGTTCTCTTTTTTCACAAACCTCTGCTCTCCGCTCTCCATGTCCCTTACCGTGACCTTTCCTTCCGCCAGGTCCTTCTTCCCAACGAGGACGACGTACGGAACCCCGAGCTTTCCAGCGTAATCGAGTGCCTTCCTGAGCTTTCTTCCGGTTAGTTCGCAGTCGGTTTTGACGCCTGCGGCCCTCAGGGCGCTCGTTATCTCCGCGGCGGCCCTCCTCAGCTCGGCGTCCTTCCCTATGGGCACGACGTAGACGTCGGGCCTGAGCTTCGGCTCCGGGATGAGCCCCTTCCACTCGAGTATCGGAATGAGGCGCTCGATTCCAATCGCAAAGCCCGTCGCCGGGGTTGGCTTTCCGCCGAAGACGGATATAAGGTTGTCGTACCTGCCACCGCCTCCAATCGAGCCGATTCCGAGGTCGTTCGGTGCTATTGCCTCGAAGACGACGCTGGTGTAGTAGTCGAAGCCCCTAGCTATGCCGAGGTCTATCCTTATCCACTTCAAGACGCCGTAGGCGTCGAGCAAATCGACCAGCTCGTAGAGGCGCTTGATTTCCTCCCTAGCTTTCTCGCCCGTGAAGAGCTCTTCCGCCCTCGGAAGAACCTCTTCGGGGAGGCCCTTTATCTCCACCAGCGCCATGACTTTCTCGACGCCATCATCGTCCAGCCCGAACTCCCTCAGGGCGACGGCGAAGTCCCCCCTGCTCATCTTGTCCTTCTTGTCTATGAGCCTCATCAGGCCTATGTCATCTTTAACGCCGAGCATCTTGGCAAACTCGTCGAGGAGAACGCGGTCGCCTATGTTCACGGTGAAGTCCTCAAGGCCGGTCGCCAGGTAGCTCTCAACGAAGAGCGCTATGACCTCCGCATCTGCCTCAACTTTATCGCTCCCGAGGAGCTCTACCCCGGCCTGCCAGAACTCGCGGTAACGACCGCTCTGGGGTTCCTCATAGCGGAACATGTTGGCCATGTAATACCATTTAACGGGCTTCGGGGCGTTCTGGAAGCCGTTGACGTAGAGCCTCGCGACGCTGGACGTCATGTCCGGTCTGAGCGAGAGGTTCCGTCCGCCCTTGTCGTCGAAGGCGTAGAGCTGTTCCACAACCTCCTCACCGCTCCTCAGCTTGAAGAGCTCGGTGTACTCAAAGGTGGGAGTGAGAACCTCATGAAAGTTATACCTCTCGAAGACCTCGCGGATTCTCTCGAAGACCCATCTCCTCTTCGCCATCTCCTCCGGAAGCAGGTCTCGCGTTCCCTTAACTTTTTCAAGCCGTACCTTCATTCTCAACCCTCCTTTCCTGGAAAAAGCGGAAGGGGTTAAAAGTTTAGCCCAGGAGTTTTGGCCTCGCCCGTTCACCGGGCAGTGGGCCGAAAGACCGTCAGACAGCAGACGTCATCAGGAGGTAAATCCCCACAACGCCCTGGACCATCATCTGAGCTCCGATGGCCATCGTGAACATACCGATTATCCTTATGAAGACGCCGAGGGTCGTTTTGCTGACGTTCTTGACGACGTAGAGGGTAATGAACATCGTGAGGGCCGTGAAGACTATGGCAAGGAACACCGCCGCGGTCGCGTGGTACAAGCCCTTTTCGGCGGTGAGGGTTATTGCGGTCGTTATCGCGGCCGGGCCGGCTATCAGAGGGGTCGCAACCGGAACCGCTGCAAGGGCGAGTATGTTCTTCTCCCTCTTGAGGGTCAGCATTCCACCGCTTTCGAGGGCCTCGAGGCCTATCTTGAAGAGCACGAAACCGCCGGCAACGCGGAGGGCGTTTATGTCTATGTGGAATATGTCCTGGAGAATTATCTGGCCCGAGACCGCAAAGAGGAACAGGAGGAGGAAGCCTATCAGGTTCGCCCGGACGATAAGCGTTCTAATGTCCTCTATGTGGAAGTCCTCCCTCAGGAGGCTGACCAGGAGTATCTTGTCGCTTGGGTCTATCATGATGAGCATGAAGAGTGCCGAACTGAGTATCGAAAGCCACTCGCTCATGTTCGCCACTGCGGTGATGGTTTTATAAAGCTATGCCACAAAGTGTGCACTCGGGTTACCGGGTGTAGAGGGACTTGAGTAGGGGCGGCGTTATCACCGTCGTGACGAATACCATGAGGATCGCCACCGTCAGGGCGTCGGGGCCGACTACACCGCTGGCTATGGCAACGGCCAGCATCGCCAGCTCCACACCCAGCCTGGGTATCATGCCGACGCCTATCCTGAGGGAGGAGTTCCAGTCGAACCCGGAGACCCTCGCACCGAGACCACAGCCGAGTACCTTACTGAGCACGGCCGCGAGGGTGTAGAGAACCGCAAAGGCCCCCGCGTGGAGGATGTAGCCCAGTTCTATCCTCATGCCGACCTCGACAAAGAACAGCGGGATGAAGAGGGAGTACCCCAGGACGTTCATATGGTCCATTATCGACTTTTTCTTGGAGCTCTGGCCCAGGGCGAGGCCCGTGAGGTAGGCGCCGAGTATCGATGCGAGGTTCAGGTGCTCCGCAAGGAAGGCGAAGGCTATCAGAAATATCAGGGCGAAAGCAGTCTCGGCCTCGGGCAGGTCTATGCGCGAGATGAAGCGGAACGCCCTGTCGGCGAGGCCGGGTCCGAAGTAGAGAAAGAAGAAAAGGAGGAGCGAGACCGAGATCAGAACCTCAAAGAGGGCCGCGTAGTTGACCGCGCCACCCTTGATCATGGATATCGCAATGGTGAGGATGAGGATGCCGAGGACGTCGTCAACCACGGCAGCAGCTAAAATCGTCGTCCCCTCGCGGGTGTTGAGCCTCCTGAGCTCCATGAGAACCTTGACGGTTATGCTGACGCTCGTCGGGGTCATCATGGCGCCGTAGAGAACCGCCTCGTGGAGAGGGACGAAAAAGTAAGCAACTGAGAACCCGAAGATGAACGCCACAAGGACTCCCAGACCCGCGACCACCACGCTCTGCCTCCCAACCCGCTTGAACTCCTCCAGCTCACTCTCGAGGCCCGCTATAAAGAGGAGGAGCAGGACGCCCAGGTTGGCGAACTGGCCAATAACCGGGTTGGTGTCAAAGAATATCCCGATGAGAAGGCCCCCGAATATCTGCCCCAGCACCACCGGCTGACCAATGCGCTCGAAGAGATAGCCTATGAGTTTGGCCGTTGCCAGCATGAGGGCCATCAGGAGGAGTATCTCCATATCACTCCCTCGAGAACGCCCACTTGAGGAGGAAAGGCGTTACAAGCGTTGTTATTATCACCATGCTGACCGGTATCGAAAACGTCCCCCTGTCGAACACACCCTCCCTCAGTCCGATGTTGGCCATTATGAGCGCGACCTCCATCCTCGGAACCATGCCCATTCCAATCTGCAGGGCCTCTCTGCCCTTGAACCTGGTCATCAGTCCACCGATGCCGCAGCCGACTATCTTTCCGGCTATTGCCAGAACCGCGTAAAGCGCCGCGAACGCCCCGATGTGGGCCAGAACGTGGATGTCTGTCTCGACACCTATGCTGACGAGGAAAACGGGAATGAAGAGGGAGTAACCGATGGTCAGTGTCTTGCTCGTCACCTCCCTTGCCTCGGCACTGCCCGCCACGATGAGGCCGGCTAAGTAGGCGCCTGTTATTCCAGCGAGCTGGAACCGCTCGGCTATGGAGGCGAAGATGAGCATTATGGCTATCGCGAAGGCCGTTATGGTCTCGGGCAGATTTATCCTCTCGGACGCGCGGAGGGCTTCCTTCACCGCCGGACTGCCGAGGAGGAGGCCGAGGATAAAGAACAGGGTGACCTCACCGAGGATTATGAGGACATCCACCGGATAGACGCTGCCCTTCGTGTTCATCGCCACGAGAACCGTCAGAATTATGATGCCGAGGACGTCGTCAACTACGGCAGCAGCTAAAATCGTCGTTCCCACACGGCTCCTCAGCTTCTTCATCTCCATGAGTATGCTCGTGGTGAGGCCGACGCTCGTAGCCGTGAGGATTCCACCGAGAAAGAGAGCCTGGATGTCGGAGTAGCCCCAGGCTAAAGCGCCAATGTAGCCGAGAATGAACGGTATTATGACGCCGAGAACGGCAACTATGAAGGCCGAGAGGCCGACGTGCTTGAACTCCTCAATGTCGGTCTCAAGGCCGGCCAGGAAGAGGAGCATGACAACTCCAAGCTCGGCAACGAGCCTCACTCCCTCATCGTAGGCCACCAGGTCAAGCAGGGACGGCCCTATGAGGATTCCACCGAGGAGCTGTCCGAGGGCCGCTGGAAATCCGAGGCGAAGGGTGAGGTAGCCGAACAGCTTCGCAACCACTAGTATCAGCGCCAGCTCCAGGAATACGTCCATGATTATCATCCCTCAGACTCTTTGGATTCGAGCGTTCACGAAGACACTATGCGTATCAGGCGGATTATGTCCTTGACCTCCAGGACGCCGTGGACGCGGTTTTCATCGTCAACGACGGGCAGGTGGTGCTTCCCGGTCTCTATCATAACCTTTATCGCCCTGCCGAGGTTCTCATCGACGTGGATCGTTACAGGCCTCCTGACCATTATGTCGGCAACGTTGGAGGCACGGTTTACGGAGTACTTCTTCAGGAGACCAACGCCAACTATGGAGTACCGCCGGGGGGGTTCGAAAAAGTGGAGGAGGTCCTTCATCGTGATGAAGCCCATGAGGCGCCCTTCCTCGTCAGTAACGACCGCAGAGCTTTCTTCCCCTCTGAGCTCCTGGACGAGCCTGGAGAGGGGATCACCCGGATGGAGAACGAGGAAATCCCGATCCATGACGATTCTCACCGGGACCTTGGAGATGTAGCGAATGTTGTGACTTAGCTCCTCCTTCCTCTTGAGCTGAAGGAGCCTCCTTTTGCTGTGGATTATCCGTATCTTCTTCGCTTTGGCCTCATGGGATTTTTCCCCGGCATTCAAAGTGTTCATACGCCCCACGGTTAAACACTAATGTGCGAAAGTGTTTAAAGATTTCGGGGATTCTTTTGAGTGTTACGTGTCAAAAGTATCGCACGTCCTGAACAGGTTAACCAAAAACTTGCCAAAAACTTTTTAAGGAGCCGCTCAGAGACATCGGCAAGGGAAATATGGTTTCTGAAGTGGGAAACGGAAAGACCTACGATGTCGTGATTATAGGAGCAGGCCCCGCTGGCCTCTTTGCGGCCTACGAGCTGGCGGAAAAGAGCGATTTTAGGATTCTGGTGATAGAGGAAGGCTGCAACGTCGAGCAGAGGATCTGCCCGATGTACGAGCTTGGCTACTGCATCGGCTGCCAGCCCTGCCACATAATGAGTGGTGTCGGCGGGGCAGGCGGCCTAAGCGACGGCACGATAAACCTCCGCCCGGACATAGGAGGTGACTTAAGCGAGCTGACCGACGATGAGAACTACGCCTGGCAGCTCGTCTGGGAAGTCGATAGGATTTTCCTGCGCCACAGGTCACCCAGAAACCTCTTCAAGGGCAACGCGGAGGAGATCCGCTACTGGGAGCAGAGGGCGGCACAGGCGGGTGTGAAGTTCATCCCCATAATCCAGAGGCACATAGGCTCGGACAGAACCCCTGAGGTCATAGCCGACATAAAGAGGCACCTCGAGGGCAAAGGCGTCGAGTTTCTCCTCTGGACCAAAGCTTTGGAGTTCGGGAAAGGCTGGGTGAAGGTGAAGCGGGGAAAGAAGGTCTTCACGATCAACGCCCGCTACATAATCGTCGCTCCCGGAAGGGGCGGGGCGGACTGGTTCCACGACGTGGCCAAGAAGATAGGGCTTGAGGCGAGGCACGGGCCGATTGATGTAGGCGTTCGCGTCGAGGTTCCCGCGATAGTGATGGAGCCGATAACGAGCATAAACCACGACCCCAAGTTCCACATCTATACAGATACCTACGACGATTTTGTTAGAACCTTCTGCACCAATCCAAACGGCTTCGTCGTCGAGGAGAAGTACGACTCCTATGTCGGCGTCAACGGACACTCGATGCACGAGAAGAAGAGCAATAACACCAACTTCGCCTTCCTGACGAGGATAGAGCTGACAGAGCCGGTTGAGGACACCACAGCCTACGGGAAGAGCATAGCACAGCTGGCAACGACGATAGGCGGCGGCAAACCACTCCTCCAGCGCCTCGGCGACCTCAGGAGGGGCAGGAGGAGCACGTGGGCGAGAATACGGAGAAGCGACGTCGAACCGACCCTGAGACACGTCACGCCGGGGGACATAGCGATGGCTTTACCGCATCGCGTCGTGACCAACATCATAGAGGGGCTTGAAAAGCTCGACCGCGTTCTCCCGGGCGTTGCGAGCGACCACACCCTGCTCTACGCGCCCGAGATCAAGTACTACGCCATGAAGGTTGAGGTTAACGAGAACCTTGAGACGAGCATAGAGGGGATTTTTGCGGCCGGCGACGGTGCAGGTTTGAGCAGGGACATAGTGAACGCGGCCGCAACCGGCCTTTTAGCGGCGAGGGGCATACTCAAGAAAGAAGGCATCTACACGGAGAGGGATTTCAGGAAGCCGGGGAACTGGAAAGCAAAAATTGAAGAGATGGGGGTGTGAGGGACTACCTCGCCACCTCCATCACCATCAGCAGTTCAGGAAAAGTTAATGAATCGCCGGTGTGTGTTACAATGCTTGTGCCATTTCCCGTGAATCCGATTTTCAGGTAGTAGGCATCACATTTCTTTAAGATGTCCTCCCAGTCACCACCCCCAAATCCCGGGCCCGGCCAATAATAGCGGACGAGCTTTTCGGCCAGCAGGGGGTGGTAGTAGAGTGAGAAACTGCCGGATCCCCAGCTCAGATACCACCCCTCGGTGAAGCCGTACGGGAGGTAGGTGTCAGCCCCTTCCCCCGTTTCAACTATGGATTCAAAGTACCTATCAACGTTCTCCGCAAGGCGAGCGTCCCTGTGGTAGGCCGGATACTTTTCCAGGAGGTACTCCTCGGTAAGACTCTCAATCAGCTTAACGTCGTCCTCAGTCATCCTGTAAGCCATATTCCCAATCTCATCTCCGCTCCATGTCCAGTTATCCACAACGACCTCGCCGCTTTCATCGAGGGACACTCTGTAAACCGTCACGTTCTCAATCTCACCCATTCCGGAGTATATCAAGTACCAGTAGTAGTTCCCAAGGGGTATTGGTGGGAGCCTCTGGTCAAGGACGAAGTAAGTGTTATTGACCTCGATGGCAACGGTGGCGTGGCCTATCGTCTGATTCCAGTAGTCTATGCTCAGGACATAGACCGGGCTGACATTGGCTTCCAGGAGAAGTCCAGCAGTTAGGAGGGCGTAATCCGTGCATATGCCGCTCCGAAGGGAATACGCGGTGTCGTTGATGGCCTGAACCCTGGTTAGGTTGGCGTACATCTCCCTCGCAGTTTCATTGAGGGAGTCCCATAAGGAAACGCTGAGGTTCACGTACTCTGCCTTGGTGTGGTTGTAGGCTATGTTCTCACCGACCCACCCCAGGACGGCCCAGGCTCTGTCAAGAACCGGCCCGCTGGAAAAATTGCCGGCCAGACCTGATACACTTCTCCTCAAAAGCGCACTGAGTCCTGCCCGAAGGGTTTCCTCCCCAAAACCGTACCTCCAGTCGAAGGCTGGATCGGTGCCGATGCTCACCTCGTAACCGTCGGGGAGGTAGTCGCGATCCGTGTCCCCTCTCAAGGGATCCGTCCGATAAGTAAGGACTTCCGCACCATCAAGCAGCCCATCACCGTCGGTATCGTTCACAAGGGGATCGGTCAGGTAGATGAAGACCTCATCACCGTCCACGAGGCCGTCACCATCGGTATCATCAATGCGGGGATCAGTGCCGTTTGACAGCTCCACCGGATCAAAGAGACCATCACCATCGGTGTCGGCGAGAGTGGGACTGGTGTTGAGTAGAAGGACTTCATTGTAGTCAGGGAGGCCGTCCCGGTCGGTGTCGTTGCTGAGAGGATCCGTAAGGTATGAGAGAACCTCGTCCCCATCGTCCAGACCATCACCGTCTGTGTCGTTTGAGCGGGGATCAGTACCGTAGATGTAAACTTCGTCCCCGTCACCCAGACCATCGCCGTCGGTATCTTCCATTGCAGGGGATGTGTTGTAAACGTTTACCTCAACGCCATCGTCCAGACCATCACCGTCGCTGTCCCTTAGATTTGGATCCGTTCCGTATTGGGCTTCCTCCGCGTCGGGTATTCCATCACCATCAACCGCAACCTCTGTCCCACTTGACCGGGTCGAATTGACCCGTTCTCCCCCTATGCATCCGGCGGAAAACACGGAAAGCAGGAGCAGTAGACATGTCAGGGAAGCTAGGAAAACCCTGCGCATACGGCTCACCAGAACAGCCGATACGAACTGACTATTTAAGGTTTTATCTCATGACATGATACTTTCTCACCCTGTGAGAAAAGAAGGGAAAAATTTCTAATATCAGTGAGACAGCTTAAATGGGTGATCCTGTGGAAGCGCTCGCCATGGTGATAGGCTCGGCGGTTGCATATCTCTTTCTCTCGGGAAGGAAGGAAAGGGAATGGGAGGAGGAGCTTGAGCTCAGCAGGGGCCTCAACATCGTCAGAACCTTCAAGGACCCGGACTACAACATAACTCCCAAGAACCGGCAGAATACCAAGGTCGCGGTCAAACACGCAGTCAAGATAAACAAACGCGCCCTTCTGGATGGCATACCAAAGAGTGCGACACTGATTATCGTGGACAGCGCAGGGAGGGCCTACGCGGGCAAGTTCGGGGGAATCGAATATGAAAGGAGGGGCCTGATCCTCAAGAGAGACGTCCCGAAGATCAAGATACGAACAGCAAAGCAGGGACGGCCGGTCGTGAGGGAGTACGACGACATCCAGGATGTGTACATCAAGCTTATGAAGAGCACCGAGGACGTGGCAAACGAGTGGAGAAAGGACAAGTTCTACTACGCCGCCATCGTGGCGAAAAAGAAGGGCACGTATCCGTTTAAGATAAAGAGAGGATAACGTTAAAAGCCCTCACCCTCTTCTATTTTCGGTGAGAGAAATGCCCATGAGGTGCAAGTTCTGCGAGAGGCCGGCGTTTATAAAACTCCACTACCCAAAGATGTACCTGTGCCCAGAACACTTCACCGAGTACTTCGAGAGGAAGGTAAAGCGGACCATAGAGCGCTACAAGCTGATAAAACCGGGCGAGAGGATTCTGGTCGTGGTGAGCGGGGGAAAGGACTCGGCCGTTACAGCCTTTGTGCTCAAGAAGCTCGGCTACGACATCGAGTGCCTCCACATCAACCTGGGCATCGGAGAGTATTCGGAGAAGAGCGAGGAGTACGCCAGAAGGCAGTGCGAGGCTTTGGGAGTTCCCCTCCACATCGTCCGCGTTAAGGAGCTGCTCGGAAAGGGCATCGGCGAGGTGAGAACGAGAAGGCCAACATGCTCCTACTGCGGGCTGACGAAGAGGTACATCTTCAACAAGTTCGCATACGACAACGGCTTCGATGCCGTCGCCACCGGCCACAACCTTGACGACGAGGCGGGCTTTATCCTGGCGAACCTCCTGAACTGGAACACGCAGTACCTGGCCAAACAGGGACCGATAACTCCTGCGCAGTTCAACGGAAAGCTCGTGAAGAAGATAAAGCCCCTCTACGAGCTGACCGAGAGGGAGGTTGTGGCTTATGCCCTCGCCAACGGCATAGAGTACCACATCGAGGAATGCCCCCACGCGGTTGGGGCCACGACGATAGAGGTCAAGGGCATACTCAACGAGATGGAGGAGAAGAGGCCGGGAACGAAGATAAACTTCGTGAAGGGCTACCTCAGGAAGAAGGAACTCTTCGAGGGGGAGCTCCAGGAGACCGACCTCAGAGAGTGCAGGGTCTGCGGCATGCCCGCCAGCGGCGAGGTCTGTTCTTTCTGCCGGTTCTGGCGCAGGGAGGAGCCATTAAACTTCAGACTCTGACTCTTTCCCTTCGAATGGCAGTTTTCGAGAGAAAAAAGTAAGACAGAAGACTATTTAAATCCAGTCGGAATATTTTCTTACATCATCTACACCACAAGTAGCAGGGTGATAAAAATGAGCGTACCCGACGGCCTCATGGTGAACCTCTGGGAATCACTGAGGATGGGCGAGATAGTCCTCATGGAGAGGACGGACAGCGGGGATCAGTACTTCGGCTTCTACCAGGTTGTGAGCTGGGGCAGGGGCAGGGGATACAAGGTTGTGGTCATCGACATCCTGGACTCACTCCATATCCTGAAGGCCAAGGCGCGGCTCGCGGGCCTGGATGAAGGGGCTCTGGACAGCGTGAAGGTCATCAAGATAGGTGGCACAATAGAAACCGGGGAAGTCGTTGGATGGATAAGGGACATCTCCGAGCCGGTTATTCTAGCAAAGAAGTTCATGGAGATATACACCCGGCTCCTGGAGTCCGAGGGGCCGACTCTCACTGCAGTGGTGGGCCTTGAGAAGCTCTTTGTAGCATCTGAGTTCTCGCCGAAGAACGTTCAGGTCATACTCAGCGCCATATCCAAATACGTCGGCGACGAGAGGAGGCTATCAGTCCAGTTCCTGAAGGCCAACGTCATAGAATGCACCAGAGAACCGGTCGTCAGGCTCCTGGAGGACCTCGCGACCACTGTAATCCAGATATCGAGAAAGGACAGGGCTACTGAGTTCAAGATACTGAAGTCGGTGGACCCGAAACTCGAGGGAATGACGATAAAAATATGAGGCTCAGAGCTCCCTGAACCTCAGCCTGAACCTCAGCTCCCCATCCACCGGGAACAGCAGAGTATAGCTGACGCCCTGCTGCACGAAGTCCCAGCCGGCTTCGCTCTGGCTGAGGGTCTTTATCGGGTACTTCCAGACCTTTGCCTTTTTGTCGAGCTCTATCCCTACCTTTCCGATGCCATACGGGTCGTTCACCTCGAACTTCTCGGCCTCGAACTCTTCCGGCTGTTCCATGACGCTGTGGACGGCCAGGTTCAGCTCAACGCCGAAGAGGGCTTTGACTTCACTCCCCACGGTGTAATCCACGATAAAGCCGTCCTCTGCCAGGCGGAAGGACTTTTCCACCCTCGCCGGCCTTCCGGAGACGGTTCCGTCCCTTTCGAGGGTGACGCCGCCCTCAAAAAGGCTGTAGTCATAGGCACCCGTCACGAAGTCCCCGAGCTCGATGTGCCTGTTGAGGCGATACTCCTCGAGTGCCGTCTCCGGGTCGAGGAAGTGGTCCTGCAGGATGGCCCTCATGCGGTCGTCGTAGGCAAGTTCACGTCTTATCTCGTCCGGGATTTTCCTGCCGACCTCGTGTATGCTCGCCACGCCATCCCCGTCTTCCTCCTCTGGAGTGGCCGCCTCGGGAACCTCGTGGTAGTGCTCCCAGCGCCTCGCGAGAACGTCGTTGTAGTTTACCGCCTTTTTCTTTGAGCTGAGCTCGAAAAGGGCTCCCCCGTAGGCTGGCTTGAAGACCGCGTAGAAGTTCTCGTCCTCGATGAATACCTCATCACGACCGTCAAAGTCTATGTCGCGGACGAAGCTGCCTGTGGAGGCGAAGCCGTTGGCCCTTATTATGTTCTCCCAGACAGCCCTGCGGAGGTGCGGGAGGTAGACCCCCCCGAAGACCCCGTGCCAGTAGGCGTCGTTGCACTGGGCCCTGAGGATGAACCTCCTAGCCTCTGGGTTGTCCCTCACAAGCTTGCTCACCATGAGCATCCTCTTGTGCATGTAGTTGCTCTCAGGATACTTGAAGAAGAAGTTCTTCCATATCCCACCCCTGACGAAGACGCGGTACTTCTCGAACTGGCCCTGTCCCTTGAGCTTTTCAACGAACTCCACGAAGAGCTTCGCCTGCTTTGCGGGCAAGGACCACTCACTCATCTCGAAGTAGGAGGCTATCGGGAGGTAAACCAGCCCGCGGGGCTTGAACCTCGCGAGGTACTCGGAGTAAAGCGTTAGATTTATTCTCTCATCGCTCGAAATCCTGTCAAAGAACTCCCTGAGCCAGCCCTTCTCGTAGACCCACTCGTACGTCCCCGGCCAGACACCGAACTTCTCACCGTCGTCGTGGAACACCGCGACCCTGCTCTCGTCACCGTTGTCAATGCTGTGGAGGTACTCAACGGTCTTCTCAACCGGGCGGAACGGGATGAGGTAGCGGAGCTTCTCGTCTATCGGGAAGACCGCAATGACCTCCCCGCCATCCTCGGTGTAGTACGGCCAGTACAGCTCCTCCTTGCTCAGGCCGGCACTCATGAAGTGGTAGTCATCGACGATGACGTACTCGATTCCCGCCTCGCGGAGGCTCTTGACGAGTTCGGGCTGCCAGACGCGCTCGGTGAGCCAGACGCCCCTGGCGTCGTAGCCGAGTTTCTTCGCAAAGTCCTTCAGAAGGGTTATCTGTTCAATCCTGTCATCCTTTGGAATGGCGGCCAGGACGGGCTCGTAGAAGCCCGCCACGACTATCTCCAGCTGCCCCTTCTTCACCAGTGAGCGGATTAGCTCGATGTGCTCGGGCTTGTTCTCGGCCAGCCACTCAAGGAGCGGGCCGCTTATGTGGACCGCGGCCTTCATGTTCGGATACTCCTCCAGTGTCTCCATGAAGGGCCTGTAGGAGCGGTCGTAGGCGCTCTCGAAGACCCAGCCGAAGTTTCCGAGGGGCTGATGGTTGTGAATCCCGAAGATGAAGTTCACCATTGGCAACCACCCACCAAAGCTGTTATCACTAGCGGTGATATGGAAAGAAAGGCATATAAACCTTTTTCTCATAATACTCACTACGGGTGACTACCGTACACCCCTGGGGATTTATCCCCCAATGGAGGTGGATGATGTGAAGAAAACGGCGGCAGTTATGTTAACCTTCGTTCTGTTGCTCGGTTTAGTGCCCACGTTTAGCGGCCTCGTCAGCGCCATGTACGGCACTAAAATCATAGACGGAAGCCTCAGCGACTGGACTTCCGCTGACCTCATAGCCGCTGGAAAGGACAACGGACAGGCCGGAGCCAACCTCGACAGGCTCTATGTTTCATGGGACGACCAGTACCTGTACATAGCCATCAAGACCAACAACACCGGAAGCTGGGACGTCGCTTACGGAATAGGAATAGACATCGACCCCGGAACCGGCAACGGTTACGTTTCCGGAGGAGATTCCTGGGGAAGAAGCGTTGAGTTCTCGAACGGCTTTGCTCCAGACTATGAGATTTACTTCTGGTGGGGCTGGGACAGCGGAATGGGAACTGATAACTTCAACACCTACACCGGAAGCGGCTGGAACTACAACAGCATCTCCGGCGTCGGTGGGAGCTTCGCCTACACCGGCGACACATCGACCGGCCTCCAAACGGTCGAGATAAAGATACCGTGGAGCGCCCTGGGAGGAAAGCCGGAGAAGGTAGCGGTGATGGCATGGGTCACTGGAAGCGGCGGCTCAGCGGTGGACAGCCTCCCCGTTGATCCGGCCATAGACTACACCGACATCGGAAACGAGTGGGGGGACACCGACACCTTCACCAGCATGGCGGTTCTCTACGTCGCTCCCAAGACCATAGACGGCAACCTGAGCGACTGGAGCGATGCCGACCTCGTGGCCGTTGGAAGGGACAACGGGCAGGATGGAGCGAACCTCGACAAGATGTACGTCTCCTGGGACGACCAGTACCTCTACATAGCCATCAAGACCAACAACACGGGAAGCTGGAACGTCGCTTATGGAATAGGAATAGACGTCGACCCTGGAACTGGCAACGGATACACGAGCGGCGGCGATTCATGGGGAAGGAACGTCGAGTTCGCCAACGGATTCGCCGTTGATTACGAACTCTACTTCTGGTGGGGCTGGGACAGCGGAATGGGAACTGATAACTTCAACACCTACACCGGAAGCGGCTGGAACTACAACAGCATCTCCGGCGTCGGTGGGAGCTTCGCCTACACCGGCGACACCTCAACGGGCCTTCAGACCCTTGAGATAGCCATTCCTTGGAGCGCCCTTGGAGGAAAGCGCTCCAGGTTCGCCGTTATGTCCTGGATAACCGGAAGCAGCGGCTCGGCCGTAGACAGCCTCCCCGTTGATCCGGCCATAGACTACACCGACATCGGAAACGAGTGGGGGGACACCGACACCTTCACCAGCATGCTCGTCGGCGAGTGGTTCCTGATGGCAGACCTGACCGTCGGCATGAGCGGACCCGGCGTGGTCGGCCTCAACAGGAACGCCGTCTACAACGTCACCGTCAGGAACGAGGGCTCCCTGCCTGCCCAGAACGCCAGCGTTGCCGTGTACGTGAACGACACCCTCGCGGCCAACTGGACGATAAGCCTTGGAGCCGGCGAGAGCAGGTGGTTCACCTTCACATGGAAGCCGAACGCCACCGGGCTCTACACGATAAGGGCCGTCGTGGACAGGGAGAACGCCATACCCGAGGCCAGCGAGAGCAACAACGAGTTCACCATGAACGTACAGGTCGTCTGGGTGGGCAACATAGACGTGGACGGCAACCCGGACGACTGGGTAAGCCCCGATATCACCCCCAATTCCTACACCGTCCAAGATGGGTACTTCATCTGGAGGGACGCCGAGAACGACCAGAAGACCGACAAAGACCCGTACCTTCCGGGCGGAAGCTCCTCCCACGCTGACCTCACCGAGGTCGGCGTCACCAAGGACGACCGCTACGTCTACTTCCTCTTCAAGTTCAAGGACATGAGCAACATCAAGATAGGCGACAACGGGGCGACCTTCATAGCGGTGCCGATAGACTACAAGAAGGGCGGGGGCGAGACCTTCGCGGGCAGAATGGACACCAGGACGGTCATAGCCTGGGACATTCAGATGGCAATCAACCTCGGAGGAAAGCAGTACGTCGGCCAGACCAAAGCGACCGCTCCAGCCGGGGACAGCCTGACCTCGCTGCTCTACTTCATCGACCCGAGCGGAAAGGTCGTGAAGGTCGATGGGGCGATGGTTGGAATAGACCTCGAGGAGAACGCCATTGAGGTAAGGGTCCCGGTCAGCGTCTTTGAGGGCGCGAAGGAGTTCAGCTTCCAGGTCGCGACCGGCTTCAGCTACGGCGAGGGCGTCTGGAACTTCGGAAACGACTTCGCGGACGACGGAATAAGCGACATCGTCGATACAATAAGCACCGAATCCACAGTCAAGGAGCTCGCCGACAACGTGCCCGACTACTACGTCCGCATAAGAATGGACAACATCATCGAGGGCGGAAGCGTCGTCTCCGTCAAGCTCCAGAGGCTCATGGCCTTCCAGAACGCTTTCGTGATGCACAACAGGTACTACGGAGTCAGGCACTTCGAGAAGGACTACGGCAGGTACACCGAACTCGACGGCCAGCTCAAGAACATGCCCCTGACCGATGACATGACGAAGAGGCTCAACGAACTCGAGAACGAGGTTATGGACCTTCTCAGGCTCTACAATGAGGGCAAGGAGCTCATAGACAGCCCGAACTACGCATTCGGAGCCTCACTCAAGATATACCGCGCCTACACCGGCCTCAAGAAGGTCGTCAGCGAGATGGAGGCCATGCTGGAGAAGGCCCAGAGTGGGGAGCTGGAGAGGGAGAAGTACATGCAGGAGCTCGCCAAGAACCTAACCAAGACCATAGACGGAAACCTCGACGACTGGAGCGTCCAGCCGGTGGCGGTCGATGAGACCGGCTACGGCCAGGACGGAGCGAACCTCAAGGCCCTCTACGTCGATTACGACGACCAGTTCCTCTACATCGCGATAACCACCGAGAACAAGGCCTCCTGGAGGATCGCCTACGGCATAGCCCTCGACTACAAGGACGGCGGCTACACTACCGGCCAGGACAGCTGGGCCAGGAAGGTGAGCTTCAGCAGGGGCGTCGATGCACAGCTCTACTTCTTCTGGAACGGCGAGTTCTTCGGCGACAAGGGAACGGGCAACATAACCAGCGCCCAGTTCATGCTCTGGAACGACGGAAGCTGGAAGTACGAGGAGCTCAAGTGGGTGGGCTTCTACGCCTACACCGGCGGGGCCGAGAACGGACTGCAGACGCTCGAGATAGCGATCCCGTGGAAGGCCCTCGGCGTCAAGCCCGGAGAGATAAACGTGGTCGCCTACGTCACAGGACAGGGTGCCGGCGATTCCGCCGTCGATTCACTGCCGCTCCAGGACGCGGTCAAGGACACCGACCCCGGACAGGAGTGGGGCGACGCAGATACCTTCACCCAGTTCGCGACGGTCACCATAGAGTGACCGCCCGTTTCTCCCTTTTCTGGATTTTAGCCCGTCAGATGAGTAACCCAGCCAGGTAAACGGCTAAGGCCACCGCCAGCTGGTTGGAGAAGTTGTCGTCGGGCGGTAGGTTGTAGAACTCGGCGACGGTTCCAGCTATAGAGCCCACCAGGGCCAGGGGGAGGCCAACGAGGGGCCAGAGTACGGCAACCCCGGCTAGGAAGTAGGCCAGACTGCCCTCGAGGCTCTTGCCGTTGGAGAAGCGGTGTCTCCCGAGGGACTTGCCCACTATGGCCGCCAGGGCATCTCCGACGGTCGCGACCGTTATGGCACCCACCGCCACCTCCATCGGGAAGAAGTACACCACTATGAACGAGGCAGCTGCAAAGTAGATGTGAGCCGCGACACGGTAGCGCTCGTGAGAGCGGGTTATCTCGTCTATGTGCTTTTCCAGAACCTCAACCCTTCCGATGACGTCCTCATCGACGTATATCCTAAGCCTCCTCTTTATGTTGTCCCTGAGCTCCTCTATTATCCTGAAGGGCTCAAGGACGACGAAGAGGAAAAACGAGATGCCTATGAGAGTGAGGGTAAGCTCCCTGCCGAACAGGTGGTAGGAGAGCGGAACGAGAAGGCCGGTCATGTGGAGGGATTTACGCTTCAGCTCGCTTTTCATGCTCACGCTTTATCACCTCCAGGGCCTCTAGGAGGTCTTTAACCACGTAGTCGGCGTGCCTGGCGAGCCTCCTACTGAAATAACCCCTCTGAACCAGTATCGTCGTCGCCCCAATCTCCTTCCCCCCGCGCATGTCGGTGTCATCCCTGTCCCCGACCATGTAAACTTCATCATCTGGGAAGAGCCTGCGGGCAAGCCTGAAATTGTGAGATTCGAGCTTGCTGTGGCCGGTTTCACCGCTTATTATGAGGGCGTCGAAATATTCCTTTATCCCGAGGTACTCCAGCTTCTTCCTCTGCCACTTGGTCGATGAGTCCGTAATGAGAACGAGCCTCGCACCCATAGCTTTGAGACTCCTCAGGAAGGGAACGGCGTCCGGGTAAAGCTTCAGATTGGAGAAGAACACCCTATCAACCAGCTCTGTTATCTCATCCAGCTCGTCCGGGCTGATTTTGGCGTAGACCTTGCTCATCACCCTCTCAATGAGCTTATCGAAGTCGAGGGTGTGGAGTTCCCTCGACTGCTCCAGCTCCCTGTAGCGGGCCGTGAGAATGTAGAAGAACGCCCTAAACTTCCTCCGTCTGAGCAGATAGGGTATCAGGCGGAGAACGCTGTACCTGCCGGCCTCCCAGGTGTTGCAGAGCGTGTCGTCGAGGTCAACGAGCACAAGCATATTACAGAATCCCCACGGGTCGTTTTAACCCTTTGGGTTTGACGCTAAGTTTTAAAAGGTGAAAGGGAAGCCCATACCGTATGGACGGGAAAACGCTGATACTGAGCGGGATGGCGCTTATATTCCTCGGCTTCCTGTTAGTTTTCATTGGAACCCTCGTTTCTGCCCTCGGCGGAGAGGCAGACGTTGAGGGGGGCGGGGTGATAATGATAGGGCCGGTTCCGATAATATTCGGAACAGGCAGGGGGGCCGCTGGAACCGCGGCCGTACTGGCGATAATACTCATGGCGCTCTGGCTGCTTGCGGCCCTGCTGACGAGGGGGGAGTGAAGTGGACTTCCTGGCGGCGCTCGCGATTCTTCTCGTCACCGCAAAGAGCATAGAGTGGCTCTTTGAGAGAGTGGAGGTACACCCCATAATAGCCCACGTCCTCACTGGAATACTCCTGGGGCCCTTCGTCCTCGGAGTTATCGAACCGACGGATGACCTGAGGGTCCTCGCCGAGTTCGGGCTGATAATGATGATGCTCTACATGGGACTCACCAGCAACTTCTCCGCCATAGCCCAGAACACCAAGAAGGCGGTGGTCGTTGCGGCCCTTGGCGTCGCCTTTTCCTTCCTGCTGGGATTCCTCACGGTGGAGGCCTTCGGCAAGGGAACCACGGCAGCGATATTCATAGGCGTCACCCTCGGAAACACCGCAATAGAGGTAACCAGCGGCGTCCTCGTGAAGGAACGTGTTAAGCGGGAGGTCTCATCGATACTCATGGGGGCAGCATTTGCCGACGACATAATGGCGGTTTACCTCATAGGTATAATCACTGCTCTGGCGGGAGGGGGGCTCGACGCGGCTTCCTTTGGAATACTGACGGTCAAGATATTCGCATTCATAGCCGCAACGCTTCTGGTATCGGAGTACATATTCAAGAGGGCCAGATGGTTCTACTCCATCGTCAGGAACCTCAACGTATTCTTCACCTTCACGCTCATCCTGACCTTCACCCTGGCCATAATAGCCCAGTGGGCAGGCCTCAACCAGATAATAGGCGCCTACCTCGCGGGTCTCACCATAAGCCGCCTCCGCGAGAGGAAGGACCCGCTCGTTGTGACGAGGATAAAGCTCAACGAACTCATAAACGACCTCCAGGTCGTTCTCACCGAGTTCTTCATACCCCTGTTCTTCATCTACGTTGGACTGATGTTCAACCCGCCCCTTGCCGACATAAGCCTGGCCCTCATAGCGGCGCTCTACCTCGCGGCGGTGATGGGCAAGCTCATCGGCTGCGGTCTCGGTGCGAGGCTCTTTGGTCTGAACTGGAGAGACTCGATAACGATAGGTATCGGAATGGGCGGCAGGGGAAGTCTCGAGCTGGCCATACTCACGTTCGGCCTCTCCGCGGGCCTCATAGACCAGGTTCTCTTCGCGAGCGTCATAGCGGTCTCCATGCTCACCGCACTGACAACACCGGTGTTCTTCAAGGGCTACCTGAAGAGGGCAAAGGCTTAAATTCGGGGGATAAAACTAGGGGCAGGCTGGTGAGACCATGTTCCCGAAGAAAGGAGCGAGCGAAGAGGAAGTTCTGGCGGAGCTGGAGGAGAAGACGTCGGAGGACCTGACCTTTGATTCAGGCAGGATCCTCGGCTCAATGTGCACCCATCCACATCCATTCGCCGCGGAGGTGGTGCGGCGTTACATAGACAGAAATCTGGGCGACCCCGGGCTGCACGTTGGAAGCCAGAGGGTGGAGAGAGAGGCAATAGCAATGCTGTCCAGCCTTCTTGGCCTCGAAAAGGGCTACGGGAACATAGTCTCAGGGGGGACGGAGGCCAACATTCTCGCCGTGAGGGCGTTCCGCAACCTGGCGGATGTGGAAAGGCCGGAGCTCATACTCCCCAGGAGCGCCCACTTCTCCTTCATCAAGGCCGGCGAGATGCTCGGGGTTAAACTCGTCTGGGCAGACCTGCGGGAGGACCACTCCGTCGACGTAAGGGATGTTGAGGAAAAGATAACCTCCAACACGATAGGCATCGTTGGAATCGCCGGAACCACCGGCCTGGGAGTTGTGGACGACATCCCGGCCCTGAGCGATCTGGCCCTGGAGTATGGCATTCCCCTCCACGTGGATGCCGCCTTTGGAGGTTTTGTCATTCCCTTCGCCAAGGCTCTGGGCTACGATATCCCCGACTTCGATTTCAGGCTGAGGGGCGTCAAGAGCATAACCATAGACCCCCACAAGATGGGGATGGTTCCCATCCCTGCGGGAGGGATAATATTCCGCGAGAAGCGGTTCCTGGAGGCGATAAGCGTTCCCGCGCCGTACCTCGCTGGCGGCAAGGTCTGGCAGGCAACGATAACGGGTACGAGACCCGGAGCACAGGCGCTGGCAGTGTGGGCGATGATAAAGCACCTCGGATTCGAGGGCTACACCGAGATCGTCAAGCGGGCCATGGAGCTGAGCAGGTGGTTCGCGGGCGAGCTCAAGAGGATCCCGGGAGTTCACCTCATCCGTGAGCCGGTTCTCAACATAGTGTCCTTCGGGGCAAAGAATCTGGAAAAGGTCGAGGAGGAGCTTAAGAAGCGCGGCTGGGGTGTCAGCGCCCACCGGGGATACATCAGGATCGTCATGATGCCCCACGTCAGGAGGGAGCATCTAGAGGCGTTTTTGAAGGATTTAAGGGAGGCAGTCGGGGCACGATAACGCGATCCGTGACGGGGGTTCTGCTACTCCGTAACCCCCTTTATGTCCACGTGAACGAAGGCGACCTCAACCTCGGGGAGGCTCTCTATAACCCTCTTCACCTCCTCGCTGACGTCGTGGGCCTCTTTGAGGCTCAGCTCTGGGGGGACCTCTATGTGGAGCTCGACATGCAGTTTGCTGCCGACGTAGTGGGCCCTCAAATCGTGGACGCCGAGAACGTTCGGGACGCCCAGGGCAAGCTCCTTTATTCTCTCACAGACCTCAAAGGGCGGGGCCTGTCCCGTCAGATAGCGGACGTTCTCAAGGATTATCCCTATCGAGACCTTTACAAGAAACGCGGCTACCATCAGGCCGGCAAGGGAATCACCGTACCGGAAGCCGAGTTTTTGGGCTCCGAGACCAACGAGAACCGCAACGCTGCTCAGCGCGTCGCTCCTGTGGTGGTAAGCGTCAGCTACGAGTATCTGACTGTTGAGCTTCCTGCCAACGTGGACTGAATAGCGGAACATGGCCTCCTTGGAGAGAATGGACAGAACCGTGACACCGAGCATTATGGAGTTGATCTCTATTGTTCCACCTTCAATGATTCTGTAAACGGCATCCCTACCTATCTCGTAGGCGACTATGAGGAGCGCCTCACCGATCAGGAAAGCGACCAGAGGTTCAAAGCGGGAATGCCCAAAGGGATGATCCCTATCAGGCGGTTTTGATGAGACCTTCAACCCCACATAGCCTATGATGCTCGTGATAACGTCGCTTAATGAATGGACACCGTCGGATATTAGAGCTATGCTGGAGTAGAGGAAGCCGATTATGAGCTTGAGGACTGCAAGGAGGACGTTGCCGACTATACTCACCCAGATGGGCCTGTATATCTCCTTCATCTTACCACCACAATTTTGTGCATATGCACATGACGTTTAAGGCTTTCGACAGTTCCATTAGGATTCCAAACTTTATTAGGATTTCCAATTTTATTAGGCTAACAAAAAATAAGGGGCGGTCAGTCCGTCACTCCATCATCACGAGCCTCAGGCAAGGCTGAACTCATCATCCCGAAAAAAGTTGAAGATGGACTTTAAAAAATTAATTCAAAAAGCAAGCACGAGCTGACAAAAACGTTATTTATCATTGCCTCCGTAATCTAATGTGGTGGGAGAATGGGAAAGGTAACGGTCGAGCTTAACATTCCCGACGAGATCCTCAGGAGTATTGACATGGCCAGAATAAAACGAATCGTCGAAAGGGAAATAGAAATCGAATACGCGGCCAAGAAACTTCATGGGAGATTTAAAGGAATTGACCTCAGGAAGATCCTCAGAGAGGTAGAGGACGAATGGACGGTTTGAGTGCCTTTGTGGACACAAACGTGATTATAGAACACTTAACGGGCAACCTCGACATTTTAGAGGTAAGGGAGAGGTTTGATGTTCTGTACTCAAATAGCATTGTCTTCAGCAAATCACTCATGGTGTACCTCAGAGCCTTGACAGGGGAAAGGCCGTATACCCTCAAGCACAAACCTGAACTCGTTAGGACTCATCAAACTGAACTCAAGGACTTTTTAAAATTCTTTGAAATTTTCACAGAGCTTGAGATAAACCGAAGCGTCGAGACGCTCGCCGTCGAATATATGGCGAAATACGGCCTACTACCAAACGATGCCCTTATTCTAGCAACTTGCAAGTTTTATGGAGTTAAGTATCTTATTTCCCTTGACAGCGATTTTGCAGAAGCGTGCAGTGGAGAGGGAATAGTTCTACTAAGCTCACTTGAAGAGATCTCAAAAATCACCGAAGAGAGGGAAGAAACTTAAACTGCTCAGCGATCACCTTTCCTTCCTCACCGGTCGGTTCGCCCATCACTCATCATCGCGTTGTGAAATTGTCGAAGAGCCTTAAAACGATTGTCATCTAAAGGCCTTCAAACATTCCCACAAGAAATGGAAATCTTTAAATATTCGAAGCCCTTTTAATTAAATGTCATTAAATATCATTAAAACTGGAGGTGCTGGCGATGGCTGAGGAGAAGAAGTACACCACCGTTTCCATACCAAAGCCCCTCTACGATAAGATAAAGGCCAGGATAGAGGGCACGGGCTTCACTTCGGTTTCGGACTACGTCACCTACGTCCTCCGCGAGGTTCTGGCGAGCCTCGAAGAGGAGGAAAAGGAGGAGGTCTTCACCGAGGAGGAGGAAGAGAAGGTCAAGGAGAGGCTTCGCGCCCTCGGCTACCTCGACTGAGGTCTTTCCTTTTTGAGGTGATACTATGGTCTCAAAGCCGCACGGTGGAAGGCTTGTCAGAAGGCTCGTTGCCGAGAGGACCCGCGAGAGGATTCTGAGCGAGCAGAAAGAATACCCCCGCGTCCAGATCGAGCATGGTCGCGCTATAGACCTCGAGAACATCGCCCACGGCGTTTACTCGCCGCTCAAAGGCTTCCTCACGAGCGACGACTTCGAGAGCGTCCTCGACCACATGCGCCTGAGCGACGACACGCCCTGGACCATTCCGATAGTCCTTGATGTGAGGGAGAAAACTTTCGACGAGGGCGACGCGATACTCCTGTATTACGACGACCTGCCGGTAGCGAGAATGCACGTCGCGGAGATTTACACCTACGACAGGAAGGAATTCGCGGTCAAGGTCTTCAAGACGGACGACCCCAACCACCCCGGCGTCGCCAGGGTAATGGGTATGGGGGACTACCTCATCGGCGGAGAGATAGAGCTCCTCAACGAGCTCCCGAACCCCTTCGCCAAGTACACCCTCAGGCCGGTCGAGACGAGGGTTCTCTTCAAGGAGCGTGGCTGGAAGACCATCGTTGCGTTCCAGACGAGGAATGTTCCCCACCTCGGTCACGAGTACGTGCAGAAAGCGGCACTGACCTTCGTTGATGGTCTCTTCATCAACCCCGTTCTCGGAAGGAAGAAGAAGGGTGACTACCGCGATGAGGTCATAATCAAGGCCTATGAGGCGCTCTTCGAGCACTACTATCCCAAAGATGCGGCAACTTTGGCAACCGTCCGCTACGAGATGCGCTATGCCGGGCCAAGAGAAGCCGTTCACCACGCGATAATGAGGAAGAACTTCGGTGCGACGCACTTCATCGTGGGAAGGGACCATGCAGGCGTTGGAGACTACTACGGACCCTACGAGGCATGGGATCTCTTCGGAGAGTTCCCTGACCTGGGAATAACTCCGATGTTCATCCGCGAGTCCTTCTACTGCAGGAAGTGCGGAGGCATGGTCAACGCGAAGATATGCCCCCACAGCAAAGAGTTCCACGTCCACATAAGCGGCACCAAGCTCAGGAAGATGATAATGACCGGTGAAAAGCCGCCGGAGTACATGATGAGGCCTGAGGTCTTTGAGGTCGTGAGGAGCTTCGAGAACCCGTTCGTTGAGTGACTTTCCATTATTTTTGCGAGGTGAGTTAGGTGAACCTAATCGTCCACCACTGGGACACCGATGGGATAACCTCGGCGGCGCTTCTCATAAGGGCACTGAAGATGGAAGGGTTCACCAACATGACGGCACCGATAGGTGAGTTCCGCTTCGACGGGAGGATATGGGAGGCCATTGAGAGGGCCGAAAGACTCTACGTACTGGATTTCAACGTCCCGGGCGAGGTCGAGAAGGTTAAGATCCCGACCCTCTTCATCGACCACCACACCCAGCCGAGAATCGGGAATTCGCTCGTCGAGCAGGTAAACCCTTCGCTGGAAGGGGAGTACTGGCCGGCTAACTCCTTCGTCGTCTCGGAGCACTTCGGAATATGGAACGCCTGGAGCGCCCTCGGCGTCGTTGGGGATGTGGGCGAGAAGGCCTTCGAGCTGGAGAGGGTCAGAAAGCTCCTGGAAAGTGAGGGAATCTCGCGGAAAGAGGCTTTAAGGCTCGTCGAGCTCATCGACTCCAACTATATCGCCATGGACCGGGAGGCGGTTGAGGGAGCTGTTAAAGTGCTTTTGAACTATCCCGTTATGGAGCTCCTCGAATACGAGCCGTGGGTGAAGAAGGCGGAAGCCATAAAGGAGGCCATCGAGGGGGCGGTTTCAAACGCCGAGGAGCGGAACGGCTTCGCCATTGTTCACTTCGAGAGCCCCTTCAACATTATCTCAAAGGTTGCCAGAAAGCTCGTCTGGGAGCTCGGTTACAGGGGCGCAGTAGCTATCAACGGGAACTTCCACGGAAAGGCACAGCTTTACTTCAGGATTTCCGGCGAGGAAGCGGGGAGGATAAACATGGCCGAGGTCATCGAACGCATTAAATCCCTCGGAACCAACGCCGGCGGCAAGAGGGAAGTCCTCGGCTGCGTCTGCGAGAGGGATAAAATCGAAGACGCACTCAAGATCGTTGAAGAATACCTGAGGTGAGGAGAATGGAGTTTGAAAGGAAAGTTAAGGAGGGAATGGAGCGGACGAAGAAAGTCCTCGTCATAGGCCTCGACTCCGCCCCGCCGGAGCTGCTGTTCAACCGCTTCATCGACGACATGCCCAACGTGAAGAAGCTCCTCGAAAAATCCGTCTACGGTCCGATGCAGACCGGCATTCCGGCGATAACCATCCCCATGTGGATGGTGATGGTTACTGGAAAAACGCCGGGTGAGCTCGGCCTCTACGGCTTCAGGCACAGGACCGGCTATTCCTACACCGACTACTGGATAGCCCACAGCAGGAAGGTGAGAGAAAAGACGCTCTGGGACTACCTCGGCGAGCGCGGAAAGAAGTCGATAATAGTGGGCGTTCCTCCGACATACCCGCCGAAGCCGATCAACGGCCACCTCGTGAGCTGCTTCATAACGCCAGATGCAAGCGTGGACTACACGTACCCGAAGGAGCTGAAGGACGAGATTGAGAGGCTTGTTGGGGAGTACATCTTCGACGTCCCATTCAGGAGAGAAGCCAAGGACGAGGTCAAGGAAGGCATCTGGGAGATGACGGAGAAGAGGTTCGAGGTAATACGCTACCTCATCCAGGAGAAGGAGTGGGACTACTTCCACTTCGTTGAGATTGGCCTCGACAGGCTCCACCATGCATTCTGGCGCTACTTTGATGAAAACCACCACCTCTACCCGGGTAAGGGGAACAGGTACGAGAACGTCATCCCTGACTACTACAGACTCCTTGACAGGGAGATAGGAGAGACCCTCAAGCTCATAGACCTCGACGAGACCGCTGTCTTCATCGTCTCCGACCACGGGATAAAGGCCATGCACGGCAACTTCGCGGTCAACCAGTGGCTGGCCGAGGAGGGCCTGCTGAAGGTGAAGAACCCCGAGGTTCTCCACGACGGAAAGGTCAAGCGCTTTGAGAGCCTTGAGGTCGACTGGAAGGAAACCACCGCCTGGGGCTGGGGCGGCTACTACTCAAGGGTCTTCCTCAACGTCCTCGGCAGGGAGAAGGAAGGAAAGATACCGCTGTCCAGGTTCGAGAAGGTAAGGGACGAGGTTGCCGAGCAGATAAAGTCAATACGCGGCCCGAACGGCGAGAGGTGGGACACGAAGGTGTTCTACCCCGAGGACATCTACCCGGTGACAAAGGGAAGCAAGCCGGACATAATGGTCTACTTCGACAACCTCAACTGGCGCGCGGCGGGAACCGTCGGCCACCCGAGCAACTACCTGCCCGAGAACGACACCGGGCCGGACGATGCGAACCACTCCGAGTTCGGAGTGTTCTCGATGTATCTGCCCGGCTTTGACGAGAGCAGGGCAACGCAGCTGACCATCTATGACTTTGCCCCAACCATGCTCAGACTCTTCGGGGTAGAGGAGCCTCTCGCCAGTATGCACGGGAGGAGTATCCTCTGACTTTCAATCTTTCACCCTCCAATCAACCGCTGAAACGAGGTGGTAGAATGAACGAGCTGAAGAACCTTGAAAAAGGATTCACCATCTGGCTCACGGGGCCGAGCGGTGCTGGAAAGACGACTCTGGCTGTAAAGCTCGCGAGGAAGCTCAGGGAGATGGGCTACCGCGTTGAGATACTCGACGGGGACACGATAAGGAAAACCCTCTATCCGAACCTCGGATTTTCCAAGGAAGCCAGGGAGATGCACAACCGCGTTGTTATCCACATGGCCAAACTCCTCAGCAGGAACGGGGTAATAGCAATAGTCTCGCTGATCTCGCCCTACAGGGCCGTCAGGGAGTACGCGAGGAAGGAGATAGGAAACTTCATGGAGGTCTACGTCTACGCTCCCCTCGAGGTGAGGATCCAGCGCGACCCCAAGGGGCTTTACGCCAAAGCCCTTAGGGGAGAGATAAAGGGCCTGACCGGCTACGATGGAATTTACGAGGAGCCTGAAAATCCCGAGGTAAAGGTGGACAGCTCGAAGATGACGCCGGAGGAAGAGGTCGAGGCGGTAATAGAGAAGGCCAGGGAGCTTGGTTACCTACCGTGAACGGGGGGTAAAGCCTTGAATCCGCCGACCTTCGTAGGACTGGGCCTCCTCGTCGGCTTTCTCGTGGGCCTCACGGGGGTCGGCGGCGGGGCTTTAATGACCCCTTCCCTAATCTTCCTCGGTGTTGAACCCCTAACCGCCGTCGGAACAGACCTGCTCTACGCCACCGTCACTAGGGTCTTCGGCGTTTTCTTCCACGGAAGAAAGGGCAGGATAAGGTATGACATAGCAACGAGGCTCTTCGCCGGTAGCGTTCCTGCGATAGTTCTCGGCAGGATAATCCTCAGGGAGATGGACCGGAACACCCTCAACGACCACCTTACCGTGCTCTTGGGGGCAATACTCGTTGTCAGCGCGGTTCTAAGCCTTCTCAAGGGCGAATTCCGCGTTCCGGTGAGGCCAAGGTGGGCCTACGTTTACCTCCTCGGCTTCATAGTTGGGCTGACCGTTCAGTTCACCTCCGTCGGTGCAGGGGTCATCGTCAGCTTCGCCCTCATGAACGTCGCCAAGCTCAACCCGAGGGACGTCGTTGGGGTGACGATAACCTACGGCCTGGCTCTGTCGGCGTTCAGCTTCATAAACTACGCGGGCATGGGCAGTGCGGACTACCAGCTGGCGGGGGCCCTTATCCTGGGAGCCATCCCAGGGGTGTATCTCGGCACCCACGTCAACCAAAGGGCGGACAGGGAGAAGCTTAAAAGGGCCATGAACGTGATAATCCTGCTGATTGGACTGTTCACACTGCTAGGCGGGTGAAGGGGTTGGGCGATACGGGAAACGCGCTCCATAAAGTCGCCAGGGGTATGGGGATAGTCCTCGCCGGGACCATAGCCTCGATGTTCCTGACGTTTCTAAGCAGGGCCATCATAGCGAGGCACTTCGATAGGTATCAGTACGGCTCCTTCACCCTGACGATGACGGTACTCAGCATAGCTATGACTGTGGCTCTCCTCGGCCTCCAGAGCGGCCTCCCCAGGGAGATATCTCACCACCTGAGGGAGAGAAAGGGCAAGATTCCGGTTCTCGTTTCCACGGGGCTCACTATGGCTCTGGTCGCCTCGATGGTGATGACGGCCGCGACGGTTCTCCTGGCGCCTTACATCGCCCCCCTCCTGAACGATAGGTACCTAGATACGACCCTCCCCCTGGCGGCCCCCGCACTCCCTTTCATGGTGCTCACGATGCTCCTCATCGCCGTTTCGAGGGGGCACGGCAGGGTGAGGGAGAACCTCTATTACAGAAACCTCCTGCCGCCCCTGCTGTTTTTGATAATCCTCACGGCGGGACTGCTGGCCGGGGCGGGCTACACCTTCATCTTCATCGCATACGTGACGGCCCAGGTGCTCTCCTCGGCCCTTCTCGTCCGCGAGTCCCTTCGTCTCGGCCTGCTCCCGAGGAGGCTCTACCTGAGCAGGGAGCTCGCAAGGGAACTGTTCCTGTTCTCCCTCCCACTAATGCTCACCGGAATCCTCGATTACGTGATGGGCTGGACGGATTCTCTGATGCTCGGCTACTACTTCGATCCCGACACAGTTGGCCTCTACAACGGCGCGGCGCCGATAGCGAGGCTTTTACCGCTGTTCCTAAACTCGATGGGCTTCCTCTACATGCCCATAGCAACGGCCTTCTTCACCGGTGGTGACATCGATGGGCTTAGGAAGCTGTACCGCACAACCACCAGGTGGGTCTTCATTCTCACGTTCCCAGTGTTCTTCTTCGTCTTTGTCTTTCCCGAGAGCGCCATCAACCTGTTCTTCGGATCCAAGTACACAGATGCCGCCACCGCCCTCAGGATACTCTCGGCAGGCTTCATGTTCCACGTGATGATGGGCCTCAACGGAATGAGCCTAATATCCGTTGGCGAGCCCTCCGCCAACCTGACCGGTAACCTCTTCGCATCGGCCGCCAACGTGGCCCTAAACATCGTCCTCATACCCATCTACGGCATAGAGGGTGCAGCGGTGGCGACTTCCGTGTCGTACGTCACCGCCAACCTGTACAGAACCTGGTGGCTCCACAGGAAGACGGGGATACATCCGTTTGGAGGAAATTACCTCAAAACACTCCTTCCAGGTCTCGGGTTGGTAGGGGTGACCGCACTCCTGGGGATTAACGGGGGCCTTCTTATCGCAGTGGCAGTGACCCTCGTCGTTTATGCGGGCTATGCCATCCTGATACTCCTGCTTAGAACGGCCGAAAAGGAGGACATCGAGCTTCTCGATGCCATTGAAGCCAGGACGGGGGTAAGCCTTGGACCGGTCAAGAGACTCCTCTCCCGCTTCCTTTCAGATGAGTGAGGCGCCTCCTGTGGGAAGCGGACAGTATGAGGATTATCCAACGGCCACGCCCCACCTAGCCAGCGCGTCGTAATCCGGTTCAGGCTCGGTGGTGTAGAAGTCCAGGCCGAACCACGAGGCCACCTCGAGTATCTCCTTAACCTGTCTCTCGCTCAGCTTCTCGCGCCACTTGAGGAGCTGTTTGGGGGTTCCTATGTACTCCTTTCCGTAGCTCCTCCTCGTGACCATGCTTGGCCTGCCGACCCGCTCCCAGGCCGCCCCGGGAACCTCTTCCCCGACGTGGGCAAAGAGGGCCGGGAGTTCCTCCTCGGGCTCGCTCACGAGCCTCTCGTAGACCACGGTGTACCAGGCCTTCTCCTTCGATGCAAGGGAAACGTAGTTCTCAAAGGCCCAAACCGCGGCGAGGCGGCCTATCTCAGTGTTCAAGTCGGCAACGCGCCCGGCCAGTTCCTCCAGGCCCTCCACCTTGCGCACCTCATTGGCCAGCTGTTCCGGGGTTATCCTTGAATAGTAGCCCGTTGCAATCTGGGACGCTATGGTGGCGCAGGGGTGGCGGATTATGAAGTAGGTAGCCCGCAGATTGAACGTGTTTGCTATCCATGGAAGCATTGTGTTTGCCCTGACAAACTTAACAATGAGCTTGGATGCCTTGAAACGGCGGGTTATGGTCCCCAATCTAAGATACTGCCTGTGGGGGAATTGGGCTCCCACCCGACCGGTAAAAACCTTCTCCAAATATGCCCTCAGCTTCGGGTAATCCTCCGATGTGGGAACGTAGGGGTCGTAGGGTATGCCAAGCTTCCTGAACTCGGGATACCATGAGGGGTGAAATGGCTCGAAGACGGATTTGTATTCTGGAAGGGACTCCAGAAGCTCCATGAGCCACGTGGAGCCAGAACGGGGAGTTCCAGAGATTACTATGGTGTCCTCGATTCTAAAATCGTGTAGGCGTGCGGTGATTAAATCAAGGGCATAATTGATTCTAGAAGCAAGGAACGAGAGCGGTCCCATCAGCTTTCTCCCTCCGATGACACTCGAAACATACGTTAACGTGGGCTACTTAAATAGTTTGCGACATCCGCTTAGCTATCTTTTTAAATCGTTCCAGGGTTCTCATTTTGATAGTGATGTCCATGTCCGTATCAGTTATCATATCAACACTCTACAAACGTCCCAGAGAGTTCAAAGAGTGCCTTGAGTCCATAATTGAACAGACAGTTCATCCTACGGAGATTATCATCCTCAACGGCAGCTTCGATGGCTCGTGGGAGAATGTGAAGGAGGAGTTCGATGACATCTTCAAGAAAATGCGAGACGCCGGAATCGCCGTGAAGCATATTACCTCCCTTGGTGCCAGCCTGCCCCATGCCAGAAACACGGGAGCAAAGCTCGGAAAGGGGGAGATACTCCTCTTCCTAGACGACGACGTCGTTCTTGAGAGAGACTACATAAAGAACCTCCTCAAAGTGTATGAGGAGCACCCCAACGCCATGGGCGTCCAGGGGTTCATAACCAACAGGGTCAGCGGGAACAACCCCCTCATCAGGTTCGGTTTTCTGAAGTTCATCTGGTGGCTCCTCCAGCGCGGCTACTACGAGGTGGACGAGCACAGACAGCTCGTTTCCCTCTTCGAGGTCCTTCCCTACAGGCTCACGAGGACGATAAACCGGGAGAGCTTCAGCGGAACGAACATGTCCTACCGGAAGGAAGTCTTTAAAAGCCTCGAATTCGACGAGCGCCTCAAGAGGTACGCAATAGGGGAGGACAAGGACTTCTCCTACAGGCTCCACAAGCTCTTCCCGGGCTCACTCTACCAGACTCCTCATGCGAGGCTCGTGCATCAGGAAGCCCCGGCGGGAAGGCTCCCATCAAAGCAGTTCGAGACCATGAAGCAGGTCTATCACCTCTATCTGTTCTACAAGCTCTTCGAGCAGAACGCTAGAAACAAGACCGTCTACGTTCTTGGCAGGATTGGAGACCTCCTGCTTCACTCCATACTCTTCATGACTTCCGGCTTCAAGAAGGAGAAAGCCCTCAAAGTCACCTACATGATTGAAGCCATGTGGCTCGCCCTCTCAAACCGAAACAGGATTAAGAAGGGAGAAGTAAACTTCTGGACGAGGGAGATGCAAAAAATAACATGATGGAACACACAATGCACGGGTTTACTTTATAAAATATCGGAGGGGAGGAAGTGAAGCCGAGGAGCTCGAAAACCCGGGGCTACCTGCTCGTCACCCCAGCAAAGAACGAAGAGGCGAACCTGCCCCTTCTGGCGAGGAGCGTTGTGAACCAGAGCCTCAGGCCAAGGCTGTGGGTGATAGTGAACGACAACAGCTCCGACGGGACGGGGAAGATAGCTGATGAGTTAGCGAGAAGGCACGACTGGATAGAGGTTCTCCACCTGAAGGGTGGCGGCGGCTACGACCTGAAGTACCGCTACTCCAAGGTGGTCAGGGCGGGCTTCGAGAGGGCGCTCTCGCTGGCCATTGGGAGGGGCATACCCTTCGGCTACATAGGAGTTCTAGATGCTGACTTCATACTGGAGCGCAGGTTTTTCGAAAAACTTGTGGAGGCCTTTAGAAGGGACCCCCGGCTTGGAATCGTGAGTGGCGGCGGCTACTATCTGAAGGGAAAACGACTCGTCTGGGAGGGAACCGACCCCGAGAGGCCGAAGGGCAGTCCAAGGCTCTTCAGGAGGGAGTGCTTCAGGGAGGTCGGTGGGTACCGCGAGGGTCCAAGCCCTGACACCGTCTCACACTACCTCGCAAGGTTCCTCGGGTGGAGAACCGGGCAGGTGGTCGATGCCATAGCGGTTCAGCTCAGGGAGACGGAGGGACGCTTCGGTCACCTGAGGGGCTACGAGATGCTGGGCTGGTCCAACTACAAGCTCGGCGCGTCTTTCACGTCGGTCCTTGCCAGAGCAGGATTTCTGATGCTTCAGAACCCGGTCAAGGGCTACGCCCTCGTTGCCGGATACCTCAAAGCGTTTAAGGAAAGAGAGAGGAGAATAGAGAACGGGGACCTCAGGGAGATGATACGGAGCGACCTGACCCTGGGGAGCAACCTCCGCAAGCTCAAGAGGATAAGGGACGCGAGAAAGCTGGTGCCGGTTCGGGAGAGTGATGTCCGTGGGTAAGCCAAACGTCATACTCATCGTCCTCGACACCCTGAGGAAGGACCACTCTAAGGGCATAGAGAGGCTCCTCACGAGGGACTTCGGGTTCACGAGCATCGAAAACGCGATAGCGACGTCACCCTGGACGATACCCAGCCACGCCTCGATGTTCACCGGCCTCTATCCCCTCTACCACGGGGTTCACGAGGGCAGGAAGAGAAAGGTGCCCGACGTGAGGTTCCGGGAGGACGGGACGTACCTCCACGAGGTTTTGGCATCTCTCGGGTACACCACCTACCTCCTCACGGCCAACTTTTTCATCGGCCCAGACTTCGGCATAAAATCCTTTGACGAGTTCAGGGACACCCTCAGGCCCCTCATCGAGGACAGAGACCGGGAGGAGCTGAACGAGGTGCTCAGGAAGCACGAGCCGGGGAACGCCCTCGAGCTGACGTGGGCGCTGGTGAAGGAGAGGAAGTTCACCCTGCCGTTCAAGATTTTCCTGAGGATAGTGGGCAGGTACGGCGAAGGGTGGCCCAGGGACAAGGGGGCGAAGGTGACGGAGAGGCTCCTATCAGAGATGGAGCTGAAGAGGCCGGTTTACACCTTCATCAACCTCATGGAGGTTCACGAGCCGTATTCCATCTTCGAGGGCTTCACCGACGCCCCGGTCGTGAACAGGCTTCTCGGCGAGGAGCCTGAGCTCGTCGAAAAGTGGAGGAAGGGCTATCCAAGGCAGGTGGAATACCTGGAGAAGAGGCTCAGGGAGATGATGGAGATCCTCGAGGACAGGAACCTGATGGAGAGCTCTGTCATCGTCGTCACGAGCGACCACGGACAGTTGCTCGGGGAGGACAACAGGCTGGGACACGGGGTTTTCCTGGACGACGAGCTCCTTAGGGTGCCCCTCCTGATAAGGGCCCCGCGCGAGATTGGCGAGGTGGAGGGCTACGTGAGCCTCGCGAGGATAAAGCCCTTTATCCTGAGCCAGGTTGAGGGGAAGGACTTCCAGCTGGCCTCGGAGTACGCCCTGGCAGAGAGCTTCGGAACCCACTATCCCTACCCCAACCTGCCCGAGGAGAAGCTCGAGGCCGTGAAGGAGCTCGAGAAGTACAGGATAAAGCTCTACCACAGGGAGGGCACCGCGGTCTTCAACGTCGATGACTGGAAGCTCGAGGAGGTCGAGTCAGGTAACGGGGAGTTCGAGAGGAAGGCGAGGAAGCTGATACTCAGGCACCTAAGCCTCTTCACCGGAGGGAGGGTGGCCGGGTGAGGCCGGCTGTTTCGGTCATAATCCCAACCTACAACAGGGACGAGCTCCTCAGGAGGGCAATAGAGAGCGTATTAAACCAGAGTTTCGACGACTTCGAGGTGCTCGTGGTGGACGGCGCCAGGAGCGAATCGACGAGGGAACTCATCAGGTCTTTCGGGGACGGTAGGATAAGATACGTTCCCCAGCGGGGAAAGGGCATAGCCAACGCCCGCAACCTCGGCGTTTTGAAGGCCCGGGGGAAGTTCATAGCCTTCCTCGACGATGACGACCGGTGGAGGAGGGACAAGCTCGAGCTCCAGATGGAGGCCTTCAGGGAGCTCCCCAGGGACTACGGGCTAATCTACACGGCGTTTACATACTACTACCTGGAGCGGGGAAGGATTCTGGGGATAAAGCACCCCCGGGCAAGCGGGGACGTCTACAGACACATGCTGAGGGACAACATAACCGGAACGTCCACGATAATTGTGAGGCGTGAGTGCTTCAAGAAGGCGGGACTTTTCAGGGAGAGCTTCCCGACCTGCGAGGACTGGGACATGTGGTTGAGGATGTCAAAGATATGCCGCTTCGGAGCGATAGACGAGCCTCTGGTTGACTACTCAATCCACTCCGGCCAGTTCTCCTTCGCCAAGTACCTGGCGGGGAGGTACAGAATGATAGAGGAGCACGGGGACATAAGGCACGATCCCCGGGTTCTGAGCTATCACCTCCTCCAGATAGGGATTCTCAAGCTCTTTGGAGGCGACAGAAGCGGGGCCAGAGAGGTGCTGACCGCGTTCAGGCTGAACCCGACGATGAGAGGCAACCTGTCCGACGTTATCCGCTCCCTCCTCGACGTCAGGACGAAGGTGTACATACTCAAGTTCCTGGGGAGGCTCTAGCCCGATTAATTTTTAAACTCCATCCATGAAAGCGCTATTAGGTGGCCCAAATGAACAGCACCCTGGTGGCAGTCATCGCGGGAATCATCGGCTTCTGGCTCGTCCTCTATGCCATCTTCGGAAGGAGAGAGGAGAGGGAAGAGGGCCTCACCGTGGACATGTTCATCGCCATGTGGAGAACGAAGAGACTGCTCGGGTTCATTGATGGTCTCTCGCGCAGGAACAGACGCTTCTGGAAGGTCTACGCGGATGTTGGAATCGCCCTCGGCTTTATGGGCATGGTTTACGTCTTCTATGCACTCCTGAGAACTGCACTGAGGACCATCCAGAGCGGAGGAACAGGCGGAGGTGTACAGCTCGTTATCCCCGGAATAACTATACCCCTCTGGTACGGCCTGATAGCCCTCGCCGTCGTCATGGTAGTCCACGAGCTGAGCCACGGAATAGTGGCGAGGGCCGAGAACCTGCCGCTGAAATCTGTGGGTCTGGTTCTCCTCGCCGTCATACCCGGCGCCTTCGTCGAGCCGGACGAGGAGGAGCTTGAGAGGGCCTCCCTGCGCACCAGGCTGAGGGTTTACGGGGCCGGCTCACTCGCCAACGTCACAACGGCGTTCCTGGCGGTTCTGATACTCAACTTCGCCATATCCCCAGTCCTTCAGCCCTCGGGAATCCTCGTGTCCGGCGTGCTGGAGGACGGCCCGGCCTATGGAATCCTTCAGAAGGGGGATGTTATAGTCGCCATGGATGGGGAAAAGATAACCGATATGGAGAGCTTCATAAACTTCATGAACGGAACGAAGCCGGGTCAGATGGTCACGCTCACGGTCCTCAGGGGAGGTCAGGAGCTGAACCTCCAACTGAAGCTCGGGACACATCCGGATAACCCCGAGAAGGGCTACATAGGAATCTACCCCGCGCAGAACGTGGTCTCAAAGGTTGGAGCCGACTGGCTGGTGCTGCCGCTGTTTTTCACCTTCTACTGGATATACGTTCTCAACATAGGCATTGGACTTATGAACCTCTTCCCGCTTGTCCCGCTGGACGGGGGGAGGATGCTCGACGACGTGTTCAAACGCTACCTGCCGGAGAGTGTCGCGAAGCCGGTCAGGTACTTCACCATAGGGGTGGGCCTCTTCCTGCTGGCTCTCAACATCCTCCCCGCGATAATGAACCTCGCGGGATAGCGCCCCCATCTTTTTCCTGTTGCTTGAAGCCAACCTTTTTAAGAGGGTTTCCCACCCCCCTCCGGTGAGAGGATGAAGTGTTCAAAGTGCGGCCGTGATGCAGTCTATCATGCGAGATACACCGGGCGGTACTACTGCAGGAAACACTTCAACGAGATGGTAGAGAAGAAGTTCAAGGAGACGGTGAAGAAGTACCGCCTCATCGAGAAGGGTGAGAGGATAGCCGTTGGTGTGAGCGGCGGGAAGGACAGCGTCGTTCTCATGCATCTCCTGACGAAGCTGCGCGAGAAGTTCCCCTTCGAGCTGGTTGCTATAACGATAGATGAAGGCATAGCCGGTTACAGGCCTCCCAGCGTTGAGATAGCCAGAAGGAACGCCGAGAAGCTGGGGGTAGAGCATCGCATCTACTCCTTCAAAGAATACATCGGCTTCACGCTGGATGAGACCGTCGAGATAATGGGGAGCTTCGAGAAGGGGGAAAGAGTCGGTGCCTGTTCTTACTGTGGCGTCTGGAGACGGTGGCTTCTGAACTACGCGGCTAAAGACGTCGGAGCTGATAAATTAGCTGTCGGCCACAACTTAGATGACGAAGTCCAGATGTTCATAATGAACATCCTGAGGGGGGACATAGCCCGACTGGGCAGGACGGGCCCATACTACGAGGAGATACACCCCGAGCTTGTCCCCAGGATAAAGCCCCTCCGTGAGATTCCCGAGAAGGAGATAGTTCTCTACGCGGTCCTCAACAACATAGAGGTTGATTTCAGCGAGTGCCCCTACGCGGTCGAAGCCTTCCGTGCCGAAATCCGCGACTGGCTCAACGAGATGGAAGAAAAACACCCCGGCACCAAATACCAGATCCTCAGGAGCTACGACAAGCTCTTCCCGCTGATAGCGAAGACCTACACCAAAAAGACGAGCGAACTGAACCGCTGTAAGATATGCGGCCAGCCGACAACGGGAGAGATATGCAAGGCCTGTGCCTTTAGACTTCAGGTGGGGAGGAAGGCCAGGGAGAAGGGATTAACTTTCAGGGTTGAGTGACAAAGGTTTAGAGAAATAAAGCCCAGCTACTCTTGTATTTAATATCAAGTAGGTAGTATAAAACGATGGCTTTTTATCCCATTGTGATAGACTACGCTTAGGTGAGGGCTGTGGAGGAAAGACTCGTAGAAAGCATTGTGAGAAGAACCATTGACACGGCGGAGGCAAGGCTTAGAAAGTATGTATTTACCCCAACTGGAGAAAAAAGACCTGAAAGGAAACCTCTCACGGATCTTAAAGAGGAAGTCGAGTTATTCCTTAAAATCCGGGAGAACAAACTTTTGGTTCTCTACGGTCTTCGTGGTGTTGGAAAGACCACCATGCTTGCCCAGATGTATTTCAAGCTTCTCCCCCAAATTCCAAGGGAGAGACTCGTTTACGTCTCCCTCGACAAGCTTCGTCCGTTGGGAATAAGTCTGAACGACTTCCTTCAGGCCTACGAGCGTCTCCTCGGCGAAAGAATCGAAGAGCTCAGCCAGCCAACCTTCCTGTTCATTGACGAAGCCCATTATGATGAGAACTTTGGGACTACGGTGAAAGACCTCCATGACTCCGCGAGCAATCTCATGATTGTGGTTACCGGATCTTCCTCACTCCCCCTTAAGCTTGACCCCGACTTGATGAGAAGGGCCAAGAAGCTCAGGGTGCCACCTCTTACCTTCACCGAGTACCTGCTTCTGAAAAAGGGGATAAGAATTCCCGGGGAGCTTAGTATGGCTTTAAAGCGCGCATTTCTCAACTGTGATTTCTCCGGAATCCAGGAGAAGCTTAGGGGAGTACTGCTAAAGTTCACTGAAAGAGACGTTGAGGATTACCTCATTCAAGGCTCGCTACCCATTTACCTAACTTCCGGGAATCCGCTTGAAGATGCTTATGAGATACTGAGAAAGATTGTTGAAGTTGATTTAGTGAGAGAAGGGCTTTCTGAGACGACACGGGAAAAGGTTCTTGGTCTGTTACTTCTTCTTGCCTCCGGCGAAAGCTTAGCATACGATGACTTGAGCTCAACTTTGGGGCTTGCCAAGGCGACTGTAGAAAAAATGATTGAGAAGCTTGAGGACCTCGAAGTCATCTTCCCGGTAAGGGCCTACGGTTCTTTGGGCAAAGTCGCTCGAAAGACTCCGAAGTATAAGTTTCTGGCACCAATGCTCAGGAGTGCGGTGCTTTACGAGTTTGGACTCTTTGAAAGGGATTCAAAAACACTCGGCATGCTTCTTGAGGATGCCGTAGCGCTTTATCTTCACCTGCTTGCCAAGGAGAAGAAATTGGGGCTTCACTACGATGCCCAAAAAGGCGGTGCGGACTTTATCTTGAAGGGACACACTACAGGAGTTGTGGTTGAGGTCGGCTGGGGGAGAAAGAGCGTCCGTCAAGTTGTCAAGACCATGAAGAAGACGGGGTTAACCTGCGGTATTGTGGTATACAATGGTCCTTTGAAAAAGAAGGACGATGTATGGTTTGTACCGAGGGAGCTCCTTTTACTGATGCTCTAACATCTTCTTTTGAACACTCTGGAGGTTCCTCCTTGAGGATTGTTGAAACGCCAATTCCCCTCAGCGAGCTCGAGGAAATACGCGAGAAGAGCGGGGCAGAGGTTAAGCTTGCCTTCCTTGGAAAAATCGAGAGGAACGGTATAACCCTCAACAGGGTTCTGGTAGAGGGAAGTCCTGAGGAAATCGAGCGCTTCATGGAAAAACTTAGACTCGCAAGGGCCGGGGGTTAGCTCTGAAGTTCAGAGAAAGACCCGGATATAAATAGCAGAACGCCCTATTCTCAACTGGTGAAGTACATGGAGGACGTAAGGGAGCTGAAGAACGTTTTAGAGAGAGTCGAGGGCAAGCTCATAGCGGCGGGAAAGCTGTACGGGGCGATGAACTTCGCGGTGTGGCTCGTTATCATGAGCCTCTACTACGTCATAATGGGCATACTGGACCTGCCGTGGCAGTTCAACCTGGTCTACTGGCCGGCGGCGTTTATAGTTGCGATGAAGTTCACGGGCAGCGTGTGGAAGAGGTACGTAAGACTGGCCGGGATAACGGGGAATTCCTGGAAGGAGGGGATGGCGATAATGGGGGTCTGGGTCGCGGGCCTGCTCCTCGGATGGGTCGCGGTGCCGCTGGCTCTAAACAAGCCGGTCGATACCGAGATCGGGGTTGCCCTGCTCACTTTCATCTCGTTCTCCGTGGGGGGTATGTTCGCACTTACGAGAGAGCGGGAAATGATCCCGGCCTTTGGGATACCAGCCATCCTAATACCCTTCGCCTACAGCGCCGTCTCCAACGCAACCGTGCTGGCGGCCTTTGGAATCGCCTTGGGCTTCAGCCTCACAACCCTCTGGTACCTCCACTCGGCCTTCAGAGCAATAGAGCGGTGATACCATGGAGGCCCTGCGAGAGCTAAGCAGGAACCACACACTCGGAAACCCGGTTAGGTTAGGTGTGATGCTCTACCTGCTTCCCCGGGGGAGGGTGCTCTTCCGGGACCTCCTGGAGGTCCTGGAGGTAACGCCAGGCAATCTTGACTCGCACCTTAAGGCACTCGAAAAAGCAGGCTACATCAAGATTTACAAGGTGATAGCGGACAGACCGAGAACGGCCGTAAGGATAACGGAGAAGGGGGCGAAAGAAACCGGCGATTATTTGAGGGCGCTGAAGGAAGCGCTATCGCTCATTCCCGCGGAAGACTGAACGGGTAATTCTTTCTTCTCAACATCCAGAGGCCGAATAAGGCCCCCAGGGTGTCCATCACCAGATCCCTGAGTTTATTGGCCGCTGTCTCGTGAATGAACGTTATCGAACCCTCACTTAGCTTTTCGGCAACTTCCCAGCCAATGGCAAGGGTATAGAAAACCACAAAGGAGTAAACAACGACCTCCCTCCTGGAAACCCTCATCCAGCCCGCGCTCAGCTCACCCAACACCTCGGTTATTATCAACCAGAGGGTAAGCCCACCGAGGAAGTGGCTGATCATGTCCGCGTTTCTCCAGTCCCTGTGAAAGAGGTCGTAGTGCGTGAAGGGAACGTTGACGAGGGAAACATGAACCGCTATGAAGACCGCAAGGATCATCATGGTGCCCTCGTTGTATACTGGGGCAAGAAACGGGCGAAGTCTTTCCGGCGGATCGGGAACCTTGACCGGCAAGATTAGGGGAATAGAGAGCCCAACGATAGCAACCCCAGTCCGGTAGATGTGGTCGGTCCTGCCGTTCATAACAGCTGTGATCAGACCAAGGAAAACGAGGAAAATCGAGGCCATGATGATTTTTCTCTCGCTCCCGATCCTGCTCACCCTACCGTCTTTCGATGCCAAAACTAAAAAATCTACCTATGCTTGCTTTCCCCCTCGGCCCTTCTCCTCAGCTCCTTCATGCGCTCTATTCTGTACTCTTCCACCAGGCGGAGGAGCCTCTCTGCCTCCTCCTCTTTATCCTCTTCTTCCCATCTGGCGAGCAGTTCGTCAATGGCCTTTTCGAGGGTCTCCCGCTCGACTACAGCGAACTCATCGACGCGCTTGACGTCGAGTTCATCGCCAGTGAAAAATGGAACGTGGGCCTCCCTGAGAACCACCCGAACTGATTCGGGCAGAGGTTTTTCCGTTATCAGCGCCCGGATCCCCTTCTCCACCAGCTCCTCCGCTATGGCCCTCCCGGCACCGGCGGGATTCACCACGAACAGGACATCGCCCCGCTTTACACCTATCTCGCGCTCCAGTCTTTCGAGCTCGCGCCAGCTGAGGACGTTCATGACCTTTAGAGGGACGGCGGAGCCTCGAATCTCAACCACGTTCATCCTCTTTACCTGGACAAGGTCCCTGCTCAGCCTCTCTATCACGGCCTTTGCTTCGTGGAGCTGCTTCTCAAGGGCCTCTATGCGCTTTACCTTTGCCTCAAGCTCCCTCTCGCGGAGGACCTTCCTCCTGACTTCCTCGTCGTAGTCCGCTATTCTTCTCTCAAGCCTGCCTATAGTCTTCCGCTGCTCCTTTATTATCTCTCTCAGTTCGGCGTTCTCCCTCTCAAGGAACCCTATCCTCCGTTCAAGCTCGTGGATTCTCCTGAGGTACTGCTCAACGTCCGGGCCCTGCCTTCTGGCCTCTTCGGGCTTCTCCTCCGCCCTCGACCTCTCGCGGAGCGCCACCCTCTGCATGGCCTCTCCGAGGTTGTAGCCCTGAATGACCAGGGCCTTGACTTCGTCCGCCTTCTTGCTAAGCCCGGCCTCACGCAGTCTGGCATCCACGTGCTCAAGCTTCGGCTTCAGCCGGAGGTAGGCCTTGTAAGCGGCCGCTAAAGCGTCGCGCTGGTGGTCGTCATCAACGCTTACCCCCAGGTCCCTCAGGAGCTCGTTCTTGTCCTGGACGCGGAGGCTCTCCCGGGGGACAAAGAGGTTGGCCTTGAAGGAGCGGGCTATCTTCTCCACGAAGCCCGGGGCTGGCGAGACGTCGGTGGCAACCACAAGGGGGTGGCCGATCTCGCTTATGAACCTGAAGACCTCGCCGACCGGCATGTTCCTCTCGCTGTGAAGGGCCACTATGTTTCCACTCAGGTCTATCACGGCTATGCCCACCGTTATGCCGGGGTCTATGCCGACGATTATGCTCCGCCTCTCTCTTATCGCCTCCTCGCCCCTGAGCGGAGCGAAGCCCAGCTCGGCCCTCTCGACGGGCTGAATCCTCACCTCAACGTCACCGCCGCGCATGGGCCTTATCAGCCCTGCCAGCTCCTCCCTGGCCGCGTAGACTCGGAACTCTCCCCTGGCCAGACCGTAGTCCCGCTCCTCCGTTTCGAGGTCAAAGGGTATATCCGCCCTTCTGAGCCCCTCCTCTATCTCCCTCACCTTATCCCTGACGAGGTTGTGGACGCGCTTTCTATAGCGGTCCTGGCTCCAGCCGCCCTTGCCGTGACTCCTTCCCCGGGTTACCTTGATTATAACCTCATCCTCAAAAGCTAAAACCTCGTAGCCAACACCCTTGCTCGCGAGAAGGGCGGAGAGCTTGGCCTCCTCGTAGGGGTCAAACCTATCGAAGGTTCTTATCCCGTGCTCCTTGGCTAAACTCTGGAGGCTTCTCTGTTCCCCTGGCCTTCCGGTCACCTGGACGAGCTTCGTCCCGCTCGGAAGGGCTCGAAGAAACTTCCGCAAATCATCGCCGAGCTCAGTGACGCTGTCAAGAGCTATTATATCCGGCCTCTTGGACTGGATGAAGCGGATTAACCTGTAGAGGGTGAACTCACCCTTTCTCTCAAGCCTGCCGTTGAACCAGCTCACCACCGCGAACTTCTTCGGATTCTCACTTATCACATCAATGCCGAGGATTAGAATAGGCCTCACCCTCATGGGCTTTGTAGGGGGTAGGAAAGAGGATTTAAAAAGGTTTCAGACCTCAAGCGAGGTTCTAACGGCGACCTCAAATGCCCGCGTTATGGTTTCCAGGGCCATAGAGGGCCTCGGCTTTTCCAGGGCCTGCTCGGGGATAAAGGGCACGTGGATGAAGCCAGCCCTGGTTTCCATTCCAGCGACGGCTATCGTGTGGAGCGCCGTGAACATGGCAGCGTTGCAGACGTACGTTCCTGCAGTGTTGGAGACCGCTGCCGGTATGTTCTCCCCCCTAAGGGCAGCAACGATGGCCTTTACCGGGAGGGTCGCAAAGTACGCGGCAGGAGCGCCCTCAAATACTGGCTCATCTTCCGGGGCAAACCCCTCGTTATCGGGCATCGTGCTGTCCATGACGTTTATCGCAACGCGCTCGACGGTTATGTTCGGCCTCCCTCCGGCCTGGCCCGTCAGGATAACCACGTCCGGACTCTCCTTGACAATCAGCCTCGGCAGAATCTCTCTGACGCCCCTGAAGGTCACCGGCAGCCTGCGCTTAACTATCTTCGCCCCCCCAATTTCCTCAGGAAGCCGTTCAACTGCCTTCCATGACGGGTTTATCTCCTCTCCCCCAAAGGGTTCAAAACCGGTTATGAGAACCTTCACCCCACTCACCGGGAAGGTTAGGTTTTTAGGGTTTAAAAACTACTTCGAACGAGGGGTGAGGATGAAGTACGATGTTCTCATCATTGGTGGCGGGCCCGCGGGCAACTACCTTGCGAACCTGCTCGCCAGGGACTTCAGAGTCGCTGTAGTCGAGAAGAAGGGTGCGTTTGGAGGTAAAGCCTGCACGGGCATCATCGGAGCGGCGAACTACGAGAGGCTGGGCCTTCCCGAGGATGCCGTTCTCAACGAACTCCGCGGTGCGGCCTTCTACTCACGGATCCAGAGCTTTGAGATAGAGAGGAAGACCCCCCAGGCATACCTGGTGGACAGGAAAGCCCTGGAGAAGAGCCTGGCCGAAAGGGCCGCCCGGAGGGGCGTGGATTACTACATGGCGACGACTTTCAAGGGGTTCAGGAACGGGAAGGCGGTACTCCAGCACCTGGGAGAGACCCTCGAAGTTGAGGCAAGCTTCTACGTTGGGGCGGACGGCGTTAACAGTTCCGTTGCCAAAGCTATCGGGGCCAGGACGGACGCGGAGTTCCTGAGCGGCTATGAAGTAGAGGTCGTTGGAGAGTTCAGGGAGGATTTCGTTGAGGTCTGGGTGAACAAGGACATGAACGAGGATTTCTTCATGTGGGTGGCGCCGGTGAACGAGGGGCTGGCGAGGGTCGGAACCCTCGGGAGCATCGAGGCCCTCAACCGCTTCCTCAGGGTGAGGATGCTCAAGCCGACGTCGATAGTTGAGTTCAAGGCCGGAACGGTGGGACTTGGAATCAGAAAACCCTGGGTGAGGGGTAACGTGGCACTGCTCGGGGACGCGGCGCTGCAGATAAAACCGACCACCGCAGGGGGAATAGTCTTCGGGATGCTCTGCGCCCGTGCCCTCAGGGAAGCCCTGATGGTGGGGAAGCCGGCCGAATACGAGAGGATCTGCCGGGAAATACGGAATCAA